>NZ_VDGG01000026.1 GCF_006861775.1 Psychrobacillus soli | reverse complement strand
TACTGGATTTACACATTCGAAAAAACTGTATAAAATTTTGTTTTTTTACGAGCCGAAGCTGATAAGTAAGCCATTTCCGTTGATTTTCGCTACAGTCGACGACTCCTGCCGGATGGCTCATCGCTCACCCGGCGGAAAGCGTTCGACTGCAGCGGAAATCATAGCGGTCACTAGTTGACGCACTACCACGCAGTATCCCTATATTGCGCGAACTATCCTTTATAAAGGTAGCTATTTGTTTTTCATGTTCAATCTTTAAGTTTTATAATAAAGCAGGAAAAAGGTTTCGAGTGTCGAAATACATGGAAGATGCATTTTGAAAGTGAGGAATAGAAAAGTGACGAAGAGAAACTTAGAGGCAAAGGATTTATTTAACTTGCATTCCGTTACAAACCCGGTTATTGCACCGAATGGAAAAGAAGCAATATTTATTCGTTCGGAAATGGATGAAAAAGATAATACATATTATGCGTACTTATATCATGTAAATGTGGAAACAAAAGAGGTAACACAGTGGACGCATAAGAAAGAACGTATATCCTCACCGCAATGGTCCACAGACGGAAAATACATTGCATTCTTATCGAACCGAGAAGAGGACAATCAAGTATACGTCCTTTCAACAAGTGGCGGAGAAGCAAAGAAATTAACAAAAGTGGAAAAAGGTATTTCTAGCTTTAGTTGGTCACCATGTGGGCAAAAAATATGGTTTGTTGCCCCATTAAAAGAAGGGAAAACATGGAATGATGAAGCGGAAAAAGAAGAAAATAAATTGCCGGAAGCTTATATTGTAGACAAAATGAAGTATCATGCAGATGGTGTTGGCTTGCTACCAAAAGATACATATAAACAAATTGGATATATAGATATCGCTACAGTAGAAATAACGCAGTTTACAGAAGGATCCTACAATTATAACTTACAAGCTATTTCGCATGATGGAAAGAAGCTAGTGATGGGGGTTAACAGGGAGAAAAATCAAGACTTCTCATTCCGCCAACCGTTATTATTAGTTGATATAGAGTCAAAAGAAGAAACCGTATTAACGGATGAAGAAGGCTATTACGGGGGAGCGGCTTTTTCAAAAGATGACAAGTACATTGCCTTTACTGGCAGCAATCGACAGTATCAAAATGCATCGCATGCGGAAGTATTCGTTTATGAAGTGAGTACAGGATCTCGTCAAGTGCTAACGGAAGGAATTGACGCGCCGGTAGGAGATTATTCTGGTGGAGATATTCAGCAAGGTGCTAGTGCACCAGATATAGTATGGACAGACGGCAATCATTTGTACTTTCAATTGTCTACAATGGGAGACGTTCGACTTTATTTTGCTTCATTAGATGGAGCGGTGTATCCGGCAACAGCGGAAAATGAACATATATATGGTTATGATATAGATGCGACAGGTACATTTTCCCTTGCGACAATAAGTAACGCAATATTTCCCGGGGAATTATTTAAGCAAAATTTAGCGACTGGTGAAAGAATACAGCTAACAAACTTTAATGAGGCATTATTAAATGAACTAGAGCTCTCGGAACCAGAAGCAATTGTTTATAAAGGTGCTAAAGATTGGGACGTTCATGGTTGGCTAATGAAGCCAGTAGGCTATGAAAAAGGGAAAAAGTATCCACTTATCGTAGAAATTCATGGTGGGCCGCATACGATGTATGCCAACACTTTTTTCCATGAACTTCAATTGCTAGCTGCAAAAGGATACGGTGTATTATATGTAAATCCGCGCGGTAGTCATTCATATAGTCAACAATTTGTTGATGCAGTGCGTGGTGATTATGGAGGTGGGGACTATGAGGATATAATGGCAGGACTCGATTATGTACTGGCTGAAAATGACTGGATTGACGATTCGAGACTTGGCGTAACTGGTGGTAGTTACGGAGGATTTATGACAAACTGGATTGTTGGTCATACAAATCGATTTAAGGCCGCGGTTACACAACGATCTATTTCGAACTGGATTAGTTTTTACGGTGTTTCGGATATTGGCTATTATTTTACTGAATGGCAAATCGGTGCAGATATGTCTGATATAACGAAACTGTGGGATGCTTCTCCATTGAAATATGCATCGAATGTAGAAACGCCACTACTCATATTGCATAGTGAAAATGATTACCGTTGTCCGATTGAACAAGGACAACAATTGTATATAACGTTAAAAGCAATGGGAAAAGAAACGAGTTTTGTTCGTTTCCCTCAAGCGGATCATAATTTATCTCGAGTTGGATTACCAAATTTACGACAAACTAGATTAGATCAAATTACAAGTTGGTTTGAGAAATATATTTAATGGAAAAAGAACCCCCTTCATTTCTATATTGAAGGGGGTTCTAGGTGAATCGATCAATCTTATGACACAATCGATCGAACTCTCGCTCGATTAAGTCATTTCTTATGCAAACCTTTATTAAAATACATAAATACTAGGAAGATTATCCAAATTGGTCCTACGATTAACGCAATGCGTGTGTCAGGGAAATAGGCCATGAGCCCAAGTACTAATAGTAAGAAGGCAAGGGCTAAATACGACCCAAACGGATAGAACAAAGCTTTGTATGATAATTTAGAAACTTGCCCTTTAGAAAGGGTCTTACGGAATTTTAACTGAGACAACAAAATAATTCCCCAAGTCCAAACCGCCCCAAAAGTTGAAATACTCGTTACCCATATAAATACTTTTTCCGGAACAAGATAATTCAATAAAACACCGACTAATAGTAAAACGGCAGAAAATAGTATTGCTCTAGCAGGTACGCCAGCTCCATTAATTCGCTTGAAATTAGGAGAAGCTTGCTTTTGTTCAGCTAAGTTAAATAACATACGACCAGTACTGAAAATACCACTGTTACAGCTAGAAAGTGCTGCCGTTAATACGACGAAGTTAATAATGCCAGCAGCTGGTCCGATGCCGATTTTTTCAAACATTAAAACGAATGGACTTCCATTTTGACCGATTTCATTCCATGGATAAATGGACATAATGACGAAAAGAGCCCCAACATAGAAAATAAGAATACGCCAGAAAACAGTGTCGATTGCGCGAGGAATAACGGTTTTTGGATTTTTTGCTTCTCCTGCTGTTACACCAATCATTTCTACTCCTAAATAAGCGAACATGACCATTTGTAGCGACATTAAAATTCCCGTAACTCCATTTGGTGCAAATCCACCATTCGACCATAAGTTGCTAATTCCAACAGCTATTCCGTTATTCCCAATACCAAAAATGATTACTCCAAATCCAACGAAAATCATTGCTACAATTGCGATAATTTTTATTAGAGCAAACCAAAATTCGAATTCACCATAAGCCTTCACTGCGATTAAGTTTACTAATGTCATTATAACAAGTGCTGATAATGCCCAAATCCATGCAGGTGTATCAGGGTACCACATTTGCATATAAACACCTACAGCTGTAATTTCAGCCATACATGTAACAACCCATAAAAACCAATAATTCCAACCGGTGATGTAACCTGCAAGTGGTCCTAAGTAATCCTGTGCATATCTACTAAATGAACCTGAAACGGGATTATGTACCGCCATTTCTCCAAGTGCACGCATAATTATTAATATAACTAATCCACCAATTATGTATGAAATAAGAATTGCAGGTCCAGCTAGCCGAATTGCCGTTGCAGAGCCTAAAAATAGTCCGACTCCAATTGCTGCACCTAAAGACATGAGGGTGATATGCCGTTGTTCGAGTCCTCGTTGTAATTGCTGATTTCCACCCAAAGTTGTGTCACTCCTTTTTCTAATAATATTTTTGTTATATAACACTTTAACACAACGAAGTGCTTGGTGCATACGGTCATATGAACGAAATTATGATAATATTATGGATATGCAAGTAGGACGGGGGTCATGAAAATGCAACATATTATGATAAGACCTATAGTAGAAAAAGAAATTGTAAGACTTTGGAAATTGAGTGCAAAAGAAGCATCGCCAGAGTGGAAAAAGTGGGACGCACCTTATTTTCCGTACCAGCCGAAAACATTAGAGCAATTTCTAGAGAAAAAGGATCAGCTGATTAACCAAGAAGATATGTGGGGTATTTACGTAGATAACGAATTAGTAGGATCACTTTGTTATTATTGGGAGCACGAAGAGTCGCTCTGGTTAGAGATGGGCATCGTTATTTATGAACCCCAGTATTGGAGTGGCGGAATTGGAACAAAGGCACTTCGCATGTGGATTACGCATTTATTTAAAGAATTACCACTTGTACGCGTAGGCTATACAACTTGGTCTGGCAACGAGCGCATGATCAAAGTCGGTGAAAAGTTAGGGATGACGATGGAAGCACGCCTTCGAAAATGCCGTTATTATGACGGCGTTTATTATGATTCTATTCGAATGGGTTTATTAAGAGAAGAGTGGGAAGAGAATGAATGACAGCTTTATGTGAAATGAAAGGCTTAACGAAAAATTATTGGCATACAGCAGAACAAACAATGCGATGGTTGCTTGTGGTTTATTTTTAACGCAATTAAAACGCGAAACGGAAAGCTCTAAAGGAGAAATTGAGACATTACTTGCGCTTGGCGCAACGAGTAGACAGGCAGTACAAGATGTACTCAAACGATCGGTGAAGTTTAGAATGATTCCGGCCATTGATGCAATGAAAACAGTAGGACTAATGCAACTCCCAGATATGATGACCGGAATGATTATTGCCGGAGCGGACCCAGTAGAAGCTGTTCGCTATCAATGATTAATCATTTTCGTGTTTACTAATTCGTCTGCCATTACGAGTATGATGTTGAGTGTGCTTTGTTATAAAAACTTATTTACGAAGGATTTGCAGTTGAAGAAGTGGAGTGAATAAAATAGAACCGATATTAATCGAAGAAACACCTGCCAAAGTTACCGTTAAGTATGATCCGGAATCATACGATTTGCCAGTAAGTATAAAGAAGCAGCATGAAAAATATTGGGACAACCAGATAAAAATTAATCCTCATTTGCGCAATGGAGAAGTATTTACGATTACCCAAATTAATAATACACCGAAAGAACTTCAAGTGACAGTAGCAAAAACAGATTATAAACACTATCTTTACACAATCCGTCACGAAGGTTGCGCATTTCCTTGTAAAGTCATATTCACATGTGTAGCCGTTATTACGATCGACAATTATATTGCTTTCGGCAAGATGAATGAACATACTTCGACACCTGGTAGAATGCAATTTACTGGTGGAGGTTTAGACGAGACCGATTTGGATGGCTTTATTTTTAATTTGGAGAAAAGTATTGGAAAAGAATTAGAAGAGGAAATGGGTTTACTTATCGAGTCTCCTTATGTGAAATCATTTGCTCCTAGGTTTTTGAAAAGTAAAGGGACATATGATTTTTGGGCAGTAATGTTTGAACTTCAAGTAAACGATACTTCAAATGAACTTCAAGTATTATTCGAAAAACACAATCAGCGTCTAATTGAAAAAGGAGAACAACCAGAATTCGATGAATTTGTCTTTCTGCAGTTAGAAAAAGAGAGCGTAGAAGCATTTTTGGCGAATAGTACATTTTTCAAAGAAGACTATTTAGAACCTATTTTGCGAAAATACGTAGAGAAATAAATTCCATTCGAATATGAAAAAATGCAGTGAGTATTGAATAGCTCACTGCATTTTTAATGAAAAATACTTTTGTGAAAAATATGTGGCACTTTGTGAAACACTTATTGAAGCGATAGTTGGGATGAAGCACTTACCCCCGACTTCTTATATAATAGATGTATTATCTGACGGAAAGGGCGCATGTGGTTATGCAGCTTGTTATTACGTTTAGTATTTTAGCAATAAGTATTGTGTTATTTATTAGCAACCGAGTGCGAGCAGATTTGGTTGCTGTTTTGGCATTATTGGCATTTGTTATTACGGGAGTTTTAGAACCAACAGAAGCGCTAGCAGGTTTTTCGAATTCTGTCGTAATCATGATTGCGGGACTGTTTGTTGTAGGTGCGGGGATCGTGCGTACAGGCCTTGCACAGACGGCTGGCAATTTACTTCTTAAATGGTCTGGAAAAAGTGAAAATAGATTATTTATTTTATTACTCGTTATTACCGGTATAGTTGGGGCATTTATGAGTAACACAGGGACAGTTGCATTAATGCTACCGATTGTTATAAGTATTGCGATCAGTATTAATAGTAGTCCGTCGAAGTATTTAATACCGCTATCGTATATCAGTAGTTTGTCTGGGCTTTTGACGCTAATTGCAACACCGGCTAATTTAATTGTTAGCCAAGTATTGGTAGATAACGGCTATAAAAAGCTTGGTTTTTTTGAAATTACACCAGTTGGGGTTATTGCTATATTTGTTGGTATCCTTTATTTCGTTGTAGCTCGAAATGTTGTATTACCAAATGCGAAAAATAAAAACGCATTAAAAGAGGGGCATAAGCTCTCGCCTAAACAATTGGCAATCGACTATGAACTTGGCGGGAGCTTACACAAGCTTATCGTTCCAGAGCATTCACTGATAATAGGAAAGCAACTGGCTGAATTGAAGCTTCCGGCTAAGTATCATTTAGCTATTTTAAAAATAGATCGTAAATCGATAGAAGGCATAAATCTGTTACCGATTACGTATCAGGAAATGGCTGGACCAACTAGTATTATTCATGCGAAGGATATATTATTTGTGCAAGGTGCATTTAGTAGTATGGAACAATTTGCGAAGGATTTTTCATTAGAAATAGATCAGGAAGAATCGGAAGCAGACGTGCTTGTATCGAAACAGTTAGGTATTGCTGAAGTGCTTTTAACTCCACATTCAAGCTTAATAAATGAAACGGTTGGTAGTATTGGTTTTCGGGAAAAGTATAATTTGAATATACTAGGTGTAAATCGTAAAGGGGATTATGTACTAAGCGAAATGGCAGATGTACGGCTTCGTTTTGGGGATGCGCTTTTAGTGCAAGGAGCATGGGATGAAATAGAAATGCTGTCGAAAGCGATGCAAGATGTCGTCGTTGTTGGACAGCCGAAAGAACATGCAAGTATTGCCGCAGCTAGTGGAAAAGCACCCATTGCAGGGGCAATTATGTTATTTATGATTATTCTGATGATTTCTGAGGTTTTTCCCGCTGTCATATCTGTTTTAATTGGGGCAGTGTTAATGATTGTTACAGGGTGCTTGCGAAATATGGATGATGCATATGGAAAGATGAACTGGGAGAGTATTGTATTAATAGCAGCGATGCTTCCTATGGCTACAGCTCTAGAGAAAACGGGCGGAATGGTCATTCTTTCGAAGGGAATTATTAATCTACTCGGCGGCTTCGGGGCGATGGGCGTACTTATAGGTATCTATTTTATTACGATGGTGTTTGGACAATTTATAAGTAATACGGCTACGGCTGTTTTGTTTGCACCAATTGCGATGAGTGCTGCAATAAGCATGGGGGCAAATCCGTATACGTTTTTAATAGCAATCGCAGTTTCGTCAAGTATGGCTTTTGCAACACCAGTTGCATCACCAACAAATGCATTAGTGATGACAGCGGGTGGATATAAGTTTTTCGATTTTATGAAAGCGGGAATTCCGTTACAAATTGTTATGTTCCTCGTCATGATGGTTGTTATCCCGCTATTTTTTCCTTTGTAATGTTGAAAAGGGTTTCTCTAATTGTAGAGAGACCTTTTTTTGTTTGACAATTTTGCCAATTATGATATAACTATTTATATTACGCCTAACCAAAGTAATCGACTAGGAATAATCTAGTTTTAAAAAGGGGTTAATAGATGGGCAGAGAGTTTGTTGATATTTTTGATGAGTGGGCTGATTCTTATGAGGCTTCGGTTGCTGGAGAAGATCCGGAGTACCGAGATGTATTTGAAGGATACGATAATATATTAAATGCAGTTGCATCCAGTGTTTCTGGCAAGGTCATTGAATTTGGAACTGGAACCGGAAATTTAACTGCTAAGTTAGTAGAAGCAGGTTTTTCTGTCATTGGTATCGAACCTAATACAAAGATGCGTCATGCGACAGCTATACGCTTTCCTTCTATTAAAGTAATCGATGGGGATTTGATACAGTTTGAAGTAGGAACTGAAAGTATCAATGCATTTGTCAGTACGTATGTATTTCATCATTTGACTGATGAAGAAAAAAGAGAGGCATTACTAAAGTATGCAGCACTTCTACCGACAAACGGGAAAGTGGTGTTTGCAGATACTGCTTTTATATCTGAAGAGGCAAAACAAGAGCGAATTGCAAAAGAAAGAGCACGTGGATTTCATCATGTAGCAGACGATCTAGAAAGAGAATATTATACGACGATCCCAATCTTAACAAAATTGTTCGACGAAGCGGGTTTTCAAGTACATTTTACGAGAATGAATGATTTTGTTTGGTTAATGGAAGCGAATAAATTATAGGAGCGATAAAAATGCAAAAAATGAATGTAGAAAGTTTTAACTTAGATCACACAAAGGTAGCAGCACCATTTGTCCGTTTAGCAGGCACAAAAGAAGGAATTCGTGGAGATGAAATTTATAAATACGATATTCGTTTTAAGCAGCCAAATAAAGAACATATGAAAATGCCAGCTCTGCATTCATTAGAGCATTTAATGGCAGAAAATATTCGTAATCATTCGGATCAAGTAGTAGATCTTAGTCCAATGGGATGCCAAACTGGATTTTATTTATCGGTTATTAATCATGAAAACTATGATGAAATTTTAGAGATTTTAGAAAAAACATTAGAAGATGTGCTAAAAGCAACGGAAGTGCCAGCTTGCAATGAAGTGCAATGTGGATGGGCGGCAAGTCACAGCTTAGAAGGTGCAAAAGAAATTGCATCGGAAATGCTCGCTAAAAAAGATGAATGGCGCCAAATCTATCAAGAGGAAGCATAATGAACTATTTTCGTAGTGTCCAGGAATTAATAGGAAGAACGCCTATCGTGGAAATTACGCATATTACTATCCCAAATAATTGCAGGATTTTTGCAAAGTTGGAATATTTAAATCCAGGGGGCAGCGTGAAGGACCGGCTCGGTTTATCTTTAATAAAAGATGCAGAGGAATCTGGAAAGCTAAAGCCTGGTGGTACGATTATTGAGCCGACCGCTGGAAATACCGGAATAGGTATTGCACTTGCTGCAATTGGGAAAGGGTACAAAGTGATATTCGTCGTCCCACAAAAGTTTAGTGTGGAAAAACAAACGTTGATGCGCGCTTTGGGAGCAGAAATCGTCAATACAGAGACTTCTCTTGGGATGCAAGGGGCGATTGATAAAGCACGTGAACTAGTTGCCACCATTCCAAATGCTTTTTCACCATCCCAATTTTCCAATCCAGCGAATCCGGCTACTTATGAAAAAACACTAGGACCGGAAATTTGGAGAGATTTAGACGGACAAATTGATGTGTTTGTTGCAGGAGCCGGCTCTGGTGGGACATTTATGGGGACATCTACATTTTTGAAAGAGCGAAATGCTAATGTGAAAACAGTAATAGTAGAACCAGTTGGATCTATTTTGAATGGTGGAACTGCAGGTTCGCATGTGACGGAAGGAATCGGAATGGAGTTTCTACCTGCATTTATGGACAGTTCTTTTTTTGATGCAATTCATACTGTACGTGATGAAGATGCCTTTGCACAACTACGAGCACTATCAAAAAAAGAAGGATTACTTGTTGGGAGTTCATCTGGAGCAGCTTTTTTTGCTGCTCTGAAAGAAGCTGAAATTGCAAAAGATGGAAGCCATATCGTCACTATTTTTCCGGACTCAAGCGAACGTTATTTAAGTCAAAAAGTGTATGATCTATTCAACTTAGCCGAGGATTAAACCCGGCTAAGTTACATGAAAGCCTCCGGTAGAAGTCACAGATTTTTATGGAGCAAGGTTGATTAAAATCGGAATGCACTGTTTTCTGCGACGAGCAGGAGCATTGTTTTCCCTGCGACGAGCTTGCGCAGGAGCACATATGCCAAGGCGAATTTGAAATGGAGGAAAAGTAAATGCGTGCGAAAACGAAGCTAATTCATGCAGGTATTGTTGGCGATGAAGCAACTGGAGCAGTATCGACACCGATTTATCAAGTGAGTACGTATAAGCAAGAATCGGTTGGGAAATTCAAAGGTTATGAATATTCACGTACTGGAAATCCTACTCGCCATGCATTGGAAGTATTAATAAGTGATTTGGAAGGCGGAGTTGCTGGATTTGCATTTGCTTCTGGAATGGCAGCAACGAGTTCTGTGATGATGCTTTTCAACAAAGGGGATCATATCATATTAACGGATGATGTGTATGGTGGAACCTATCGAGTGATGACGAAAGTATTAAATCGTTTTGGACTTGAAGCTACTTTTGTGGATACGAGTGATATAGCTGAAGTGGAAGCAGCTGTGTTAGAAAACACAAAAGCGATATTTTTGGAAACCCCGACAAATCCTTTATTGAAGATTACAGACATGGAAGCTGTCGCAAAGTTTGCCAAAGAAAAAGGACTGCTCACCATTGTAGATAACACGTTTATGTCACCTTATTTCCAGCAACCAATTGCGTTCGGAGCAGATATTGTTGTGCATAGTGCGACGAAATATATTAGTGGGCATAGTGATGTAGTAGCGGGCTTGGTCGTTGTCAATTCCGAAAAGCTTGCGACTGATTTACATTTCGTACAAAATGCGGTTGGAGCGGTGCTTGGACCTCAAGATTCTTGGTTATTAATGCGGGGCATTAAAACGCTCGGACTTCGTATGGAAGAGCATCAGTCAAATGCCCAGCAAATTGCTGAGTTTTTGAATAATCATGAAGCTGTTGGAAAAGTATATTATCCAGGTTTTGTGGAACACCCTGGACACGAGCTAATGAAAAAACAAACGACTGGTTTCGGTGGGATGATCTCCTTTGATGTTGGAAGTGGAGAAAAAGCAGATGCGTTACTTGCGAAGCTACGATACTTTACATTAGCGGAAAGTTTAGGAGCCGTGGAAAGCTTAATCTCCGTACCAGCTAGAATGACGCATGCATCGATTCCTAGGGAGCGCCGTTTGGAATTAGGTATTGTGGACGGGCTTGTACGAATATCTGTTGGGATTGAAGATGTGGAAGATTTACTAGAGGATTTAGCACAAGGATTAGCATAATTTAGGGGTACCAATTCATTGATGACTTGGTACCCATTAATGTAAGTTTAAGAATTACTTTGTTTGCTACGTGACCAAACAACTACTGGGATAAGCAATAATGAAAGGATCCCTCCGGTAAGTGAAAGAGTTGTATAACTAGAATGAGCTAACACCATGCCAGACAGTGCTCCGCCAGATGCCCCTACCAAAGCGATCAATACATCAACAGATCCTTGTGTTTTTGCTCGAGTATACGGATTAGTAGCATCTACGATAAGTGTCGTACCACTTATTAATCCAAAGTTCCAACCAATACCAAGTAGAGTGAGAGCGATGATTAGTACTGGGATTGAATCGGTAGGTGCTATAGCAGCGATAACACCAGCTAGAAGTAAAGTAGCCCCGGCAGCAATAGCCATTGCCGTTCGTCCAACCTTGTCGACGAGTATTCCCGTTACAAGAGATGGTAGGTACATCCCACCTATATGGAAGCCGATAACTAGACCGACCTCTTTTAAACTATGTCCATGATGCCCCATATGAATAGGAGTCATTGTCATAATTGCAACCATGACAATTTGTGTTAAAACCATTACCGTAGCACCAACGATAATTAATGGTTTGTTATTTGCTATTATAGTAGATTCAGTATCTGAATGTTTACTATTGTTCGCGGCCTTTCCTTCAGCAATAGCTTTCGCAACATTAAAAGGATCAGGGCGAAGCAAGATAAGAAGAACTAAACCGGCAAGTATAAAGGCTGCCGCAGATAAAATGAATGGACCTGCAAGGGCGGGAACCCCAATTGATGCAGCAAATTCTCCCATTACTTCGACTAAGTTTGGACCTGCAACAGCCCCGAAAGTGGTTGATACCATTGCAATACTTATTGCTGTTGCTCGTTGTTTTGGCATTGCTAGATCTGTACCTGCATATCGGGCTTGTAAATTTGTAGCAGTACCTGCCCCATAGATTAACAGAGATGCAAATAGAAGAAGAATATTATTGGTAGCTGCTGATATCACTACCCCAATCGCACCAATCCCACCAGTCAAGAATCCTGTTGCTAGTCCAAAACGTCGCCCGAAACGTTGAGATAATCGTCCTACAAGTAGCGCCGCTACAGCAGAACCCAAAGTGATCAATGCAACCGGAATTCCTGCAAAACTGTCTGTACCTAGCATGTCTTTTGCTAGAAGTGCTCCTACGGTTACCCCTGCTGCAAGCCCTGCTCCACCGAATATTTGTGAAATGACAACGATGATCAATGTCCTTCTATATAACTGTTGTTGCTTTTCAGGAGAATCGATGTAACTTTGTAGCCAAGTTGGCTGATTCTCTAAAGGTGTTGACTCGGTTTCTTGATCCGGCATTATGTAGTACTCCTTTTTTGAATAATTCATATTATGAACTCTAATTTCATTATACACAGTCTTTCTACTAGTTTGGAAGATTTGATTTGGAAGGAGGTTTTACGAACACTGTGTTAGAAAATAACGTAAAAAAAAAACTAGAAAAAAAGAAAGGAAAAATGCTAATTCCCTTTCTTTTTTTCTACAGATAAGCATTATGGAATGTATTCGAATAGAATAGGATATGTTTTACCATAAAAAAGCGGAAGCCAGAACGATTCCGGTAATAGCACCGAGGGCAATACCAAAGCCAATTCCAAATCCTTCACCAAAGAAACCTAAACCATATCCACCAAATTCATTATCTGGTCGAATCCAAACAGTATTTCTGCTAACTCTTGTAATTTCACCTACATAAACTCTCCCACCACGACAAGTTATTCTCACTCGTTGTCCATGATAATTACAACATTGATTATATAAATTAGATCGATTCATTTTCATCCTCCTCTCACGATAATTTACATACATGTATGTCCTATTAACATATGCGCTTCAGAATATGGCACGAAAGACAATCGTCTACTGAATGATGGATTGCTAAAAATATCAAGTTTCATAAATAATTTGAAATATAAACATATGATAAAAGTAAAAGGAAAAAGGAAGAGATGTATGCCAGTAATTCAAACGCAAAATCTGCTTTATAAGTTTGTTGAACTATGTGAAGAGCAATCAGGAAGAGGAGCAACTACCAAGCATTCCGAGATATTAGGTGGACCACTTATGAAATTATTTCCCACAGTAGATCCAGAGGTAGTCCAGTATGAACTACTAAGAAATGGTTTATTTCAGCCGGGGGAGTGGCGGAACATAAAAGATATTGTCCAACGAATGGAAGCTCAAAATGTATGGCAAATCGTAAAACAAGAATATAAAATGTTAAGAAAACGGTGGAATGGCCCGAAAGTTTCCATCTATATTTTCCCAATAAAAAATGCAACTGCAAAAACAAGAAAGGAAACACCTAAAAAAAATGGTATAGCGTATAGAGGAGCATTATTTTTATTTCTATCTCCTGATCTCCATACGGAAGAAATAAAGGCTCTCTTTGCACATGAGTATAATCATGCATGCCGATTAGAGTATTTGAATATAGCTCCAAATAAGATTTCTTTAAAGGATTCGCTAATTATTGAAGGACTTGGGGAATATGCGGTAAAGGATGTATACGGTGAAAAGTGGTTAGCGCCTTGGATAAATCTTTATTCATTGGAAGAAGCTCTTCCCATATGGAAAAAGCACTTTGTACCTTCGTTAGATGTTGCAGGAGTTAAAAATCATCATCTTTTTTTATTTGGTAAAGCTGGAAGTCGTTTTCCGAAATGGATTGGTTATCATATAGGTTTTCAAATTGTAGATAGTTTTCAAAAGAAGCATGGACCCTTTCCAAATAACGAATTATATAGAAAATCCTCCGAAGAAATAATTGCAAGTTCTGATTTTCCTATGAAGACAGATGACATTTAAATACCCGATAGCCAATGAAGTGATGATTTTGAACGATGAATTGATGATGTATCTCCCATAGATCGTAGAATTTCGACTGGATGTTTTCCGATTGATTGACGTCTTGAAGTTCACTTGGTGATAGTGTGGATGGTGTTTTTATCATTTCAATTTTAGTGAATCCGGCTTGGTGAAGTCTGGATATCCACTCTTCTTCCCTTAAAACTTCGCATATTCCATATAGATTCTGTATTTCCTTTTGTAAATCTATTGGTAAATTTGGTTCCACTACCATTTCGATGATAATCATTCTACCGGTATTTTTTAATACTCGGGCAAGTTCATCTAATGTTTTCGAAATATTAGTAAAGACGATCACTGATTCGGCAATAGCGAAATCAAAAGAATCATCTGCAAAACTTAAATTTTCTGCGTCTCCTTCTATCACCTTGATAGGAGGATTATTATTTTTAAATCTTTCTTCTGCCTTTTCAACCATAATGGGGTGTTTATCTATCGCAGTTACTTGGCAGTGAAACTTTTTTGCTAAGAAAGCAGCGGTCTGCCCTGTCCCACAACCTACATCTAGAACAGTTTCTACCGGAAGAATTTTTTCATTTTCCAGTATAGATTGGGTTAAACGAAATCCCCCTGGATGCGCACTACCGACTCCAAAATAAGCCAATAAATCTAAATACATATTAGCCACTGAAAATCTCTCCTTTTTTAATAATACACATATAGTATGCTTGTCGTTCGCGGCGGAGCTGTATGGGGAGATTAGATGAAAATTATAAGAAAAAAGAAAAATGTATTTCCGAAAATTTGACCAATTTAAACTTTTAGATTCACGAAAAAACTTGTTGAATATTTATACACAAGGGCATATATTGTATACATGTCAAAAAAAGTAGTTAAGGATGAATAAGACATTTCATGCTAATAATATAAATAGTTGGCTCTATGTTATAAAAGTGAATAACTTATGGAAAAGTGAAGGTGAGCAGTTTGAGTAACTGGTTAGAATTATATGATAATATGGGAGATTATTTAGCGCCAAGTATGGCAAAAGATCACCCAAATATTCCTATTGTGAAGGAAGAGGGATGCTACTATTACGGAGTAGATGGCAAAACGTATTTGGATTTTACATCGGGAATTGCGGTAGCGAATACTGGGCATCGTCATCCAAAAGTTGTCCAAAGTATTAAGGACGCGGCGGATCAACTTGTACATGGTCCATCTGGCGTTATTATGTACGAATCTATTTTAAAGCTCTCCAAAAATCTAGGGCATGTATTACCAGGAGATTTAGATTGCTTTTTCTTTGCGAATAGCGGAACAGAGGCAATTGAAGGTGCATTAAAACTTGCGAAATTCGTGACAGAGCGCCCGTATGTTATATCATTTACTGGTTGTTTTCATGGTCGTTCCCTTGGGGCGTTAGGTGTGACAACATCGAAGAGTAAATATCGTAAGTTTTTACAGCCATCACATTTGTCTTATCAAATTCCATATGCAGACGTAAAAGGTTGCCCTGCTGGAGTTGATCCTGAGATTTACTGCGTAGAACAGCTAGAGAAGGATTTTACACGTCTCTTTAAGCACCAAGTAACGCCTGAAGAAGTGGCTTGTGTCATTTTAGAGCCAGTGCTTGGAGAAGGTGGATATATTATTCCTCCGAAGGCATGGGTGAAGAAAATTCGAGAGATTTGTGATGAGCATGGCATTTTATTAATTTTCGATGAAGTGCAAACGGGCTTCGGTCGTACTGGTGAATGGTTTGCAGCACAATACTTTGGCGTGACACCAGACATTATGGCAATCGCAAAAGGCATTGCATCTGGTCTTCCATTAAGTGCAACTGTCGCTTCGAAAGAATTAATGAAAAAATGGCCACTCGGCATGCATGGTACTACATTCGGTGGAAATCCAATTGCATGTTCAGTTGCTTTAACAACTTTAGAAATATTGCACGAAGAAAATCTCGTGGAAAACTCAAAAATGGTTGGGGCATACGCAACGGAGCAGTTAAAAAAACTTCAAGCAAAATATCCAATTATAAGCGATATCCGCTCAGTTGGATTAATGATAGGAATCGAAATTTCCAATCCTGAAACGGGTAAGGTTGATGGACAAGCAGTGATGGAAATTCTGGACTATGCGTTAGAAGAAGGTGTACTTTTCTATTTATGTGGAAACGAAGGGGAAGTTATTCGAATGATTCCTCCTTTAACCATAACAAAAGAACAAATCGACGACGGTTTAGAAATGCTTGAAAAGGCAATTAATCGTTATATGGAAGGGAAAAAATAAAATGAAAAACAAATTATTTATGGCAATGCTAGTACTAGTAATCGCTTTATTAGCAGCTTGTGGTACGAAGTCAGACAACGAAAAATCATCCGGTAGTGAAGGAACATCAGAGGACAAAAAAGTATTAGTGATGGGTACATCTGCAGATTATCCACCATTCGAGTATGTGGATACAGCAAAAGGGGAAGAAATTATTGGATTTGATATCGACCTTGCCAATTTAATCGGTGAAAAATTAGGATTTGAAGTGAAAGTGGAAAACATCGACTTTAACGGCTTAATCCCAGCAATACAAGCAGGAAAAGTAGATTTCGTTTTAGCAGGTATGACTCCAACGCCAGATCGTGACAAAGTAGTAGATTTCTCGAATCCATATAACGAAACAGTTCAAATGGTTGTTACGAAAAAAGATAGTGGCATTGAAAAAGTAGAGGATCTAGCTGGTAAAACAGTAGGTGCACAAATTTCTTCGATTCAAGAAGAACTTGCAAATGAATTAGCAACAACGGTAGATATGAAAGTGGAAAGCCGTAACTTAATCCCAGAAGTAGTACAAGAATTAATGACAAAACGCTTCGATGCTGCAATCATTGAAGATATCGTAGCTGAAAATTATGTGGAGCGTAATGCTGACTTAACTTATTTCCCGGTAGTTGTTGATGATCCTGACTTTAAAGCAGCTGTATTCCCAGAAGGAAGCGAGTTAAAAGCACAATTTGACCAAGCAATTCAAGAATTAACGGATAGCGGTAAAATCGAAGAATTAAGAGAAAAATGGTTTGTAGTAGAAGCAGAATAAGTTCAATTTCATTCAGCAAAAATAACTGCTGAATGAAATTGAGGCCTCCGGCGGATGCCACAGATTTTTAGAGGAATTTATCGAGAAAGCTCAGGCCTGCGTGATGCAGGTCAGTTAGCTGTTGTCGCAAGGATGCGACGTTCTTAGGCTAACTTCCTTACTTGATCTGGGCGCAATGTTTTCTGCGACGAGCTTGCGCAGGAGCAAATACGCCAAGGCGAATTTGATTCAATTCATTTATATAGTTCGAATAGAAAGGAGGGCAACGATATGTTAGATTTTCAAGCAGTCGTTCCCTCTATTCCTTATATATTAAAGGGAATAGGTGTTACGCTTCAAATCGTTATTGGAGCAACTATACTAGGAATGGTGCTTGGTATTTTACTGGCACTTTGCAAGATTGGAAAAATTAAAGTTCTACGATTAATAGCGGATTTTTATACATCCATTTTCCGTGGAACTCCGCTTGTTTTACAATTAATGATTATTTACTATGCAATTCCACAGCTTTTTGATATTAATATTGACCCGATGCCAGCGGCTATTCTTGCATTTGGTTTAAATTCTGGTGCGTATATTTCAGAAATTATTCGTGGTGGTATTAATGCGGTCGATAAAGGTCAGCAAGAGGCATCTCTTGCATTAGGTATTCCATATGCAAAAATGATGAAAGACATTATTTTACCGCAGGCAATGAAAAACATTATGCCATCATTAATGAACGAATTTATCACATTAAATAAAGAGTCTGCAATTGTAACGGTAATAGGTGCTTTAGATATTATGCGCCGTGCTTATGTTGTTGGTGGTTCAAATTATCATTATTTAGAGGCATTAATGGTTGCCGGTGTGATTTATTATATTATGACGCTCATTTTAACATTCCTTGGCAAAAAGCTAGAAAAGAGGATGAGTAGAAGTGATTAAAGTAGAGAACTTGCATAAATCTTTCGGTAAAAATGAAGTGTTAAAAGGCATTTCAACTGAAATCAAAGAAAAAGAAGTAATTGCGATCATCGGTCCATCCGGCTCGGGTAAGTCTACATTTTTACGCTGTATAAACTTATTGGAAGAGCCGACAAGTGGCATCATTACAATTGGTAAAGATGTTGTAACGGACAAGCGCACAAACATTATGAAAGTACGTGAAAATGTAGGAATGGTATTTCAGCATTTCTACTTGTTCCCTCATAAAACGGTGCTTGAAAATTTAACGTATGCACCAATGAATGTACAAGGCGTTTCCAAGAAGCAGGCAATCGAGATAGCGGATGAGTTATTACATAAAGTAGGACTTTATGAAAAACGAGGCGAGTATCCAAATCGTTTGTCTGGTGGACAAAAGCAGCGTGTGGCGATTGCACGTGCGCTAGCGATGAATCCATCTGTTATGCTTTTTGATGAACCGACTTCTGCGCTTGATCCTGAAATGGTCAAAGAAGTGCTAGAAGTTATGAAGACTCTTGCACATTCTGGTATGACGATGGTCATCGTAACACATGAAATGAACTTTGCACGTGAAGTAGCAGATCGTATATTATTCCTTGATGGCGGTCAGCTTGTAGAAGATACACCACCTGCACAGTTTTTTACGGAGCCAAAATCGGCTCGTGCAAAAGAGTTTTTAGAGAAAGTTTTATAGTAGATAGCGAGCAATCCCTTTTATGAAGGGGTTGTTTTTTTTGTTTTGTACGGGATATAGGGAGAATATGTCGTAGTGACCACTATGATTTCTACTTCAGGGCGACCACTTTCCGTAGGGTGAGCGAAAATCAATAAAAATTGCTTGCTTATTAGTACCGACCCACAATAAACCAAGATTATATCCAATTTTCCAATTGCGGCCATCCAGTAAATGGCTTAGAGCAACCAATTGGTCATTGAAAGCAATCAAATCTAGTCTGAAAGTAACCAAATCAACAGGAGAGCAATCAAATTACTCGTGAAAGCAACTAATTCTTAAAATAACAAGTTTACTTGGAGTGAGACGACTATATCTATGACTTGGTTTGTAAACGTTGTGCAAATGACCCATAATGTTGCGCGTTTGAAGGGGAACGTTGCGAGTACCGCTTGATATGTTGCGCATTTATAAATCGACCTCCATCTAAAAAGAGCGGATGCTTTGCCATATGTCGTATTTTCGTTATTATGTGCGTCATTCCATTCAAACTTCCCAATTTGCTATATCGGGTCACAGACAGGCACTTTAACGTTTTTGTTCTGAACATTCCATGCCTAATAAAACAATTTACACAAAGTTCGAAAATATGAAACAGATTACTATATTAATACGTAGAATAGAATGTGAGAGCCCAAGAAGGGGAAAATAACTCTGGCTACAATGTAAATGTCCGCTGTTCTCGCTTTTTAAATTTTAGTTTATTTGATTCATGGTTTTATTTTAAATGAATTATACTGAATACAAAAATACGAAGAAAGTACAAGCGAAAATCCTTCGTCTAACGAGAGAGTTTATTTTTAGGGGAATCGTTGTGAAGAAAAGGCAATTATACATAAAAAGGGGAAATGAAATTGACCATCACTCTTCAGGAAGTTTTAGAAACAGAAGCACCTATATTGCTAAATATGTATTCGTTATATTTGCATGATCTTTCAAAATTTACCCCCAATATTAATATTGGAGCAGATGGTTTATTTCCTTATGAAGATCTAGAGTTGTTTTGGAAAACGGAAGGAATCTCGCCCTATTTCATTAAAAATGATAATGACATTATAGGTTTTCTGCTACTCTTAGAGCGACCTTTCTTAAAAAAAGAAAATGATTTTAGCGTAAATGATATTTTTATATTGAATAAATATAAAGGTAAAGGATTAGGTAGCGAAGTGCTAGAAAAATTGTTTGAAGAAAAACCCGGGAAGTATTTTGTTATGGAACTTGTTGAAAATCTCCCAGCAGTGGCATTTTGGAAGAAGGTATATGCACAATTAAATATAGTATTTGAAGAAAAACATGAATTGGTCGATGATGAACCGTGCTTAATTCAAACATTTACAATTAGTGAATAGAGATACTTTAAACTTTTCTAGAGTTGCAGCAACACTTATTCATTTAGGGCTTATTTTAAGATGAAAAATTAAGTCGAAAATCATAACGAATGGAGGAGTTCATATTGTTTGATACGCAAGAACTGAAAACTATTATTAAACATCGCTATCCATTTCTTTTAGTAGATAGGATATTGGAATTAGAAGAGGGAAAAAGAGCAGTTGGCATAAAAAATGTGACGGCAAATGAAGACTTTTTTAACGGACACTTTCCTAATTATCCAGTTATGCCAGGTGTATTAATTGTGGAGGCGTTAGCGCAAGTAAGTGCAGTTGCGATGCTAACGCAAGAAGGTAACCAAGGACGGTTAGGGCTATTAGCGGGAATAGATAAATGTCGATTTAAGCGGCAAGTAAAACCAGGTGATCAACTTCGTCTAGAAGTGGAAATCACTCGTATAAAAGGTCCAATTGGAAAGGGGAAAGGTGTCGCTACGGTAGATGGTGAATTAGTTTGCGAAACGGAACTAATATTTGCATTTGGTAATTGATATTAATTGCATTACTATTGTTCAATGCTAGAAAATAAAAAAGCGTCTTCTTCTACAAATAACTCATAGAAGAAGATGCTTTTTTGTAGATATTTCACTTGATGTTTAATTACGAATTAATATTATTAATTATATGCATTGTTTTTGTTTAATTATTTAATTTGTACATTGATTTTGTGGTTTTAATACTATATGATGAATACAAATGAGAGGAGGGAGTGAACAGCTATTATGGCCTATCAAGTTATTAGTCAATGTCCTGTCTGTGATGAAACATTAAAAATTACGAAGCTGCACTGCTCGCACTGCCACACAACAATTGAAAATGAGTTTGAGTTATCCAAACTTGCTTCCTTATCGAGTGAGCAACTTCGATTTGTTGAAGTATTCCTAACATGTAGAGGGAATATTAAGGAAGTGGAAAAAGAAATGGGAATTTCCTATCCGACTGTTCGTGGGAAATTGAATGAGGTTGTTAGCTCTCTAGGATACGAAACGAAGAAAAAAAGTGGAGTAGATGAGAAAAAGGTAATTGCAATGCTAGAAAATGGAGAAATAACTTCGGAAGAAGCGATTAAACTTTTAAAAGATGAATAGGGGGAATGAAAGATGGATGCAGAAATTCAAAAAGTATTAACAATGGTACAAGAAGGTAAAGTCGATGCAGCTAAGGCCTCTGAGCTTATTCAAGTTTTAAAGGAAAGAGAGACTAGTATCACCCCTTCGCCCAAATCATATATAGATAAAACATTGAAAGTACGAGTGGTTTCAGCAGAAAATGATAATGTTACCGTCAATTTGCCAATCAAGCTAGTGAAGGTTGTGTTACTAGCGGGACACAGTATTGCCTCCAGTATTCCTCAGTCGGAAAAGTATGTAAAAGACATCGATATTAACTTAATTCTAGACGCAATTGAAAATGAATTAGACGGACAAATTGTGGATGTTAAATCTGCAAATGGTGATGCAGTTTCCGTTACGATTGAATAGAGCGATAATATGATCAACATAAAAGTGAAAACAAAAGGGGTACGGTTTTCTCTTCCTGTTCCATACTTGTTCTTAAATCTAGGCATTTTTATACTTACTTCAGAATTTGTGCAAAAACAAGTGAATAAATGGATAAAGGAATCCATGAAAGAAAACGAGATGCCATTTACGATTCCACAGCTAAATAAAAAGGAACTTGGGAAAATCGTAAGTGAACTAAAAAAACATAGAGGGTTAGAGATTGTTGACGTTCAAGCAAAAGATGGTACAGAAGTTTTTATTAGGCTGTAAAATGAAAAAAGGTAACAAATGAGCGGGTCTACTAGCTTATTTGTTACCTTCTTTTTATTCGTTTCTGGAACTATTTAAAATTTGTAAGCAAAAATCCAAGTCCTCTTTCAGATGGTCTTCCATTAGCTTCTTCGCCGTTTCACCATCTCTTGCTTTTATCGCTTCATAAATTTCCTCATGCTCATCTATTAATCGAGGGCGATTGTATAGTACTACGGTTTTGCGAAACAGATAGATGATGGGTTTCATACGATCGATTGTGTCTATCATCAGAGCGTTCCCGCTAGCTTGCACGATAATTTCGTGAAATCGTTCATTTGCATCCATTATTTCTTCTACTTTTCCTTCTCTTCCTACTTTGATGCAATTAGAAAGAGCATTTAAATCTTCTTCGGGCAAATAGGTTGCTGCTGCTTTCGCTGAGAACCCCTCTAGTAAACTTCTAACTTGAAATAAGTTGCGAAGATCTTTTTCTGTAGGTTGTACCACTTTTTTATTGACGATAAGCCCTTCATGACTTAATTGGCGCAGTGATTCTCTAATAGGAGTACGGCTAAATCCTAAATCAGTGGCCAATTTTTCTTCCACAATTTTTGTGCCACCTGGCATATCTCCGTTCAAAATTCGATCACGAATCACTTCATATGCTTGTTTGGAAGCAGAGCGAGAATTTTTATCGTTCTGAATCATTGCTTTCACTCCAATTTTCTATCTCATTACTATCAAATTTATCAAAAAAAATAAGGGAAAGGAAGCCTAAATCAAAAAAGTGTTTATTTTGTGTACGAAACAAATAAAATTGTGTACAAAATAATAAAAAAAGTATACAATATAAAATGTTAAAGACATTGTAAACGGTTTCAGCTAGATATTATTAAAACGTATGGTACACATTAAAATAAGGAACACTAACATAAATAGGAGGAATAATTATGTCTAAAAAAATTGGTTTTATCGGTTTAGGAATTATGGGCAAACCTATGGCATTGAATTTACTAGCTAAAGGGTACGAAGTAATGGTGAACGACCTTAATAAAGAGGCAGTTCAATCTTTAATAGATGCTGGTGCAATAGCTGGCGATTCTGCAAAAATAATCGGTGAAAACAGTGACGTAATTATTACAATGCTTCCTGCTTCTCATCATGTGCAACAAGTTGTACTAGGCGAGAATGGCGTACTTAGCGGAGCGAAAAAAGGTGCAGTCATTATCGATATGAGCTCGATTACACCAGTTGTTTCAAAAGAACTTGCAGCGACTGCTGAAAAACAAGGAGTAGAAATGCTTGATGCTCCTGTTAGTGGTGGAGAGCCAAAAGCGATAGATGGTACGCTTGCGATCATGGTCGGTGGTAAAGAAGAAGTATTTGAACAAGTGAAAGATGTACTTTATGCAGTAGGTGCAGAAGTGACGTTAGTTGGGGCAAATGGAAGCGGAACTACTGCGAAGTTAGCTAACCAAGTAATCGTCAACTTAAATATCGCTGCTATGTCAGAAGCATTAGTATTAGCTGCAAAAGCTGGTATCGATGTGGAAAAAATGTATCAAGCAATTCGCGGTGGACTTGCAGGAAGTGCCGTACTAGATGCGAAAGTTCCTTTAATCTTAGATCGTAATTTTGTAGCTGGTGGAAGAATTGATATTAACTTAAAAGATATAACAAACGTAATGGATACAGCGCATAGTATTGGTGTACCAATGCCATTATCTAGCCAACTTTTAGAAATTTTCCACGCATTAAAAGTAGATGGGAAAGCGGCAGATGATCACGGTGGTATTGTTCAATACTTTGAAAAACTTGCAAATGTTGAAGTTGGGAGAGTTTAAGCCATGACGACAATAAATAGTACAGAAAAGCGATTAGCTGAGGAAGTTTTAGGAAATATCCAGGTAGTAGATACACAAACTGTAAAAGATATGCTGGAAAAAGAATTAGCTAGTTTAAATAAAAAAATCATCGTGCTGGATGATGATCCAACAGGTGTTCAAACAGTACATGGTGTTTCCGTATACACAGACTGGTCAGTAGATAGTATCGAAAAAGGGTTCCAAGAAGAAAATTCGATGTTTTTTATACTGACTAATTCTCGAGGATTTACTGCTGCAGAAACAAAAAAAGCACATATAGATATTGCAACTAATATTGCAGAAGTGGCGAAAAAACAAAACAAAGAATTTATTGTCATTAGTCGTGGAGATTCTACCTTAAGAGGTCATTACCCACTGGAAACAGAAGTGTTAAAAGATACAATCGAAGGACATTCGGACCTTCAATATGACGGCGAAGTAATTATTCCATTTTTCAAAGAAGGCGGTCGCTTCACAGTGGATAATATCCACTATGTACAATACGAAGAGTATTTAGTACCTGCTGGAGAGACTGAATTTGCGAAAGACAGAACATTTGGTTATACAAAATCACATTTAGGTGAATATGTAGAAGAAAAATCAGATGGAAGATTTACAGCAGAAAACGCTACATATATTTCACTGGAGAGCTTACGCTCACTTGATATAGAAGGAATTACAAATCAATTGCTTCAAGTAACAGATTTCAACAAAGTAGTTGTGAATGCAGTCGATTATGTCGATGTAGAAATCTTTGTCATTGCGCTTGCTAAAGCAATGAAATCTGGGAAACAATTTATGTTCCGAAGTGCAGCTGCGCTGACAAAAGTAATTGGCGGAGTAAGTGATAAAGCACTTTTAACAAGAGAAGAGTTAATTCAAGAAGAAACGAATCATGGTGGTTTAATCCTAGTTGGATCGCATGTTAAAAAAACGACGGAGCAGCTAGAAGTATTGAAAACAAGTGATTTCATCGAATTCATTGAATTTAATACGCATCTTGTATTACAACCTGAAAAATTCCAAGTAGAAATAGATCGAGTGATTTCAACTACGGAAGATTTAATTCAGAGTGGTAAAACCGTTACTGTTTACACAAATCGGGAAAGACTCGATCTAGGTGAAGGTAAAAATGAAGAAGAGTTAAAACTATCGGTTAAAATCTCCGATGCAGTTACAAGTATCGTCGGGCGACTAACTGTGCGTCCAAATTATATTGTTGCAAAAGGCGGCATCACATCTAGTGATATCGGAACTAAAGGGCTAGAAGTAAAACGTGCAACGGTAGCTGGTCAAATTCAACCTGGAATTCCTGTCTGGTATACAGGGGAAGAAAGTAAGTTTCCTGGAATCGCGTACATTATTTTCCCAGGTAACGTAGGTGCAGTTACAACCTTAAAAGATACTGTGGAAATCTTAAATAAGTAATTAGCAGGGAGAGACTTACATGTTAGTAAATACAAAAGAAATATTAACAAATGCGCAAGCCGGTAAATATGCGGTCGCAGCATTTAACGTATACAGTTTGGAAACAGTTCAAGCGGCCATTCGTGTGGCGGAACGAGAAAACCAACCAGTAATTATCGCATTAGGAGAACGCTATTTTCCAACAGTGGATGTAGAAGGTTTTGCTGCACTTGTAAAAGCAATCGCAGAGAAGTCTCCGGTTCCTATTGCTCTTCATCTAGATCATGCATATGAAAAAGAATCGATTATTCGTGCGATCCGCTCTGGATTTACATCTGTTATGTTTGACGGGTCTGCCTATGAAATAGAAGAAAATATTCGTCGAACGAAAGAAATTGTAGAAATAGCGCATATGGCTGGTGTATCTGTAGAAGCAGAAATTGGTTCTTTGGCAAAAGGAGATTTCTCCGATGAAGAAGAAGGAGATGGCACTTTAACAGATCCAGAATCTGCGAAGAATTTTGTTGCACAAACAGGTGTCGACTTTTTGGCAGCTGCTATCGGAACAGTACACGGCATGTATAAAGGCGAGCCTAAAATTGATTTACCTCTTTTAGAAAGAATAGAGCAAGCTGTTGATGTACCACTTGTGCTTCATGGTGGATCAGGGACACCTGACGCGATCGTTCAGCAAGCAGTACAACTTGGTATTTGTAAAGTGAATGTCAATACAGAAGTATCCATGGCTGCTGTTTCTTATTTACAAAATGCTTTTGAGAATAAACAAATGCCTCATCTTTCAATCGTTATGGAAGAGATGCAACAAACAATGGAATCCGTTATGACAAAATTTGTACGTTTATATGCAAATAAATAAGAATTGTCCCCGTGAAACACACGGGGACAAACTTCTAACTCGAAATGGGGAATTCGAATGCCAATAGTATCCATTTGTATAGGGGTAGCACTTTTACTTCTATTAATGATTGTATTTAAGTTAAATGCTTTTATATCGCTTATACTAGTTTCTCTTGTAGTAGGCATTTTAGAAGGTATGTCACCAATTGAAGCAATGTCATCTGTTCAAGGTGGTTTAGGTGGAACCCTTGGAAGCCTAACCATGATTATTATCTTTGGAGCAATCCTTGGTAAGTTAATGACAGACTCGGGTGGAGCGCAACGTATTGCGATGACACTAATCCATGCGTTTGGAAAAAAGAGAGTTCAATTAGCAGCTGTTTTGACAGCATCTGTCGTTGGGATTGCATTGTTTTTTGAAACAGGAGTTGTTGTACTAATTCCTTTAGTATTTACAATTGCTACTGCAGCTGGAGTGCCAGTTTTATATATTGGGATGCCGGTAATCGCAGCACTTATTACGATGCATGGTTTTGTTCCTCCGCATCCAGGACCGACTGCTATTGCTAGTGTGTTCAATGCAGATATTGGGAAAACGTTAGTGTATGGAATTATTATTGCGATTCCAGCGATCATTATTGGTGGACCAGTATTTACTAAGTTTTTCAAGAAGGAATCTTTAGAAATCGAAATTCCAAAAGGACTTTTTAATCCAAAAGAATTTACGGATGAAGAAATGCCTGGATTTACAACAAGTCTTGTGACAGCGTTAATGCCGGTTATCTTAATCGCTTCTCATGTAATTGTCGTGATAGCTGCACCAAATTCAGCTGTTATGCCGTTCTTTGATTTTATCGGTAATGCCAACGTCGCATTATTATTATCTGTGATTTTCGCATTCTTTACGTTTGGCTTGAATCGCGGTAGAAAAATGAAAGAAGTTATGCAATCAGTTACAGATGCGGTTAGTGGAATTGCAATGATTCTATTAATCATCGCTGCCGGTGGTGCATTTAAACAAGTATTAATCGACAGTCATATTGATCAATATATCGCAGACATTATGGCAAGCTCAACACTTTCACCATTACTTCTAACTTGGTTAATCGCCGCTATTTTACGAGTAGCTGTAGGTTCAGCTACGGTAGCTGGTATGACAGCAGCTGGTATTGCAGCACCTCTAGTTGGGATTACTGGTATAAGCCCAGAGCTAATGGTATTAGCTGCCGGTGCCGGAAGTATTACGTTCTCCCATGTGAATGATGCTGGTTTCTGGATTTATAAAGAATACTTCAATCTTACTATTGGGCAAACGATTAAAACATGGTCTGTTATGGTAACGATTCTTTCGATAGTTGGACTAGCAGGCGTGTTACTTATTAATATGATTATTTCTTAAATGAAAAGCGTATTCTTCTACAGATGAAATTTTGTAGATGAATACGCTTTTTTATGTTCTCGAATTAGTTTTCGCCCCAAAATTGGCTAGAAACTTTTAAGGCATTTAGTACGACTTTAAACCCATGTTCTTTTTGTGCATAGATTAATTTAGAGGCGTTTTCTTCGTCTTTGTTTTTTAATGCGTTCACTATAGCTAAGTGCTCTTCATTGGAAGCTAATAATCGATCGGGATCATGTTGGAAAATCGACTTTGAATTTTCACTTCTAAGATATAGATTTTCGATGATTTCTATTAAAACTGGTGCGTGTGACGAACGATATAATTGCTTGTGAAATGCTCGATTGGTATGTGTATATTCCTCAATGTCATTATTCTTTAGATGTTGTTCCATCTCTAAAACAAGATTTTCTAACAGCATGATTTCTTCACTTGTCGCTGATTTTGCAGCTAAACGAGTGGCTAACGGTTCGAGCTCAAGTCGAATAAGAAACATTTCTTCTAAATTTTTTATATTAAATGGTGCAATTCTAGCCCCGCTATGTGATTTAATCTCCAATAAGCCGTCCGCAGTTAGTTTTTTTATCGCTTCACGCACGGGAATGTCGCTAACCTCTAGTTGTCTTGCTATCTCTCTAATAATGAGACGGTCTCCCGGTTTGTATTCTGCTGCAAGTATTTTTGCACGAAGGAACTCGTATACTTTTTCAGATTTCGTCTTCCCTTCGAGCGTATCAATTTTCTTTACCATGGAATCTCTCCTTTTATGTAATACATATATAATTTTCTTCTAATTAAATATCATTTTAGTTCAAATATGATACTTATACAACTTAAGGAAAAAATAGTTTAGGATATTCATTCATTTACTTCATTTAAAATTTTTAAAAAAAAGCTTGAAAAAGTAGAACTATTAGAATAATATATAAATTAATATAAATCATATATAATTTGATGAAGATTATATCTCTTTTATATTTGATAAAAAGGAGCTGATTTTATGAATACAGATTTATTGGAAGGTGCTTATGATCTTCATGTGCACACGGGTCCTGATGTAAATGAAAGAAAGCTTGATGACTTAGAGATGGCAGAACGTGTTCAGCAGATGGGGATGAAAGGGTTCGGTATTAAATCTCACTATTTTTGTACAGCGGAGAGAGCAAGACTAGTGAAGAAACTATATCCCGCAGTCGATCCAATTGGCGCTATTTGTTTAAATTATCCATCGGGTGGTATTAATCCGATTGCCGTAGAGATGGCTGCAAGAGACGGAGCCAAAATTGTTTGGATGCCGACATTTGATGCAACAAATGAATTGGAGTACACATTTAGTCAAAGCAGTTATGAAGAGCTGCCACCTTGGGCAAAAGTGCAACATGAATTAAAAGAACAAGGTAAAACACAAGCTGGTATTTCCATTCTTGAAGATGGCAAGTTAACTAAAAGTACTTTTGAAGTATTAGAAATTATAAAACAAAACGATTTAATATTAGCTACGGGACATTTAGGGAAGCAGGAAATCTTTGCATTAGTTACTGCAGCAAAAGACCTGCAGCTTAAAAAAGTAGTAGTAACGCATCCGACATTTTCATCTGTCAATCTTTCAAAAAAGGAGCAGAAGGAACTAACAGAACTTGGTGCGTTTATGGAACAGTGTTTTGGTGTTATTACCCCAGTATATGGTATTGATTGGCCAGGACTGTATGAAGCAATTAAGTATGTAGGACCTGAAAATTGTTTCTTATCAAGTGATTTAGGACAGACAAATAATCCATATCCAGATGAGGGCATGTTAACATTTGTAAATAACTTACTTGCGAATGGATTTTCGAGAGAGGAAATCAAAACAATGACAATAACAAACACAAACTTTTTAGTAGAAGGATAATTGTCAATAAAACATGAAAATGAAAGCGATGCCATAAAACGATTAATGGAGGAAGAAATGGAAAAATTACAATTGAAATCTAATAACTGGGACCTGATGGAAGAAGTATTAGTTCGTGAGGGAGTAACACGTAAAGCATTCAGCGGAGAAGGAGCAACTTTAGCACTGCATGTTTTGCAACCAGATCATGAACCAAAACCACATAGTCATTCATATGAACAAATTGTTTATATACTAGGTGGAAAAGTGAATTTCCATGTTGGTGAGGAAGTAGTCGTATTAGAAAAAGGCGGTCTTTTGGTTGTCCCACCAGATGTAGAACATTATGCAGAAGTTGTAGGGGATGAGCCTGTTTATAATTTAGATATTTTCACGCCGAAGAGAGCGGAATATGATGCTTAATGAAAATATAAAACGATCATTTAAAACTAGCTTAGAAAAGGGACGGCCCCAATTAGGGACATTTGTTAAGATAAATTCTCCGGAAATGATTGAACTATTAGGGATGGCCGGATTTGATTTTATCATCATTGATATGGAGCATACGACACTTGCGTTCCATCAGGTGGAACAAATGGTAAGAGTTGCGGACTTACACAAGATGAGTACAATTATTCGCCTTCCTGATTCCAGTCGAAGTAGTATTCTTCGGGCATTGGACTTAGGAGCAACAGGTATTCAAGTTCCCCAAATCGAGGATGCTGATGAGGTAAAGGAAATTGTGGACAAATCAAAATATCATCCGCAAGGTTCTAGGGGGCTAACATTTGCCCATCGAGCTGCGAAATTCGGAAACACACCAGCTAATTATTTGGAAGAAGAAAATTTGGCGACTACCATTGCTGTTCATATAGAAACAGTAGGTGCTTTTGAAAATGTAGAACAGATATGCGAAGTGGAAGCATTAGATGTGGTATTTATTGGTCCTTTAGATTTAAGTGTTTCATTAGGATTAGACGCGAATTATATAGATGGAAATCTTGCGGAGCCAGTGATGAAAATTGTAGACGCTTGTAGGGAAAACAATAAAATTCCTGGAATTGCCGTATCGAATGAAGAGCAGTATCAGTTTGCTATTAAAAATGATATTCCATATATTGTATGGTCTTCAGATGTTGCACTATTTAAACAAGCGATTGATTCAGTCGTTCGACTAGTAAAATAGAACAAAATTCAAAGGGGAAAAAGGGGTGTAAAAATGGTAGAAATTATGAGTAATCCAGTTTCAGCTAAAAAAACGAGTGATGAAAAGCTTAGTAAAGATGGTAAAAAGACTGTTACAACTGCATTTTTAGGGTTCACGGTAGACATGATCGATGTATATTTACCAATTATTGCATTAGCACCAGCAATGATTTATTTCCAACCGGCAAATCTTTCACCAACCATTGCTACAACGTTATACTTTACAATTTTTGTATTATCACTTATTGGGCGTCCGATAGGATCCTTCATATTTGGATTTCTTGGGGATAAAATTGGTAGAAGAAAAACTACGTTGATCGCTATTTTAGGGCTGTCCGTTACAACTTTTATGATAGCACTTTTACCTGGTTATAGTGTTTGGGGACTGGGAGGAATTATAGCAATTGCAGCTCTAAGGTTCTTGTCAGGAATCTTTATGGGAGGCGAGTATACGTCCGCTAACCCGCTAGCAATGGAAATGAGTCCGAAAAGTAAAAGGGGATTATTTGGGGGACTTATAAATGCTGGTTTCCCATTAGGTACAATTATTGTATCCGTATCAACATTAATCACGTTAAGCTTATTGCCAGCTGGAGATGCTACTGCTCCATATTCGGTTTGGGGATGGAGAATACCATTTCTATTAGGTGCTTTACTTTCATTAATACTGTTTATTTATTCTTATTTTGAATTACCAGAATCGGAAGTGTGGAAGACTTCTAAGAAAACGACCAACCCATTAAAAGCACTATTTAGTAAAGAACATTTTGGACAACTTGGACAAGTATTTTTACTAATGAGTGGTGTTTGGTTTGTAACGAATGCCATTATCTCTTCTTTACCAGGGATGTTGAAAATGCTAAATGTAAGTAGTACAACTTCTACTTACTCACAGCTTTTTGCTAATATAGTTCTGTTCGTTCTCTTTATATTAGCTGGTGCTGTTAGTCAAAAAGTTGGTAGAAAATCAGTGTTGACTATATTTGGTGTTTTGAGTTTTACAATAGCACCAGTCATCTACTTCTTTTTATTAAAGGGTGGCTATCAAAACCCAGTGCAATTAATGATTCTTGTAATTGTTGTGCACGCACTCGTTATACCAGTGTTCGGCGTTCTAACTTCTTATATTACAGAACGTTTTGACACGAGTGTTAGAGCTTCAGGCTATGGAGTTGGGTATAGTCTTGCATTAGTTATTCCAGCACTTACTCCATTTATCATGTTAGGCTTACAGAATTTTATGCCTTATGTATATACGCCTATTGTTATTTTAATAATTGGGGGACTATGTATTACAGCTGGAGCGCTTCTTGGTCCTGAAACGAAAGATGTAGACTTTTAATTTCCTATATTGATGAAACCCAACCTTTCTAACGGAGAGGTTGGGTTTTGTTGTCTAGGAAGTTATAGAAGAAAAATTGTGGACAACTGTCTATAAGCAACAGCGGTTATGCTACTTTTTGTCCTCTAAACTCTATTAGTTGCTTTGGCGGGCAATTTAGTTGCTCTCGTGCCTAATTTAATTGCTTTCAGACTAGAACTAGTTGCTTTCATTGATTGTTTTGTTGCCCTAAGCCATTTACTGGATAAACGCAATTGGAAAACTGACTAGAATTTTGTTTTTTAGCCAGCCTACACTGCAAATTGATCAATTTCTGTTGCATCAGGCGGAAAGCGTCCACCATGCAGCAAAATCATAGCGGTCAATACGATGTACTATCCTTTATAAGGTTAGTTTTTTGCTTTTTAGGAATATGAATGAAAAATAGAACGTGATATTGCTCGATTGATGCTTTTAATTGTTGATGAAAGATAGTGGCTCTATCAGTTCCTCATTTGTATGTTCAATCGTTTCGATAAACTTTTCGATAGTGGACGTTAGATAAGCATTGGAACGTCTAATGAATATTGTTTTGATTTTACTATATTTTTCGGGAAGGATATGACATTGGATAAGACCTCTTTTTTCTAGATGGGAAACAGCGGATCTTGGAACGAATGTAATGCCAAGTCCTATTACAACACTGCTTAAAATGGTTTCTAATGTCCCAAACTCCATCACTTTCTGAGGAGTAATATTTTGATCTTTGTACCATGCTTCTAGTCTCGCACGATACCCACACCCTTTGCTAAAACAAAGGAAGGGCTTATGAATTAATTGGTCTAACGAAGTAGTGCTATTGTCCGAAATTAAGACAAGCTCTTCTTCAAAGACATCATGAGATATAAGATCAGGGTGCCTATCTGTTTCTGTAACAAAAGCACCGTCCAAACGATGGTTCAACACATCTTGTTGTAATTGGTCTGTTACACCAGTTAATAGAGACAAATCCACGTTTTTATACTTCTTCGTATAGGTAGATAATATCGTTGGTAATTGGATGACTGTTTCTACCGATCCTATTTCTAACTTCCCGGAAGGATCCTCGCCACTTTGTACGACTTTTTTCATTTCATTCGTAAGTGTTAAAATTTTCTCGCAATAGACTAATAGTTTTTTTCCTTCTGGTGTTAAACTCATGCCACGATTATGTCGATTAAATAGTGGTGTATTCAGCTCTGTTTCAAGCTTATGTATTCTCGACGTAATATTCGATTGTACATAACTCAATGCTTTTGCCGCTTCTGTAACGGTTCCTTTTTCCGCAACCATTTGAAAAATTTCTAAGTCTTTAAATTCCACTTTTCGCCACTCCCCTGCCACTTCCTATGTAATTATTATGATATCACTAATAATGATAGGAATCATCATTAATATTCGTTTTACATGATGGCTGAAAATGGGGTTTAATAAATATGGCAATTATGTGAAGGAGTAGATGTGTTGTGAAAAGTAATGTTCTATTAGGTGCTATATTATGTCTTATTGCAAGTGTGTCGTGGGGAGCAATGTTTCCTGTCGCGCATGATGCTTTTCAATATATAGATCCATTTTATTTTACTATTATCCGTTATGGCGCAGTAACGGTCATTTTAGTTGCAATTCTGTTTTGGAAAGAAGGAAAACAGGCATTTCAATTAGAAGGCAAAGGTTTCTCTTTATGGTTTTTCGGTACGATGGCTTTCACCGTTTATAATTTACTTATTTTCTGGGGAGAGGATCTATTAGGAGAGCCAGGGGTAATGGTCGCATCCATTATGGAATCTTTGATGCCAATGATATCGATTGTGATTGTATGGATGCTTTATAGACGTAGACCTTATACATTCACATTAATATGTGTGTTAATCGCATTTATTGGTGCTGCGCTCGTTATTACAAAAGGAAATGTTGGTGCTTTTCTATCCGCAACCGATAATATTGTTCCTTCCATTCTCATTTTGATCGCGGTTATTGGATGGGTAGTTTACACAATGGGGGGAAGTGAGTTTCGCGGATGGTCTGCGTTACGATATTCTACATTAAGCTGTTTACTTGGAACGATTTCAGCAGGCGTTATCGTTTTAATACTTACCCTTACTGGTTATGTACGTGTACCTAGTATGGAAACAATTACGATTGTCAGTCCGCACTTATTATTCATGATTATTTTCCCAGGGCTTATTGCACTCATTGGTTGGAATGTCGGTGTTAGCATTCTGACTCCACTAAACGGTCTGCTATTTATTAATTTTGTTCCTGTTACAACGTTAGTTATTTCACTTGCTCAAGGGAATCAAGTAAATTATGTTGAATTAATTGGAATTACGTTTATTATTTTCTCATTAATCGCAAATAACATGTTTTTGCGTAAGCAACAGCAGAACAATATACAAGCTTCCACCACTAAAGTTAAAGCGTCTGCTTCTATGAAAGAAATTTTATAGAAGCCAGACGCTTTTATGCGCTATACTAGGAATATTGAAAAAAGGTTGGTGGTTTATGTGCAAAAATATATCGGTGAAATATTACTTGTAGCAACGGCAATTATATGGGGAAGTGGATTCGTTGCTAGTGCCGTATCACTTGAATATTATACGCCCTATCAAATTTTGGCAGGAAGATTTTTAATAGGTGCGATTATATTAAGTGTTGTATTTCATAAAAAGTTGAGAAAAATGAAAAAAGGTACGTTAATTAGAGGGGCGGTTTTAGGAATTTTCCTATATGTAGCTTTCGCTCTTCAAACGGTAGGCTTACAATATACGACACCTTCCAAAAATGCATTTTTAACAGCAGTAAATGTAGTCATCGTTCCTTTTATCGGGTTTTTATTATATAAACGAAAAATGGATATGTATGAGTTGGGTGGGGCAGTTTTAGCAGTAATTGGTGTGGCGGTATTATCGCTTAAATTATCTTCGGAGATCAATGTCGGAGATTTGCTCACACTTTGCTGTGCAGTTGGATTTGCATTTCATATATTTTATACGGCAAAATTTGTTAAAGAGGAAGATCCAGTTGTTATCACAATCATTCAAATGGTTGTTGCCGCAGTTATTGGTTGGATTGTTGTTGCATTCAAAGGAGAAACTTCCTTTTCAATGGAGACTGAAGGAGTGCTAAACCTTCTTTATCTAGGTGTTTTTTCAACAACGATTGCTTATTTAATGCAAACCGTTGCACAGAAGTACATAACGGAAACAAAAGCGGCCATTATACTATCGACGGAATCTTTTTGGGGGATGGCGTTCTCGGTTATTATTTTAAGTGAAGTGATGACTTTCAAAATGATTGTTGGTGCTGTTATAATCCTTTTTGCGATCATTTTGTCTGAGACGAAGTTTAGTTTTTTGAAAAAGGATAAAATGAAATCAATTGTATAGATTTTTGGATATTAAAGCGTTTCTACAATTGTAGAGACGCTTTTTGAGGATAATGCGTCGTAATGACCGCTAGGATTTCCGCTTCAGGGCGGACGCTTTCCGCGGGGTGAGCGATGAACCATCACCGTAGCTGCGCGTCCGCCTGCGATGGTTCATCTGTCTCACTCATCCCGCTGGAGTCGCCGCGCTTCCGCTCCAATCAATAGGAATTTATTGCTAATTTTGCGTCTACTGTTATCAGAGCTTTAAATTGATCAGATTCACTATGCAATATTTATTAAAGCTAATTAGAAAATGCTTTCTCCGAATAAGTAGAGCATTTGCTTAGGATAAAGTTCGTTTCATACAACCATTTATTGGTATGACACCTCGTATTCATCGTCGTCTCACTCCAAGTAAACTTGTTATTTTAAGAATTGGTTGCTTTCACTAACAATTTGNTACATATTCGAAAAAACTGTAAAAAATTTTGTTTTTTACGAGCCGAAGCTGATAAGTAAGCAATTTCCGTTGATTTTCGCTATGGGCGACGACTCCTGCCGGAGGCCAACAGGACGTTGGTCACGAAGGCGTTGCCACACGATGTGGCGCTCTTAGCCTTTGTTCCTCGTGGGCAAATGAGCCGGCACAACGTACGCTTTAGCGGCGGTGCTGGCTCATCGCTCACCCGGCGGAAAGCGTCAGCCTTGCAGCAAAAAAGGCAGGGGACATTTCATTCAACTCACTAAGACGCATTAACCCTATATTGTGCAACATTCTATAGCATATTCGGAGCACTCTTGGAGAATTTATTAAATAAGATAGTGAAATTTTACTTAATTGCCACCCAAATTTCATTAGATGCATTTGGGTTTTTCGGATCCGTTTCTATGTACACTTCAAACGGTTGTATTTCGGTAGGCACAAAGCCACTAGAAGGAAACCATTCAGAATAAATTCTTTCCCAAGTAGTTGCAAGGGCGGATGGAAAGGGACCTTGTACTTCAAAAACGACCCATTTTGATGCTGGAAAGTCTATACTTTTTAATCCTTCTGGTACGCCGCCATTAGATTCTGCTGCAACATAATAATTCATTTTATTTTCTTCTTTATTCACTTCTGCCCAAATACCTAAAATTCCTTTTGTTTCACCACTTCTTAACTGTTCCAATTGATCGAAGGTTCCATTTTCGTGAATATCATTCCAAAAGTTTTGAAATGCTTGTATGCTACTATCTTCTACTTCGTATGGAAATTCTCGATTCACTCCAATTACTTGAAAAGCCTCTCGTTCGACAATACGAAATTGCATTTATTATTACTCCTCTCCTATAGAATAATTCTTCATATAGCATGTTTCTCTATTCTAATTATATTCCAATATTTCGACTTACTCCATTTTTTATAAAGTAGTCTCCTTATTGTATGAAAGTTTGTTTTTAGTGAAAGATAAGAGAGCATTTTAATGAAGTTTAAGGAGGTGTTAATCACAATGAGAACGATACATCGAATTGCTTTAGTACTCGTCATAATTGGTGCTATTAACTGGGGACTAATCGGCTTTTTTAGATACGACCTAGTATCGTCTATATTTGGAGGAGAAACGGCAGGTATCTCGAGATTTATTTATGCGCTTGTCGGATTAAGTGGACTAGTCTGTTTACCACTTTTATTTGAACCTGCAAGAGATGTGGAAGTGGATAGAGATACTCGAGGCTTAAGAAATGTAAATTATGGAACGGAATTTGGAGAGGAAACAGACTTGACCGATATTAAGGATTATTCGGAGAGAAAAAAGGCTGAGGAAAAGAAATAATTTCGATATTCCCGAACGAAAAAACTGGCGACCTTTTATACGGTCGTCAGTTTTTTGCTGTTAGGAGTTTCTAAATCCTTATTGGACAACTTGAATAGAAAATAAAAAGGAGATACCGCCACGTATCACGAAGATTACATAATGGATTGATGAAAGGGGATTGTAAATGTTTGTAATTAATGTGGAGGCTGCTGTATTTAAAAAAGAAATAGTAGGGGTGTTTATGAAGGCAAGAACATTTATTGAACTCCGACAAGCCTTCTCGTTGGGCTTTACCGAGAGGGAGTAGCGACACATTTCTCATGACAAACAGTTCCGAATATAAAACCTTCTATCTGCTTTTCCTATAATGATGAAGGATATGAATGGTTAACTTTTGCAGAAGAAAATGTAGAAGCTATAAAAAAAGCATTTGCTGATGACTACGAAGCCTTACGCAAGAAGCACCATTTCATGGTTGCCTAATAGCGAATACGAAACCGATTTTAATAGATATACGCTAGAGTTTAATATGAATAACCCAGCAGATGATCCCGAAGGAAAATGTAAGGTCGATTTATATATTCCTATAAAAAACAATGACTAAGGAGATTTTGATTTATGATCAAACCAATATTTATTGAAAATCTAGAAGAATACGATGACCCAGTTTCATATGATATCGAAAATAATGGATACATCGGCGAACTCCCACTTTTAGAACAATGGGCTTCCCAAGAGAGCGGTCCGATTATTGATTTAGCTTGTGGTACAGGAAGAATTACGATTCCTTTAGCTAGTAGGGGCTTCCACTTAATCGGAGTAGATTTGCATGCTGGTATGCTGGAACAAGCGAAGAAAAAGTCGCACGAACTTGATCTACAAATTGAATGGCTAGAGCAGGATTGTACCCAACTAAATTTAAATTGTAAAAGCTCATTAATCTATATGGTCGGAAACTCGATTCAACATTTCCATACGAATGAATCACAGAACATGCTTTTGTCTTCCATTCATAAACATTTAGAAGAGGATGGAGTGTTTATTTTCGGAACGAGATTTCCAAATGCCGAAGAATTACTGCAACCAAGTACAGAAGAATATTGGAAAACATATAACGACACCATTTGTAACAAAGAGGTAGATGTTTATACAATTAGTCATTACGACGCATTAAGTCAAATCCAACGCTATACTACTATCAGAAAGTTTAAAAATGCGGATGGAAAAGTAGTAGATGAAAAAAGAACGAATATTAGTTTGCGATATACGTACCCAAAAGAGATGGAAAGGCTATTATCTGAAAACGGCTTTGAAACTCTGCATATGTACAAAGATTGGAACGGAACACCTATTAGTAACGACAGCTATGAAATGATTTATGTATGTCGGAAAATCGGGAAATAAGTAAAAGGAGTCCTAAGGATAATATAGGACTCCTTTTTATTCGGATATTTAGAGAGTTTCTTTTAAATTTATGACATAGTCAATCGTTAAAAAAGGCAAGGTAAATATCCGCATTTCATGTTTGGCGCGAAGGTGACCTTCTTTTATTTCTTCTATTAAAAACTGCTCCTGCAGTGGTAACTTAAATACGTAATTACAGGCAGCTAAGTAAATCCCAGCATCCGATTTACTAGTTCCTTTACTCGTCAACAGAAGTTTTTCTCCTTGTTCGTGCAATTCTAATATTCCGATCATGGAAGACAAGGGCAGGGGCAAGGCAATATTCATATACGTTTTATCGTTCGTTTGATGGGATGAGTAGAGGGCAACGAAAATTACTTCTTTATCTATTTTTCGCACCCATGCTCTTGTTTTTGTACGACCGTCTTCTACTGGAACAATGTCTCCAGTCATTTCCGTTCGTTTATTAGAAAATGGAAGATTGAGTTGTTGGATTGTCCCGCTCATAAGCCTGTAGATGGCTGCAAAAGGCTTGAACCAACTATGCCAGTGGACTTCTGAAAACAGTCTGTAATCGGTTGTATTTTCATAAAAGTCGATAATGGTAGAAGAAAGATTATCTTTTTCCACATATATATTCATATCGTCAACAAGACCTTTGTATTGCTGCATTCCAATATGTTTAGTTAAAATCTGTTCCCCGATTTTGTACTTTCCATTTATTTTACTGATGGGAAAGCGCCGGCCTCGTTCCGTTGAAGGGGGTGTGAAAATAGCCCAACTGATAATCCCGTATAACGCAAATAAAACACAGTTAACTAAACCATGAAAACGCAACATAAAATCGATATTTACAGTAGTAACTCTCGCCGCATACAACAGAGAAAAAATAATCGTAACGCCTAACGATCCGAATGATACGAGCACGCCCACTTTTTGGAGTGCACTTGTAAAAGTCGCTTTCAAAGTTAATACAATCAAACCGTAAATGCCAATAATATAAAGAAGTACCGAAACAACCTCCAGCCAAGGTGCAAATGTAATGCCAAGTGCTACAACAATCGGGGAGATTAATATAATGGCGCAAACAATTTTATAGGCAGTTGTCTTATATAATCGACCGAGAAAACCAATAAACACTGGCAATAAAAACGAAGAATAATGAAAATGAATTCCTGTTAACCATGTAAGTAAAGGGGAAAATCCAGTATCGATTTCTGCTACATATGCGAAGAACCACATACCACCGATGAATAAATACATCATCCCCGCATCAATCGCAAATTCCTCCAAGCGTGCAAAGCCTCTTCGGATAAAACGCCCGAACCCGTATAACGCAACTACAAATGTAAAAAGCAGATAGATGGCTGCAAATACTACATCCAGTTTAGTATCCGTTGTTACTTGTAAAATAAATACCGATATAAAAGCAGGTATAGCAAAATAATAATACAATCGCTTATCTTTTTTTAAGATCATTTGTAAAGTGACTGGTACAAATAGAAGCTGAGCGACCGTTAACATTAAAAAATACCACGGTCCAACAGTAAAAATCACGGCTACTACAAATAAAATAATATGTAAAAATGCAATTTGTTTAAAAGACATCGGCTCGAAATTCTCCTTCATATTCAAATAAAGTACCGATTAATGGATTTGTGATAAAGACATGTATAGAAAAAACATCTCTTTCTTCTATATAATACTCCTCTACCTGAACAACACCTTGAAAAATTGCAGGAAGAGGAATTTCAATCGATCCAAGAACAAATCGCTGCTTTCCGGATTCAATTCGTATATGTCCTCCTTCTGAGACGATAAAAATTAGTTCGGAGTAAAACAAACTCGGCTCCCCTAAATAATCTTTTACGACGCTTTTATCAGCATCTAAGCTCATCAGCGCGTTAAAATATCTTTTCTTTTTAGGAAACTGAAAAATTCTCTCCCAGTGCACTTGCTGCTCCCCGCTTGGACCAGTTCTTGTTGTATTAACAATCTTAAAAGGAATGTTTTCTCCTTGCTCTGGAAACAAAAATTTCCAACGAGTCCCGAGTAAAAAGAAGGGGAGCAGCCATTTAGGTCCTCCACTAATTTTTTTCATCATGCCCGTCGCTTCAAAAGGTTTCCCTTTCGGAAGCGCATATCTTTTTTGGAGCATTGGCTGAAGTTTTTCAAACTGATCTCCTAATATTTCTTTATATATAGACATTCATTTAACTCCTTCTCTCGTTCGTTTACAGCTTTTAGCAGTCGGAATATCATTGCTCATGAAAACTCCAATAATGGAAAGAACAAATAAAGCGACGTTAAACGTGAAAGGATTAAATGGATGACTTAAACTAGCTGGCTCTGCAATGATGGCTGATAAGGTGAGCAGAGGAAAAAGGAATAACTGTATTTTTAGTAATCTTTTTTTATGATGATAAAGTAACCAAATAAGACCGAAGATTATTTCCACCATCCCAATTGTCGTGACAAGGCTATATGCCTCGCTTCCAGTAATGGACAACAAGCTACTCGTCATGCTGACCTCTTCAGGATGCATCATCACCAATTTCGGTACTAAACCTTGATATACCCATACAAAGAAGAACAGAAGAGTAATCATCCAATGACTGAAAAATCGCCGGTATTGTGAGATTGGTGCTTCTCCTTTTTCTAACCACCTCTTTAACACATCGAAGCTTAGTGCAGTGCCCCATCCAATGAGAGGGCGGAAAACGAGATGGTCAAAAAATCTACCAATCGCCCCAAAATTCGTTTCATAATCGTATTGTGTAAGAAATTTAATGGAATTTTGTTCGGGCTTATATTTCCAGTAACCCTTTCCTTCACGAATAATGGAAATTGCTTGATCTGTTCCAAAGTGCAAGGAAGATGTTCGAGAATCATCTTTTGCATGAAAAGCACCAACACTTTTTCCCCATCCAGCAATGTTCAGTCCGAATCCAATATTCGTTTTATATTCAAAATGCTGGGTTTCATTTTCTTGTTTTGGTAAATAGGTAATAGAAGAAAAGCGAAGATCCCATTGTTCATGTAACTCAGGGGTCTGTGTGGCTTCCCATAATTTATCCATTTCTGAATCAATAGCTATTTCCACATATATTGGTTTTCGCTTCATTAGAATCACCTCCGATTAAGCTTATCATAAGATGAAGGAGTTTTAGCTAGTATAAGAGAATAGATTAGAGAACTGAAAAAGTAATTGAAAACATAGGACAAAATATAATGGAAATAAGGAGTTTATCTTACATGAATATTTATCAAGCAACGATTAATGATCTTGATTCCCTAGTGGAGCTTTTTGACTTATACAGACAATTTTATAAACAAGCATCTGATCTTAAAGGTGCGAGGGAGTTTTTAGAGGAAAGATTAATGAAAAAAGAGTCCATTATTTTCATAGCTTTCGATGACGGAAAAGCTATTGGCTTTACACAATTATTTCCATCTTTTTCATCGGTGAGTATGCAAAAGTCATGGGTGCTAAATGATTTATATGTAAAAGAAGCAGCACGAAGAAAAGGAGTCGCTGAAAAGTTAATAAATCAGGCAATTGATTTTGCTGGGGAAACTAGTGCAAAAGGTATTTTACTAGAGACGGCTGCAGATAATGTGAATGCGCAAAAGCTATATGAGAAAATTGGATTTAAAAGAGACACGAGTTATTATTACTTTTTTACGATTTGATTTTTCTGTATAACCGTTAATAAATATTTATTTCCTAAAGGAGCTGGATTAATGAAACAAGAAATAGTTAGCCGCACTAATCAAATAGGGTGGAATCAATCTGCCTACCAAGCTTGGACAAATCGTCATGGCACACCAAAAGAATATGCAAAAAAGTTATTAGAAAATCCTATAAATTCTGTAGAGCACTATTTAGAGTTCATAGGAGAGGTAAAAGGTAAAAAAGTTGCGAATCTTTTAGGATCAAAAGGAAATAAAGCAGTATCTTTTGCTTTGTTAGGAGCAGAGGTTACAGTTGTGGATATTTCAGAAGATAATAAGAGATATGCGATGGAATTGGCTAATGAAGCAAAAGTGAATATAAAATACATAGTTTCAGATATTTTAGAAGTTCCGGAGGATGAAGTGCTAACCGATTTTGATGTCGTTCTTTTAGAATTGGGGGTATTACATTATTTTGTTGATTTAGTGCCGTTATTTAAAGTAGTTTATGACTCTCTTAAATCTGGTGGGCAATTTATTTTAAGGGATTATCATCCTTTTGTTTCGAAGTTAGTGAACGTCGAAGAAGGTGAAATGATTGCGAATGGCGATTATTTTAATAAAAAAGTGATGGAAGAGGATGTGGCTTATAGTTTTCTACTTTCAGAGGAAGAGAGGGCTAATTTGAAAAAAGTTACTCTTCGGAGATGGACTTTAGGTGAAATTGTTACAGCTATTTCAAAGGCAGGATTTCGTATTAATTATCTGGAGGAAGAAGCAGGAGTTAGATGGGCGTTTCCAACAGGTTTCCCCGAAGGAATAGAGGATAAAGTGCCGGGGTTATATACGTTAATTGCCACAAAAGTCTGAGTGCCACATAAACCAATGTGAGCACCACATAACCCAATCTGAGTGCCACCAAAATCTATTTGAGCACCACATAACTCTATCTGAGTGCCACCAAAATCTATTTGAGCACCACATAACTCAATCTGAACACCACATAAACGAAAGGGGGAGAGACCGAGAAAGAATTTGGGAATGGCAATAAGGCTTTCTCGTTTTAATATACTATGAAGTTTTAGCTGCGTTTGGTCCTCGGTCATATAATAATCGGTTGTATACATTTCGGTCAGAAAGCTCTCTGGTGCAACAGAAATTCTTGCTAAATGCATTTTAACAGCATCATCTTGCAGGACATTCGTTGTAAAATAAGAACTGTATTCATCGTAAGCTAGTGATGTTGTACGAATTTGATAGAGTTCATCATCTGTTAATTGCAATGTTATATCAAGGATGACACCAAATAATCCATAGCCTCCGATGACTAGCTTAAATAGCTCGGGATTTTCTTGTCGACTGACATGCATAATATTGCCTTCCGCATTCAATAATCTAAAGGATTCTACAGTCTCAATCAAAGAAGTATTTCGAATATCCCGGCCATGTACATTCACACTTAAGGAACCGCCAACAGTGAAAATATTTTGCGACTGACTCACTTTTAAAGCAAGCCCATGTGGATTGATATAAGACTGAATATCAGCCCAAGTTGCTCCACTTTGTACGGTGATGAGCTTTTTCTCTCTATCTAGTTCTAAAATTTTATCATAGTTTTTCATATCGAGAAGAATTCCATTTGGATATAGTGTTTGCCCGCCTTGACTATGTTGCATCCCGCTAATAGAAATTGGGTCATCATTTTTATTGGCATCTAGTATAATTTTTTGTAGCTCATCTTCATGATCGCTTGTTTTTATTGCTTTCATTTTAACAGGCAAAAGACGTCCGTGATCTTCCATGGTTGGGTTGGCTAGTAGGATTTGAAATAATTGAAAAGAGCTAATAAATATCAATGCATATAAAAAAGCAGCGAAATAGCGATACTTATAAATTTGCCTCTCCTCCTTTTCAACTACCATTTTACTTTACCATTTACAATAGTATTCTGACATGAAAAAAGCTACCGATTCATTAATCGGCAGCCCCTTCACTAGTTTACTTACCTTTAAATACTGGTTTTCTTTTTTCGCTAAATGCATTCAATGCTTCCACTCGATCTTCTGTTGGAATAGTGATTTCATACGCTTTGCGCTCAATATGTAATCCAGTTTGCAAATCGGTATTCATACCGTGTTTAATAGCAAACTTAGCTTGTTGCAAGGCAATCGGTCCGTTAGCGAGCATGAGTGCTGCAAAATTCTCCGTTTCCGATATCAAAGTTTCGCGTGAAGTAACCTTAGTGACTAAGCCATATGCGAATGCTTCATCTGCTTTTAGTCTTTTGGCAGTTAGGATGAGTTCCATTGCTTTTGCTTCCCCAATGAGTCTCGGTAGTCGTTGTGTTCCGCCAGCCCCTGGGATAATTGCTAAACTAGTTTCGGTTAATCCTAGCTGAATGTCATCTGCTGCAATTCGGAAGTCACATGCAAGCGCAAGTTCTGTTCCACCTCCAAATGCATAGCCATTTAGCATAGCGATGGTTGGTTGTGGTAAGTTTTCGATGGTCGAAAATACTTCGCCAATTTTATAAATATTCCGTTTCACTCGTTGTTCGGTCAGTGTCTTTCGTTCCTTTAAGTCCGCTCCTACACTAAATGATTTTTCGCCAGCTCCCGTGAAGATGACTACGCGAATATCTGGATTAATACGGATGGATTCTGCGATATCCCCAAGCTCCCGCAACATATCATAATTAAATGCATTTAGCGCTTCTGGTCTATTTAATGTGACGTATGCTATATTACCATGTTGTTCATAACGAATTGAGTCCATATTTTCTCCCCCTTAGTATTTGTTTCCCCATACAAAACATATCATTTTACTAATAGTCTGTCATCTTTCCTAGGAAAGATTAAATTAAATCGATTTTCAATTTGCGATTTGATACAATTATATTATTGAAAATTTAAGGATTTGAGGTATTCATTTGGACATTTTTGTTGCGAGACAGCCGATTTTTGCTAAAGATGAACATATATTTGCGTATGAACTATTATATAGAAATGGTCAGAATAATTCTTTCCCTCCTATAGCAGGGGATGAGGCTACATTAGATGTCATAGCGCATTCATTTTTAACAATAGGCATTAATGAACTAGCAGGGGAAAAATTATGTTTTATTAATTTTACAGAAAATCTATTAGTAAAAGAGGTATTTTCAAAATTTCCTGCGAATCGAATTGTCGTCGAGGTTTTAGAGGACATTCCCATTACGATGGCTTTACTTCGAAAACTACGAGAGATTAAGTCTCTTGGTTTTTTAATTGCCTTAGATGATTTTGTTCTACAAGAAAATGTCACCTTGTATGATGAATTACTCTCACTTGTTGATTTTATTAAAGTAGATTTTCTATTAAGTACGTTATCAGAACGACAAGCAATTGAACGAATCGTCAAAACCAATTATCCGAATATCGTGTTGTTGGCAGAAAAAGTGGAGACAAGGGAACAATTTTTGGAAGCAAAAGTAGCTGGCTACGAACTCTTTCAAGGTTACTTCTTTGCAAAACCCGAAGTTATTAAAGGAACAGAAATACCAACGAATTTAGCGCAATATTTTCGGATTATCAACTTGTTGCGAAATAATTCCGTTACTGTAGAAGAAATTTCGGATGAAATTGAGCGAGATGTTTCTCTTTCTTTTAAAGTACTAAAGATGATCAACTCCCCAGCAGTTCGGACAAAATCCAAAGTTCGATCGATTAAGCAAGGAGTGCTCATGCTTGGGTTAGAGGAATTGAGTCATTGGCTGCATGTTTTATTACTACGTGAATCCAAAAAAAATCATTCGGGCGATGGAATAGCCCTTATTGAAGCGTCGTTATTTCGAGCAAAACTTTGTGAGTTACTAGCAAAGCGTAAACTTTTACAAAATGCTTCTGAGTATTTCCTAGTAGGCATGTTTTCTTTAATAGACACATTACTTCATCGACCGATGATTCATTTACTACAAGATTTACCACTTTCTGATGAGGTTTCACAAACCCTTTCTGGAACTAAGACGGAAATGTCTCCTTTTCTAGAGCTTGCTATTGCATGTGATGAGGTCCGTTGGGATGATATGATTGTTGGAGCTGCTACACTTGGCATTGATCATTCCACATTAAACGCTCTTTATCTAGAAGCCCGTCGTTGGGCAACCGAAATAATCAACTAACTACCATGTCTTTTGGAATGGTAGTTTTTTGTTGTATTCATAAAGTTTTGAGTAAATGCGCATTACGCAATTTCCTCTAGTCTTAGAGTTTGCCGCACCTTCAAATGAGTGGGGATCATACTTCGGCTCATGCGGCCCGGCGCGCTGCGGTAAATGTATCCACTAAGTCCTATAAACAATTCGCAGCATATTAGGCATTGGCATCACACTCCAAGTAAACTTGTTAATTTAAGAATTGGTTGCTTTCACTGGAAATTTGGTTGCTCTCGTGCTGATTTGATTGCTTTCCGAGTAGAACTGATTGCTTTCAATGATCAATTGGTTGCCCTAAACCATTTATTGGCTGGCGAAAAGCGTCCGACTACAGCGGAAATCACAGCGGTCACCTGATAAAGCTTTTGACGACGTATTATTCCCAAAAAGTATTGCTTCTTAATTGTTGCATTTTCTTCTAAAAGTTGTACAATAAGAGAACAAATGTTCTGTAAAAGGAGAATGCGAGATGCCACTAATACCGGAAGAGGCTATACCTTATTTAGAAAATATGATTTATCTCCCGATGGTATTAACTATTTTAGAAAAGGATCGAATGATTTTCGAACGAGGTCCCTTTAAGTTAAAACGCCCGTATGTAGCTATGGTAGAAGGAGCCACAAAGCAAGTTCACAAGGAGTTGAAAGAGACCCATATTTATATGAAAAGGAATAGTATGAAAGTTCTTCGCGGAGAAGGTGATGATATGTTCACGGAATATGTATTTTTTCATGGAGGCTATGAAGAACATCGTCGTTATTTAAATGTCCGACTCCGCAACCGAGTGGAAGAACTACTCACGATGTACTTGGCTATTGTGGAAAATGTACATTAACCAAATAAATCTTTCTGAAATAGTGGTTTTTGAGAAGTGATTAATCCATTATTCACCAGATGGCTCATTCTTTTTAAAAAGTGCATATTTAAAAGGTTTGCAAATCCAAGTTGTCGGCTAATCGTATGTGGAGAAGAAGGTACTTGTATCATTTGTCCATTTGATAAAACGATCGTGCAGCCATCTTCAGAAGGATAAAATGATTCGATGGCTCCAAGAGAAAACCATATGTTTAAATCAGATCTTGGAGAAAGAATAGGAATTAAAATGCAAGGACTTCCAAAGTCGTGTGCAATAAGAATAGGAAGCTTCAAATAATTTCCAATGGCTTCTTTCGATAACTTAGTGGACTGTTGAAAAGAAGAACCGTAATAGGAACAAGAATGTCGAACGATGTCATAAGGCCTTTTACCTATCACTTTAGATTCTCCCGAATAACTGATTGCTTTTGTAAAAACTTTGTTATTAATTACAACTGGTTGAAGTACAGCGGTGTCAAATGAAATTAGGAAAGAATTTTCATCTTTTTTATTGAACATATACATTCACTCCTTAGGTAAGTTATAACTTGATTATAGTTAAATATGGAAATAAATCAAGTAAATATATCGATTTTTAAAAATATTTGTTCTAAACAATAAAATCACAATTTTCTAAAAATGATTGCAACTGACGTCCAGCTTTTATATAATGGAAAAAAGGCATCGGGGTGATGGAAATGGACAAACAATATTCATATGCAGATTTTTTAAGAGCAATGGGTCAGCCAGGGAAAGAAAGTTCTGCAGAAAAATTGTTGAATGAAATTTATCTTGATATGTTTTTGAACATTATCCACCGGGAACAAAGTGGTAATCGATTATTAGAATTAATAGATGAGGCACTTGATCAAAAAGACGAAAAGGCATTTATGCAACATACAAATGCATTACAACAACTAAATAATGCGAAGTAATGGATGGAAAAGCCGCTTATGCAGAGCGGCTTTTCTTATGCGCTAAATTCATGTCAAAAAACATATGTTCGTTTTAATAGTGTTCAAAAAAAGAGTATGTTAAACTGAAATTATTCAACTAGTGGGAGGCTTATGTATGGAACAAATTTTCGATTTGCAAGCTCCGTATGAGCCAGCAGGAGATCAAATAGAAGCGATAAAAGAATTAGTGAAAGGTGTTCAAGAAGGGAAAAAACATCAAACATTGCTTGGTGCAACGGGCACTGGGAAGACATTTACGATTTCCAATGTCATTCAGCAAACAAATATGCCAACCCTTATAATGGCACATAACAAAACTTTAGCAGGACAGTTATATAGTGAATTTAAAGAGTTTTTTCCGAATAATGCTGTCGAATACTTTGTTAGTTATTATGATTATTTCCAACCAGAAGCTTACGTGCCTCAAACCGATACGTATATCGAAAAGGATTCAAGCATAAACGAAGAAATCGATAAGCTTCGTCACTCTGCTACCTCTTCGCTATTCGAAAGAAAAGATGTCATCATAATTGCTTCAGTTTCCTGTATATATGGGCTCGGAAATCCAGAAGAATATAGAGAAATGGTCGTTTCTCTCCGAACGGGTATGGAAATTGAGCGAAATCAGTTGCTGAGAAAATTGGTCGATATTCAATATGAACGAAACGATATTAATTTTACACGAGGAACCTTCCGTGTTCGTGGGGATGTTGTCGAAATTTTTCCAGCATCAAGAGACGAAAAATGCCTTCGAGTGGAGTTTTTTGGCGATGAAATCGACCGTATTCGAGAGGTTGATGCATTGACTGGGGAAATATTAGCAGAACGTGAACATGTAGCGATATTTCCTGCATCTCACTTCGTTACACGAGAAGAAAAGATGAAGCTTGCGATAGAGAATATTGAAAAAGAACTAGAGGAACAATTAAAGGTGCTACGTGCGGAGGATAAATTACTAGAAGCACAACGACTGGAGCAACGTACTCGCTACGATTTAGAAATGATGGAAGAGATGGGCTTTTGTTCAGGTATTGAAAACTATTCACGTCATTTAACCCTACGCGAAGCCGGAGCGACACCGTACACGTTGCTTGACTATTTTCCGAAAGACTTTTTGTTAGTAGTAGATGAAAGCCATGTTTCATTGCCACAAGTTAGAGGTATGTTTAATGGAGACCAAGCAAGAAAATCTGTACTTGTGAATCATGGATTCCGGTTGCCATCAGCACTTGATAATAGACCACTTACTTTTAGTGAATTTGAAGGTCATGTTCATCAAGCAGTCTATGTATCTGCAACGCCGGGTCCTTATGAGCTAGAGCATACACCGGAAATGGTAGAACAAATTATTCGACCGACGGGGTTATTGGATCCAATCATTACATTGAAGCCGATTGAAGGGCAAATTGATGATTTGATCAATGAAATACACGAACGCACAGCGAAAAATGAACGCGTGCTTATTACGACGTTAACGAAGAAAATGTCGGAAGATTTGACGGATTATTTAAAAGAGATTGGCATTAAAGTACAGTATTTACATTCTGAAGTGAAAACATTAGAGCGAATTGAAATAATAAGAGATCTTCGTTTAGGGACATATGATGTACTGATCGGCATCAACTTGTTAAGAGAAGGACTAGATTTACCAGAAGTATCACTCGTTGCTATATTAGATGCGGATAAAGAAGGGTTTTTACGTTCGGAGCGCTCGTTAATACAAACAATAGGACGCGCTGCTAGAAACTCAAATGGTGAAGTAATTATGTATGCGGACAAAATAACAGATTCGATGCAAAAGGCGATGGATGAAACGTCACGACGTCGTACGATTCAAATGGAATATAACGAAAAGCATGGAATTACGCCGAAAACGATTGAGAAGAAAATTCGGGAAGTGATTCGCGCATCTCAAGTAGCGGAAGAAGAAGCAAGTTATGCACAACAGTTAACGAGTGGTAAACCTTTAACGAAAGAAGAAAAAGATACACTGCTACAAAATTTAGAAAAAGAAATGAAAGATGCTGCTAAAGCACTTAACTTTGAACGCGCAGCACAATTACGTGATGCAATCCTTGAATTGAAGCTGGAAGGATGAATAATGTTGAAAAACAAAGAAATTATTATACAAGGTGCTCGGGCACATAATTTAAAGAATATTAGCTTAAAAATACCAAGAGATAAGCTAGTTGTTATGACTGGGTTATCGGGATCTGGTAAATCGTCTTTAGCATTCGACACCATTTATGCAGAGGGGCAACGTCGCTATGTGGAATCATTATCCGCCTATGCAAGACAATTTTTAGGGCAAATGGATAAACCTGATGTCGACGTCATTGAAGGACTTTCTCCGGCTATTTCCATTGACCAAAAGACAACAAGTAAAAACCCACGTTCTACCGTAGCAACTGTAACGGAAATTTACGATTATTTACGTTTGTTATTTGCACGTGTTGGCAAACCAATATGCCCTACACATGGCATTGAAATTTCATCTCAAACGATTGAACAAATGGTTGATCATCTAAGTGAGTACCCGGAAAGAACGAAAATGCAAGTACTTGCACCAATTGTATCTGGACGTAAAGGAACACATGTGAAATTGCTGGAAGATATGAAAAAGCAAGGCTTTGTACGTGTTCGAATAGATGGCGAAATCACCGACCTGGACGATGATATAAATTTAGATAAAAATAAAAAGCATAATATTGAAGTAGTGATAGATAGAATCGTCCTTAAAGAGGGAGTAGCAGCAAGGCTAAGCGATTCATTGGAATCAGCACTTCGACTGGCAGATGGCCGTGTTTTAATCGACGTGATGGAGCATGAAGAAATATTGTTTAGTGAACATCATGCTTGTCCGATTTGCGGATTTTCGATAGGCGAGTTAGAACCAAGAATGTTTTCATTCAACAGTCCATTTGGTGCATGTCCCGATTGTGACGGTTTAGGAACGAAATTAGAAGTAGACCCAGAACTAGTTGTACCTGACAAAAGTATGACATTGGAAGAGGGAGCAATTATCGCATGGCAACCAACAAGCTCCCAATACTACCCAAAATTATTAGAAGCTGTGTGCAAACATTACAAAATCAAAATGAAGGTGCCGGTAGAAAAATTGCCGATAGATCAGTGGAATAAAATAATGCACGGATCTGGCGATGATAAAATTCGTTTCCGCTATGAAAATGAATTTGGTCAAGTACGCGACAGTTTAATTCAATTTGAAGGAGTACTTTCTAATATCGAACGCCGTTATAAAGACACGTCCTCCGACTATATCCGTGAGCAAATGGAAAAATATATGGCGCAGCATGATTGTCCTAGTTGTAAAGGTTATCGTTTAAAAGAGGAAACGCTTGCAGTGAAAGTAGACTCTTTGCATATTGGTCAAGTAACACAGTTTTCGATTGAAGAAGCAAATAGATTTTTCAATCAATTAACTTTGTCGGAAAAAGATATGCAAATTGCAAAATTAGTATTCAGAGAAATTAACGAAAGACTTGGATTTTTAGAAAATGTCGGCCTTGATTATTTAACCTTAAACCGAGCATCAGGCACATTATCAGGCGGGGAAGCACAACGGATTCGTCTAGCTACACAAATAGGCTCAAGACTGACAGGTGTATTATATATTTTAGATGAGCCATCGATTGGTTTGCATCAGCGTGACAATGATCGATTAATCGAGACATTAAAAAATATGCGCGACATTGGAAATACATTAATCGTTGTAGAGCATGATGAAGATACGATGATGGCAGCGGACTATTTAATCGATGTCGGCCCTGGTGCTGGTATTAGAGGCGGAGAAATTGTTGCTGCTGGAACACCAGAACAAGTGATGAAAAATAAGAAATCGCTCACTGGCCAATATTTAAGTGGGAAAAAGTTTATTCCTCTACCGACAGAAAGAAGAAAACCAGACGGACGATATATTAATATTAAAGGTGCAACTGAAAACAACTTAAAAAATGTCCATGTCGATATTCCATTAGGAGTATTTACAGCAGTAACAGGCGTATCCGGTTCTGGGAAAAGTACATTAGTGAATGAAATTTTATATAAGTCACTTGCTTCCAAACTGAACCGATCGAAAGTAAAACCAGGGGCAAATGAAAGTGTAGAAGGCATTGATCAGTTGGAAAAAGTGATTGATATCGACCAATCTCCTATTGGACGAACGCCAAGATCCAATCCAGCAACGTATACAGGCGTATTCGATGATATAAGAGATTTATATGCGGCGACAAATGAAGCAAAAGTAAGAGGATATAAAAAAGGTAGATTCAGCTTTAATGTAAAAGGTGGACGCTGTGAAGCATGTCGCGGAGATGGAATCATTAAAATTGAAATGCACTTTTTACCGGATGTCTATGTCCCATGTGAAGTATGTCATGGGAAAAGGTATAACCGAGAAACATTAGAAGTACAATACAAAGGGAAAAATATTGCAGAAGTATTAAAAATGACAGTAGAAGATGGATTAGTGTTTTTTGAGAACCATCCAAAAATTAGTCGAAAACTACAAACGATCGTCGATGTTGGACTTGGTTATGTGGAGTTAGGTCAACCAGCAACTACACTTTCAGGAGGAGAAGCACAGCGTGTAAAATTAGCTTCTGAATTGCATAAACGATCAAACGGTAAAACATTTTATATTTTAGATGAACCGACAACAGGTTTACATGTAGATGATATTGCTCGCTTACTTGTCGTGCTCCAACGCCTCGTAGAAAACGGTGATTCTGTTCTCGTTATTGAGCATAATTTAGATGTTATTAAAACTGCTGACTATATGATTGATTTAGGTCCCGAAGGTGGAGATAAAGGTGGAACTATAGTAGCAGTTGGGACGCCAGAAATAATAGCCGAAACAAAAGGTTCTTATACTGGTAAGTATTTAAAGTCGGTTCTTGAACGCGACCGGAAACGAATGGACGAAGTCGTTTCAGCAGCTTCTACGAAGAAAAAAACAACTGTCCAATCATAATTGAAACTTTTTTAAAGTTTAGTCGTATTAAATAGAGTAAGTAACTCGATTTATATTTTAAACTTATGAGGAGGCCTTTCACTATGCAAGAAGAACGTAAACGTATTTTAGATATGGTTGAAAACGGCACGATTACTGCACAAGAAGCATTGGCACTATTAGAGGAACTTGGCAAACAGTCTTCACCAATCTTTTCGTTAGAAAAGGAAGAGCCAAAACAAGAACAAACACATGCACAAAACAAGCACCAAAGCGCCGATTTTATAGAAGATTTAAAACGTGATTTTACAGTGATGGGTGAACGGTTTATGCAGTTTATGCAAGGAACTGTAGATAAGATGAAAGAATTCGACTTTGAAATGCCATTTGGTGAGCCAGTTGTTTTTGAAGAAAGATTAGTAAAAGAACAAGCGACTTTCGATGATATTTCCGTTAACATAGCGAATGGTAAAATCGAAATTCATCCGACAGAAGAGACGTATGTACATGCAACTGTAAAAGTGAAGTCTTTCAAAAACTCAACAGAAGAAGAAGCAAAAGCACGTTTCGCAGAAGAATTTATCTTCACTACAGAAGGAAATAAATTACGTGTGTACAGTGATATGAAAACAACTTCTGTCCAAGTAATACTGTATGTACCGAAAAAAGCATATAATCATATTTCTGCAAGATTGTTTAATGGCGAATTTACCGCTAAGAACTTGGAAGCAAACTCATTTAAAGTAAAAACAACGAACGGAAAAGTAACTTTAGATGCGTTGACGTTCAAAAGAGCAGATATAGAGACGGTAAATGGATCCGTAGATGTACAACATGTTGTAGGGGATTCGATCGAAGTAGAAACAATGAATGGTCGTATTTATGTAGATGGAAAGCTGAAAGAATTGGAAGGTTCTTCGGTTAGTGGGCATGTCATTTTAACGACGAAAGATAAAGAAGCACGTAAAATCGAAGGTACTGCTGTTGCAGGAACGGTTGAATTGTACGTACCAAAAGATGTGTCACTAAAAGGAGAGACTACTACCCAATTAGGAAAGATTGATGTGCAGCTTTCAGATGTCACGCAGCTTAACCAATCCGAACAATTGTTGAACAAAAAAGTAGGGTTTACTAAACTAGTGGATTCCGAAGCAGAACCACTAAGAGTATATGGAGATGCAAAAACGGGATCTGTTCTTGTACGTTATACAGTAGACAGTGAATAAGAACCGCCCAAAGCCGTAAGGAGCATAACGCTTCTTGCGGCTTTTGTTTTTAGGGAGACGACAAATTCGGAGATGCATTATAGGGATAATGCATCTGAAATTACAGACTTATCAGGGCGGATCCGCTAACAAACAAAATACTGACCAT
>NZ_VDGG01000025.1 GCF_006861775.1 Psychrobacillus soli | reverse complement strand
TTATTTTACTCATAATGATTTCTCCCGTTCAAAGTTCGTAAATTCTAGTATAACGGGGTTTTGAAAAAGAAAAAACCCCGAATAGCTACACTTTTTCTAAAGTGTCTACTATTCGGGGTTCAGTTCACTCCGGATAAATACACCCTTTTCTTTTTTATTAACTAGGATCGAATATTTACCAAAAAATTATGATGGTACAAATCAATGAAAAAGTAAATCCGACCTGATTACCTATTTCTCATTTTCATTATTTACTCAAACATTAATATTTTTGGATCTTTATGATAGCAATGAACGAGCATAGCATGTAATTGTCCTCTATGATGATACAGATGTGCTAATATTTCTAGCAGCCACTCAAATTTCGTATAAGTCAAACCCCAATAGGAAGTAGTTTCCCTTTTAAGTTCCTCCTCCGATAATTGTCTCACATTACTTTCTAATGCATTAAAATTAGTAAGCAACCCCTTTTTTAATGCACCTAATGTTTTATAGGATATTGCCGAATAATAGTTTTCCATTTCTTCTTTTGTTGCACCATTTGAAATATGCCAATCCGCTTCGCAAATCACTGCAATATGTTCCAATAATTCCCCAATGGACTGTTTATTAGATGTAGGTCTTTTTTGTAAATCAGCTTCTTCTAATTTCTCTATTATTTCAATTATTGTTTTGACAGCTACTTCTATTTGATGTAATACAGTTTCACGATACATGAGGCCCTCTTTCTTATAACTTTTACTCTTCGTTTAATTGATTTATTGCGCTATTTATTTTATTAATTGTTTCTTCATTTCCATCAATATAATATACCAATATGTTTTTAGTAGCATATGTTTGATGAATCACTAATTCTGCTGCCGCTGTTTTTTCTTCAAATTCAAGCTTTCCTTTTTCTCTTTCCTGTTCATTTGGAAATACATAAATAGACAGGGGCTTACCATCAATAAAATATGCAATTGGAATAACATCGTTTAATTGTTGGAAAAAAACATTGTTACTCGGTAAATTTGATTCTTCTAATTTTAAGTTTTGTTCCGTTAGAGTAGTTTCAATTTGTTCTATTGTAATTTGATCCATGGTTGAATTATCTTCTGTAGCTTGTAGTTGACTGCAAGCACTGAGAACAGAAATGATTAATATTAAAAACAATCGTTTATTTACCAAAAAACACACCCTCTTGTTTTTAGCATAAGACGAATTTGTACCATCTTATGCTAAAACGAAAATAGCGATAAATGCTTTTGGAATTAACATCTTACATACTTGCGTTTAAAACCAAGCTTGCCTCTATCCACTTCTTTTTGAATACTTTCGTTTGCATTTAGGAAACTACTTTTTTTCTTTTCCCGTTTCACTTCTACTATACCTATTTCCTTTGCGGTCTCGACTGCTTTTTCATGGAGCGGCACATAGGAAATCCCTACGGTGTATACAAAATTATTCATAGCGGATTTTGCACGTTCTGGCGAATCATGAATCGTATTTTTCACCGTATCAAGCATATTGGAAATCTTTTCTTCCGAAAATTCAACGTCTTTTCGATTTCCTAAAAGCCAACAGTAGCAGCTCCAGCCCGCTGACATTCTTAGCTCTTCGCCACTTGCGATCCATTTGTCCGCAACCTCTTGTGCAATATCGGACTCTGATAAAGTGACAGCCACCACATAATCGGACAACATATAAAAATACGCCTCATCCATCCAACGATCATAATCCGACTCGGTCATACCTTTTGGATTTGCAATAATGCCTGCAAAATACATAGCATCGTAATTCCCAGTGGCATAAAGCTCTTCAGCTAAAGGCTGGTTTATTTTTATTTTCTTTGCGATTGGTTTCATAGCGCCTGTAGCTACACCAAATAGCGGCTCATGTGCGCCATTGGATAAGTACATTTTTTTCATTCGTTCCTTGCCAAGCGCTTCAAGCTCCTGCATAACCATTTCCAAATTCATCGTTTAGCACTTCCTTCTATTAGAATGTTTCCTCTATAATTTCGCCTATTAAATACAATACCATTATCCTATAACAAACGATCATTTGTCAGCAAAACTAAACTGTTTATAAGTAAAATGAAGAGGCCGCCAAATTAGGCAGCCTCTTCTTGTTTGAATTATGGAACAATTGTTTAATAGAGAATGCTGCTCTTATAGTATTTAAGCAACACTATTAGATTTTTTAGTGAAGAAACTTACAATAAACATTACGATAATATTTGTGAATAACGCTATGACACCAATATTTAAATCTTGAATTGCACTTGGCAAAGATGGGAACAAGCTTGCCATTGTAGTTTTAGTAAACGTGACATAAATAACGATTGCCACACCTACAAACATACCAAATCCTGCACCGTATTTAGTGATTCCATTGTTCTTTCTCAAGCTTAAATATAGTGAAGGTGCCATTTGAGTTATTAAGCTGAAAGAAGTTAGATATAATGTTGCTAGTGTATCACTTCCACTCATTGAGAAAAACGCACATGCTATTGATAATAAAACAACAAATCCTTTTGCAGAAATAGCTTTATTTTTCTCTGAAAGATTAGGCTTTAATGGTTCAATCACATTCGTGGTAATCATTGTTGCCGCTGACATCAGCATCATAGATCCAGGAACAAGTGTAGCTAATAATCCTGTTGCTCCAATAATACCGACAAACCATGGATCGAATGTTTTCATTGAAAGTTCTAACAATGCAAAGTCTCCATTTTTTAAACCAGGAAGCTCAACGACTGCTGTAAACCCAACAAGGTAAACGAACAACACCATTAAGGCATAAACTGGAAGTATTACTGCATTAAATCGAAAGGCTTTTGCATTTTTAGAGGCAAAGACTGTTGGTGCAACATGAGGCCACATAAAATATGCAAATGAACTGATAGCTACAGTAGATACAAACCAAGGAACACTTAAACCTTTCTCTGGCAAGGTTAATGCATGAGGTTTGATTTCATTAACTGCTTGGAATAACCCTCCAATACTTCCATGATAATGGATCGGTAAATAAACTCCTAAAAATATGATAACGAAGAATATTAAGACATCTTTAACCGTAGATGTCCACGCTGACCCATGTATTCCTGAGACCATGACGTAAACTAACAATGCAATCATTCCAACCCAAATGGCTACAGTAGAAGAAATGGCACCGTACGATGTAGCTGCTACTAATATCCCCATTGATTTAAACAGAATTGTGATGTACGGAATTAGTGCTAAAACACCCACTATTGCAACAAATATTCCAAGGCCTTTACTTTTATATTTTGTTGAAAAGAACTGGGATTGCGATACGATATTGTTTTCTTTTGCATATTTCCAAATTGGAGGTAATATCCAATAAGATGTAATGGTACCTAAAACAGTGAAAGCTAATATATAAAATGCTGCTGCTCCATTGTTAAAGGCCAAACCGCTCGTTCCGAGCAATGTGAAAACCGAGTACGTTTCTCCAGCTAACAAGATGAATACGAAGAGTCCACCAAAGCCACGTCCTCCGATTGCCCATTGTTCCATACTCATATCTTTTCCGCGTTTTGCCAAAAGCCCTAATACAATACTAATAATTAAAAATAGTGTGATAATAGCCAATGCTATATTCATTCTTCTTCACCCTCCCTATTCAAAGGGTCTAGACGATAAATAATCAACATGATGATTGAACAAAGAACAGACCAAAGAATAATCCAAAATAAGAAAAAAGGTATCCCCAAAACATAAGGTTCAACTTTATTTACAAAAGCGACGCCACCTAGTATTGCGATAAAAGGTAGTACAGCTAGTAAGTAGTAATACTTCATATCTTCACCTTGCCTTTCAAATATGTGTTAGGTTAAGTAAAAGGGGGCGTTAAAATGGAATTCATCCCATCTAATCGAGCACTCCGCATTAAGAAATTTGCCCCCTATTTTTCCAAAAGTGATTTTGCTGCTGATCCAGGGACAAATTTACCGTATCCAGGATTTTTCGTTACTTTTTCTCCATCAAATACTTCTTCACCACGTAAAATGGTAGAAATGACTTTACAATTTAATTCTTGTCCATTATAAGGAGTTAATTTTGAATAAGATTTAAATGAATTTTGGTCGATAACTGTTTTTTGAGTCGGATCGATTACGGTGAAGTCAGCATCATATCCCACACTGATTTGTCCTTTTCCAGGTATAGAGAACACTTCTGCTGGATGAGTAGACATTAAATTTGCAAAGTCATTCGGTGATAATCTTCCGTTTGCAACAGTGCTATTAAACATTAACGGTGTCATTATTTCAACGCCAGGAAGCCCAGATGAAGCAAGGAAAATATTCTCGTTTCCTCTTTCTTTTTGCTCTGCACTCCACGGAGCATGATCTGAGGAAATCAAGTCGATATTTCCTTCATCAATATGTTTCCATAGCCCTTGAACTTCCGCTTTTTCTCTTAATGGAGGATTATTTTTAGCAATTGGTCCGTATTTCTCTAAATCATCCACATCCATTAGTAAATATGGATAACATGTTTCACAAGTCACTTTAACACCTTGATCTTGGAACAATTTAATCATGTCAATTGTTCTTGGATGACTAACATGGACGATATGGAGTTTTACATTTGTCCAGTATGCAAATTCCAATAATTTTAATACAGCACTTGTTTCCGTAACAGGTGGACGCGTTTCGTTATGAGCTCTAGGATAAACCTTTCCTTCTTTCTGATATTGGTCAATCATATCGACAATAATTTCGTCATTTTCAGAATGGAAAGCAGCGCGAAGACCTGTTTCCTCAATTAGCTTCATTGCTTTCAATATTTCTGGATCGGGAATTCTTGGAAAACGATATGCATCGGTTTCAAAGGTGGACATTTTAAAAGCAATTGCTCCAGCTTCCGCTAAAGGTTTGATTTGATCTGTTCCATCCGTTTTCGAAATTGTTCCCCACAAACAAATATCGACAATTGCTTCTTCCTCTAACTTTTTAACTTTCTTATTAAATTGATCTACATTGTTAACCGGGTTTGGTAAATCATACGGCATGTCTAGGAAAGTGGTAATTCCACCGGCTGCTGCGGAAGAGCTCGTTGTCACAAATCCTTCATCCGGATTACTAAAACAATGAACATGTACGTCTATCACCCCGGGGAATACAAACGAATCACCATAATCTTTACAATCCTCAGACTCCAGATTACCTGTTCCCTCAAAAATGCTAACTATTTTTCCTTCTTGGATTCCCACTTCACCTTTGATTACTCTATCTTTTAAAACAATTTTCCCTTTAATAATGCTATCTACTTGGCTCATAACAAGGACTCCTTTTATAATTGTTTTTCAATTTTTTCAACAGCCTGTTGAATCTCGTTTATAATTTCTTGACTTTCGTTTTTTTCCATTCTTTCTTTCGGTCCTGCCACACTCAATGAGGCAACTAGTTTGCGGTCACTATCAAATATCGGCATACCGTAGGAAATAACACCCTCATCAATTTCACTAACTGAAAATGAATAACCTTTTTCTCGGATATCAGCTAAATGTTTTAACATCTCATCTAAATCTTGAATTGTATAATCCGTATGTTTCATTACCATTCCACTCTTAAAGAGATCTTCCACAATTTTGTCACCCATATGCGCCAATAGTGCTTTAGAGGAAGCACCACCGTACAACGGAACAATATTTCCTTGTTCAGAAGAGACCTTTATTGGGTGACCTGACGGAACAGCCGCTAAACAGACAGCTTGCAGATTGGAGGGAACCAATAAAATGGATGTTTCCCCTGTCGATCTTGTTAATTCTCTCATGGCTGCTTGAGATATAACCGGTAGATCAATATCCATCTTCACAATTCTAGCAAGCTTCAAAAAGTTATAACCTAAACTATATAATCCTGGGGAATATTCGATAATGTATCCTCTTTCTTTTAGTACTCTCATATGCCTATACACTGAACTTTGAGGTTGTTGTAATCTTTCTGCAAGCTCAGGCACAGAGAGAGCTCTTGTTTCAAAATCAAACTGATCTAAAATATCCAAGGTTTTTTCCGCGCTCAATCATATATCCCCCAATTCCTTAAATTTCAATAGACGCCTCAGAATTATCACTTTTTGATAACGCATTATCTATAAATGATAATATACACCGGAGCAACAGAATGCGCAAGCGCTTTCATGCAGAAAATTTTTTAAACGCAAAAAAATCCGTTCATCATTTATTTATGACGAACGAATTTTTCACACTTTATGGAATTACATAAGTTTACGCTTTTGCCTTTACTTCGAAAATGCCAATACAGCTTGTAGCATTGCCTTCGCTCCAAAATAGAAATCTTCCTTTTCTGCCCATTCTTCTGGACAATGACTTCTACCATCTTTGCATGGAATAAATATCATTCCCACTGGAGCAAGTAACGACATTTGGTTTGCATCGTGACCTGCTCCACTCGGTAATTCAATCACTTTTTCTGTTATTGAACTACAAGATTCTTTTAATAACTGCTTAATTTCATTGCTAATAACAATTGCTCCTGAACGAGAGACATTTTCTGTTTTTATTTTCACCTCTCGTTTTAAAGCGATTTCCTCCACTTTTGACAAAAATTCACTACCCACTTCATCAATTGCTTTTTCCGAAATACTACGAATTTCAACTGCAAATTCTACTTTACCAGGCACTACATTCGAAGCATTAGGAAAATTATTAAAGACGCCTACTGTCCCCACAACTGGCTGATCAAACTTGCCATTTGCTACACTCTCTAAAGCAAGCGTCATCTCAGAGGCTGCTGTTAGCGCATCATTTCTCATATTCATTGGGGTTGTGCCCGAATGATTTGGTAATCCATCCACGGTCACTTTATAACGCTGAATACCTACAATTCCAGTCACAACGCCTAAGCTAGCATTATTTCTTAGTAAAACAGGGCCTTGTTCTATATGCAATTCAAGGTATAAAGCAATTGAACCTTTTTCTTTTTTACAATTTTTGATGTGGCTTGGATTTCCACCTGCATACGCAATTGCTTCTGACAAAGTTTGCCCTGCTGGATTTGTATAAGACAACATTTCTTCGGTTAAGTTGCCAGACCACGCCCTGCTCCCGACTGTAGATAAACCGTATTCTGAGGGTTCTTCCGATGTAAAATCAACGACTTCAATTGTATGTTTAACAGGTATGTCATTTTCTTTAATCGCTCTCACAATTTCTAATCCTGCTAGAACACCTGCAATACCATCAAATCTCCCACCATTTGGAACAGTATCAGTGTGAGAACCAATCACAATAGGAGGCAAATTAGGCTCTGTTCCGATTAATCGACCAATGACATTTGAGCCTTCATCTATTTCTACTTCCAGACCACTATCTCTCATTTGTTTCATCAACCATTCTCGTCCTTCGTTATACTTTGCAGTAAACGACCTTCTTGTCCATGGTTGGTCCTCCATCGTAATAGTAGCTAAATCATTAATCGTTCCCCATAGTCGCTCTTTATTTATTAAATCCATTTCATCACCTCATAGTTTAATAATATAGAATTCTACCGTATAGTCGTATTTGTTAGTTATTCAGATTCAAAAGTCTTATTATGATCCATCCTTAGTAAATAAAATGCAAGTTCAATTTACGTAGTTGTAAAATACTTTTTAACAACTAAATGCTAAACGATTTTGCCATTCCAAATTTGTTCGAAAGAGTTCCCCCCTATGTTTTCCTAGTTTTACTGCAGAAGTTTGCCTCCCTGCTGAAGTATGGTAGAAATATTACCTAACGAAATTTAGATTGTCAATTCACTGTATTGAGTAATAGCATATCCTAATGAGCAACAAATACGTATACATGTACGGCAAAATCATCCTTGAACAAAACACCGCTTTTATTTTTTGTATTCCTTCAAAACAGGACCATTCTTATTAAAGCAACGATAAATATTACTTTTGTAACTTCATATGTAGTTTTACAAAAATGATAAAAATAGGATAAATAAAATTACTAAATTCATTGAAAATCATGACAAAATAAACTTTCTTTCCTCCTCTTTTTACTTCCAAAAAAAACCTCTAAATGCAACATATTTATCACAGAAATAACAAAAAAGAGCCGACTAAGCAGCTCAATAATCTTTAAGCAAAGCAGAGGTCGACTCCATATATAGCAATTTCGATGATTGCAGAATTCTATATGTTTACTACAAAAGGAATAAAGAGAGAATTTAATAAGTATCAATTTTGAAAGCTTTGATTGGAAAATACCCTTCGTTTTATATTCACCTTCACTTTAAAATATGAGAATAAATAACATCCTATTATTACAATAGCACTACCAATTCCTTGTATCCAAGTCATTTGTTCACCTAAAAATAGAAAGGCTAAAATGGAAGTAAATATCGGATTAAAATTTAAAAAAACCCCTGATGTAGTGGAACCTAATTTTTGAACACAAATATTCCAAAGTACCATACATACTACTGTTGAGATCACTCCTGTATAAAGAATAGAACATATGAAAGAAGTATTTATATTCGAAACAGTAAAATCAGGGACGCTCAAAGGTAGAAGAACAATCAGTCCAAAAACAGCAGAATATAAAGTAGACATTAAAGCTGAAGTTTTGGTCATGGCCCATTTGCAGCAAATAGTATATATACCCCAAATACATACTGCAGCAATCATCCATAAATCACCTGTATTAAAATCCCATGAAAGCAGGTAGGCTATTTTACCTTTTGATAGTACAATAATCACACCAAAAAGGGAAAAAACCATGGCAAAAATTTGGAACAAATTAATTTTTTCTTTCAAAAATATAACGGAACAAACAGCGATGGAAATCATATTTAATGTACTTATTAATCCCACATTTGTCGCGGTTGTATGCTCCAATGCTACTAATTGCAAAAGGTTAAATAGAACAACGCCTGTTAATCCCATTAAAAACAAAGGAAGTATTGCATTTCGCGGTGGAAGAATCTTTTTTTCCTTCCACCATACAAGAGGTACGAGGCAAACGACCGCAATAATCCACCTTAGGGTTGTCAGGGTGATTGGAGAAGCATCTTCAACAAGAGATTTACTAACAACAAAATTCCCTGCCCAAAATAAACAGGTTAAAAGCAGCAATACATAATACTTAATCGACATTTCTTCTATCCCCTTTTATCACCGTTCTAAGTGCTATACCTTTAGCCTTTTTCCAGCGGCGTGATTCGCTCACTTTAAATAATTTTAACATTTCTATTCCAAAACAGCATTTCTTTCTGTATAATTGAATAAATTCAAAATAATTGTAAGTTAGTAACTGCATTTACAAAATAATATTAAATTTCTATTCATGTTTTGTGCGTATATAAAAAGAATTATAAAGGAGTAGAATTTAGTGGAATCCATAGTTAGTAAAATACTTGATGATTTGGATCTTCAAATATTAGATATCTTGCAAAATGGAGCACAGATAAGCAATTCTGAAATTGCTAAACGAGTTAATCTGTCTCCACCTGCTACTCACACACGCATAAAAAGATTGGAAAATGAAGGATATATAAATCGACATGTCGTTATTTTAAATCAAGAAAAGCTTGGATTTGATTTATTATCTTTTATTTTTATGAGTACGAATATTCATCAATCTGAGCAGCTGGAAGCTTTGGAGAATGCATTAAAGTCTATGCCAGAAGTTTTAGAGTGTCATTGCTTAACGGGTGAATATGATTATCTTCTAAAGGTAGCAAACAAAGATCGCAGGGAATTGGAGAAGTTTATTAGAAAATTAAATAAGCTTGGTATTACACGCATACAAACTAGCTTAGCATTAAGGGAAATTAAGCATTCCACTGTTTTACCTATACGGGAAGACAAAAACCTTTAGATGATATTTGTAGAAAGGACCATTAAATACTTTAATACTTGCTCAGCATATCATTCATATAAAACAATAAAAAAAACCGAACTGTTGGTTTAACAACTTTTCGGGTTAGATGTTTTATGATGTTAAGTAATATTTTTTAGCCAAGTCTTTATACGAATAATGTAGAATGGCTCAATCCGAGTAATAAAAAACAGGGTAACTTAAAAGATAGTACAATACAAGTAGGAAGCTACACATTATTTATGGCAGCTTCCTTATTTACGGTATCTATTAGATGATCATTATGTTGAAGTATTAGAATCTAAAGTATTACGCCTGCAAAATTCCCTTTTAATACTTCTTTTTCGCGTTGATTTATACATAAAAACGATGCAGTAATAGCTGTTCTATTATTTTTATTTTCTTGCCTTTCATATTTTTCAATTTTCACTTCACAGATGATTGTATCTCCCGTAAACACAGGTCTTAAAAACTCAAAATTCATCGTACGAGCTAGAACATTATTATCTCCCCCTACCTTTGTTGGTAGAGTTGCCGTTAGTAACCCTTGGACAATAAGTCTTCCTTGTTCATCTGGGGTTAGATGATGAATCCCTTCGTCACCCGAAATTTCTGTAAATAATTCCACATCTCTCCTTGAAAAAGCTCGTTCAAACGTAATGATATCTCCTACTTTTAGTGACATAAAATTCTCCCCTTTAAAATGCTCTTGACTAAACCTTCCATTGTCTCTGCTTTATATTCTTTTCCATCCATTCCTTTGCTGGTGCTTTGTACGGAGCGGTTGCGACTAAATAATTGTCATGCCAGCTTGCTGCTCCGGAACGAATCATTTCATCGAGTAGAATTGGAATAAATTCCTCCGGCTGAACGTGGAAAGAGTAGCGTGCAAAATCCTGGAACCAGCCACACTGCAATAGATAATGATCGATTTCTTCTTTAGCCAATCCATTTTTCATTATTAATGTGAACGAAAAAATTCGTTTGCAAGCATGCCATGAAATTTTCTCAGGTTGCTCGATCCACTTTTCAAACCGTTTCCTTGCCGTATCAATGGAAGCTTTAGGATTCTCTATTTGAGGTCCATGCCCTGAATAAGCCCTTCCGATTCTTAGCATAGACAACCGCTCCAAACTTTCTAAAGATCGTTGAATCGATGAAACACCTTCGCGAAAAATATTTAACCATCCGATGTCGTTATTGTGGAAGAGATCCCCGCAAATTAAAAGCTCTTCTTCCGGGTCATATAAAGAAATATGTCCTAACGTATGCCCTGGTGTGTGCAAGACTTGCAATGTTCTACTTCCTGTATGAATCTCATCATTATCTGATAGTTTTCTATCGACTCGATAAGGTCCTACAGGCTGATCTAGCCACTCTGCACTACAAGCTTCTGGGTCACGAGCATTAATTAATTCTGCCTCCCATTTATGGGCAGCAATCGGAAGACCATACTTTTCTTGAAAATGAAAATTGCCTCCTACATGGTCACTATGATAATGCGTGTTCACGATAAGATGTAATTGTTCTGGTGAGACGCCAGCTTCTTTCATTAATAGCACTGTATCTTGCACGTCACTACCAAAACCAGTATCAATCAGAATCGGGAGTTCATCTTTTATAAGGATCATATTTGCACTTGGAAATTTTCGTTCAAAGAAAATAATCTCAGACTTTTTCATAAGCAATTCCCCTTCAATTCAATAATTAAACGAGTATGACTGAGCGTTCACTCAATATCAATTATACATTATTTCTGATTATTTTAAATAGATTGATTATAATTGTTTTGAAGGTGGTAGCATAACCCCTGCTTTCAACACGAATACCCCTATCCTGTTTTAGATAGGGGTAAGTAAAGTATGGAAAAATAATCAAAACGTCGTAATTCGATACAAGTTCATTTCATTCAAATGAAATTTTTATGGGCACTCTACTGTAACAAATAGGATCGTTATTTAATCCGACCTCTCAAAAATCATAAAATTGTTTTAGTCATGATAAAGTCTATTTGTTCTTCATCTCCCATATAAAAAGAGTGCGTTCCAGTTTGAATAAATCCCAATTTCTTATAAAAAGCAATTGCATTTTCATTTTTTTCCCATACGCCTAACCAGATATTCTTTTTATTTCGTTCCATTGCAATTTCTATCGCTTTATTGAATAAATATTTACCAAGCCCATGTTTTTGATATTTATTCTTGATATAGATCCTCTCGATTTCTAGGGAATCATCACCCATTTCTTCAGACTGAGCATCATCAATATTGACTTTTAAATATCCAGAAACTTCATCATTAAAATAAACGAAAATGAATTCCGATGAAATATTGGATAATTCTTTTTCTAATTGATTTAAATTAAATGCCTTTTCCAAATAGATATTCATATTTTCTGGTGAATTCTGATGTTTAAATGTCTCATTAAATGTTTCATAACTAATTTCTTGAAGTTTTTGTAAATCTCCAACAGTACACTTTTTTATATTTATAGTCATTTAAATATGCCTCTCCTTTTTATAATCAATAATTTCTTTTATTTCCCTTTTTTACAAATTCCCAGTCTTTTTCTACATTTTTTCTTACCCTTTGAAGAAGATTAAAAATGATTTCTGCTTCATTCTCGGAAAATCCCTCTAATGCAATGAAATTAGAATAATCATTTTCTATTTTTATAAAAGGATAAGTCTTTTTCCCTTTCTCTGTAGGAAAAAGCTTCTTTATTTTTTTGTTATGTTGATCGTCTTCCTTTTCGATAAAGCCTTTCATTTCAAGCTTTTTTATAGCACGAGCTGCTGTTGTTCGGTCTACTTTTATCATCTCAGCTAACTTTTCTTGAATGATTCCTGGATTTTCACATATTCGAACAAGGTACAAATACTGCCCTTTTGTGAGGTCAAATTCCTTAAACTCTATATTGCTAATGGAATCTAATGCCCTGGCAATCATTCCAATTTCACGAAGAATTTCCTTCATAATAAACTCCTTAGTACATATTTTTGTTGCAACTGCAATAAAAATGGCATACATTAAATATAACTATTTTTTGTTGCATTTACAACAAAAATGACAATAAAGAGATTGGGTAAAGTGAAATTCTTCATATGATTGATCTACATTCAGTATTATTACACTTTCTGTTTCCTCTACAATCTGACCTGATTTCAGAATAGACTGACTAGTTCTTTTAACATTCCGACCTTTTTAAAGAAGCATTTTCTCAGTCTCTTTTTATTGTGCTTTTTTATATTTTCATGGCAGAGCAACAAAAAAGCGTGAATCTCTTCTAGAATCATCGCTCAGATTTATTTCAAAACATCTTTGTTATTCCTTCATTTTTAGTTGTCCATACGTCTTCTATTATAAATGAAGTAAGGTAAATTCCAGTTGAAATAGACGGATAATATTCTTAATATGACGATTGATAGTAAAAGGGAAAATGTAGAATAAGGGCCATGTATCCAATCTAAACCAATGGCAATACCTACTAATACTGCCCAAAAGGCATAAATTCCAGATGAAAGAATCATTGGTTTTCGTCCAGCAAACAAATCTCTTAGCATCCCACCACCTGCACCTGTCATGCAAGCTGCTATGATTACTACGATTAAAGGAGCATCTATAGATACAGCATAATTTGCCCCTTGAATGGCGAATGCTGCTAAACCAATGGCATCAAAAAACACCACACGATTTTTCCATTTACTTCTCCATTTCTTCGGCAATAGATAAAAGACCGTAATAGCCAAAAATGCTATTTCAAATAAATGATCCTGTAACCAAAAGTTTTCAATTGTAATTCCCATTAATAGATTACGAATTAGTCCCCCTCCGAATGCGGTCGTAAATCCTAATACGTACATACCGAATAGATCATAATCCTCTTCTATAGCGATAAGCACACCACTTATAGCAAAAGCGATAGTACCAATGATGTTAAGAATATCCCAGGTCATAGGTGATTCCTCCTTTTTCCATCTCCTGATTTAATCGCAAAAGAGTCGTTCAAATAGAAAACTTTGAACGACTCTACTGTTTTATTCTTGCATAATATATTTATAATACCCAAAAATAGTTCTGTTAAACTAATTCCAATGTATAATGGGCTGTAAGAAGCATTTCATTTTTCTAAGTTTAGTAATAAATTAACGTCCCAATTAACTGGAGGTGGAAGATGATGAAGAAGAAATCCCTTACATTGTTAGGAATTGTAATAGCTTGGATTATTATACTTTCTTTTTTATATGTTCAAACTCAAAACAATGAATTGACATTGGCTGAAAGTATGGCAGAAACTAAAAAGGAACAGCAGAAAGTGGAAGCACTCTTAACAAAAATACAGCAAACATTCGAGCATGAAAATTACGGTGAAATAGAATTGTTCTTTTCTTTTGAAGAACGTTTACTTACCGTACAAGTTAAAGATCAAGCATTTTTAGATCAAAACGAAAAGAAAATAAAGACGCTTATTAATGATATCGTGAAAGAAAAAAAGATGGATACTATTAACATTCAATTGGAAGCCTTTGATACGCACAGTACTCTGAGCGAAGAAGACAAAAAATTAAATGATTTAATCAATGAAGTTTCAAAAATCACATCTGATTCGTTGCAGGAAAAAGGAATTTACATAAAAGCAATGATGATTGATCCAAGTACCCCTAACCCATATATGGAGATAAGAATAGACGGAACAAAAGAATATTATGATGATGTGAAGAATGATATCCAACAACTTGTATCCAATGTTGTTTTTTCAAATACAAAAATTAACTTTCAAGTTAAAATAACAAGAAAAAGTGAGAATGATATAAGAGACGAAAAATGGCAACCGATTTTTAGTGCAATAAGAGAAGAAACCGATAAAAAATTTGACGAATATAGAGGATTTGCATACTCATTCCATCCCGAACCATTGCAAATTATTATAAAAACGGACTTACGCGAATCTAAGTGGGCTTGGAATTCGAATAAAAAAGCCGAGCAGATTGTAAAATATGTCGATGAAATAATCGAACTAAAAAGGGAAGAATTATCGGTAGAAGAATTGCCATATGAAGTGATTATAAGAAGTAAGGATAATAAGCAAGTGGATTAAAGATAAATTCAGTAGACTATTTAATAGTGTCCCTATGTAAGAAACATTCAAGTTTTTTTCTTACATAGGGACGCTTTTTGATTTCTCTCTTCAAAATACTTACTTAGTCTATCTATAGTGAAAAAAATTGTTGTGTAAACAAATGAAACGAGTATTGCAGCAATTAAAACACCGGAAGCTGTTAAGGAAAAAATTAATGCACAAAGTATGGCACATCCTAAATGTGTTAAATAGGACAAACCAATGTTTTTACTAAAGCTCCATGATTCAATCGCTATCGAGGAAAGTATACCCACTATGAAAAGTATAGGAACCGTTACAATACTCACTGCCAAACCTATAATAAAATAGGAATCTGCAACATCATGGAAAAATACTGGCACAATAAAATATCCAATTATTGTAGTTAAAAATGCTGCAAATAATTTTCGACTAACCATATTCACTCCACTCTCTGTCCACGTAATAGATATCTATAAAGTACAAGATAGTTGAAGTTCATTATTTCACAAACTTGTCCTTGCTGTTCCCTTTGAAACAATCGCTTCTGATTTATCCTTTAATCGGTTTCTTTATTTTCTTACTTATGAACCACATGAATATCGTTAGAAATAGTAGTATGATTGGAGACAAACTAGCATATTTCAAAGCATTATTTGCCCCTGATAAATAATAGGATATCGGTATCGACATGAACGTACTAATTAGTAAGAATACCCAAGACATTCTAAAAACACCCACGAATAAAGTGGCAATTGTTAAGAACAATGAAAGCTGCAATAATAAAATCATTTTTTCACCTACATTATCTTTTGTACTATCTTTCAGACGACTCATTAAACTTCTTTCTATCTTGATCCTTCATAAATTCAATCGCTTTTTTAATTGTTAATATATCATTTTCCACCCAATTCATTCCGATTTTCATTACGAATGATTCCACAAACCCTTTTCCATTACAAACAAAAACATATTCCAACAACGCATTTATCACTTCATTATGAAGTCCCAAATCGTGCAAATCCTTCACAAGTGTTTCTTCATCTTTAGCTACCACTTCATATGCTTTCATCAATTCAAATGGTGTGATCGTTTTATATTTGTTAAGTAACCACTCATCGATTGTCATTCCTGTTTTGTTATTAAATTGAATCTCATGTTTTGCATTCAATTCATCAGTTGTCATTTTTTCTCTTCTATACAACTCTACCATTTGTATTTCAGACCACTCTAAATGATTACTTTTGAAGTTGATTTACAATAAGATTTAAAACATCGTTATGCGACATATCATCAGTCAATATTTTTTCTCCATCCACTCCAAGATAATCACTTGGATTCCACCAGGCACGTAAAGAATCTTCTCCGAAATCCATCTTTTTCGATCTAGAGTTGTGCCGTATGATTGTTTCTTCAAAGGATAAATCGAAATAAAAAGTATATGTTTTTTCGTTATAAAACTGGATCAAGTTATTCAACATTTCACCATACCGACTTTTATTCAAAATTCCTTCCACAATAACAAACTCACATTTATCTTTACCATATTCTGCGATTTGGCGAATCAAATCAATTGAAAGATTCCCTTCTCTGTCGTGAACCTTTAACATTTCACGTCGGACGACATCCTGAGAAACCAAGAGTGTTCCACGCCCCAAATGATTTTGAAGACTTTTTGCAGTCGTTGTTTTTCCACTTCCAGAGTTTCCTCTTATGATAATTAGCTTAGATTCCATATTTCTCCCCCTCTACCTGATCCAATTAACGCAATCTTTTTCACTTTCCGCCATCTCTTTACTATCGATATATTAGATACAATACTGAATAGTTTCCAAGTTATTTCTAACACGGGGACAAATTACAATTCCAGAAAATGGATCTAAACAAAAATAAGCCTGTCCCTTAGCTGGGAGATACGCTATAACTAAATTACTATAGGATTCATCATTTGAATAATGATTTTGGACTAACTCTAAAATCTCTATATCAATGATAAACTTTCCAGTCATTAGGATATCTAGCCCTATCAGACCATTGATTCCCCTTTTGGAACAGCTCTTTTATTTTCGGTTGTAAGTTAGTTTAACCATTTCTTCAATTACCTCTGTTGTTTTTGCAGGGTTTTCTACAACTAAAAGATGCGTGCAGTTTTCAAAAGGGACTACTTTGGCATGAGGAATTTGTGATGCTAAATAGGCAGCAGTCTCTTTTGAATATAATGTGCTCTTCTCTCCGTACACTATTTGTGTAGGAACTGTGATATTTGGTAGCACATCTCGGAAATCTGAAACCGCCATCGCATGCCACATTGCAGATAGAACATGTGGAGTATTGTTATCAACCACTAAATCGAGCTGCTCATTCAAAAGGTCTTCTGTTAAATATGGCACAACAATTTTGAAAAATGGCTTCGCAAATTCACTAAAATCCTCATTTATGACTGTCAAATCATTTAGCGAATCTTCTCTTGTATATTTCCCATGATAAAGTCCAAGATTCCACTCTCCTTCATTCACCAACTTTGGCGTCATATCGAAAATGGAAACAGATTTCAATCTATGTACGCCAAAGTTTCTTACATATTCGAATGTAGTGGCCCCTCCCATTGAATGCCCAACTAATGTGACATCTTGAAGATTTAAGTATTCCATTAATTCCTCCAAATCTGTCGCAAATCGTTTGAGTGATAACCCTTTTTCCGGACGGTCGGAACTACCATGCCCTCTTAAATCAAAGGAGATTACTTGATAATTTTTACTCAAATCATCAAACGATAGATCGAATGCCGTGTGATCTGCTGACCAACCATGGACTAAAACGATTGAATTGCCTTCCCCTTGTTGTTGATAATACAATTTCACTCCATCACTTGTTTCAAAAAACGCCATTTCTATTCCTCCCTTTTATTTATTGTAGTATTCCAAATTCTCAAATACAATTTTTTGAACCGTTAAAAATGATAGATTTATATGGTAGAAATTTTTATTAATGGATGGTTAGTTGAGACAAAAACAATCCAAAGTAAAAAGTGTCTTCTTTCTACAAAATTTGTAGCCGAAGACACTTTTTTCATTTATTCATCTCAACCATCCATGTAGAATTTAGCTTTTTAATACAAATAATCGTTTATTTTTAAAAGCTATCAAACTGATGACTAATAATAGCAAACCTGAAAATACAAATACGATCCGTACACCAAGTAAATCCACTAATATCCCCATAAGTAAAGAAGAAACTCCAAATACTCCAGTTGCTACTGTGCCCATCGATGTATAAACAGTTACTAGCTTGTCAGTTGAAACACTTCGTTGCACTATCGTTTGCTGCGGTATATTTTTTAGTTGTGAACATAGACCAATAATCGCCGACAGCATCAATGCTATTATAGGCTGGCTAGTCATACCAAAAACCATAGTCAGTAAACCGGAAAGCAACGCACCGCAGAAGTAAAAGTAAACGGCACAAATGCCGATATAGTTGCCGAACCAGTTAACTTATATAAAATACTAATCGTGCTAACGATATAAAATACATCACCTAAATTAGCTGTAGACTGACCGAGCAGTAGAAAAAGAAAATTTTTATTAACTTTCATCATTATCCCCCCATGTTTAAAATCACTTATTTAGTTGAAGTAATTTTATGGGGTTAAATTGGACGATTCATTCAAAATCTCCTTTATCATGTAGCAAGCAGAAGAAACTTCGGGGGATTTAAAAATTTCTTTACTGACTCGCAAAGTATTCTATACTTTTTTAACGAAATGATTGTAACTTGCCTCATTCAAGAAAAAGAATGCTATTTTTTTGAATCAGTATATCGTATCTCCCCATCCGATAATAATTTTTTTCCTAATAAAATATCAATCAGCTGCTCCCGTACATTCACATTTCAACAAATTGCAGCAACTTCCCCAGTATGTATAGTTAAATCGAAAGCCGGAAAAACGATTGTATCATGTATATGTTTTTCGGCTTGCAAAAAATTTAAAGACATTGTTATATCCTCATTTCTATTATTCTTAATTTTCTTATTATACCAATTACTGAATAAATGAACATTATAAAAGAGACACAATTCGCATTCGAATCGTGTCTCTAATTAGATTGCTATTTCTAATTTACATTAAGCTACCGCTGCTTTTTTAGCAGGATCCTCTTTTTCACGTGTGAAGAATTGGATGGCTAACAGTATTGCGAAAATTACTAATCCTGTGATATCTGAAAAACTCTCAGGATAGATTAGTAATAATCCAGCCCCAACCGCGAAAATTCTTTCAATCCATGTAACTTTACGATACCAGTATCCAATCATACCTGCACCAATAGCTACCATACCCGTAATGGCAGTAAAGACTACCCAGACAATTTCTAGGAAAGTCGTGTCCATCATTAATAAAGCAGGCGAGAAAATAATCATATATGGAATGATAAACGCAGCAATCGCTAATTTTGCTGCTACTACCCCTGTTTTAATCGGATCTCCACCTGATACGCCTGAAGCAGCAAATGCAGCAAGTGCTACTGGTGGTGTGATATCGGCAATAATCCCAAAATAGAAAACAAATAAATGCGCTGACAATGCAACTACTAACGGAATGGTTGAACCTGCTGGCATATCAATCATCAGTAATGTAATAATCGCTGGAGCAGCAATTGTACTAGTAATAACATAGTTTGCCGTCGTTGGTGATCCCATTCCTAGCACGATTGAGGCTAGCATTGTAAAAATAAGCGTCAAGAAAATATTTCCACCGGATGCTGAAATAAGCCCATTAGCCAAGCTTAAACCTAGCCCAGTTTTCACAACAACTCCAACGATAATACCAGCTGCTGCAGTCGCTGCTGCTACTGCTAGAGCTGTCCTTGCACCATCAACTAATGCTTCAATAATATCTTTAAAGTTCATTCTTGTTTGTTTATCGATCGCACTAAATACAACTGCTGCCACTATTCCCCATAATGCTGCTTGCATCGTTGGAACCCCGATAAACATCAACACGATAATTGCAATAATTGGGATGAGAAGATACAGTTTTTTTAGAACTTCTTTACGATCTGGCATTTCCTCTTTGGACATGCCTTTTAAACCTACTCGTTTTGCTTCAAAATGCGTCATAATCCAAATTCCGGTAAAGTACAAAACCGCTGGAATTGCCGCTGCTTTTGCAATCTCCCAATAGGTAATACCACCGATAAATTCGACCATTAAGAATGCTGCTGCTCCCATAATTGGTGGCATCAACTGTCCTCCTGTGGATGCTGCTGCCTCCACTCCACCTGCAAATTCCTTTCGGTAACCAAGCTTTTTCATCATTGGAATTGTATAAGAACCGGAAGTAACGACGTTTGCAACCGAGCTACCTGAAATCGTTCCTTGAAGTGCACTTGAAAAGATAGCAACTTTTGCAGGGCCACCTACTAAACGTCCTGCTAGTGTTACTGCTAAATCATTAAAATATTGGCCAACCCCTGTTTTTACAAGGAATGCCCCAAATAATAAGAACACAAATATAAACGTAGCAGATACACTAATCGGTGTTCCTAATATACCATCCGTTGTGAAGAACATCAGATGAATCAGGCTGCTTAAATCTTGCCCTCTATGCGCAAGGAATCCGGGGAAATACGGACCAAAAATCCCATAAGCTAAAAAGGCAGTTGCAATAATCGTAATTGGCATTCCTACCGCCCGACGAGCTGCTTCTAACGTTAAAAGCACTGCTAATAACCCGACAATAAAATCTAATTGTGTTAACTTTCCTACTCTAAAAACTAATTCTTGATATTGCAGAGGCCAGTACAATCCAATCCCAATTGCTAGAAGTGACAAAATGTAATCATAGAACGGGATCGTTCCTTTTCTCAGGAACTTTCTACGAGCAGGAAATAATAAGAAAATAAGCGATAAGGCAAAACCTAAATGGATGGAGCGTTGTAGGTATGCTGTATATTGTCCCCAAATTGCTGTGTACAGTTGGAAAAGAGAAAATGCAAGCAATCCTATAAAAATAACCTTTTTCATGATTCCATCAACGGATCTAGTATTGGACTCAGGATCATATTTTTTTAAAATCTCTTGCTGCTCTTCTTCCGATAATTGCTTAAATTCTTCTTCATTTTGAGTAGTTGTATTTTTTTCCTTCATGCATTTTTTCTCCTTTCATTTGTTGATAACGTGATAGTTTTTTTACGTTTACTTCATATGATTTACCACGATTCAATGTCTTTTTCAAATCCAATTCTTCGCCACCATATCGGAAAGCTAAGTCCATATCTATATTGGCTATGAATATCGTAAACGTATCAATTACTTCACTTTTGTATGTAAGCATGTATTTACCATCTAGCTCTTCAAATAGTTGACCTTCTTCTGCATATCCTGGCAATCCGATGGCTAAATCTGTATATTCCATTGTTAATAATTGTATGCTTGCGTTGTTTCTAATTTTATACGACTCTATTACATCCGATTTGTGAATGGAATGCGTATACCGGATTTGAAAGGTGCGGTCCTCTTGCACAGGAATATAATGAACTGTTGGATGAGCTGTTCTTGTTTCTGTAAAGACAAATGCGAGCTGAGTTGGATAAAATATAAGTAGCACTAAACCGCAAATAATAGAGAAAATAACAAGCCTTTGGAGAAATCGCATACTCGCTCCTCCATTCACTTCAAAATCTGAGAAAGTTAAAAAAGGGGCCTGAAGCATGCGCAACATAGCCCCTTCATATTTTGGGTTATTTGTTTACTTCATCGAAGTATTTTTGAGCACCAGGATGAACTGGTATACCAATACCGTCTAGCCCTGTTTCTGCTTTAATAAATTGCCCTTTTGGATGTGTAATACTAGCTGCATTTTCATAAATAGCTTTTGTCATTTCATACACTAAATCTTCTGGAAGTTCGTTCGCCACTGCAAGCATCGCTCCTACAGAAACCGTTGGAACATCTTCTGTTAAACCATAAGTACCTGAAGGCACCACGTCTTTTGCATAATATGGATATTTTCCAATTAATTCATCTGCTTTCGCATCTTCCACAGGGATAATTAGCACGTTTGCTACAGCGTTTAACGCTTCAACGGCACCAGTTGGCGTACCAGCAGTAATAAACGCCGCATCAATTTGTCCTGCTTGTAAACTATCTTGAGATTCACCAAAATCTAAATTTTGAGGCTCAATATCATCCATTGTTATACCATGGATTTCAAGCAATTGTTCAGCATTCGCATATGTTCCTGAACCTGGAGCACCTACCGATATTTTCTTTCCTTTTAAATCTGCGAATGATTTAATTCCCGTTTTATCGGTAGTAACTAATTGAACCGTCTCTGGATATAATGATCCAAGTGCTGAGATTGTGTCAATTTTGTTGTCTTCAAACATGAATTTTCCTTCCGTTGCATAGTAGGCAATATCTGTTTGAACGAAAGCGATTTCTTGTGTACCTTCTTGAAGAGCAGTCATATTAGCCGCAGATGCTTGCGAAACTTCTGCAGTCGTTTTAATACCAGTTTCTTTACTAATTAAATCTGCAAACGTACCACCAAGCGGATAATAAGTTCCTTGTACCCCACCTGTTAAAATACTTAAAAACTTGTAATCTTCTTTCTTTTTACCAGAATCCCCACTAGTACTATTATCATCTGAACCACATGCCGATAATATGAACAAAGCAATGATACTTATAATAGAAATCCATTTAAATTGTTTCTTTCTCATTCCATTTCCTCCCTTTTTATATATATTCCCCTTGTTCATAATAATATTAACATAAAAACGCTTCCAGTTGTCGATCTATTTAGCCTTTTCTCTATTTTTAACAAAAAAACATACATTAATCTTTTAGATTAATGTATGTTTTTGTTCCTTTATTTATGAACAACTATCATACGTCGTATTTTTTACTTTTGAGCCAGTTTCACCTCTTAATAAATCGCCTTCTGTTGCTTCGATAATTTGGTTCGTTACATTATTGGAAATCGAGTTTGCTACTAATTGTAGAAGGCTATTCACGTCACCTTGTGATTGTTTGAACTCTTGTACGATTGGCAAGTCATCAATTTCTGCTTCAATCGCTTCAATTTTTCCTTCAATCATTTTCAGCGCTTTTTCTTTCCCTAAATGTTGAAAGTTAACCGCTTGTTTTTGTAAGCTTTTCAGACTAGCAATTTTTTCACGTACGGTTTGGTTTTCGTTAATTTGTGCTTCTGCACGTTTAAAGAAATCTACTTCTTCCGTATTTGCAATCATTGTTGCGATTTCTTTTGCTTTTTCAATAATATCGTCTCTTGTATATTTAGTAGACATTATATTCCCACCTTTTGCTCATTTGGTACTTCTATTAGTTCTCCAGTAAGCGACCATGTTTTGGCATCTGTAATTTTCACTTGCACAAGCTTACCAATAATATCTTTTGGTCCAACGAAGTTTACTAGCTTGCTTTTCGGTGTATATCCTGCGAGTACATCCGGGTTATTTTTACTTTCCCCTTCTACTAGCACTTCCACCACTTGACCTTCGTATTTTTTCATTGCTTCTGCAGACATATCATTTACTAATTTATTTAACCGTTGTAGGCGCTCTTTTTTCACTTCCATCGGTACATTATCGACCATTTTGGCAGCTGGAGTACCTTCACGCGGCGAATAAATATACGTATAAGCAATTTCAAATCCTACTTCTTTATATAAAGACATCGTTTCCTCAAATTGCTCATCCGTTTCGTTCGGGAATCCGACAATAATATCTGTTGTTAACGAGACATTTGGAATAGCCGCTTTAATCTTACGAACTAATTCTAAATAATGGTCTCTTGAATATTTACGAGCCATTATTTTTAAAATATCGGAAGATCCAGATTGAACTGGTAAATGAATATGATCGACTAAATTTCCGCCTTTTGCAAGTACTTCGATTAAATGATCATCAAAGTCTCTAGGGTGACTCGTCATAAAACGAATACGAGCTACATCGATTTTGCGAAGATCATCCATTAAATCACCAAAACGGTAATCTAAATCATCAAAGTCTTTACCGTAAGCGTTTACGTTTTGACCAAGTAATGTTACTTCTTTATAGCCTTGCGCTGCTAAATGTCTTATTTCTTGAATAATGTCTTCTGGGCGACGGCTACGTTCTTTTCCTCTCGTGTAAGGAACGATACAATATGTACAGAATTTATCGCAACCATACATAATATTTACCCAAGCTTTGATCGAACCTTTTCTCACTCGTGGCAAGTTTTCAATAACATCTCCTTCTTTAGACCAAACTTCAACGACCATTTCTTTCGAAAGATACGCTTCGTTTAGAATATTAGGTAGGCGGTGAATATTATGCGTTCCGAAAATCATATCTACTTGGTTATATGTTTTTAATATTTTATTGACAACGGATTCTTCTTGGGACATACATCCACAAACACCGATTAATACGTCTGGATTATTTTGTTTTAAATGTTTTAAATGGCCAAGTTCCCCAAATACTTTGTTCTCCGCATTTTCACGAATAGCACATGTATTGAGGAGAACAACATTTGCATCCTCTACCGTATCCGTAGGTTCATATCCAAGCTGCATGAAAATACCTGCCATGACTTCTGTGTCATGCTCATTCATTTGGCAGCCATACGTACGAATAAAAAATTTACGATTTTGCCCCATACCTTTAAATTGCTCAGGGATTGCAAAGTCATTATGGTAGGCTACTTCTTCTTTTCCTCGTTTTTTTGCTTCTTTTAAGGATGGTGGAGTATAAACTGTTTGAAAATATTGGCTATAATCCTTTTCGGATTTTTTGTCCGGAGAATTAGGTTCTTTCACCTGTGTACTTTGTAAACGCGATTCTTCGTTCATAGAAGACGCTCCTTTCTTTCATTCGTAACTAACACGAACATCCATCAACCTATTATACTGAATACTGCACTATAGCCACAAGGTATAAAGCTTAAAAGTACTTAATTGGACATAAGAAAGTATTTTTGGAGAGGGAATATTACATTTTACACTCTTGATTTTGGGTTTGGATATTTGGGTGAGTGAAACTTGCGGTTTTGGCTAGAGATCTTGCGATTTGAGGTATCTATCTTGCCATTCTGGCTAGGAATTTTGCGATTTGGATACTCTATCTTGCGATTCGAGGTATATATCTTGCGATTCGCAATTTGGAGAGTATATCTTGCGGTTTGGAGTCCCTATCTTGTGATTTGGGCTTGGGATCTTGCGATTTAGACATTCTATCTTGCGATTCGAGGTATATATCTTGCGATTCGCAATTTGGAGAGTGTATCTTGCGGTTTGGAGTCCCTATCTTGTGATTTGGGCTTGGGATCTTGCGATTTAAGTACTCTATCTTGCGATTCGGGCTTAGGATCTTGCGATTTAGACACCCCCACCTCGCGATGGGAAATGCCCGCTTCATCATTTTCTAACCAACAAAAAAGCTACCCATAAACGTAGGTAGCCTCTTTGTCATTACATAAAGTCTTGTAATAATGTATTAAATTCTTTTTCACTCATCTTTAAGTTTTGGTCTACGAGTGGCGTTGGTGCGTAGCCAGGAACTTGTTCTTGGTAAGACGGCGCATTTTCATTTTGATAAATGATTCCAGTCACTAATCCTTCATTTTCCATCACAACTCGCATTGCTTCTTCACGATTTGTATGGTCATACCCTTCCACATTGGAAAGCTTCGTTAAGTTTTCTTTGAACCAGTCGTACGTATTTACTTTATTGTATGTTACGCAAGGACTGAATACATTGATGAAAGCAAAACCTTTATGGTTAATACCAGCTTCAATGATTGCAGTTAACTCTTTAATATCAGAAGAGAATCCTTGAGCTACAAAAGTTGCTCCTGATGTAAGTGCTAGTTCAAGTGGTTTAAGAGAAGGCTCTATTGCTCCACCTGGCGTCGATTTCGTTTTAAATCCTTCCGCTGAACGTGGAGAAGTTTGCCCTTTTGTTAATCCGTAAATTTGGTTATCCATTACGACATATGTCATATCGATATTACGACGAATCGAATGAATAGTATGGCCGATACCGATTGCAAATCCATCTCCGTCTCCACCAGAAGCGATGACGTGTAGATCTTTGTTTGCCATTTTCAATCCTTGTGCTATTGGTAAAGCACGACCGTGAATTCCGTGGAATCCGTATGAATGGATATAGCCTGAAATACGTCCTGAACAACCGATACCAGAGATTACCGCTAGATCGTGAGGCTGTATGCCAACATTGGCTGCTGCACGCTGAATAGCTGCTTGAACAGAGAAGTCACCACATCCTGGGCACCAGTTTGGTTTTACATTATTACGAAAATCTTTAAATGTTACCATCAGTTAAGCAACTCCTTTACTTGTTTTTCTAGCTGCAATGGTAAGAATGGTGTTCCATCATATTTCAATACATTGATCACTTTATCATGTCCGCCGACATTCATTTTTAAAATGTTCGCTAGCTGACCTGTTGCATTATTTTCTACAACGACTACTTTTTTCGCATTTGCTACAAGTGGTTGCATTTCCCCAGACGGGAATGGGTGGATCAATCGGATATGTGCATGATTCACTTTCATTCCTTGCGCTATAAGTGTTTGTTGTAACTCTTCTAACACACCTCTAGTCGAGTTGAATCCGACGAATAAAATATCTGCTTCTTCATAAGGTGCATTTACATAAACAGGCTCATTAAAGTTTACATGTTGTAATTTTTTCATACGCTTATCCATTTGCGCTATACGATTAGAAGCAGCTTCTGAAGGCTTACCAGTCTCATCATGTTCTACACCTGTAACATGGTGAATGGCATGCTCTGTTCCTGGTAATACGCGTGGCGATACGCCGTCGTCTGTTACTTCAAAGCGTTTGAAATAAGATTTATCTACTGCTTCTGGAATTTCCTCATTTTGCACTAATTTACCGCGACGAATTTCAATTTTCGAATAATCAAATGGTTCTACCGTTTGTTTACCGAGTGAAAGTTGTAAATCGGATAAAATAATTACTGGAAGTTGTAATTCTTCCGCAATATTAAATGCTTGAATCGTATCGAAGAACGCTTCTTCTCCTGTACTTGGAGCAATAACTACTTTCGGAATTTCCCCATGTGTACCGTAAATCATTTGCATTAAATCGGATTGCTCTTGCTTCGTTGGAAGTCCAGTGGATGGGCCACCACGCTGCGTATCCACAATAACAAGTGGTTGTTCTGTCATGCCAGATAGACCGATTGCTTCCATCATAAGCGATAAACCAGGACCCGCTGAAGCCGTGAATGCACGAACACCACCGTAGTTAGATCCAATCGCCATTGTAGCTGCAGCAATTTCGTCTTCTGTTTGGATAACTGCTCCACCAAATAAAGGCAGCTTTTTAATCATGTATTCCATAATTTCGGAAGCTGGCGTAATTGGATATGCTGCCATAAATCGAACACCTGCCGCTAAAGCTCCAAGTGCAATTGCATCATTTCCAATCATGAACATCCGGTGTTGCCCGTCTGCTGGAACAAGTTCCCACTCGCCTAGACGGTCTCCTAATTGTTCCGCCATCGTATCGAAGCCTTGTTGAATGGCTTGCATATTCTTTTCAACGACTTCTTGTCCTTTTTTACCGAAAATTTCATTTACAACTTCTTGGAAAACTGCTTTATCTAAGTTTAATAGTGCAGAAGTAGCTCCAATTGCTACCATGTTTTTCATCAGTGACGTCCCTAGCTCTGCAGCAACTTCTGTAAATGGCACGATATACATTGGAGCAATGCAATCTTCCGGAGCTACCGGTGAAAATTTCGCATCCGCTAAAATAACGCTTTTTTCTGTTAGTTCTTTGTAATTTACATCTATTGTTTCTTGATCAAATGCTACTAAAATATCTAAATTATCTGGAATTGTACGTACTTGCGTAGGACGTACACAGATTTTATTGTTTGTGTGGCCACCTTTAATTCGAGAAGAGAAATGACGGTATCCGTATAAGTAATATCCAAGGCGGTTCATCGCCATAGAGAACATTTCCCCAGTACTTTCAATACCCTCTCCTTGCTGCCCTCCTACTTTCCAAGAAAGTTGTTGCAACATATAAACATCTCCTTACTGTCATTATCAAATATGCCTTGGCGTATTTGTGTTCAGATTTTGAATTGAGCCTGCTCAATTAATTCCTTTCAAAATCTGTAACATCCGCCGGAGGCTTTAACTTCATTTAGCAGGGACTTGAACCCTGCTAAAATGCTTTTATTGTTCATTAAATGCTTTTTTCCTTCATTAGTTTACCATGAAGTAGTGCGATTCACTATGTATTCTCTATGTTTTTCATCAAAATCAGACCTTTGACGGAAATGAAATCGTCACAATATATTCGAAATACAAAATGAAGTCGCTACAACGATCAGTAGCGACTTCACGGTTATTTTACCCTTTTCTCTACTAATAACTTCAAAGCAGTTCGATCTTCACCCGAAATAACGATATCTGTGAAAGCAGGTGAACAAGTTAAATCTGTACCACTAGGTGCAACAAATCCTCTAGCAATCGCAATCGCTTTAATCGCCTGATTTAGTGCACCTGCCCCTACTGCTTGCATCTCTGCATACCCTTGTTCTCTAATTACTGCAACAAGTGCTCCAGCAACTGAATTGGGGTTAGAACGAGAAGATACTTTTAATGAATCCACTATCATTTCTCCTTTTATAGCTAGATTATGAACTTGCTTTCGTCCATAACCTACCTTATGCTTCGGAAGAAATATTTAGACTTTTTTAGCCTTGAAATGGGTAGTCATCATTAATATAGACACGTTCTTGATGAATAGCTTTTCCGGTAGAATTATCTACTTCTATAAAGAATCCACTTAATACGGAACGACCACTTTTCGGTACTTCAAAACGAGTTGGCATATTCGTTTGAAAACGGTATAAGACGTCTTCTTTTTTCATCCCTAAAACTTCGTCATAAGGCCCAGTCATACCAACGTCTGTAATATATGCTGTACCGCCTGGTAAAATACGAGAATCCGCTGTTTGTACATGCGTATGCGTCCCTACGACAACGGAAGCTTTACCATCTAGATGCCATCCAAAAGCAATTTTTTCACTCGTTGCTTCCGCATGAAAATCAACGAAAACAATTGGCGATAATTTCTTCGCTTCTTCTACTAACTCCGTCGCTTTTTTAAAAGGATCATCATGAGGCGGCAAAAACGTTCGTCCGTGCATATTAATAACCGAAATAGTATGCCCATTTTTGGAAACTGACGTCATTCCTTTGCCTGGCGCTTCTTCCGAAAAATTGGCAGGACGAATTAAATAATCCGTATCATCAATAAAATCCATAATTTCTTTTTGATCCCATGTGTGGTTCCCCATCGTTACGACGTCTACACCCATATGTAGCAGGTCTTGAAAAATATTCTTTGTAATTCCACGACCAGCCGCAGCATTTTCACCGTTTGCAATAACGACATCCACATTATACTTTCTCTTTAATCTTGGTAAATAACTTTCTAATGTCTCTCTACCAATTGAACCAACAATATCACCTATAAATAAAATCTTCATAATTCATCCACTTCCTTAACGAAAAAAAGGCTTCACTTCGAAGCCTTCCTTCTATTTTGCGTATTCTACAGCTCTAGTCTCTCTAATTACTGTCACTTTAATATGACCTGGGTAATCGAGTTCTTCTTCGATTCGCTTACGAATATCCCGTGCCAAACGATGAGCAGAAATATCATCAATTTGATCTGGACGAACCATAATGCGAATCTCTCTCCCTGCTTGAATGGCAAACGATTTTTCCACACCATCATAGGATTCCGAAATTTCTTCCAGTTTTTCTAAACGACGAATGTAGTTTTCTAATGTTTCACTTCTTGCACCAGGTCGTGCTGCCGATAAAGCGTCAGCAGCTGCTACTAATACCGCAATAACGGAAGTGGCCTCTGTATCTCCGTGGTGAGAAGCAATACTATTAATAACGACTGGATGTTCTTTATATTTCGTCGCAAGCTCGACGCCAATTTCTACGTGGCTTCCTTCTACTTCATGGTCAATCGCTTTCCCAATATCGTGAAGTAATCCTGCACGTCTTGCAAGGGTTACGTCTTCTCCAAGTTCAGCAGCAAGTAAACCAGCTAAAACTGCTACTTCTGTTGAATGTTTCAATACGTTTTGCCCATAGCTTGTACGATAACGTAATCTACCAAGAATCTTGATCAAGTCAGGATGTAGATTATGAACGCCTACATCAAATGTAGTTTGTTCTCCGATTTCTCGAATCTGTTCATCTACTTCTCTTCTTGATTTTTCTACCATTTCCTCAATACGTGCTGGATGAATTCGTCCGTCTTGCACTAATTTTTCTAGTGCTAGACGAGCAGTTTCTCTTCGTATCGGATCAAATCCTGATAGTATAACAGCTTCTGGTGTATCATCAATAATTAAATCGATTCCAGTTAAAGTTTCAAGCGTACGAATGTTCCTACCTTCACGACCAATGATACGACCTTTCATTTCGTCATTCGGTAGATTAACAACGGAAACAGTTGTTTCTGCTACATGATCGGCTGCAAATCGTTGTAAAGCAAGTGAAAGAATTTCACGAGACTTCTTATCTGCCTCTTCTTTCGCTCTTGTCTCCGATTCTTTTGTCATAACAGCTATATCAGTAGCTAGTTCATTTTCTACTTCTTGAAGAATAACCGCTCTTGCTTCTTCACGTGTTAATGTAGAAATTCGTTCTAGTTCACTTTGTTGTTTATCAACTAGCTCGTCCACTTTACTTTCTTTCCGTTCGATATGCTGTTGTCTTTCGGTTAGAGCATCTTCTTTACGCTCAAGACCTACTTCTCTCTTGTTTAGAGCATCATCCTTACGATCAAGGTTCTCTTCTCTTTGTAATAACCGATTTTCCTGTTTTTGCAGTTCCATACGGCGTTCACGGATGTCAGATTCTGCTTCATTTCGTAATTGGTGAGTTTCATCTTTGGCTTCTAATAGTGCTTCTTTCTTTAATGCTTCTGCTTCTCGCTTTGCTTCATCTAGGATGAGTGCAGAAGATTGTTTTGCACCAGTCACTTTTGAATCGTTCACTTTTTTCAGATAATTATAACCAACAACGGCACCGACAAACAGACCAAGCAAAGCGGAGATGATAATTTCATATGGCATTCGAACACCCCCTATTGCTATTCTTTTTAAGTTTCAGTCGGCACATAAATGCAAGTGCATAAATGAATTGCCTTTTTTCATCATTTAATAAAGAAATTATACAATTTTAATTGTATAGATGTAGAAATACTCTGTCAAGGAAACGATAGGAATATTATTGATTTTACAAGGTTTTTTTATGAAAAAATTGCAAGTTTTCTAATGAATTATAGCTGTATTCTTAATACTTTACTTCTTAAAATAGGAATAATGCGTATTAAGCAAAGTATCTACAAAATCTTTACTTGGAGAAGAATGTCAATATATAAATTCGCAACGTTGAGAAGAGCCTTGGCACAACATTTCCCTCCAAACGCGCAACATTTATAAAAAACGAGTCACAGTAATAGTCGTCACACTACAAGTAAACTTGTTATTTTATGAATTGGTTGCTTTCAATAGCAATTTGGTTGCTCTCGGATTGATTTGATTGCTTTCTGAGTAGAACTGGTTGCTTTCAATGACCGATTGGTTGCCCTAAGCCATTTACTGGATTCACATATTCGAAATACCTGTATAAAATTTTGTTTTTAGCGAGTTGATACTACATGCTTTCTAGTTCAAAAAAAAGCCTCTCAAGTTGAGAGACTTTGATTATCTTATTCTTCATCTAACATTAATTCAAATTCTGCGTCGTCTTCCCCTACTTCATGACCACCGATTGTTAAGGCGCTTGCTGCCATTCCAAGAGACTCACGAATCTTTAAAGAAATCTCATTTTTAATAGCTGGGTTTTCTTTTAAGAATTGTTTTACATTTTCTCTTCCTTGCCCAATTCGTTCTTCATTGTAAGCATACCAAGAACCACTTTTTTGGATAATATCAAACTCTGAACCAATGTCGACAATTTCTCCTTCTTGAGAAATCCCTTCACCGTACATAATATCTACTTCAGCAGTTTTAAATGGTGGTGCTACTTTGTTTTTAACAACTTTTATTTTCGTTTTGTTCCCCATAATATCTGTGCCTTGTTTAATCGCTTCTGCACGTCTTACTTCTAAACGTACTGAACTATAGAATTTAAGTGCACGACCACCTGGCGTAGTTTCCGGATTTCCAAACATTACGCCAATTTTTTCACGAACTTGGTTGATGAAGATGGCGATTGTGTTCGATTTATTAATAACACCTGAAAGTTTACGTAATGCTTGAGACATTAGTCGAGCTTGAAGACCCATATGTGAATCTCCCATTTCTCCTTCAATTTCAGCTTTAGGTACTAAAGCTGCAACCGAGTCAATTACTAAAATCTCAATTGCACCACTACGTACAAGTGCTTCTGCTATTTCAAGTGCTTGCTCACCTGTATCTGGCTGAGATAATAATAATTCATCAATATTAACACCTAGTTTTTGTGCATATACTGGATCTAATGCGTGCTCCGCATCAATAAACGCTGCTTGACCACCAGTTTTTTGTATTTCTGCAATCGCATGAAGGGCAACAGTTGTTTTACCTGAGCTTTCAGGACCGTATATTTCAATAATACGCCCTCTTGGATAACCGCCTATTCCTAGTGCTGCATCAAGTGCTAAAGAACCACTTGAAGAAGTTGATATTTCACGGTCTGTTTTTTCTCCTAGTTTCATAACAGAACCTTTACCGAATTGCTTCTCTATTTGTTTTAACGCCATCTCAAGCGCTGCTTTACGATCATTAGCCAACTATATTTCCTCCTTAGAAGATTCTCTGATTTTTATTTCTATGTTTACTATACTAGGTTTTTGAGAAATACACAAGAAAAAAGCGAACGTTTATTCGTTAATTTTTGCGACTATTTCATTTTGGTCGCTAAAAACAGCCCAAAATTCAATTTTAGGCTGTTTTTTATGTTCAAAATTAATTTTCTACAATCCTTGGTCATGAAGTAAGCGTATTAAATAATGGATCGTAAATTTCACCGCTCTTAGTCTGTTTGTATTCCGCATACCGGATAGGTTTAACTTGTAAGAAACTGGTGCGGAATCGTCGATTGCAATGCCAATCCAAACCGTTCCCGCCGGTTGTCCTCCGTGCCCATCTGGTCCAGCTGCACCTGTAATACCGACACCAATATTAGTACCAAACTTCTCTTTCACCCGCACGGCCATTTCTTCTGCACATGGACTAGAAACTACACTAAATTCTTTGATCGTCGTTTCCTTGACACCTAGTTGCTTTATTTTAATGTCTTCGGTGTACGTAATCATCCCACCAACTAAAGCCTGCCCCATACCCGAAACCGCAGCAAGTTCTGATTGAAATAAACCGGCTGTCATACTTTCGGCAGCGGAGATCGTTAAATTATTTTCAACTAGTATATCTCGCAGCTTCGATGCAAGAGAATCATTATTATAGCCATACACAAATTTTCCTAATCGATTGAAAATCTCCGTTTGCATAGCATCAATTAGTTTCCAAGCTTCTTCTTCTGTATCGCTTTTAGCCGTTAATCGTAAGGTGACTTCTCCATCAGACGCAAGTGGAGCAAGCGTTGGATTCGTTTGATTGTGCAATAAATCTTGTACTTCCGTTTCTAGTTCTGCTTCTCCAATCCCGTAAAATCGAATAACATGGGACTTAATGATGGATTCATTATGTAGTAGCTTAGAAAGAATAGGTTTCGCTTCGAATTGGAACATTGGCTCCATTTCTTTTGGTGGACCTGGAAGTAGAATATACGAATGCGTTTTGGTCGATAAAAACATTCCAGGTGCCATCCCATGCTTGTTTTCTAAAACAGTACAACCTTCTAAAACAAGTGCTTGTTTTTTGTTATTTTCTGTCATCTTTCGATTCATGCGTTTGAAGAAATCTTCAATATAGATTAATGCATGATGATCTAATACAAGATTTTTGTTTAAATGTTTCGAGATCGTCTCTTTCGTTAAATCATCTTTGGTAGGTCCTAATCCACCTGAAAAAATGATTAAGTCTGCTCGATTCTCCGCAATTTTAATAGAGTCTACTAAACGATTAGGATTATCACCAACGACTGTATGATAGTAAACATCAATTCCTAACTCTGCTAACTGTGAAGAAATGAATCGTGCATTTGTATTAGAAATTTGACCTAATAATAATTCAGAACCAACTGCAATAATTTCAGCTTTCACAAAAAAACATCCTTCCTACTTAGAATCCAGTAACACTTTACGATTTATATAAAAATAATCAAAGCCGGACCATAATGTAAAGAATAAACAAACATACAACATAATTATATCAAAAGGAATATGGAACATTTCAAAAAATACATTTCCTAATAGTAAAGAAGAGATGGCTATAATTTGCGTCCACATTTTAATTTTACCTAGTTGGTTAGCTGCAACCACTTCTCCTTCGTTTGCAAGGATTAAACGTAGTCCAGTTACTGCAAACTCACGGCTAATGATTAAAATGACTACCCAAGCTGGGGCTACTCCCAATTGTACTAAAATAATAAGCGCAGCAGACACTAGTAGTTTATCTGCTAGTGGGTCCAAAAATTTCCCCATATTCGTTACTAAATTATATTTTCTCGCATAGTAACCATCAATGAAGTCCGTAATCGATGCGATAATAAAAATAATTGCTCCAATTAAATGCCCTACCGGAATCGTCGCACCAAGAAAACTGACATCTCCCCAGTTAAAGTTTACAAGCATAAAAAACATAAATACTGGTATTAAAAAAATACGGAACATCGAAATTTGATTCGGTATATTCATTTATATGTAACTCCTTTCATTTTCAAACAAAATAGCCATCTAAAAGATGACTATTTTTGAAACTGTATAACTAAATTTTGCGTAGGTCTATCGGTTGGGAATTCAACTACTTGGTCATTCATATAAACTGTATTACCTGGAGTTGAACCAATACGTACGCGAACTCTGGATGAACTAGCCACATCTAATTCGAAAGTCTCGCCAGCTACGATTGCTTTATCAACTAAAATTTTGTTATCTTGGTCTCTAATGTTTAACCAAGTATTATTCGTTGCGACCAATTTCACTACATAACTTTCTGCACCAGTTAAATCATACGTAGACGTTTCCCCTTGCGTTTCCACAAAAGTCAGCTGTTGCGCAGGTTCCGGCTCTTCTACTTCTTCCTCAACAGGTTCTTCCGGTTCTTCTTCCTCCACTACTGGATCCTTTATGTCTTGCTCTGTTTGTGGCTGTTGTTCAATCACAAGCTCATCTTTAGGTTCAAATGATTCAGATGACCCTCCCGGTTTGTTCTGGTATAAGAACCAAAACATCACAATAATTGCAATAACAAATAATACAGCGACAATCATCGGGAAAACTTCCATAAATTTGTTCGACGAGCGTCCACCTAAAGTTCTTCTAGATGGTGTAGCGGGAATACTTTTAGACAGTTCGTCGTTCGCTGGAGAAGGGATATCGGTTTTATACGTTTCCAAAAGTTCGTCTCCGTTTAAACCAACAGCCTCTGCATATTGTTTAATAAATGCACGCACATAAAATGCACCTGGCATTGTGGCATAATTTCCTTCTTCAATACCCGTCAAATACCTTTTTTGAATCTTCGTTATTTCTTGTAAATCCTCAATACTATACCCTTTTGCTAATCTCGCTTCTTTTAAGCGAGCGCCAAGTTCAGTCAACTAAAACACCTGCCCATTAAAAATTAAATCCACCAAACCCACCAAAGCCACTCATTCCTTTGTCCGACATTGTGTGGTTTTTCTCCATCATTTCATACGAAATTTCTTCTTCGGGATTATGACGAAGCTCAATAATATAGTCAAAATCGTCAATGGAGTACTCGGAGTGTTGAATGAACATATCAGGATGCTCTACTACTTTAATCGTAGGCATTCTCATCATTTCTCTTACTAACATTTGATGTTTTTCATCATTTGAATTTCTCGTCACAATGCCATCAAGAATAAAAATATTATGGTCGCTAAACTCGTCCCCAATAAGTTGGCTTCTAATAGTTTGTTTAATCATTGTAGAAGAAAGAAAAATCCATTTTTTATTTGCACAAACGCTCGCAGCAACGACCGATTCGGTTTTTCCGACACGAGGCATTCCTCTTATCCCAATAAGCTTATGACCTTCTTGTTTAAAGATTTCCGCCATAAAGTCCACAAGAATTCCTAACTCTGCACGAACAAATCGAAATGTTTTTTTATCATCCGCATCACGTTGGATATACCGACCATGACGCACTGCCAAACGATCTCGAAGCTTCGGTTCTCTAAATTTAGTTAAATGAATGGTTTCCATCGTAGAAGCGATATGCTCAAAACGCTCCACATTTTCCTTTTTTTCTGCTTTTATAAGCATACCACGACGACCTTCATCTACGCCATTAATCGTAACAATATTTACTCGAAGCATACCAAGTAAAGAAGAAATATCCCCTAAAAGTCCGGGACGATTTATTTGAATTTCGTACTCAAAAAACCACTCACATGCCATACGTATCTATCCTCTCTTGTTAGATGACGTTATTTACCCATTATAAGTTCTATCATATATGAATTCCGGGTCGAATAAAAGAAAAAAAGAAAAGAGCATGAACTTCTCTCTTTTCTTTTACTTCTGTTAAATATACCATCCGCCGTTTACACGAATAATTTGACCCGTTATATAATTTGCTTTTTCACTAGTCAAAAAGACGACCGCATTTGCTACGTCTTGCGTCGTGCCGAAAACACCTGCAGGTATTTCTTCTAAAATAAGTGTACGTGCTTCATCTTCCACATGGATATTCATTTTCGTATCGATGAATCCTGGAGCTACCGCATTTACAGTAATTCTTGCGTGCGCAACCTCTTTTGCATAAGCTTTCACAAATGCATGTTGAGCTCCTTTAGCAGCAGAGTAAGCCGCTTCATAAGAAGCCCCCGTTTCACCCCAAATAGATCCAACGAAAATAATCGAACTATGCAAATGCTTTCGAAGCTTCGAGGTCACTTTTCCTAAAAGGAACATTGGATGCTCCACATGTACTTGAAACAAGTGGCGTATATCTTCCACTGTTGTATCTTCTAGCCCTTTATACAAGCTATGTCCATGAGCAAAAATAATCGAATGAAGGGAAAAAATTGAATTTGCTAATTTTTCGATAGAGCTTGCTTCCCTCATATCTGCTTGTATAAGCATAAACTCTTGTGTAGGGTACGAATGTTCCAACTCATTCATAAGCGAGCTTACACGTGCTTTATTGCTTGAATAGTGTAGGTATAGAGACCAGCCATTGTCTGCTAATTCACGACAAATGGTATTTCCTATTTCTCCAGAAGCACCTACAATTAATGCAAACTTTTTACCCATCACTGTTTTTATCGAATGGAACGATCGTAAATACAGTATGCGTTTGCTCATCCTTCAAAGATTCAAATGCTTGTTTCACTTGTTCCATTGTTAAATTTTCGAGTGCAGGGACAACATCAAATAAATTCATATCATTAAATGAATATCTTGTGAATTGGTTTGCAATATATTCGATTGAATTCAAAGCTCTTAAGAAAAAACCAATCTTTTTGCGTGTAACCCGCTTCAAATCAGCATCCGTAAACTGCCACGCTTTTCCATGCTCTATAATCGATTGTTTAATTTTTTCGGTAAGTTCTTTTGCATTTACAGTATCGGAGCCGATCATTGTAAATCCATACCCTTGCTCCATGGAAAAGTCTGCTGAATACGATTCATCGATTAATCCATTTTCATAAACATCCTGATAAAATGTAGATGTTCTGCCAAATAAGAGTTCAATTGCTACTTGCATCGATAGCTCATAATTCAACATCTCTTTGCCTGAAATATTCGTGTTATTTGCTTTAATGCCATAAATAATTTTTGGTTTTTGCACATCCATTTGTAAAGAACGTTCTGAAAAAGCAACATTTTGTTGTTCGGTCGGGAAGAATCGTTGAATTTCTTGTGGTGCTTCGAATGTTTTAGAAGCTTGATCTTGTTTTATAAAAGCCATCATTTCCTGTGGATTCACCGCACCAACAACAAATACAGTCATATTAGATGGGTGATAGAATGTGTTATAACACTCATACAAATGATCCGCAGTAATTTTATCAATGGATTCTACCGTTCCTGCAATATCAATTTTCACCGGATGCTCTTTATACATATTCTCAATTGCACCAAAGTATAAACGCCAATCAGGCTGATCATCGTACATCGTTATTTCCTGGGCAATGATACCCTTTTCTTTTTCTACGGTTTCTTCCGTGAAATAAGGCTGTTGCACAAAATCAAGCAATGTCTTCGTATTTTCTAATACATGATCAGTTGATGAGAATAAGTAAGTCGTTTTTGTAAACGAAGTGAATGCATTCGCAGAAGCACCTTTTTCACTAAACTGTTGAAAAACATCTCCTTCTTCTTTCTCAAACATTTTATGCTCTAAAAAATGGGCAATACCGTCAGGAACAACGACCGCGTCCTTTTTACCAAGTGGTATAAATTCTCGATCAATTGATCCATACTTCGTAGAAAAAGTAACAAATGTTTTAGAAAATCCTTTTTTCGGCAAAATATACACTTGTAACCCATTCGGTAATTTCTCGTAATATAAAGTTTCTTCTAATTGTTTAAAATATGTTTCATTCATTGGCTGCACCTTCCTTACCAGATAGGAAATAGACGAATTCCTTCTCTATTTTTTGTGCCATTTGTCCGATTTGTTCCTTCGTTACATTGGACCATTTGGCAACCCAGTTTTCCACTGTAAATGACTCGTTTATTTCTTTATACTGATCATAAATTTCAATTTGTGCGCGGGCAGAATCCAATGCCTCTTTTAATTGATTCGTTAGCATCGATTTTGTTTGATTTATTTCTAAATCCGAAATGTCCCCTTCTTGCATCGCTTTTAACTGTTCATCTATTAACTTTACAGCCTTTTCCTGTAAATTTGCATCAATTCCTGCTAAGACGAATATTAATCCATATAAAGAAGAGTAGCTACTTGAGGCATAATAGGCCATACTTTCTTTTTCTCGCACGTTCATAAATATTTTAGAATGAGCAAACCCACCAAATATACCATTAGTTATTTGCATAATTGGGAATTCCTCCGAGAAAAAAGTGACAGGTGTACGATAAGCTATATGCAGTTTTCCTTGTTTCATATCTTGTATTTCATGTAAAAATCCTTTTTCATTCGAAGTTTTTGTCACTTCTACTTCATGCACAAGTTCCTCCGATCTATTTGCGAAAGGAAAATGGCGCTCTATTTTTTCTTTTATTTCTTGCACATTTACATCCCCGACAATATAAATAGACAAATTGTCTTTTGTGAGAAGTGTATTATGCATCTCTACTAATTGTTCGTTCGTTACCGCTTTCACTGCTGGAACTGTACCGTTAGCCGAAATAGAAGCCGCGTGATTTGGTCGAATATTTTCAAGTAAACGTTGTTGCGCGTATCTCGTTTTATCATCATACATCGATTGAATTCGTTCAATGACTTGTTCTTTTTCTCTCTTGACAATCGTTTCAACAAATTTTCCATCTACTAATTTTGGTTTAAATAAGACTGTATGTAGTAAGGTGAATACTTCATCTACCACTTTTTCATTGGATAAATAAGCATCGTTTACTGTTTCTGCATTCAACGAAAAAATATGATGATTCCCTTTTTTCCCCGTATCAAAATATAAAACAGCACCATATAAGTCATCTAAACGTTTGCGGAATTCCGCGTTTGTTTGATATTCAGCATTACTATATTGCAATACATTCGCTAAAACAGCACGAATTGCTGCTTGTTCTTCGGTTAGCTGTTGTTTCCATTTAAACGAAATATTAATCGTTTTAAATTGTTCTGTCGGTCTTACGTAAAGTTTAACTCCTCGGGCAAGTTCGAATTGTTGAAACATGTTGTTATCCCCCTTTTTCTTTCTAGTTTATCTCTTATACCATTTTACTATACATGTATTCATTGTACATATTCAAACAACTATAGCAAATGGAAACGATGAATGGAATATCGTAGATAATACAGAGAATGCGTCGTAGAGAGTTCTATTAAGTGACCACTGTGATTTTCGCTGCAGGACGGACGCTTTCCGTGGGGTGAGTGATGAGCCTTCACCGCCGCTTGCGCGTACGTTGTGAAGTCTCATCTTACTCACTTGATCCCACTGGAGTCGCCGTCTGCAGCGAAAACCAATGAAAAAACTAGCTTATCGGGGTCCGGTATTAATAATAAATGATTGAACGCGACAAGCTCGCCACTGAACACGACAATACACACCTCTAATGAGACAATGACATCGTTGAACACGACAAACCTGTCTAGCAAATGCTAGCTGGCGATTTCGTCGGTCCGTACTATAAAAAAATGCAATACTTTATGATACTTGAAAAAAGTCAATCACATATAGTTTCCTACACAACAAAAAGGGACCAAATTTAATTGGTCCCTCACATTTTATCGTTTCCCTTTAATATATGGTACACCACTAGCTTTTGGTGCATGTGCTTTTCCAATAAATCCAGCTACCGCTAAAATTGTCAATACATACGGTAATATATGCAAGTAATAGCTTGGTACTTGATTGATAATCGGAATTTGCCCACCAACAATACTTAGTGCCTGTGCAAAACCAAAGAATAATGCAGCACCAAGCGCTCCAAGTGGATGCCATTTACCGAAAATCATAGCTGCAAGCGCCATAAACCCTTGTCCATTAATCGTCGAATGGCTAAATTCAGCTGAAATAGATTGTGCATAAACAGCCCCACCGACACCTGCAAGCATACCAGATAAAATAACGGCAATATAGCGCATTTTCGTTACATTGACCCCCATCGTATCTGCTGCCATCGGGTGTTCCCCTACTGCACGGAGACGTAAGCCAAATGGTGTTTTATAAATAACAAACCACGCACCGATTGCTACGATGAAAGCTAAAATCGATGTCGAATAAACATCTTTAAAAAGCATAGGTCCTAGAACCGGAATATCACTTAAAAAAGGAATATCAAAACGGATAAATCTTTCTTGAATATAATCTGTTTGTCCTTTCCCGTAAATCATTTTAACAGAAAACAATGCAATCGCGACACCTAGCATATTGATCGCTACCCCGGAAATCGTTTGATCTGCACGGAATGAAATCGTAGCTACAGCATGCATAATCGCAAATATACCAGAGACAATCATTGCAGCTATTATCGAAACCCAAGGAGTCATCGCACCAAAAGTACCAACAAACGTCAAGTTGAAAACGATCCCGATAAATGCTCCCATTACCATTAAACCTTCTAGTCCAATGTTAACAACACCAGAACGTTCAGAGAAAACTCCACCAATCGCTGTAAAGATTAACGGAGCGGCATAAAATATGGCCGACGGAATAATGAAATATAGAACTTCTAAAAAGCTCATGTTATTTCGCCTCCTTTTTCTTGTTCAACTTTTCAAGGAAATAGCGAATAATGTATCCACATGCTACAAAGAAAATTATAAGGGCAATAACGATTGAAACAATTTCAACCGGTATATCCGCCGCATTCGGCATATTTAATGCACCGAATTTAAGGGCACCGAATAAGACTGCACCGAACACGACCCCTAAAGGAGTATTTGCTCCTAAAAGTGCTACTGCTATCCCGTCAAATCCAATTCCTGTGAAGCCACCTTTTACACTTGCATATTGGAATGTACCTAATGCTTCCATCGCACCTGCAAGACCCGCAAATGCTCCAGAAATAACCATAGAAAGAATAATATTTTTGTTTACATTCATACCAGCATACTCAGAAGCATGCTTATTAAATCCAACTGCCTTCAATTCAAAACCAGTCGTCGTTTTTTCTAAAATAAACCACATTACTAACACCATAGCGAGCGCTATAAAAATACCATAATGTAATCTAGAAAAATCTGTCATACTTTCAAAAAAAGCAGACTTCAAAGAAGCCGTTTCTTTGATTGGTGCTGTTGTTTCTTTCCCATTTGCAACCATACGTATAAGCACATTCGTCGTATGAAGTGCAATATAGTTCATCATAATCGTTACAATTACTTCATGTACTTGTAATTTTGCTTTTAAAAGACCAGGTATAAATGCCCATAACCCTCCTGCTACAGCAGCTGCGATAATGGCAAGTGGTAAATGAATATACATTGGTAGATCGAACGCAATTCCTACATATGCAGCTGCGAACCAGCCAACTAGTAATTGTCCTTCTACACCGATATTAAATAACCCTGTACGGAAAGCAAACGCAACTGCTAAACCGGATAACAAATAAGGAGTTATTGTACGAATGGTTTCTCCTATTGTATAGGAATCTCCAAAAATACCGTTCCATAATGCGGCATAACCTGCTACTGGATCGTATCCACTTGCTAACATTACTACTGCTCCAACAAGTAGACCTAATATAACGGAAATAACAGGGACAAGTATATTAACTACTCTATTCGGCATTTTCTTTATCCCCCTGTTTTACAACATTTTCTCTGGTATTTTGACCTGCCATTAACAATCCTAGCTCTTGCTCTGTTGTTTCTTTTGGCAATAATGTATCCACAATTTGCCCATCATAAATAACCGCGATTCGGTCTGAAACGTTCATCACTTCATCTAGTTCAAACGATAGTAGAAGTACTGCTTTGCCTTTATCACGTTGTTCGATCAATCTTTGGTGAATAAATTCGATTGCACCAACATCTAATCCCCTAGTTGGAAGTGCAGCGATTAATAATTCAGGATTACGTTCGATCTCTCGTCCAATAATCGCTTTTTGCTGATTACCACCAGATAAAGCACGTGCTGGAGTATGTTCTCCTTGTGTTCGAACATCATATTCACGAATTATTTTTTGTGCTAAGTCCGAAACTTTTCCGTAGTTCATAATACCATTTTTGGAAATAGGATCTACGTAGTACGTTTGTAATGCAATATTATGCCCGATTGGGAAATCCAGTACTAACCCGTGCTTATGACGGTCTTGTGGGATATGCCCAACCCCTGTTTCCGTCACCTTACGAGGCTTTTTGTTCGTAATATCTTGTCCATTTATCGAAATAGATCCACTCTTTGTTTTTCTAAGTCCAGTAATAGCTTCGATTAACTCCGATTGACCATTTCCGTCAATTCCTGCAATTCCTAAAATCTCACCTTTACGTACTGTTAAATTTAAATTTTTAACTTTTTCAACGCCACGATAATCAGTAACAACTAGATTTTTAACAACTAGCGCATCATCAGTAGGATTTGCTTCGTCTTTCACCGTTGTAAAATCAACTTGTCTACCAACCATTAAAGAAGCAAGTTCATTGGGATTTGTTTCAGAAGTGATAACTGTACCAATTCCTTCTCCTTTTCGAATAACAGTCACTCTGTCTGAAACGTCCATAATCTCTTTTAATTTATGTGTGATTAAAATGATTGACTTTCCTTCTTGAATGAGCCGCTTCATAATTTGGATAAGCTCCACTATTTCTTGAGGAGTAAGAGATGCGGTCGGTTCGTCGAATATTAGTATTTCTGCTCCTCGGTATAGTGTTTTTAAAATTTCTACACGTTGTTGCATACCAACAGATATATCTTCAATTTTAGCGTATGGATCCACTGCCAAACCGTACATTTCTGATAAAGAATGAATTTTTTTGGCAGCATCTTTAATATCGATCACGCCGCCCTTTGTTAATTCGTTCCCTAAAATAATGTTTTCTGTCACTGTGAAATTTTCCACAAGCATAAAATGCTGATGAACCATCCCGATACCAAGATCATTCGCTACGTTCGGATCTGTTATATTCACAGTCTTCCCATTTACTTTTATCTCTCCGGCTTCCGGTTGATATAGGCCAAATAGTACATTCATGAGAGTGGACTTTCCAGCTCCATTTTCTCCTAAAAGAGCATGAATCTCTCCTTTTTTTAATTGGAGAGTAATATTATCATTCGCAACAAATGATCCAAACTCTTTTCGAATGCCTAGCATCTCTATTACATATTCCAATGAATTCACTCCCTACTATTCTAGTACAAAATTAATACAGGAAAGACTTTAAATTTTTAAAATCTTTCTTCTATTAATTAAAATATCATAAAGACCGAAATAACTCGGTCTTTATGATTTTCGTTTAACAAACTATTCCAATGTTTCAGGAACAGTAATTTCTCCAGAAGCAACTTTATCTGCGTACTCTTGGATTTGGTCTAAAACGTCTTGTGGGATATTCCCACGTGAATCAGCAAGTTCAACGCCTTCTTCAGCTAAACCATAAGTTAATGTAGTTCCACCTGGGAAGTCTCCAGCCATTGCAGCATCCGCAACGTCTTGTACCGCAGTTCCTACTTTTTTCAACATTGAAGTTAGTGTTACATTAGTATCGCCAACAGCACCTTCTTCGTATTGGTCAGAGTCAACTCCGATTACCCATACATTTGCATTTGCATCTTTTGTTTTACGTTCTTTTGCTTCTGCGAATACACCGTTACCAGTACCACCAGCAGCGTGTGCAATAATATCTACACCTGAAGAATACATACGGTTAGCAGTTGTTTTACCAAGTGCAGCATCATCAAATTTACCAGTGTATTGTACATCTACTTTAATACTTGGATCTACTGCTTTAACACCTTCAACGAATCCTGCTTCGAAACGTTCGATAACTGGAATTTCCATTCCTCCAACGAAACCAACTTGTTTCGTTTCTGACATAAGCGCAGCTGCAACACCAGCAAGGTATGCTACCTCTTGTTCTTTAAACAATACAGAAACAACATTTGGTTTATCCGCAACACCATCAAGAATTACGAATTTATTATCCGGTTTTTGGTCCGCAATTGTTCCAATCGGCTCTTCTAATAAGAAACCAATACCATAAACGATGTCGAAATCACGACGTACTAAGTTATTTAAGTTTGTTACGTAATCAGCATCTCCTGCTGATTGAAGATAGTCAAAACCACCATCGCCTTTTTCAAGACCATGTTCTGCACCCCACGCTTTAAAACCTTCCCAAGCTGATTGGTTGAAAGATTTGTCGTCTACTCCACCAACGTCAGTGATCATTGCAATAGAGAAGTCTGTTGATTCTGTAGTACCTTTATCTGTACCTTCTGAACCAGTTGATGCTTTTTCATCGTTTTTTGTACCACAAGCGCCAAGAATAGTACCAGCAGCTAGGACAAGTGAAAGACCTAAACCAAATTTACGTTTTGTCAAAATGAAAACCTCCATTTATTTTCTTATTAGCAGGAATTTGAAACATTTTACACCCTTTTCCGAACGACATGAAAGCTAAATTTATCCGCTCGNAATAATTTTTTGAATACAACACCACACGATCATTCTCGTCATAATGCAGTTGTTTTAATACAAGCAAAGACGTCTCCGGTGCACAATTTAGTGTAGGAGAAGCAACTTCATGATATCCAACAGGATCGATGTATGCAACCGCATGGGATACATGAATTTCTCCAGATTCCTCTAGCGCTGAAAAAATAGAACCTTCTTCTCTAATGAGAAAATCACCTGGCAAATAGTTTTTTGGAACTTTATCCACACAATACACTACCGGTTCGCCATTTGCAGTACGGACCCGTTCCATCGAAATAATCGATTGCTCGTCCTTACATTCAAAGCGATTCATATCTTCTTCGGTTGGAAGCGATTGCATCGAACTTAAATAAATTGTACCTGGTTCCATACCCGCACTTCGAATCATAGAAGAAATACTCGAAAGGTGTTCAATACCCGACGTAAAGACGGGCTTTGCATTAACAAATGTCCCAACTCCATGTCGTCTGACGATTACATTCTCTTCTTCCAAAAGGCGTAAAGCTTCTCTTAAGGTTGCACGACTAACACCTAGTGATTTTGCTAATTCAAACTCAGAAGGAAGTTTTTCCTTTTCCTTGAATATACCATTTTCAATGTCTTCTTTGATACGATCAATCACTTGAAGATATAAATGACGATGATCTACTTTTATTGTCATATAAAAACACCACCATTTTTAGAGATCAGACCTCTGATGTAAAACCTTCCTACTAATCAGTCATACTATAACATCTTTAATCGTTGAAATAAATACTTTTATTATTATTTTAAATAATGAATTTACGTAAACTTCATCTAATTGTAATCGTTTTGTCATATAGAATCAGGATCTACAGCGTTTTTAGAGACTAGTACTTGACGTGGCTTAATTCTTCATAAGGTCATACTATTTCGCCCAATTCGAGTTGATCAATAATTCTGGCAGTTCGCCGATAGCCACTCTAAAGCGTCTTTGGATTAGTGACACTTATGTAGTTTGCATATCTGTTACTAATTGTGCAGCCTCATCATATAGTTCATCCCTATTTCCTTGTTCTTGTGATTCTTCCACTTCATCTGGAATCATTTCTTCCTGATAGTTGGCCTTTTGCCGTTCGATGACAAATTCTACTTCTGCGTCCGACAAATAAGCTCCTTGTAAATGAATTCTCCCTACTATAGTACAAAATTAATACAGGAAAGACCTTAAATTTTGTAAGTTAAAGTTCTATAAATTTGAATGAATACTTTAAAATTTTAAAATCTTTCTTCTATTAATTAAAATATCATAAAGACCGATAAGCATCGGCCTTTATGATATTAGAAAAACAAATTATTCTACTGTTTCAGGTACAGTGATTTCGCCATCAGTGATTTTTTTAGAGTATTCTTCGATTTGGTCTAGAATATCTTGTGGGATAGCTCCGCGAGAGTCAGCAAGCTGTACCCCTTTTTCTGCTAAACCATAAGTTACTGTTTTCCCACCAGGGAAGTTTCCAGCCATTGCTTCTTTTGCAATTGTTTGTACTGCAACGTCTACACGTTTTTGCATAGAAGTAAGTGTAATGTTAGTATCACCAACAGCACCTTCTTCGTATTGGTCAGAGTCAACTCCGATTACCCATACGTTTGCATTAGCATCTTTTGTTTTACGTTCTTTAGCTTCCGCGAATACACCGTTACCAGTACCACCAGCTGCGTGGAAAATAATATCAACGCCTGAAGAATACATACGGTTAGCAGTTGTTTTACCAAGAGCTGCATCATCAAATTTACCTGTATATTGAACATCTACCTTGATGCTTGGATCTACAGCTTTTACACCTTCAACGAAACCTGCATGGAAACGTTCGATAACTGGAATTTCCATTCCACCAACGAAACCAACATGTTTCGATTCAGACATCAATGCAGCTGCAACACCCGCTAAGAAAGAACCTTCTTGCTCTTTAAACATTACAGAAGCAACATTTGGTTTATCAACAATACCGTCGATGATAGCAAGTTGTGCTTCCGGTTGTTGGTCTGCAATAGTACCAATTGGTTCTTCCATTAAGAAACCGATTCCATAAACTACATCGAAATCACGACGTACTAAGCTGTTTAAGTTTGTCATATAATCAGCATCGCCTTTAGATTGAAGGTAATCATAGCCACCATCACCTTTTTCAAGGCCATTTTCTTTACCGAATGCTTCAACACCTTCCCATGCTAATTGGTTGAATGATTTATCATCTACTCCACCAACGTCCGTTACCATAGCAATAGAGAAATCTTTTGTTTCTGTAGTTTCAGTATCTGTGCCTTCTGAACCTGTTGAAGTGTTTGTTTCTTCGTCTTTTGTACCACAAGCTCCAAGGATAGTACCGGCAGCTAATACAAATGATAGACCTAAACCAAATTTACGTTTTGTCAAAATGAAAACCTCCGTTAATTTTCTTATTAGCAGGAATTTAAAGCATTTTACACCCTTTTCCGAACAACATGAAAGCTAAATTTATCCGCTCGNAAGTCGGTGAAGCAACTTCATGGTATCCAACAGGGTCTATAAACGCGACCGCATGAGATACACGTATGTCCCCAGATTCCTCCAATGCAGTAAAAATGGAACCTTCTTCTCTAATGAGAAAATCATTAGGCAAGTAATTCTTTGGAACTTTATCGACACAATACACAACTGGTTCTCCATTTGCAGTACGGACTCGTTCCATTGAAATAATCAATTGCTCTTCTTTACATTGGAAGCGCTTAATGTCTTCTTCAGCTGGAAGCGCTTGCATCGAACTCAAATAAATTGTACCTGGTTCCATACCCGCACTTCGAATCATAGAAGAAATGCTCGAAAGCTGTTCAATACCCGACGTGAAGACGGGTTTTGAATTAACAAAAGTCCCGACTCCATGTCGTCTGACAATTACATTTTCTTCTTCCAAAAGACGTAAGGCTTCTCTTAAAGTTGCACGACTGACACCTAGTGATTTTGCTAATTCAAACTCAGAAGGAAGTTTTTCCTTTTCCTTGAATATGCCATTTTCAATGTCTTCTTTGATACGATCAATCACTTGAAGATATAAAGGACGATGATCTACTTTTATTGTCATATAAAAACACCACCATTTAAAAGATCGGACCTCTGATGTAAAACATTCCTACTAATCAGTCATACTATAACACTTTTAATGTTCGAAATAAATACTTTTATTAATTTATTAACTATTAAATTTACACAAAATTCATCTAATTGTAATCGTTTTGTCATATAGAATCAGAGTCTGAAGCATTTTTTGAAACGAGTACTTGACGTGGTTTACTTCCTTCATAAGGCCCTACTATTCCACCCAATTCGAGTTGATCGATGATTCGGGCAGCTCTAGAATAGCCTACTCGAAAACGTCGTTGGATAAGTGAAACAGACGCAGTTTGCATATCTGTTACTAATTGAGCAGCATCATCATAAAGTTCGTCCCTATCTACTTGTTCTTGCGATTCTTCCACTTCATCTGGAATCATCTCGTCCTGATAATTTGCTTTTTGCTGTTCAATGACAAAGTCTACCATACGTTCCACCTCTGCATCCGACAAGAAAGCGCCTTGTACACGAACCGGTTTCGAGCTTCCAGCAGGTAAAAATAACATATCTCCTCGACCTAAAAGCTTTTCTGCTCCACCCATATCCAGTATGGTCCGCGAATCGATCGCAGAAGATACAGCAAACGCAATACGAGAAGGAATATTCGCTTTAATAATTCCAGTAATAACGTCTACGCTCGGTCTTTGTGTTGCGATAATCAAATGAATACCAGCAGCACGTGCCATCTGTGCTAAACGTGTGATGGAATCTTCTACATCACTGGATGCAACCATCATTAAATCGGCTAACTCGTCAACTATGACAACAATGTATGGAAGCTTCGGATGTTTTTCATCATTTTCGTCGTTCCATTTGTCAATGTACTCATTATAGCCTTCCATATTTCGTGTGCCGGTATGGGAGAACAATTCATATCGTCGCTCCATTTCCGAAACGATTTTTTTCAATGCTTGTGATGCTTTTCGAGGATCCGTAACTACTGGTGCTAGTAAATGCGGTATGCCATTATAAACATTTAACTCCACCATTTTCGGATCGATCATCATCATTTTCACTTCATGTGGTTTCGCTCGCATCATGATACTCGTGATGATTCCGTTGATACAAACACTTTTTCCGCTACCAGTCGATCCTGCTACTAGCAAATGCGGCATTTTGTTTAATTGCGCGAGCACTGCTTGTCCTGTTACATCTCGACCAAATCCAATGAGTAGTTTTAAATTTGGTTTATCATTTTCTTCCGATTCTAATACTTCTCGCAAGCTAACGATTGCCACTTCTGTGTTTGGCACTTCTATCCCAATAGCCGATTTACCAGGAATAGGTGCTTCAATACGAATATCTCTTGCAGCAAGCGCCAGCGCTAAATCATCATGTAAACTGACAATGCGGCTTACTTTTACCCCAACGTCGGGAAGCACTTCGTATTTTGTTACAGCCGGACCTAAATGTACTTGCGTTACTTTTGCTTTGACGCCAAAGCTTAAAAAAGTTTTCTCTAATTTTTGTGCATTTGCTTGAAGTGCATTTAACTCACCACTCTGGTCACTATGTGCGGGTGCATCTAATAGTGTAATTGGAGGTAATTGATAATCTTCATTTTCCATTTCTTCTGCTGCATCCATATTGATCTCGATTGGTTCGGTTATTTCTTCTGGTTCTACTTCTACCTTTTCTTCTTTTTTCACGATTCGTTCCGTAAAGGCGGAAATAATTGGTGCTGAAACTTGCTCTACCTCTTGTTCTCTAATCGTTAAAACCTCATCGTGGACAGTTACTGCTTCTTCCTGTAGCGTTTCTTTCTTAGAACGTCTCGCTGTCTTTTTAGTTGGCTCTGGTTTTTTCTTTTTCTTTCGATTTACTAATTTTTCTCTTAGTTTTGGTGCTACTTCAATTATTAATGGTACAATCGCTTTTCCAGTCAATAACACAATTCCGATTAATAATAAAAGCCATCCCGCAATCTTCGCTCCAGCAGAATCAAACAATACGTGAAACGAAGCAAATAAGATAGCCCCTATTATGCCTCCGCCAAGGGAACTTGTTCTGTTTGTAATACCGCCACTTTCCACTAACACACGATAACTTTCCCTTAAGACCGAATTGGTCATTAATCCTTTTCCTGCAAATAGCTGTTCAAAAAGAGCTAAATGACTAAATAGCAATAAACTACTTAATACAAACCCACATCCTAATAAGAGACGATGATTCCATGCAGGATAAGTTTGCTTAATCATAATGATGAGTGCATATACGATAAACATAAAAGGAATGGCGATATGCCAGTTTCCAAATAGGAAATAACCCATATAAGCGAGTCCCCGACCGACTAGGCCGTATTCAAAAAAGGAAATGATGGCTAATCCGATAATGAGCAATCCGATAATTTCAAACATTAGCGGATGCATCGTTTGTTTTTTGGGTGCTGCTTTTTTAGCTGGTTTTCTCTTCAGTTGTGCCAACAATATCACCTGCTTTCCTTATAAAAAGGGATTTCCCTCCGTGGTCGGAAAGGAAATCCCTCTATTATTCAAATTAATATTCCATAATAATCGGGATGATCATTGGACGGCGTTTAGTTTGTTGGAATAAATATGAATTTAGCGTATCACGGATTTCTTGTTTTATGTTTGTCCATTCAAACGTTTCTTTATTCACATATTTTTCAACAATAGTTCGAACTAATTGCGCCGATTCCTCCATAAGTTCCTCTGACTCTCGTACATAGACGAAACCTCTCGAAAGAATCTCAGGACCAGACGCTATTTTCTTTTGAGCGCGATTCAATGTAACGACTACGATAAAAATACCATCTTGGGAAAGAAGCTTACGGTCACGTAAAACAATATTTCCAACATCTCCTACACCAATTCCATCAATTAGTACGTTACCAGCTTGTACTCTTCCGCTCATGCGCATTTTACCGTTTTTGTATTCGACAATATCACCTTTATCGGCGATAAATATTTCCGATTTTGCCATACCAACATCTTGCGCTACTTTTGAGTGAGCCATTAACATACGATACTCCCCTTGAATAGGGATGAAATATTTTGGCTTCGTTAAGTTTAGCATCATTTTCAAGTCTTCTTGGCTACCATGCCCGGATACGTGGACATTTTTGCTAGACGTTAATACTTTTGCGCCAACTTTTGCGATTTGATTCATCGTTTGGTACATGCCAACTTCCATTCCAGGCGATGGAGTAAAAGTGATTAGCACAGTATCTGTATCTTTAATTTTAATATCTTTGTGGTGTTTTCGAATCATTTTTTCAAGTGCTTCTAACGGTTCTCCTTGATTACCCGAAACAATGACAACAACATTTTCATCTTCATGCTTCGCAATTTCTTTTATAGAAATAAGTGTATCTTCTTGCACCGTGAAATAACCAAGATCCAATCCAATTTGGAATGTATTTTCTAATGTTTTCCCAGCAATCGCTACCTTTTTTCCGGTTTCCGCTGCTTTATCTAACACTTGTTGAATACGGATGAAATTAGATGCATATAAAGCTACTAAAATACGACCACGTGCAGCGTGGAATGTTTCGGATAGTTGGTTTTCAATGACAGCTTCCGAAGTTGTATAACCTGGTCTTTCTGCTTCTGTCGAATCGGATAAAAGAATGAATACTCCTTCTTCTCCTAAACCAGCGATTTTAGCAATATCCGGACGATACTTTCCTTTTGCTGATTGGTCAAATTTAAATTCACCCGTGTGTACGATTGCACCTTCCGATGTATGGAAAATAATTCCCAGTGAATCTGGAATACTATGTGTTGTGTGGAAGAATGTTACATGCGTACTTTGGAAATTCATGCGACTTTTGTTTGTTACTTCAAAGTATTTCACCGCATGTTTTGTAGGTAATGCTTTTAAATGCGTTTTTGCTAAAGCAATCGTCAATTTAGACCCATAGACTGGTGCTTGTACTTTTTGTAATAAATACGAAATGGATCCAATTGCATCTTCATGTCCGTGCGTTAAAAAGATCCCTTTTACCCGATCCTTGTTTTCTTCTAAATACGTAATATCAGGAATAACGATATCAATTCCAAGCATTTCATTTTCAGGGAACATAAGCCCACTGTCTACAACAAATATTTCTTCATCTATTTCTACTACATACATTGCTTTTCCGATTTCCCCAACTCCACCGAGTGGGATAATGCGAATAAGTTCATTTTTTACTTTTACCAAATCTTTTCCTCCTATTAATCAATTACGCCTCGGCGTAATTGCGTCCAGACTTTGAATTGTGCTTAGACCTGCGTAATGCAGGTCAATTAGCCGTCGTCGCATAGACGCAACGATTTTAGGCTACCATCATTCTAAGGTTTCTTTCAAAATCTGTGACCTCCGCCAGAGGCTTAACTTTTCAGCAAGTGCTTGTCCTCACTGAATTGTTATTACTCACTGCTATCCATCTCGCCTCTTTCTTCAAAAGTGGGAGATATATAAGCTTACATTAGCTTGTTGAATTTTGCTGAAGAAGTTAACCCGACCAACATCCACTAGATTTTATTATATCGAAGGACGACGATTCGCACAAATAAAAAAAGACAGAAAGAAAAATAAAATGCCCCGAGCGGAGGGTACATTTTAATTTTCCTCAGTCTTTTTGGTAAAAATTATTTATTTTTCAAGTATTCATCCCAAATTAGATCGAATGCTTTTTTCTCATCCTCCGTCATTTCTACGAGTGGTAATCGTAGTGAGCCTACTTCAACTCCCACTTTAGAAAGTGCATATTTCACGACTACTGGATTAGGATGTGCAAACAATCCGTTTATCACTGGTAAAATAGCTTGATGGATTTTCGCGCTCTTTTGGTGGTCTCCTGCATGAAATGCTTGTATCATTTCTTGCATATCGTTCCCAATTACATGAGAAGCAACAGAAATGACCCCAGAACCCCCTAGTGCAAGTAGCGGTAATGTTAATGCATCATCTCCGCTATATACTCGGAAGTCGTCATCTGCACCAGCTAAAATTTTCGTCATTTGCTCCAAATTGCCACTCGCTTCTTTTGCGATTTGAATGGATGGAATTTTACTTAAAGCAATCATCGTATCCGCTTCTAAATTGACGACCGAACGCCCTGGAATATTATAGACTACAATCGGTAATGTTGTCGCATTTGCAATTGCTTCAAAATGTGCAACCATTCCACGCTGATTTGGTTTATTGTAATACGGTACAACAATCATCAATGCATCTACACCAAGCGCTTCTGCTTTTTGTGACAAGTCGATCGATGCCGCTGTATTATTGCTCCCAGTTCCTGCAATGACTGGAACTCTGTTATTCACTTTTTCTACAGTAAACCGTAAGAGCTCTAACTTCTCATCCGTAGATAATGTTGGAGACTCTCCAGTTGTTCCACAAACAACGAGTGATTCCGTTCCAGTAGCTATTAAATGTTCAATTAACTTTTCTGTTGCAATAAAATCAATGGATCCGTCTTCCCCAAACGGAGTAACCATCGCTGTCGAAATATGACCTATATTCATTTGATTACACCTCTTTTAAAATACGTTCCTCTATTAGTGCTTCCGCAATTTGTATGGAGTTCAGTGCTGCACCTTTTAATAGATTATCAGATACAATCCACATGTGGAAGCCATTATTATTTGAAGGATCCTTTCTAATACGACCAACAAAAACATCATCTTCATCTTCTACAAAATACGGCATTGGATAAAGTTGTTGTTCCGGAGCGTCTTGCAAAGTGATCCCTTTTGTATTCGAAAGCAATTGTTTCAATTCATCTACTGTTACATCCTCTTTATCTATCTCGATATAAACAGATTCCGAATGTCCCGTTACAACAGGTACGCGAACACATGTTGCCGCAATAGAAAGTTGTGGGAGTGTCATAATTTTCTTCGTTTCATTCATCATTTTATGCTCTTCCAATGTAAAGCCATCTTCATCGAATACATCAATTTGTGGAATTACGTTACCAGCGATTGGATAATGTTTTTCAGCGCTTTTTACTGGTAAAATTGACGGATTTGGATTTTTTTCATTAATCGCTTCACTTTGTGTTGTTAACTCTTCTATAGCCGCTGCACCAGCACCTGAAACTGCTTGGTAAGTGGAGACAATGACTTTACTTAAACCATATGCTTTGCGAATAGGTTCTAACGCCGCAACCATCTGAATAGTGGAACAATTCGGGTTAGCAATAATCCCTTGATGCGCATGTAACGCTTGTTTATTTACTTCTGGAACGACAAGTGGCGTGTCTTTATCCATTCGAAAAGCACTTGTGTTGTCGACGACGATTGCTCCTCGACTTACCGCTTCTTTTGCGAGTAGCTTTGAAATAGCGCCACCTGCTGAGAAAAATGCGATGTCTACTCCTTCGAATGATTCTGGTGTTGCTTCCTCTAGCTTATATGTTAAGCCATTGACTTCCACTTCTTTACCTGCTGATCGTTTGGAAGCTAAAAGCTTTAACTTTGAATATGGAAAGTTTCTTTCTACTAACTTTTCGATAATTTTTTGACCGACAGCACCTGTCGCTCCTACTACTGCTACTGTGTAACCTTGTGACATACAAGCTCTCCTCCTAAAATCAAAACATATTGGCGATATTGTATCATATTATACATGAAAATACATCTCTATTTATATTTATAATGAATGTATTATGAGCAGAGGTTGTAATTGTTTTTTCTGAATAGCATGCTCCACAGTAGGTACAATCCTTGTGAAATCAGCGATTAGCGAGTTTGGTTTGGTGTGAGGATTGTCTTGACCAAAGGGAATAAAATAAATATTTTTTGTCGATAAAAGTTTCATGATATTCATGCCATTTAATCCTAATGCATCATTTGTAGAAATACCTAGTACTACTGGTTTTCCATTTCTTAATGTCGCTTTTGCCGCCATTAAAACCGGAGAATCTGTTTGCGCATTCGCCAGTTTACTAATCGAATTTCCAGTCATCGGTGCAATGACCATACAGTCGAGTGGATTAGTCGGTCCAAAAGGCTCTGCTTCTACAATTTTGGAAATTACTTTACTGCCACTTGCTGCTTCGATTTTTTCAATCCATTCCTCTCCCGTTCCAAACCGGGTTGCTGCTGTTAACACGGAATACGTAATAATTGGTACCACGATCGCACCTAAATCCGTAAATTGTTTAATCATCGGTATTACTTCCTCATACGTACAATGAGATGCCGTAATGCCAAGACCTATTCTAAGATCTTTCAACACTAGATTTTTCCCCCTTCAATAAAGACAAATGATTTTGAACCGATTGGGCGATAAGTAAACCTGCATCTCGCGGAAAATACATGCCAGGTAAACTAGTCGCGAGTGCATAATTTGTAGGAATATTTTCATCTGAATCAAGTAAACATCCTGGATTGGAAGCAAGATCGAAAACATATTTAAAACAAGCCGCATGTGTATTTTCTAACCATCTTGATGGTATTGTATTGATCAAATAGGCAGATTTACTTTTTTGTTTAACTAATACATTATCCAACGTTTCTATATCATAGCCGTAACTTTTTGCTTCAAACAACTGATGTTCTGATCGTACAGAAATGACTACTTTGGCCCCTAAGTGATGCAAAGCATGAGCAAGTCTTTTCCCTACTCTCCCATAACCTGTAATGATAAATTGTTTATTATAAATGGCTTGCTTTTCATGTGTATAAAAATAATTGATAAAACCTTCCGCAGTAAGATTCGCATTATCCCAAATGTATTGCTCATCTTCTAAATAAGAAAAAACTTGAATGTCCTTCACTGCTATTTCTTGCTTTATCTCTTCATTTTGTTTACCTACAAATAGCACTTCGCATGATTTCGGTAGGATAAAAGGACATTCCATTTTAAGAGGGTGAATCGGCAAAAATAGAATATGCGGCTCCAATTGATCAATCGAGGCTTGTAATTCATCATCCCACGTCATTGTTGCAATTAATTTCGTTTCTAAGTCACTACTAATTGCTGTGTGGAAGTACGACAAGCGTAGGTCAGTTCCGATAATGACACATTTTTTTTTCATGAATATTCACTTGCTTCACTGGAAGAATCTGTTTCATTGAACAAAATACGATCTTTTCCAATAAGGATGATTTCTTCCCAAGCAATAAACTCTTTTTTCTTATTCGCTTTGTTTGCTTGAAAAAAAGATGTCGCCTTTTGAAATACTTCAAAGCCTTCTATTTTACCTGTTTTTGGGTTGAAGAGTAGTTCTGTATCTGCTAGCTTCCCGTATCTCGCACCGTCTTTTACCTGTATTAATTCTTTTTCTGCCAGTTCCGAAAGTAACAATCATTTCCCTCCTTATTTCTTTCTATTTATGTATATGCCATTTTATTAAGCAAAGTGAATTAAAAAATAAAGCAATCGTGCTTTATGGGGATACTGCGTGGTAGAGAGTTGAATGAGGTGTCCGCTGGGATTTTCGCTGCAGGGCGGACGCTTTCCGTGGGGCGAGCGATGAGCCTTCACCGCCGCTTGCGCATACGCCTGAGAAGTCTCATTTTGCTCACTTGATCCCACTGGAGTCGCCGCCCTGCAGTGAAAATCAATGGAAATTGCTTACTTATTCAGTATCAACTCACTAAAAAACAAAATTTCCTCCTTTTTTCGACTGGTTGAATCCAGTAAATGGCTTAGGGAAACCAATTTATCATTGAAAGCAACCAAATCTTAAAATAACAAGTTTACTTGGATTGAGACGACAAATTCGGAGATGCATACTTATCAGGGCGGATCCGCTAACAAACAAAATATTGGCCAGTTTTTCTATTGCGTGATCCAGTAAATGGCTTAGGGAAACCAATTAATGGATCACGCAATAGAAAAACTGGCNCTTTCACTAGCAATTTGGTTGCTCTCGGATTTGATTTGATTGCTTTCCGACTAGAACCGGTTGCTTTCAATGACCAATTAGTTGCTCTAAACCATTTATTGGATTTACACGTTCGAAAAAACTGTAAAAATTTTGTTTTTTACGAGTCGACGCGGATAAGTAAGCCATTTATGTGGATTTTCGCTACAGTCGACGAATCCTGCCGGATGGCTCATCGCTCACCCGGCGGAAAGCGTTCGCTCTGCAGCGAAAATCACAGCGGATACTGTAACACGCGGTATCCCTATATGGCGGGCTCATCATGAATACTTCTTTCAATTGTACATAGTAATAATGTAGTCTATACTTTTGTCATGCATAAGTTTGAAAGGAGTCGGGCAAAATGAAAAAATGGTTTTATCCACTTGGACTTGTAACTTTACTTGGATTTGCTGCATTATATATAACTTTTACATCAGAAGAAATGGTTCAGCTGGATCGTAAAATGAGTGAACTTTTACATGGCAATCAATTTATTACGCTATTTCATTATATAGGAGAACAAAAGTTTATCGTCATTATGATGTTAATCTTGTTCGCATACTTATGGATTCGTTCAAAAAATTATCGCGGCATGTTGTTTGGTTTGTTTACTGTAGGTGTAGGAAACGTGCTCAACCAATTAATGAAAAAGTGGGTAGAAAGAGAGCGGCCAGACATTCCGAATCAGTTAGAAAGCTTCAGTTTTCCATCTGGGCATGCGATGGTTGGGTTACTGTATATGTTCACGATTGCTTATTTTCTAGCAGAGCATCAATCCAACAAAAAGATTCGGGTACTAATATGGATAGGTGCACTTCTTCTTACGATACTGACTGGACTATCGAGAATTGCAGAAAGTCGCCACTATGCCACGGATGTGTTTGCAGGATGGATGGCGGGGTATACATGGTTTATCCTCGTTGCTGTATGGTATGAGTTTCGGAAGAACGTCTTTAAAAAGAATATACGCTAAAATCCTTTCCTCCCTTGGAAAGGATTTTTTATAAAGGAGTGTAAGCGATATGTTTGAATTGCCAGATGAATTAGTTACACTTGGTATGAAAAGAATAGAAGGATTTCCTGTGGAAGGCTTCGTGAAAGGGAAGGGGCCGAAAAAACCTATCATTATGTTAATAGGAGAAGCCCCTGGGGAGAATGAGGCAATCCAAGGTATACCGTTCGTTGGTAGGGCAGGTGATGAACTAGTTAAATCTCTAGCAACTATTGGCTTAACAAGGGATGACGTTTACATGACGAGCGCGGTGAGAAGCAGACCATATGTATGGAGAGACAAAAAAGAAAGAAACGGTGAAATGGGTAAAAGAAAGTATAATCGCCCCCCTACAGGGCAAGAAATTATTGCACATGCACCAGTGCTCGACTATGAACTAAAGCATCTAGCACCAGTCGTCATTGTAACGTTAGGAAATGTAGGCTTGCAACGTTTGCTAGGTAAGGATGCAAAAGTGTCAGCTTTACATGGGCAACTAATTGAACATGAAGTAAGACATTTAGCTTCACTTGAAGCAGATAAATTTGTATGGTCGGATGAAAAATATATAATTATTCCGACGTATCACCCAGCGGCTGTTTTTTATCGTCCTTCTAACCGCACCATTCTGGAAGAGGATTGGTTGAAAATTGGGGATTATATTGCTACTTCTAACTTTCGTTAAACGAATAATGTTGTGCGAAGGAAACTCATTGCGTATAATAAATGAAAATCGATAATTAGAAAGAAGTTGATTCAATGGATGGAAATGTTGCTTTTGCACTTTTACTTACGTTATTTGCAGGTCTAGCAACAGGGATAGGGAGTTTACTATCGTTGTTAACTAAACGCACAAATACGAAGTTTTTATCTGTCGCATTGGGATTTTCTGCAGGGGTAATGATTTATATATCGTTAGTTGAAATATTTGTGAAAGCAAAAGATTCATTAACTGCGGAGCTTGGTACTACAAATGGATATTGGATGACGATTGTTGGATTTTTTGGTGGGATGATCTTTATCGCGCTGGTCGATCGGATATTACCAAAGTTGGGAAATCCACATGAGGTAAAAAGCGTAGAGGATATGGACGCTGAACCAACCAATGCAGAATATACGAAGTTGATGAAAATGGGTGTTTTTACTGCGCTCGCTATAGGGATTCACAATTTTCCAGAAGGTATTGCTACATTTGCATCCGCATTACAAGATCCTAATTTAGGAATTGCGATTGCGATTGCGGTTGCTATTCACAATATTCCAGAAGGTATCGCTGTTGCAGTCCCGATTTATTATGCAACGGGTAATCGGAAAAAGGCATTTAAATTATCCTTTCTTTCAGGTCTTGCAGAACCGCTTGGAGCGCTTGTTGCTTATTTAATATTAATGCCATTCTTGAATGGAGTTGTATTCGGAGTTGTGTTTGCAGCGGTTGCAGGTATTATGGTCTTCATTTCCTTAGATGAACTACTGCCTGCAGCTAAAAAGTACGATGAAACACATTCTTCTATGTACGGTGTAGTAGCTGGGATGTTAGTGATGGCACTAAGTTTAGTATTAATGGCATAGAAAAGGGCAGTGCAGTTCTCAATTAGAGAAAACCGCACTGCCATTTTTAGTTTTTACGACAATCCCTGTTCGGTTCATCTCCACAGGTACAAGTTGGAAGTTAGGGAAAATCCCAGCAAGCTTAGAAATGAACTCCCGCTCCGTGCCTTTTTGTACAAGCGAAAGAAGGGTAGGACCAGCACCACTTATACAAGTACCAAATGCTCCTGCTTTTTTTGCCGCTATTTTAATCTCTCTACTTTCAGGGATCAGATCAAGTCGATACGGCTCGTGAAACAGATCCTGCTCCATGTAAACACCTGCTTGTTCAAATGATTGAGAAAGAAAGGCAGCAGTAAGTAAACTAGCAGTTGCGCTTGCTTGTGCGGAAACTTGGCGTGTATAACTATCAGGTAACACATTTCTTGCCGCTTCCGTTTTAAGTTCAAAATTAGGAATGAATAAAACAAAAGAAGCATCAATATGGTACGCATGAAAAACATGAATTTCCCCGTTATCTGCACTCGATGAAATAGTGAATCCGCCAAATATAGAAGCCGCCGCATTATCAGGGTGGCCCTCCATCAAGGTTGCCACTTTTAACTTGTCCTGCGCAGTTAGCCCAAGTTCTAGCACTTGGTTGGCAAGTTCTACTCCCGCAACAATGGCAGATGCACTGCTTCCCATACCGCGAGCGAGTGGGATTTCACTTCTCACAGATAAATGGCAGGGAGGCAGGGTTAATCCGTGTAATCTCGCTGTTTTCTCGGCAGCTTGGACGATTAAATGATCTTGCGGATTTGGAACGTCCGGTAAATTCTCCGATAAGTTATCAATTTTCCAAACAGAAGCTAATTCTACTTCTAACTCTAAGTATTTATCTAGAGCAATGCCAATCGAATCAAAACCAGGTCCTAAGTTCGCTGTACTTGCTGGAATGGAAATAGCCCATTTTTTACTCATAGCACTCCCTCAATATACCCGCGAATTTCTTCTTCATCATTTTTTAAAGACACTAAGTCAACCGTTGACACGTCCATTGCAGTATCCGGATCTTTCAATCCATTACCAGTAAAGACAGTGACAACTTTGCTTCCTGCTGGAACTTTTCCACTTTTTACTGATTTAATAACTCCTGCTAAAGAAGCAGCAGAACCAGGCTCGACAAATATACCTTCGCGACTAGCAATCAATTGATAGGCTTGTAAAATTTCTTCATCTGTAACAGAGTCAATAATTCCACCGGATTCGTCACGAGCAGCTTCTGCTAAAGCCCAGCTTGCTGGATTGCCGATACGAATAGCCGTTGCAACCGTTTCTGGGTTAGGGATCGGAGCACCTTGTACAATGGCAGCAGAGCCTTCTGCTTCAAAACCAAAAATTTTCGGTAAACCGGATTGCTTTACTTCGTTATACTCCTTGAATCCTTTCCAATACGCACTAATATTCCCGGCATTTCCAACTGGGATGCATAAATAATCTGGAGCAGAGCCTAGAACGTCCACAATTTCAAAGGCAGCTGTTTTTTGCCCTTCTAAACGATATGGATTAACAGAGTTAACGAGTGCAACGGGTGAAGTTTCACTAATTTGGCGAACAATATGTAATGCATCATCAAAATTTCCGTCAATTTCAATAATTTTTGCACCATACATACATGCTTGTGCTAATTTCCCAAGGGCTACTTTCCCTTTTGGAATTACAACAATCGATTTTATCCCTGCGCGAGCAGCGTAAGCAGCAGCAGCAGCGGATGTATTTCCAGTAGAAGCACAAATAACACACTCGCTTCCTTCTTCAATTGCTTTCGCTACAGCAAATACCATCCCTCTATCTTTAAATGATCCGGTTGGATTTGCTCCTTCTACTTTTGCAAATAGTTCAATGCCTAATTCTTTAGATAAATTATTTAGTGGAATAAGAGGTGTATTTCCCTCCAGTAATGATAGTTTAGGTGTTTTCTCCGTTACTGGTAAAAATTCTTTGTATTGTTCGATTAGTCCTTGCCAAGCCATGATGTAATCCGCCTCTCTGTTCTTCTTGAATAAACATATGTATTTCTATAATGGACATTTTACCTTAATAAAGCATAAAAAACAAGATTAATTTTATCTATATATAACATGTATTAATCCATCGAACTATTTCCTTTTGGAAATTATGTGTAATATAAAATACTTTGTTTGCAACATTTCGCGCATTTCTTACAACGTTATAGAGCATACTCGCAATATAGAACGAACTTCTCGCAACATGATGGAGGATATGTGGAATAGATAAATGAAATCAACCTTTGTAAATCGCCAAATTTTCTATTGCAAGTTTCGGATCCAATAAGTATACTAATCATGTAAACTAAAAACATTACATGTGTAAAGACAGGAGTAAAATATGAAGTCAAAAAAACAACAAAAACCACTATCTAAAAATAAATTACTAGGCATAGCAGGACTTGCTTGGATGTTTGATGCAATGGATGTAGGTATTCTATCTTTTATTATTGCAGCACTTGCGGTTGAATGGAATCTTACCCCAGGAGAAATGGGATGGATCGGTAGTATTAACTCGATAGGGATGGCAGTAGGAGCGCTCGTATTTGGGGTATTTGCAGATAAAGTAGGACGAAAAAAAATATTCATGCTAACGCTATTACTGTTTTCTGTTGCAAGTGGATTATCTGCGCTAGCTACAGGGCTAGCTATATTTATGTTTTTCCGATTTCTAGTAGGAATGGGTCTTGGTGGGGAACTACCGGTTGCCTCTACGCTAGTTTCAGAAAGTGTGGAAGCAAAAGAAAGAGGACGAGTTGTTGTATTACTCGAAAGCTTTTGGGCTGCAGGTTGGATTGTCTCAGCGCTCATTGCATATTTTATCATTCCTAATTATGGTTGGAGAATTGCGTTATTAATAACTGCGCTACCAGCATTTTACGCTATTTATCTAAGAATTAAATTACCAGATTCACCACAATATACAGCGCATAAAACAGAATCTAGATCGATTATGCAAAATATGAAGGAAGTTTGGTCAAAAAAATATGCAAAGCGGACGCTTATGCTTTGGATTGTCTGGTTTATGGTCGTATTTTCTTACTATGGAATGTTCCTATGGTTACCAAGCGTAATGGTGATGAAAGGATTTACACTTATTAAGAGTTTTGAATATGTGCTAATCATGACTCTTGCGCAATTACCAGGATATTTCTCAGCAGCGTGGTTAATCGAGAAAGCTGGTCGTAAGTTTGTGTTAGTTACGTACTTACTTGGGACTGCAGCTAGTGCATTTGTATTTGGTTCTGCAGAAACGACGACGTTATTAATCGTTTCTGGTATGCTACTTTCCTTCTTTAACTTAGGTGCTTGGGGAGCTTTATATGCATATTCACCAGAGCAATACCCAACCGTTATACGTGCAACTGGGTCGGGAATGGCCGCTTCTGCAGGACGTATCGGAGGGATTCTTGGACCGCTTTTAGTTGGTACGCTTGTAACTGCAGGATATGAGATCGGTTATATTTTCGGTATCTTCTGTATCGCAATTGTAGTTGGGGTTTTATCAGTTCTATTTCTTGGCACAGAAACTAAACAAACGGAACTCGAATAGTCTGAAAACCTGTTTCCTTTAGAGGAAGCAGGTTTTATTTTGTTTGCTTGATGAAACATAGTAAAATGAAAAAGAGCAATGCTAGGGGGTGTAGTACTTTGGAGAAATTTCGGTATAAGCGGATACTCATTATCGGCTCAAGTGGTGCTGGGAAATCGACGTTATCGAGAGAACTAGCGAAAAAGTGGAATTTACCTCTTATCCATTTAGACAGCTTATTTTGGAACGAAGGATGGGTTCCTACTCCAAAGTTAGAATTTAGGGAAAAAGTTCAAGAGAAATTAGAAGAAAAGGAATGGATTATGGATGGCAATTTTGACTCTACTTTAGCATTTAGAGCAAAATATGCGGACTTAATAATCTTCTTAGACTTTCCAAAAACACTTTGTACGTATAGAGTTTTAAAAAGAGCATGGATATACCGAGGAAAAACTCGACCTGACATGGGACCAGGTTGTCCCGAAAAAATAGATATAAAATTTGCGAAATGGGTTTGGCGTTTTCCGAGAGACGCAAGACCTGGGATAATAAATGTATTGAGAGAAGTAAAGAATGTAGATATATGCATATTACGAAGTCCAAAGGAAGTAACAGGTTTTTTAGAAAGCGCACCATAAACACGCCAAATTGAATCTGATGATAGTAGGAGAAAATGAAATGAAAACTAAACAATTAACAGATAGGCAAGTAATCGATTTAATTGAAAAAGATGCAGATATTATTTTTCCGTTAACAAATGGAGAACCACATAAATTACTCGATATTTTAGAAGCAAATGCAAATGAACTAACGAACGTAAAAATACACCAACTACTTTCACTGAAGTCACGACCTTATATGGAAGGGGCGTTTCCAGGAAAGCTCAAGCATGTATCTTATTTCTTAAGTGGAGCGACTAGAAAAATGTTCCACCAAGGAATGGTGGATCTCGTTCCGAACCATTTTCATGAGATGCCAAGAATATTAAGACAATCTACAAATATGTCGATGATTATGGCAGTTGCTTCGCCAATGGACGAATTCGGCTATTTTTCTTTAGGCACGCAAGCAGATATTGTTAGTGAATTTATCGGGACGGTTCCGTTTATATTAGAGGTGAATAAGCATATGCCTCGTACTTTCGGTGAAAACCAAATTCACATTAGTCAAATTGCAGGCTTTATAGAAAATGATCGCCCTCTATTTGAAGATGTTGCACCTCCCATTGGGGAAAAAGATATGCAGATTGCCTCTTTTGTTGCAGAAAACATCAATAATGGAGACACTTTGCAAATCGGGATAGGTTCTATTCCAAACGCCGTTGTAAGTTTATTAAAGGGGCATCGACATTTAGGCATCCACACGGAAATGTTCGTGGATGGAATTGTCGATTTAGTAGAAGCTGGTGCAATTGATGGTACACAAAAATTTACGAATAAAGGAAAAATCATTGCAACATTCGCTCATGGGTCCAATAAACTCTACCACTTTTTACACAACAATCCTGCCGTGCAATTCTTACCTGTGAGTATTGTTAACGATCCACGAGAAATTGCCAAAGAAGAACGCATCGTTTCGATTAATGCGACGACGGAAGTGGATTTATACGGACAATGCGCATCTGAAACGGTTGCTGGTAAGTATTATTCCTCTACTGGAGGGCAAGCTGACTTTGCTCGAGGAGTTCGCTTTGCTAAAGAAGGAAAAGGATTTGTATGTATGACATCTACTGCAAAAAATGATGAAATTTCCCGTATTAAGCTTAGCCTTGCACCAGGATCTGTTGTAACAACTTCTAAAAATGACGTAGATGCCATCGTAACAGAATATGGCATTGCAAGAATGTATGGAAAACCTATTTCGGAGCGAGCAAAACAGCTTATTTCGATAGCACACCCGAAATTCAGAGAAGAATTAACTTTTGAAGCGAAGAAAATGGGGTTTATTTAAATTGAAGATAGTGGAACGGGAATTCTTTTATCAACCGACATTAGAATTAGCAAAAGACTTATTAGGTAAATACATTGTACATGAGCATAGCAGTGGATTACTCATAGGCAAAATCGTGGAAACAGAAGCGTATATGGGAGCAGACGATAAAGCCGCGCATAGCTTTGGTAACAGAAGAACAAAGCGAACCGAGGTAATGTTCGGAGAACCCGGACTAATTTATACGTATCAAATGCACACGCATACACTGATCAATGTAGTCGCAGCTCCCGTTGATACCCCGAATGCGATATTAATACGTGCCGTAGAACCAATCGAAGGTTTAGAGCAAATGCAGGAATTTCGAAAAAACCAACCAATGAAACAATGGACGAATGGACCTGGTAAGTTGACGAAAGCATTAGGTATTACAATGGAATACTATGGTAAGCATTGGACCGAAAAACCGCTATACTTGGCGGAAGGGGAGAAAGTAACTTCCGTTTCTATAGGTCCAAGAATCGGTATTGAAAACAGCGGGGATGCCGTGCATTATCCATATAGGTTTTGGGAAACAGATAATCCATTTGTATCCAAAATGCGATAGCATGGGGAAGATTTATTTCCCTGTGCTTTTTTGCTTAGATAAATATATGGACTTGGATGAATTAATAAATTTTTCTAAATAACATAAGGTATGGCATTTTTTAATTGTACGTGATATAGAGATACTGCGACGTAATGAGTTGAATAAAGTGTTCGCTGAGATTTTCGCTGCAGGCGGACGCTTTCCGCCGGGTGAGCGATGAGCCATCCCCGCCGCTTAGGCGGACGTTGGGATGTCTCATTAGCCCACTCATCCGGCAGGAGTCGCCGCCTGTAGCGAAAATCTATGGTAAAGACTAACTTATCAGAATCTAACATTAAAAATAATTGGTTGAACGCGACAAACCGGTCTAACAAATACTAGACTTACGAGTTCGGCAAGCTTTAAGATATATTATTCCTATAATATGTAAAAAACATCATCGTCTCACTACAAGTAAACTTGCTATTTGGAGGATTGGTTGCTTTCACTGGCAATTTGGTTGCTCTCGTGCTTGATTTGATTGCTTTCAATGA
>NZ_VDGG01000024.1 GCF_006861775.1 Psychrobacillus soli | reverse complement strand
TAATCATTGAAAGCAACCAGTTCTAGTCTGAAAGCAATCAAATCAGTGTAAGAGCAACTAAAATGCCGATGAAAGCAACCAATTCTCAAAATAGCAAGTTTACTTGATGGACTTCACAACGTACACGCAAGCGGCGGTGAAAGCTCATCGCTCACCCGGCGGAAAGCATCCGTCATGCAGCGAAAATCATAATGGACTCTTTATAGAGCACTATACGACGCATTATCCCTATATGGAGTTCGATATAAGAAATGGCATACCTTATAAAAAAAATTTTACAAATGGCTTGATTTTTATAGTTTCCTAAAGCGTCAAAAAAACCTACCAAGTTATCACCTTGGTAGGTTTTTTCGAATTAATTATTTTCCAATGAATTGTTGTGTCCAATAAAATCCACTATCAGATAATCCTACTCCGATATGTGTATAAGATGGATTCATAATATTTGCTTTATGTCCTGGCGATTCCATCCACGCTTTTACAACTTCCGTTGCACTAGGTTGTCCCATTGCAATATTTTCTGCTGCTGATTTATACGTAATGCCAAATGATTTCATTTGATCAAATGGAGAGCCGTATGTTGGACTCGTATGAGAAAAATAGTTTTTGTTTTTCATATCTTGTGATTTCGCTTGCGCTGATTGTGTAAGTTTTGTATCAATTTGCAATGCTTTTAATCCCGCTTTTGCACGTTCTTGATTTGTTAAATCTACTACTTGTTGGATCTCAGCTGATACTTGTACTGATTCGTTATTTTCTTTTACTGGTTCTTTAACTTCTGGTGTTGGTGCTGGTGTTACTGGTTTCTCAGCCACTGGTGGTGTTACTGGTTTTGCTGGTTTCTCAGCCACTGGTGGTGTTACTGGTTTTTCTACTACCGGTGCTTCTTCTTTAATAACTGGTTTTTCAGCTACTGGCGCTTTTTCTTTAACGACAGGTTTTGTAACTACTTTTTCTTTTTCTGAAACTAGTTGTTTCTGAGCTTGTTGTAGTTCCTTTAGAATAATTGGTTCTAGAGCTTTTAATTCTCCATTTAATATACTTTGAATATCTAAGTCATTTATATTGTAATTATACATAACGTTAATCGGAGACTGCCATTGATACGTAATGGATGTATTTGCCTCAGAAGTAGTTTGTGAATTTCCAGTTGTCATTGCTGCTTCTGCTGTATTAGTTGAAAGTAATAAGCCACCTGCAAGTAACCCAACCATGATAGAATGTTTTTTATTCATTTTCATTTCCTCCTTCTTTTGTGCTCCCCTATTGTAAACACAAAATCAGCAGAAAAATTAGGATAAAATATTCCAGTGAGACCATTTTTAAAGAAAATGTTATTAGAAACGACTATTTCCTGCAAGATAATTGGATAACTTACCCACTATACTTAAATATTACGTTCTATCTTCTGTTGACAGATTTATATATTCTTCTTTATAGACATTCTCTATCCATTTCTTTTCGTCATCCGACAACGTGCATACACTTATTCTATCTAAAGCAAGTTTCAACTTTTTTTCTGGTGACAATCTTGCTCTTGGATGTGTAAATTCATCTAAAAGTTCGGATTTTATCACTTCGCGTACTTGTTCTTCTGTTTGAAGTTCAGTAGTAAACTTGCGATCTTTATATAATGTACGAAAAGCGTTAATCATTTCGTCCACTTCCGATTATCTCTAGTTTGTCCACTTGTTCTCCTATAATAACGATTTGCGGTGGCATTTTCATATACTCAGGGAGCCACTGGACCATACCATAAGCATATTGGAATAGAAATGGATTTTTATGTCCTTTTAATGGAACATATCCTTTCATCCGATAAACTGTATCCGGCAGACTTCGAACCCATTCTTCAAATTCTTCTTGATGTAGCCCTTCTTGAAATGTATGTAGTCGGGATGAGAGTGTTAGTTGTTTTCCAATTGCAGCTTCATGAACCTCTTTATCATGGAACGTTGCTTCCATGTTTTTTAACAGTTTTATAGGAAGTTTACTATTAGAAGTTTGTATAATAGGTGCTACATCATTTAACGCCTGTATTTGCATCGTAACCGTTAAAGTTTCTTCCTCTGTAAGCAAATCGATTTTATTTGCTACTATTAAGTGCGCATGTTTTATTTGCTCTAAAAAGAGCATTCTCGTTTGCGGGGTCATGTTGTCACGATCTAGCCATCTTTTGCAATCTGCAACCGTAATAATCCCTTTCATGTTCAACTTGTTTGCAAATAAAGGAGAAAGAACTGCATCCATTGCTTCGACCGGATGTGCAGCACCAGTTGTTTCAATTAATAAAACGTCAAAATCTTCTCCTTCTAGAAGCATTTGGAGCTGTGCCTCCATTTTTTCAGATCCTGTACAACAAATACACCCTTCTAGCATTTCTTTTAAAGGGACTTCATTATCTACAGCTCTACTATCAAAAGCAAGCTTCCCTAATTCGTTCATAATAACAGCAGGTTTTATGCCTTCTGCTTTAAATTGCTCGATTATGTGCGCTAATAGCGAAGTTTTACCGCTTCCTAGAAAACCGCTCAATAAATAGACATCTTTCATCGTATGTTAGCTCCTTTAGGCGTGTTGAAAAAGCTGACCAAAATGGCCAGCTTTTTTCATTTATTTAATAACTCTGTTACTACTTCTTTTGCTTTTAGCAATTGTGGATCGTCATTGACAATTTTCTCACGAATTTTATCCATTAAAACGAAAGTGGAGTCCCCTACAAGTTTTCCAGTCGTTTCAAGCTTGTTGTCTGACTGGAACTTTTTCACCGCCGTCGTCATTTGGGCATCGAACTTCTCATCTATCTCTCCTACTTCATAGCCAATAGCTTGTAGCATTTCTTTCGCATTTTGAACAGCTTCAGAGGACTGATTTTCTTCTAAAGTAGTGGACGGATCTAAAGGTGATAACATCGCATAACTAGGATATTCCACGACATAGTCAGGTACAATTCCTTTTTCATGAATCCAGTTTCCTTTTGGTGTTAACCATTTAGCAGTAGTAATTTTAATATTCGAACCATCTGGTAAATCATTCACTGTTTGTACAGTACCTTTACCAAATGAGTTTAAACCTACTAACGGCACATCCGCTGATTCACTTAATGCACCTGCTAATATTTCCGATGCAGAAGCACTTCCTTCATCGATAATAATAGTTACTGGAACATCTATGCGCATACCAGGAGTTGCTGGCGTTACAATCGTATTCCCTTTATCTTCTATTTGAAGTAGTGGTTCTCCATCTTCAACAAACAGGTTCGAAATATCGATAGCAGAATTTAATAGTCCACCTGGATTCTGCCTTACATCAAGTACTAACGCTTTCATACCTTCACTTTTCATTTCATCAATGGCAGTGAGTAACTCTTCATACGTATTTTGTGAAAAACTAGAAATAATAATATGTGCCACTTGATCATCTATCATTTCCGCATAAACCGTCTCAATAGGAATCTCGTCTCGTGTAATCGTGACATCCATCGCAGCATTTTCACCACGTTTAATAGACAGCGTCACTTCTGTTCCTTTGTTCCCACGAATTAATAAAACAGCTTCGGATGCACTAAATCCTTGAATATCTTTTCCATCTACCGCCATAATTTTATCATTCGGTAATACCCCTGCTTTTTCAGCAGGTGAATTTTTTATAGGAGAAACTACTGTAATAATTCCATCACGTTCTTGTATTTCAGCTCCAATTCCTTGAAAACTAGAAGAAATACTTTCATTGAACTGGGAAGCTTCATTTTCGTTCATATAATCGGAATAAGGGTCATCTAACGCATCAATCATTCCGTTTATCGCACCATTGATAATTGCTTCTTCATCAATATCCTTATAGTATTCTGCTTCTAGTTTGTCATATGCCATATATAACTTAGAAAACTCCGAGCGTTCGGATTGTGGTTCATTTCCCCATGTCAAATAAAGCATGGTCACTGCAACTGTTACGATAACTAGGGAGAAAATAGTTAATAGAAAAACAAATGGTTTTATCTTAATAAAACGAGATGGATTTGTATCTTCTAATCGTCTTGGTTCTTCATTGTTTTGCTGTTGTTCGTCCAAATTTTTCACCCTCTTCAAAAGTAGCTTTAAACCTTTAAAAAAAAGACTGCCATTTATGACAGTCTATTCTCACTTTAGTTCTCTTAGTCCTGAATTGCTGCTTCTAACGCTACAACGATCATGTCGTTGAAAGTTGTTTGACGTTCTTCAGAAGAAGTAGCTTCCCCAGTAATAATATGGTCACTAACTGTTAATACAGAAAGTGCTTGGCGTCCAAATTTAGCAGCTAATGTATATAAAGCTGCAGTTTCCATTTCTACTGCAAGAACTCCATGATCTGCCCATTTTTCATATTGAGCATTTTCGTTGTAGAATAAATCTGCAGTAAATACGTTACCAACTTTTAAGTTTAAACCTGCTTCATTTCCAACATTATAAGCTTTGTATAATAAATCAAAGTTTGCAGTTGGTGCAAAATTAAGATCATCTAAAAGTACTTTATTCAACGAAGAATCTGTTGAAGCACTTTGCGCAAGAATTACATCGCGTACTTTTACGTCTTTTTGAATAGCTCCACAAGTACCAACACGAATTAGTTTTTGCACATCATAGTCATTCATTAACTCTTGAACGTAAATTGAAATTGAAGGAACTCCCATTCCAGTACCTTGAACAGAAATTCTTTTTCCTTTATATGTACCAGTATATCCAAACATGTTACGAACCTCGTTATACTGAACAACATCCTCAAAAAATGTTTCAGCGATATATTTCGCACGAAGCGGATCTCCTGGTAGTAAAATTGTATCCGCAATCTCACCTTTTTTTGCACTAATATGAATACTCATTTAAATAACCTCATTTCTCAATATGCATCGTGTTAATAATACAGTTTTTTTGGCACAATTGCAACGAACAAGCTACTAATAACCTTCTATATAATGCTCCCAAAGTTCATCAAAAATACTTGCCGTAAGTTCCGGATGCGCTAATTCTTCAATATATTGGGAAAGTGCATGAAAAGAAGTTTCTGTTTTTGGAAAATCATGTTGTTCGAACATACTTTCCGCAAACCGAGATTTCTTATCCTCCTTTTGACCCCCACGATATTTTAATGCAAATAAATAAAAGGACTGATTCATATAGTTCCTCCTCCTTTAGTCACAAGGACATAGAAAATTCATAAAAATGTAGATAATATAAGACAAAACAAGTAAACTTAATGATATTACTATGTAACACATCAAGAAGGGGTTGGTTTGTTTGGTAAAAGGTGTTAAACAAAAGAAAAAATCACTACGATGGCTTCAACAAAAAAGAAGGAAAAAGAACGATAATACAGAAACGAAAAACCCTACTTTATCCCTCTTTAAAAAAGGTAGAAGAAAGGATAAAAGTACGATTAGAACATCTAATCCAACTATATTGCATTCCATTCGTGGACGGGTGTTATTAATATTTTCCGTACTAATTATTATTTTAGTTTCGATGCTTGTCTTAACTTCCACCAAAATGTCTTCTTCACAAAGAGCATTTGAAGCGTTTACAAATGTGGAAATGAAAGAGCAAATGATGGTCAATAAAATCGCCACTGAAATTGCACAACTCGCAAACGCTGAACAAAGTTATGTAATTACAGGTAAGACAAATTATATGACAACTTACAGACAAAATAAAGATTTGATTGTTACACACTTAAAAGAATTACATAAAACATATAAAGATCGACCAGAGGAACTGCAAAAGATACAATCAATTGACCAATTTTTTATGACCTATCTACAATATTCGGAAAGAGTAATCGAGCTCAGAGATGCCCAAGGTATTGAAGCCGCTCAAAAAATTGTAAACGCTGGTAACGGTAAAACGGCTATGAGCTATGTAGATGTTCATATTGCTTCAATGAATGAATTATTAGCTAAAAATAATGCCGAACAAATTGCTTTATTAAAGAAAGAAAATAATAACTCCCTATACTTATTTGTTGCTTTAACGATTTTTTCAGTTCTCTTAACATTATCATTCGGAATTTATCTTTTCTATTCTATTAAGCGAAGCACGTACTCTATCAATCGTTCCATTTTAGAAATTGCACAAGCAGGTGGAGATTTAACGAGACGTGTGAAGATCCGTACGAGAGATGAATTTTCAGAAATTGCAGAAAGCACCAATATTTTAATCGGTTCGATTGCCGACTTGGTTAAACGAGTAAGCATGCTAACTGAAAATGTATCGGCAAGTGGACAAGAACTAATGGCCTCGTCGGATGAAACTGCTGTAACGATTCAATCTATTGCGGACACGACAAATGAAATCGCTTCAGGTAGTGAACATACAATGCGCAGTATGACCGTTGCTATTCAAAAAATGAATTCTTTAGAAGAAGCGACTAGATACTTAAACAACGATGCACAATCTGTAAAAGAAGCGACGGATCAGATGATTGAAGCTGCGCGCAAAGGAAGCGAGTCCGTTCAACATTCTTCCAATGTGATGATGAACATTGAAGAAACGATGGCGAACACATCTCAAACAGTAGAGTCTCTTGGAACTAAATCGTACGAAATTACATCAATCATTAAAACGATTACGTCCATAGCCGAACAAACAAATCTACTTGCATTAAATGCCGCAATCGAGGCTGCTCGAGCAGGAGAACATGGTCGAGGTTTTGCTGTAGTTGCAGATGAAGTACGAAAATTAGCAGAACAATCTCGAAATGCCGCTAAAGAAGTAACAGGAATTGTCACATCCATTCAAACCGAAGTAATATCGATTGTGCAACAAAATCATGCAGGTGTTGAAAATGTTATTAAAGGCGTTGAAGTGGCAAATGAAACAAACGCCTCTCTAGATCAAATTATGAATCAAACAAATGATACGATTGCAATTATTGATAAAATGGTCGATCAAATTGGGAAAACACTTAACTTTAGCCAAGAGGTTGCAGCATCTTTTGTGGAAGTTACACAAATTGCTGAAAATACAGCTTCTAATACCGAAACTTCAGCTGCTGCTGCAGAGCAAGGTTCCGCTGCAATGGAAGAAATCAATGCATCTGCGATTGAGCTTTCCCATCAGGCGGATGAGCTAAGAAAAGTAGTAAATGAGTTTAAATTATAACGGAAAAAGCACGAAAGAGTATCTACCTCTTTCGTGCTTTTTACATGTAACTATTCAACGAACTATTGGTTAAAACAATTTAGTATATTCTTCGTAACCTTCTTCTACTAACTTATCTTTCGGTACGAAACGCATCGATGCAGAATTGATGCAATACCGAAGTCCTGTTTCTTCTTTCGGACCATCTGGGAATACATGTCCCAAATGAGAATTTGCTGTTTTACTTCTAACTTCCACCCGTCTCATTCCATGACTATCATCGAATTTTTCGACTACTTCCTGATCTTCAATAGGTCTAGTGAAGCTTGGCCAACCGCAACCTGCATCATATTTATCTTTTGAATGAAATAATGGCTTACCTGAAACGATATCTACATAAATGCCTTCGTCAAAATGTTTGTCATACTCATTTTGAAATGGTGGCTCCGTTCCATTTTGTTGTGTTACGTAATATTGCATTTCTGTTAGCTTCTCTTTCATTTAAATACCTCCCGCATTTTCTCTACAAATGCTGCTCTTCCAGAACCTACAAAGTATCGATTATAATGAGCTGGATTTTTCTTATAATAGTCTTGATGGTAGTCTTCTGCAGCATAAAAGCTCGTAGCTGGTAAAATCTTCGTAGCAATTGGCATATTGAATTTACCGGATGCATTCAATGCTTCTTTTGTATTTTCCGCTTTTTCTCGTTGTTCTTCGGAATGATAAAATACGGCTGTTTGATAGGAAGAACCACGATCAAAAAATTGACCATTATCATCTGTTGGATCAATATTCATCCAAAATATTTCTAATAACTGATCGTATGAAAATTTATCTGGATCAAATGTAATTTGAACTGCTTCATAATGTCCTGTTGCATTGGAACAAACTTGTTCATACGTCGGATTTTCCAAATGACCACCTGTATAACCCGATTCCACTTTTTCTATCCCCTCATATGAGTCAAAGGGCTTGACCATGCACCAAAAACAACCTCCTGCAAAAGTAGCTTTCTCCATTTTTTAGCACCTCATTTCGATGGTATAACTATTTCTAATGTTATAATATCTTCTTCTAAATTCAACTCTTTTGCTCGGACATGTATTCCAGAAGACATCGGTATACTCGCTAACTGAATATGTACTTCCTTTTCTTTTGGCATAACAACAATCCATTCCGGTAAGTCAATGGAATCCCTTAATAATTTTAACACGGCTTCTGGTTGCAGTTTCGCTTGACCTACCTCTAAGGAAGTTTGCTCTAGCCTAATATTCCCGCCCTCTTCCACATACGGCTCAAAATACATTTTAATTGGAAAGTTAAGTGAGAAGATTGTAAGCTCTGAAGACAACACTATTTGATCATCCACTGTAAGATGTATTGGTAGAGGCTTGCCTTTCATCGCTTTTTTTAAATACGTATTAGCGATTCCTTCAAAATCTTCTTTTGTCGCATGTACCGTTAGCACATTTCCCTCTGGCGTAGCTTTTGGTACTTCTATTGGCATTGTTTCGGCTGGAGTCGTTACCCAGTATAGAAATGTTCCTATACTACCTATAATAACGAGCAACAACAAAAAAAATGCAATCTTCCACTTATTCATTTAAACAACTCCTCAAAACAACATTTCCCTATTTCGTTCGTCAATTAAACCACATTCTTCTAAAGAATTAACTAAAGCTTCTTCAATCAGTTCATATCCTCTACTATTTGGATGAAAAAAGTCCGTATGATAGACTAAATTCGCATTCGTCACAAAAAGTTGATCAATTGGTACAAAACATGCATTTACATCGCTAAAGGCAATTGTTTCAATGCTATTATTCCAATCTGCTAAAATCTCATCCAATTCACTTTTTTCATCTGTTACGGCAGTAATTGGATTATAAAGACCAAGAAGAATAATAGGAGCGTTGCTATTAATCTCTCGAATTTCCTCTAATATTTGATCATAATTTTGTTCAAACTTTACTAATTCTTTTTCAAACGCTTCTACACGGAGATTAAATAAATCTTTCCTCACTACTTTCATCATATCATTACCACCAATAGTAAGTGTAATCATATTCGCTTTTCGTAGCTGATGATCGATTTCTCCGCCTTTTAGCATTTTTAATAGTTGATCACTTCGACGTCCTCTTTTCGCAGTATTGGTTAGATTAACCTCTTCTATTCCTTTATACTGTGAAATTTCTTTTTGCAAACGACCAATATATCCTTCTCCTTTTAATTCATCTCCAACACCTTGCGTGAGTGAATCTCCAAGTCCCACTAGTTCGATCGTTCTTGGAAAAAAGGAAAAAGGAACAATATATTCTTCAAACAACACGGATTCTCTTTCTGAGAAGTTCACTTCCTTCAGTTCATTGGTCGAACATGCGGAAAGCATGAGTATACATAAAAAACTAACAATATATTTCATTCTAAACCCCTTTAAATTATCATTAAAGGCAGGGAATCTTCTCTTCCCTGCCTTTTCACTATTCTGTCATATACATAAAACCAATAGCACCAGGTCCTGTATGTGTACTAATTACAGGTGATGTAAAAGACATGCGAATCTGCTTAAATCCAGTTTCCTCGATAAGGTTTTTTAAAGGGGCAGCCATAGAAAATCCATTCGCATGGGAAATGCCTACCGCTTTTACAATTTTGCCTTTCGTATCTTTCATAAACTCATTAAACAAATAATTGACAACCTGTTTGTGGCTTCGTACTTTCGCAACAGGTGTATATTCACCGTCTGTTAAACTCGCGATCGGTTTAATGGAAAGCAAAGATCCTAACATCGCTTTTCCTTTTCCAATACGTCCACCTTTTACTAGATTATCTAACGTGTCTACTACGACGAATAATTTTGTTTTGACACAAGCTTCTTCCACTTTTTGAATAATCTCTTCCACAGAAGTTCCTTTTTCAGCCATCTTAGCTGCTTCTTCCACTTGAAAACCTAACGCAAAAGAAATAAATTGTGAATCTATCACCGTGACATCAGATGTGGTCATTTCAGCTGCTGCTTGAGCAGATTTCACCGTCCCGCTCATAGCACCTGTCATATGGATGGAAATAATTCGATCTCCATTTGCTCCTAGCTCATCATATAGCTCTTTAAAAACGCCAACTGCTGGCTGCGATGATTTTGGCAATTCTTTGGATGTAGCCATTTTTTCTAGAAACGTTTCTGGCTGTATGGTTACACCATCGATGTATGATTCTCCATCTATATGTATGGAAAGTGGCACAATGTGAATATTATATTGTTCTATCAGCTCTTTTGTTAAGTCGGCTGTCGAATCGGTTACGATATGGACTTTAGGCACTGTATCTCTTCCTTCCTCTATACGTACTATTATAAGAAGAAGTGACGACCATTGTAAACTGATTTAACAGTCAAGTACTATACTATATGAACAAAAGAAGGATACTTGAACAATAACATGGAAATTGTTCAAATATCCCAACAAACGCTTATAAATTTTCTTTTCTTTCATAAACCAAATACGCGTATTGGATTCCTTCCGCTGTTTCCAACTTTTCCGATGTGTCTACGAGAACCCATTCCTCACCGTATGGCGGGAAAAATGTATCCCCTTCAAACGATTGCTCTATAAAAGTTACATATAAGCGATCCGCTTTTGGCAGGATTGCTCGAAATATTTGCTCCCCGCCAATAATCATCACTTCTTCATGAAAGCTTTTTGCTAAGGCTACAGCATCTGTTAAATTCGATACTACGTCTGCACCTTCTGCTTTGTAAGAAGAGTTTCTTGTAATAATAATATTCTTTCGCCCCGGTAAAATACGACCAATCGATTCGAATGTTTTTCTCCCCATTACAATCGCTTTGTTCATTGTTTTTTCTTTAAAATAAGCAAGATCTCCTGGAATATGCCAAGGCATTTTATTTTCTTGGCCAATTACCCGATTCGGATCATGCGCTACGATTAATGAAATCATGTTTATCCCCCATTTCTGTTTAAACTGCTATAGGTGCTTTAATACCCGGAAGTGGATCATATCCTTCTATTGAAATATCCTCTATTTCATAATCAAAGATAGATTCTTTTTCATTTGATAAAGATAAAGTAGGTAATGACCGCGGTGTGCGTGCTAACTGAGTTTCCACTTGCTCCATATGATTCGCATATAAATGCGCATCTCCGAGTGTATGTACAAATTCTCCTACTTCTAAATCGCATTCTTTTGCGATGAGATGCGTTAACAAAGCATAAGAAGCAATATTAAAAGGTACGCCTAAAAAAACATCCGCACTTCGTTGGTACAATTGACAAGACAATTTCCCATTCGCTACATAAAACTGCATAAATGCATGGCATGGTGGTAAAGCCATATCATCTACTTCTGCAGGATTCCAAGCTGTAATAATATGTCTTCTGGAATCTGGATTTGTCTTCAGTTGTTCAATTACTTTTTGCAATTGATCGATTGTTTCTCCATTTTTAGCTGGCCAAGATCTCCATTGTCTTCCATAAACCGGCCCTAAATCGCCAAAATCTGCCGCAAATTGGGCATTTTCTACAATTTTAGAACAGAAGATTTCCATTTGCTCGTCCACAATTGCTTTGAATACAGGGTCATTCGCTGCACGTCTACCAAAATCAGTCATATCAGGACCAGTGTAATCATCACTTTTTACCCATTTTTCAAACGCCCAATCGTCCCAAATATGGTTATTTGCTTCAATTAGTGATTTTACGTTTGTATCTCCTTTTATAAACCATAATAATTCACTCACAACTAATCGAAAGGCAGTTTTTTTCGTTGTAAGTAGTGGGAAACCTTCTGCTAAATCAAACCGCATTTGATAACCGAATACGCTTTTCGTTCCCGTTCCAGTGCGATCTCCTTTTTCCACACCATTTTCCATAATATGTCGACATAATGTTAAATATTGTTCCATTTGTATACCTCGTTTTCATTTTCTATACTTCCCTTTAGTATAACAAAAAATGTCCTCTAAATGAGAGGGTATTTCATCGTTTTTTAAGATAAGCATTTTGGCAGAGTATTTTTTGATCGGAGTACATTTAGTTTTAAGTTGAGCATCGATGGGATATTGACAATGTACTTCTCAATATCAATTTCGGCTTCGTTTTGTAAAAATTCCTCTAATAGACGCTTTTAACACCGTTCCTATAAATTAGAACGGTGTTATTTACTGATAAATTATTTGATTCTTTTAGTGTTAATAACATTAACTTTTTAGAGAACAGGGTCAATTACCTTCTTTTATTCTTTCAATAGCCTGCATAAATTTGATGTGACTTTCTTTTCCGTAAGTATCATTATTCTTCTTAAAGAAGTTGATAAACATGAAGGTTTTTGCTTCCTCTAGAGAGTAGGACCTTGCTTCCATAACGAGTTTTAGGTAGGAAATAAAATATTCTATTGATAAATTCCCCCCATTATTGACCGTCAAGTAACTTCCCCCCTAACATTTAGATGCTTCTGTATCGCAACAAGATGGAGTAGAATTTGGTGAAGTTAAATTAATACTGCAAACACCGGTTTCAGGTAGATCAAGTTCAACCTTTTTAGCTGACTCAAAATCTCCCGTCAGATGGGCCACAATAGATCTAACTTGTTCATAACCAGTTGCCATTAAGAATGTTGGAGCTCTACCATAACTTTTCATTCCTACTATATAGAAGTCTTTTTCTGGCTGTCTTAAAACTTCTTCACCATGTGGTCGAACTGTTCCGCAACTGTGAAGGTTTGGGTCAATTAAAGGAGCAAGAGCTTCCACACTTTCTGTAGCAGTATCTATACTGAGCCTGATTTCTCGTAAATATGAGAAGTCTGGACGGCTACCTGTATTTGCAATAATTTCATCCACAGGAGATAGTGTTATTTCTCTACCGCCTGATTGTCCTATAATTCCAATTTCATCGTTTATCTTAATTAATTGTTGAATGAGAAAAGGAGTAAAGACTTTCACTTTACCAGCATCAACTAATTGGTGTATACGGCTACCTAATGCACCTCTTGCTTCAAGAGCATCTTTTTCTTCTCCACCGTAAGCATCCTCTACGCTTCTCTTTCTTATTATCCAAGTAATTTCCACTTCATCATTTAACTGCGATAATTCCAATATCGTGTTAATTGCTGAATGACCGCCACCAACAACAGCAACTCGTTTGCCTTTGTATCTTTCTTTATGCTCTCCATTAATATCAGGTATGCCATAGTAAATGTGTTGTTTTAATTCTCTTTCCTCTTTTGTCCAAACACTATCAGCATTTATTGGATTTGGTTGTGACCAAGTTCCTGTAGCATCTATAACTGCCCTTGCTTCTACTCTTTTTGTCATTCCATTTTGTTCAAGGTATAAAATAAAAGAGGATTTTTCACGATTAGCGTCCTTCATTTTATCTAATCCTTTTTTACTTATAGAAACAACTTTTGTATTCAGTAATAGATAAGGTTTTATTTCAGGTAAATTTGCTAATGGCTTCATATACTCGTTAACTAATTCACTTCCTAATGGAAGTTGTTCTTGATCAGGAGCATTCCAACCGTGTTTTTCTAGAGTTTTTTTAGCTATCTTATCGATATTGTATTGCCATGGTGAAAATAACCGCACATGCCCCCAGTTTAGAATATTACTTCCAACACTTTCACCTGACTCGAGCAGTATAAAACGTACACCAATTTTGGCTAGATGGGCAGCTGCCGCTAAACCTACTGGACCAGCACCTATAATTGCTATTGGTAACTCCTTGTTTGTAGATTTTACAACATCTGTATTTGTCTTTGTAGCAGGTACGCAGCATCCACCAGTCTTTACTTGTTTCAGTTCAATGTTATTCATACTTTTACCTCCAAAAATTTTTAGTTGTATTACCAGTATTAATATTCTAGTTAATTGCATTTTGCAAGTAATATATATTTTTTTAAGCAAGACTTAACTTGCTTAAAGTAGAGGGGTACAGCAAACGCTTGATTTGGACATGGCTTGATTTAGTAATTTTATCGAACGAATAACTGTTTCTCTTTCAAATTCGTTCATATGCGAGAATACTTCCTCTAAATAAGCATTCATCGATTCGTCAATGGTTGTAGCTACAAACTTACCTTGTACTGTAAGCGATAATATATATACCCTTTTGTCTGCAGAGGATGGTGTTTTCTTTACTAGTTCCATTTTAATCAGCGTTTGGATTTGTCGACTAAAAGTCGTTATATCCATTGCTATCGACTCCGCAACTTGTTGCATAGATGGAGAAGTTTGTTTATCTATTTCGTAAAGAATATGACTTTGTACGGATGATATATCCACGGCTCCAATAGAACAACAATTTTTATTAAGGAGTCCGAACCTACGAGTAAGTACTTGAAATAGCTCACGTTTGTTTTCCATGTTCTCACCTCTTATATAATATATACATCATTTACTTGCAATGTGCAACAATTAACTTTCAACTTCTTGATTTTAATAGTTCTTCTTAAATTAACTTGACCAGTTATCTGAATTAAAAAAGAGCTGCCTAAGCAACCCCCTGTTCTTGAACTGTAGCTACCAGTAGTAAATAAGAAAATTTCAATTCTTTAATTCGTCAGAGCATACAATTCGCCTATTTCACAATCAAGGCAGGACAATTTACACGTTTCATCACTTTATGGCTGACGCTACCAATCACCATTTCTTGCAGACCATTTAAACCTCGACTGCCAATAACGACTAAATCTACACCTTTTTCATTTGCGTATTTTATAATTTCTGGACCCGGTATTCCATGTAAAATCGTTACTTTGTAATTCACATTTGCATCAAATAAGACTTGCTCCACATTTTTAATTTTTTTACGACGTTCAATTGGTAATGTTTCAGTTGAAGTAGCATGTAGAATATCTGTTTTTGCCTTATCGAAGTCAGCAATATATATAACTTCAACTAACGTTTCCTTTGAAAGAGAAGCAATTTTGATTGCCTCTTTTGCAGCACGCACTGCATTCTCTGAACCGTCTGCCGCTAATAGAATATGTTTATACATTCCTTTTCCTCCCTTAATGAGATGATGATATTCCGTCCAACTGATTTAACATCTTTTTGCTTGATTCATCTAGTCCTGTTAATTGCACTTCAATCCCTTTTTCCTGCAACGAATCTTTTACTTTGAATACAGCACCAACTGCGGATTCATCCCAAATATGGCTACTAGAGAAATTGATATCAATTTGTTTTTCATTAAAAACATTTTGTTTAAAATAGTTAATAAAGCTATCGGTAGAAGCAAAGAACAATTGCCCTTTTACAACAATTTGATTGCCATTTTTCGAAAGTTTCACTGTCGAAATCTTTACAACGAAGAAAATCGCACTTAGCAATACTCCTGCTAGAACTCCTTTTGATAAGTCATGTGTATACACGACAATAAGAACGGTTGTCACCATCACAATGGCATCTGTTCGAGGGGCTTTCACTAAGTATTTAAAAGAATTCCAATCAAATGTTCCGATACTTACCATAATCATAATTCCAACTAAAACAGGCATTGGAATTTGTACAACTAAATCACCTAATACAATGATAAGAAACATTAAAAATACTCCGGCAACAAGTGTAGACAAACGCCCACGCCCACCAGACTTCACATTAATAACCGATTGCCCTATCATGGCACAACCAGCCATTCCACCGAAGAACCCTGTGATAAAGTTCGCAATCCCTTGACCTCGGGCTTCTTTGTTTTTATCACTTTCTGTTGCAGTCATATCATCTACGATTTGAGCAGTAAGTAACGACTCTAATAAACCAACAATAGCCAATGCTAAAGAATAGGGAAAAATAATTTTTAATGTTTCAAAATTAAATGGAATATCCGGTATGAAGAAAGACGGTAGCGTTTGCGTAATTGCTCCTAAATCTCCAACTGTTCGTAAATCAAACCCACTGAAAATTGCAACACTCGTTAGTACGACTAATACAATCAGTGGTGCTGGAATTACTTTAATGAATCTCGGTAATGTGTATAATAGAATTAATGTAATCGCAACAAACACATATGTCATCGTCGAAATTCCGATAAAGTGGGCTAGTTGTGAAGTAAAGATCATTATTGCTAATGCATTCACAAAACCAATCATTACAGCGTTTGGAATGAATTTCATAATTTTTGCTACTTTAAATATACCAAAAAGTATTTGAATAATACCCGTTAATATGGTTGCTGCTAATAAATAATCCAAACCATAATCCTTTATCAATGGCATCATAAGTAGTGCCATCGCACCCGTTGCTGCTGAGATCATTCCCGGTCTGCCGCCAACAAATGCGATAATGACAGCAATACAAAATGATGCGTATAACCCAACCATTGGGTCAACACCTGCAATAATTGAAAAGGCAATTGCTTCAGGAATTAAAGCGAGTGCGACGACGATACCTGCTAGCACATCTCCACGAATATTGCCAAACCATTGTTGTTTTAATTTTTGCATAATAAACTCCTTTATTGTTGTTAAAATTCTATGATTACTATATCACTAATAGTCCCAAAAAGGAACCTTTTTAGGACTTAGATAGGAGCGATAAATATGATTTATGGCTATATACGTCCTCTATATGATGATGAAAGCTGTGAGAATCAATTAAATGTCATGCCCTTACATTGCGATACCATTTATCGCGAGTTACATGGTTCACCCAAGAAACGTATACAGCTAGAAGAAATGCTTATGGCATTACAAGATGGGGATACCATCGTTGTTGACCGTATGTTTGTATTAGCCGATACTACAAGACATCTAATGGATACGTTGAAGCTTTGTGAAAAAGATGGAGTAACCATTCATTTTCTAAAAGAGAATATTTATAGTAATAAAGTATTATCATTCTCAATGCAAGATATTTTGATGCATATGATACAATTCCAATCGGATATTGTGAAACAGTCTACTGCTATTGGATTGGCACAAGCAAAAGAACAAGGTAAGTCCCTTGGACGACCTAAAAAATCAGACGATAATATAAAAAAAGCTCTTTCCATGTATCATTCAGGTAACTTCACATTGCTTGATATTAAAAATGAAACAGGAATAAGTAAATCAACACTGTACCGCTATTTAGAGCACACTGAGAATCAAGATAAACATGATTAATATTATAAAAACCAAGCATTTTAAATATCTAATTTGTTTGAAATGCTTGGTTTATTTTTCTCCCCTTTACCTTTACATGAACTTAACTACTTCGACGACCTTCCAAATAAACCGACTTATTCAACTAACTGTTTCGTTAGTTCTTTTAGAAAAAGCTACCCAATAGGCAGCCTCTGTTATCAAATATATCTATGAAGTTGGGACTTCTACGGGGTTAGCTACATTTGAAACAACAGCTCCCTCCACATAATCGGTAAGGCTTATCTAGTAGCACACTTTCTAACTGTTGACTATCTTTATCGTAAAGGACCACTTTGCCATTTACATTCAATACTTAAGATAATGCAATAATTTTTTCACTACATACCGTGCGTCAGGTCCTACCCCTCTTATAGTTGCAGAAGCAAAGGAACGCTGTCCTTCCACCCCCACATAGTAAAGCCCCGGAATGTTGCTTATACCTGCTTTATGTGACGGCTTCCCATCAATATCCAACGCTCCAATCGCTTGAAGATATGGAAATTGTGGTCTGTATCCAGTAGCATAGATTATTGTATCCACCTGTTCTTTTACCCCGTTTGTCCAAATAACCCCATCTTGATAAAAGGATTTAAACATAGGTTGTTGATCCGGTTTTCCAGCAGTTAATCGCTCTTTGTATCGACCCGTATCGTTTACTGCACTAGAACTCGGTGCAGTTTTTCTAAATCTCCAAAATGGAAATGAGTCAAAGCCAATTAGTTTTATCCAAAAATGCAAATCCTTACCCCATATCTGTTGTTTCACAAACTGGACAGGGCGTAGCACAGCTAATGATGTCTGACTCACCTGGGACAACTCAACTGCTATTTGTACTGCTGAGTTTCCTCGTCCTACGACCACTACTCTTTGATTGAGAAATCGCTGCGAATTTTTGTATTCGGAGGAATGCAGTGTTAATCCTTTAAACTCTTCTTGCCCCGCTATTCTTGGTATGAATGGATTATTAAACGAGCCGGTCGCATTGATGATGGTTCTTGCCTGAAAAATATCCCCTTCCATCGTACGAACAATAAAACCTTCTCCACCCTTTTCAACTGACTCAACGCGATGGTTAGTGCGAACTGGCAATCGAAAATGTCTTCTATAATCCTTTAAATACTGAACTACTTCATCTCTATTCGGATAACGATTTTGCTCTCCGGGAAATTTTAATCCTGAAAGCGATGAAAAACCTGCTGGTGAGAATAGTTTAAGACTGTCGTAGTAAAGTGGCCAAGAACCCCCTTCTTGAGCACTTGCCTCCAATATTAGAAAACTAAGTCCTCTTTTTTGTAAGTGATAGCCTGAAGTAAGGCCTGCCTGCCCCCCTCCAATGACTATTGTATCTAGTATCCCTTCCATGCTAACATCCCCCTTTATTTGTAAAATGCAAGTAAATTCAGAGAAAAAGTATCTAATATGTAATATTTAAGCTACCATCATTTTGGAAAATAATAAGATGTTGAATAAGACAGAATTTTCTCTCTTAACACATTTATACTTTATTTATTTGTAAAACGCAATAATTATTAATGTATAAAAAAGACTACAAAATAAGTGCTCACTACAAACTGAGTTATTGGATTTATATTTAATGATTAATAATAATGTAGATTATATGTGATTATTTATATACTTCTTCAAAGAAAGCGAGATTTTTTTGTTCAAATACCGTACAAGTTAATTGTACAAGCGAGAGTAAAAAAATTCAAATTCCACATGAAATTTAGTTGCAATTCACAATCAATTAGCATACCCTTACAAGTATAGAATCTTAAGTTAATTCATCACTGAGTTAGGAGTGATAGTATTGTCCGAATCAAGCAAAGGTGAAAGTAAACCGTCTGTAATTGTCATTGTGGCCTTAATTACTGCAATAAGTTTGTTCGGGGATTCAATGTTATACATTGCCTTGCCCTTATATTGGAAAGAAGTGGGCCTCGACTCGATTTGGCAAGTTGGAGTACTTCTATCCATTAACCGCTTTATCCGACTGCCCTTTAATCCGATTGTTGGATGGATATATAGTAGAATATCTCTAAAAACAGGATTAGTAATTGCAATCATTTTAGGTAGTATTACGACATTAGGCTATGGATTACTAAATGGATTTATAGCTTGGATTATTCTCCGAGGAGTATGGGGTATAGCATGGTCCTTTTTGAGAATTGGGGGTTTATCGATTGTGGCCTTTAATACGGAAGAAAATAATAGGGGGAAATCAATTGGTCTATACAATGGACTATATCGATTAGGGAGCTTAGTAGGCATGTTAGCGGGAGGGCTGCTGGTACCAATATTGGGTTTAAGTACTATTTCAATTATTTTCGGGAGTCTTACTCTATTAGCCCTACCTTTGATTTTCTTGTATGTTAAAACCACTCCTTTAAAAGATCATGAGCAGGATAATACGGAGAAGGTTATATTTAAAGGTAATTCATATATAAACAGTCTCAAACAAGGCAGAGGAAGAATTATTTTTACTGGTTTCTGTATCACTTTATTATTTCAAGGGATATTTATATCAACATTAAGTTCTGTAATTGAGCAAAACCATGGAGAAAGTGTCATCTTGTTCGGAACTGTGATCAGTGCAACTTTTCTAACTGGTATTATCTTATCTCTACAATGGATATGGGGACCATTTTTAGGAGTACGTTTTGGAACTTGGTCTGATGGGGTCAAAGGAAGAGTGCCTGTATTAATTATCTCACTAATTTTTGCAAGTTTGACGTTTGGAATCATTTCTAATGAAATACCAATCCTTGTATTGATTTTCTTTACTTTTCTTGTCATGATTGCGGCGACCTCTCTTACGACAATAGTTGATGCAATTGCCTTAGACATTTCAAAGAACTCAAATGTAGTTTCATTTATTACTACATATTCAATGGCTCAGGATCTTGGGGCATCCATTGGTCCATTTATTAGTTTCTTGATCATAGGATTAGTAAATGGTTTCTCCTACATTTACTGGGGAGGAGCAATTATATTTTTATTATTAGCGATTCTTTGGTCAAACTCATATAAAAGACATGGAAAATCAATTTCGATTTCAAATGTGGCTCTAGAAAAGCAATAAACTCCTCTGGTGACCAGAGGAGTTCATTTGTAATTCAAATAGCACTAAACCTCATAAAATAATGGTACTGAACAAATCTGTTTATTGAGTTCAGTTACTTTTCATTAACAACAGCTACTTCCACCTATAAGAACCAGCCCTGTACCTCTGTCATTTTCTTCTATATCAAGAGTTAGACCTTCTGTATTATTAACTTGCGAATCGATCGCTAGTTTAATACCGTTGATAGTCTGGATTGTATCGGATTCTAGCGGTGCATCTAAAGACAATGCAAATTGTGGTCCACAACAACCAGCATTAGTAAAAAGGCGAATTGCTTCAGCACCTTTTTCACTAAGTACATTTTCTAATAATTTTTTCGCTCCGTCAGTAATATTCATTTATCTTCCTCCTAAAGTTTTTTATGCATTTGGAAAGATTCTTCTCAATGCTTCTTTCATCTCTGGTTTTACGCTAATTTTCGGCCGTACTATTTTTGCCATTTGTTCCGCTTCTTCAATAGTGTCTGCTTTACCTAAAGAAAGTAATGTTCCAATAGCAACAGTGCCAGTACGGTTACTACCACCTTGACAGTGGAAGTAAACACTTTCTCCTTCATTATACGCTCTTACTACCTGTTCAATTGAACTCTTTATAGAAATGTCTTGTTGATCTGCATCATCAACTATTGGACTGTGTACTCTTTTATCATGAAAGTTTACATTAGATGATTCTGCTCTTAAATCAAATACTCTACCCACTTTTTCATTTTCCATTACCTCATCTACATCATCTGCACCACCGATATAAATACGATCTTTAATCAATTCATGGTAATTCTTATTCGTCATTACACTCACCCACCAATTAGTTAATAAAGTCTTTTAGTTTGTCATATCCAACTTTTTCTTCATGTAGCCATGGAATTATTGCACAGTTTATCGCCTTATTGTCACTTACTTCATGAATCCATTCCAATTCCCCAATTGCTTTACCTCGTAACACAGGATCAGTCGTATTGGTTGCATATAAACTTTGATTAATAACCCACCATTTTGGACTTATTTCTGCTCTTCTAAGGTCTTCTTGTAGGCGAGATGCTTCTAATACTGGAGTTGCTTCAGCAAGTGTTACGATAACTACTTCTGTTACTTTTGGATTTCTAAGTAGTGGAAGAAGGTTTTCCACGCTTTTTGGCACTTCACCAGTAGATTTCTCTATTTCTTTGCTATACGACTGTGCTGCATCTAATAACAATAAAGTATGTCCTGTCGGTGCTGTATCGATAATTACGATTTCGTTATCCGTTTTTGCTACTACTTCTGCAAAAGCACGAAATACTGCAATCTCCTCTGTACAAGGTGAATTTAGGTCTTCTTGTAGGTATGCAATTCCATCTTCGTCCAGATCTTTACTAGCTTTTGATAAAATATCTGCTTTATATTTTTCTACTTCTTGTTTAGGATCAATACTACTAATACTTAGGTTTTGATTCATTAAACTACTTTGAAATTGATAATTGAGATGGGCAGCAGGGTCTGTCGTTGTTAAGTGGACACGATGTCCTTTTTCAACTAATCCAACTGCAATTGCAGATGCGACTGTTGTTTTTCCTACCCCACCTTTACCCATAGTGAAGATTAACTTTGTATCCGAGAGGGAAAAGTCATCTATAACATCCTTTAAATTAAGATGATCATTTGTTTCAGTTTGGTTGTTAGATAGCGTAGCAGGTAAAGTGTACAATTTAAACAAATAACGAAGGTTTTCTATACCTGTCAAGGAATATGAAACAAAAGGGAGAGAATATGTCATAGCTTGTTTTAAGCTTTTTGGCATCTGTTTTAAAGCATTTCTTTGTCGTTGATAAAATGCGGATGATACTTCATCCTCCTGGTTATATTCGCTAAGTAATCCATTTACAATAACAATTTGATTTTTAACCCCGATATCTTTTAGTTCTATAGAGGCACGATCAGCTTCTAAAAGGGAGGAGACGTCAGGTCTTGTAACCAAAATTAATGTAGTTTTGTCTGGGGCAGCTAAAACCTCTACTGCTTTGGAATAAAGATCTTTTTTATCTGCTAAGCCCGATAATGGGCCTAAGCATGATGCTCCATGTGTACTCTCCTCTAGGAACCCATTCCATGCTGTTGGAAGTTGTAAAAGTCGTAAAGTATGGCCAGTTGGTGCTGTATCAAAAATAATATGATCATACTGACTTACTATTTCTGTGTTTGTAAGCAAGCTTGTAAACTCATCAAATGCGGCTATTTCTACAGTACAAGCACCTGATAATTGTTCTTCCATTGAAGATACTACTGACTCAGGAAGCTTTCCTCTATATGGACCAACAACTTTTTCACGATAGGCTTTTGCAGAAGCCTCTGGGTCTAAGTTACATGCATGTAGATTCTCAACATTTGGAACTACTTTTGGCCTATTAGTTAATTCAATACCAAATACGTCTTGTAAGTTGGAAGCAGGATCTGTACTGATTAGCAAAACCCTCTTTCCATTGTCCGCTAATGACACAGCTGTAGCACATGCTGTGGACGTTTTTCCTACCCCGCCTTTTCCCGTCAAAAACAAAAACGGGGTATTTATTACATTCTTTGGCTGAAAAGCTTGAAACATGTTTATCGCTTCTTTCCGTTTTAAAGTGAATTTAAATCAATCGAAAGTCGAACTTTTGGCTTTTCTTTTAATTCTTCTAAATCTACGTTAAACCATTCTGCTAGTTCATCGTTTGTTGGATAACAACCAAGTTTTACAATCTGACCATCTACTAAAACTACTGGCAAAGCATCTATTCCTTCTTCATGTAAAACACTATTTACTGCATCATTCTCCACAAATTTATCCGGATTATTGGTTAATTGATATCGTGTAATATTAAATCCCTTTTTCTCAAGTGAATACAAAGCCGAAGCTACTCTTGTTAATTCTGGGTCCACACTTGGTCCACAGACACCTGTTGAACAACACATCGCAGGATCATAAATCTCTACTTTTTTCATGATAAAACCCCCGTTACAATATCAAATAAGCATATACTTATATTCTGGTGAAAAGAGAACCAAGAGAAAATTTTCTCTTGGTAATGTTAAATCATTCGCCTGTTTCAGAAAAATGCTTGATTCTTTGCCCAATTTCATCACGAACTCGTTGGAAGGTAGCCCATTTCTCTTCATCAGTTCCCTCTGCTTTAGCAGGGTCGTCAAAGCCCCAATGATCGCGTTTCACATGAGGTGGTGTCATTGGACATTTATCCGCAGCATCCCCACAAAGTGTAACTACAAAATCTGCATTATTTAATGTTTCCATATCAATGATATCTGAAGTCTGATTAGAAATATCAACTCCAACCTCATTCATCGCTTTAACAGCATTAGGGTTCAAACCATGTGCTTCAATTCCTGCACTCATAACTTCCCACTCATCACCTAAATATTTTTTTCCCCAACCCTCTGCCATCTGGCTTCTGCATGAATTTCCTGTACATAAAAAGTATAAAGTTTTTTTTGTCATTTCTAAGTAGTCTCCTCTGTTCTATGCTTTTATTAGTATATATAATCTAATTTACTTTACTGCTATTATCGGTATAAAGATGGTTTATTAATTCATCGAAATCCATTTGAAAAGCATTCGCTAAGTGATGCATGAAAAATCTTGAAGGATTAGTAAGATTCTTCTCCGTTTTAGTAAGATAATCTTCCGATAAACCAGAGCGAATAGCTAATCCTGTTATATTTAAGCCCTTAGACTCACGAAGATGCTTTATTTGCTCTCCGAAGTCTTCTTGGAGTATTAGATGATCATATTTATTGTCTTTAGAGTTAAAAACCACACCGGAGTTTCCAGTAATGAATTTTTGAATAGTTGTTTCAATTTCATCTCTTACTTGTCTAAAACTCCTAATAATATGATCTTCAGTTCCTTGAACCTTTGCAGGATCATCAAATGGCCAATGATAATGAGATGATCTTGGTAAAGAAATTGGACATCTTTCCATCGCATCTTTACATAATGTAATAACAATATCAGCTTTGTTTAGTAATTTTACGCTCACTAGATCTGATGTTTGGCCTGATATATCTATTCCTTTTTCATTCATGACTTTAATTGCTAATGAGTGTATTCCTCTAGCTTCAATTCCTGCACTATGAACTTCATAATTATTTCCTACATATTTTTTGGCAAATCCTTCTGCCATTTGGCTTCTGCATGAATTTCCTGTACATAAAAAATAGATTGATGTTTTATCCATAATTTTATTCTCCTTTAGAAAAATAATAATGAAATATATAGACCTAGAAGTGTAATGAAAAGAATAGGAATCGTTATGACAATACCAGTTTTAAAATATGTTCCCCAGGAGATTTTTACACCTTTTTGAGATAAGACATGAAGCCATACTAACGTCGCAAGTGATCCAATCGGTGTGATTTTTGGGCCTAAATCAGATCCAATGACATTGGCATAAATAAGTGCTTCACGGATAGTACCGGAAGTATTCGTTTCTGCAATTGCTAAAGCATCTATCATAACAGTTGGCATGTTATTCATTAGGGATGATAGGAAAGCTGCAATGAAGCCCATCGACATCGTAGCTACGAATAGCCCTTGTTCTGCAGCTACTTCTATAACTCCAGCTAAAACGCTTGTAAGTCCTGCATTCCCCAGTCCGTAAACAACAACATACATACCGATTGAGAAAAATACAATATTCCATGGTGCTCCTTTTATAACTGTTCTTGTATCGACAGCACTACTTCTTCTTGCCATTATAATAAAGAAAATAGCTATTATACCGGCAACAATGGAAACAGGAATGTTGATGAATTCACTACTAAAGTAACCAACAACCAATATAGCAAGAACATACCAAGATAAATGGAACATTTTTATATCCTTAATTGCTTCCTTTGGTTCTCTTAGCTTAGATAAATCATACGTTCTTGGTATGCTTTTTCTAAAATAAAATAACAAAACGCTAATAGTTGCAACTAGAGAAAATATGTTAGGAATAATCATTCTAGAAGCGTATTCCACGAAACCAATATCGAAGAAATCAGCTGATACAATGTTAACTAGGTTACTAACGACAAATGGTAGTGAAGTTGTATCCGCAATAAACCCACTTGCCATAATAAACGGAAAGATCATTTTTTCTTTGAAATTCAAATTACGAACCATCGCTAAGACAATTGGGGTCAAAATTAATGCGGCCCCGTCATTAGCGAAAAAGGCAGCAACAATGGCTCCTAAAACACTGACATAAACGAACATTTTAATACCATTGCTTTTTGCGGCCTTTGCCATATGTAAGGCGGCCCATTCAAATAATCCGATCTCATCTAAAATTAAAGAAATTAAGATAATCGCGATAAAGGATAAAGTTGCGTTCCAAGTAATGTCTACTACCTCTATCACATCACTAAAATCGACAACTCCTACTAATAACGCAATAATTGCTCCCCCACATGCAGACCAACCGATGTTTAAACCTTTTGGCTGCCATATAACGAAGATAAGCGTTACTATGAATATTATTGATGCTAAAATGACTGGTGACATAGTGCTAACCTCCTTTAATCACAAGAGATACGTAATCCCTGTGCTTCTAATTCTTGTAGTTTAAAATCTTGATTTGGAAGATGATTCATCAAGTTCTGAACCAATGGAAAAACATCACTTTTCTTGTTCAATGAATAGATAATCCATTGACCTCTTCTTGTTTCCCCCACTAGTCCAGCATCTTTCAATTTACGTACGTGTTGACTAATAGCAGGTTGACTTACTTTAAATATTTCAACAAATTCACAAACACAATAATCATGCGAATCAAGCATTTTAATCATTGTTAGCCTTGTTTTATCACCCAACAGTTTTAATATTGTGGCAGCCTTTTCTATATCAATCGATGGTAATTCCATTTTTATAATACCTCCTTCTCAATTAACATATAACCATTTGCTTATATAATATTCTACTTATATGCGATTTGCAACTTTATTTTTTGTAAACACTTTGTAAATAAAACGGTGTTTGTCTAGTTCGGTCACTTTAAAATGTGAATCACAACATTTTTTATTTATTATTACTAACTGGTTATCAGATGCATAAAGCTCAGGTTCAGAAACAACAGGTCTTTTACCAGCTTTGATATTCATGAATTTATTTCCTCTATGTTTTCTTTCTAATCCTTTAAACATTTAATAAATCATGCCTTCAGCATAATTTTGTGCCAATAAAAGTGCTCTATCTATAACTTCGTCTGGATAAAAAGAATTAAACTCATTGGATGTATTATAGACTTTATGTCGAAAACAAGAACAATTTTTCAATAAAACGAGTGAATTCTTCCCCAAAGCAGGACGTACTACTGTATGCTTTTATGTAAATTGTGTTACTATTTTCTTAATATATTGAAAGGGGGCGCTTACATTGGGAAGGAATTAATGCATATTGGCGAGGTTGCGAAACTTAGCGGATTATCGACTCGGACAATTGATTACTATACAAACTGCGGGTTATTTCCTGTTGAGCGTTCAGAAGCCAACTACCGGCTATACCCTGCGACTGTCCTTCAGACGATCGAACGGATTCAGCTATTGAAAAAACAGCGCATGTCGATTGCGGAAATCAAACAAATTCTCGTCACAAATGAAAATCTAGAAACCGAACTCCTGATGAGAGAAGTTCACGAGGAATTTGATTGTTTACAAAAAAAATTAGCACGGTTGGAGGAACAACTGAAAGATGCGCCTACTCACTTAAAAGTAAATATTCATAAAACGCTAGAAACACGGTTGTTGTCGATTGCTTCGTTATTGACTTTGATGTAATTAATTTTGGAGGTGAATCCCTTTACCAGGGAACATAAGTGGATATAATAACCATAATGAATATAGTTTTATTAGTGATATTAATTGGCTTGACGGCATTTTTCGTCGGATCGGAATTTGCCGTAGTAAAGATTCGGATGTCTCGGCTCGATCAACTGATCGCCGAAGGAAATAAAAAAGCTATACTTGCAAAAAAAGTGGCCGTTAATTTGGATTATTACTTATCAGCCTGCCAGCTGGGTATTACAGTTACTGCTTTAGGATTAGGGGCATTGGGGAAACCAACTGTTGAACGTCTGATGTACCCGATCTTTGATTTTTTTGCTGTTTCCGATGCTATAGCATCCGCAGCTTCCTATGCCATAGCCTTTCTACTGGTAACGTTTCTACACGTCGTTATTGGGGAGATGGCCCCAAAAACATTGGCCATTCAATATGCTGAAAAAATGACCTTGATTCTCGCACCACCGCTTTTCTGGTTTGGAAAAATCATGAAGCCGTTTATTTGGACTTTGAATGGATCAGCAGGCGTTCTGTTAAAATCATTTGGCGTTAAACCTGCTGGACATGAACAGGCTTACTCGGAAGAGGAACTGAAAATCATTATGGCCCAAAGTTACGAGGGTGGCGCGCTCAATCAAACAGAACTATCCTATATGGAGAATGTCTTCACATTTGATGAACGGATGGTCAAGGACATCATGGTTCCACGAACGGAACTGGTTACCCTGGATAAAGACATGCCATTGGATGAGATCATTAAAACTTTGGATGAAAACAACTACACTCGTTATCCGGTATCGGAAAACGGGGACAAAGACCTTATCCTCGGTTTTGTCAGTGCCAAAAAGATGCTTCCCCATATTGTAGCTGGACGGAAGCGAAAACTCGAAGAATTCATACGGAAACTCCCTATTGTTTTTGAAACCACTGGACTACAGGATGCTTTGCTCAGAATGCAGAATACCCATGTTCATATCGCATTAGTAGTTGATGAATATGGCGGAACTGCCGGCATGATTACGATGGAAGACATTCTAGAGGAAATTGTGGGTGAAATCCGCGATGAATTCGATGCTGACGAAGTACCGGATATCAGCAAGATTGATGAAAAGCAATACCTCATCAATGGCCGTGTACTCTTAAAAGATCTTCAAGACCGCTTTGGTTTAGTTTTTGATGAAAGCGAAGATATCGATACCATTGGGGGCTGGATTCATTCCCAAAGCCCAGGAGAAGAAGTTCAAACGGGTGATATAATCTCCAAAGATAACTTTCTATGGACGGTTACTGAAATGGATAATCAACAAATAAAGCGGGTTATGTTTCATCAAGAGACTTAACAAAAAGGTAATTCGATATAACTGAGTTAAACATTACTGGAGGTGAATCCCTCTCTTGAGGGAGAAAATTTGGATGGACAGACCATAGTAAACTTGTTATTAATAGCATTGCTCATACTCTTGACCGCTTTCTTCGTTGGGGCTGAATTTGCCATCTTAAAGGTGCGTATGTCAAGGATCGACCAATTGATATCAGAAGGAAATAAGAAGGCCGCACTTGCAAAGAAAGTTACGAACGAATTGGATTATTACCTATCTGCCTGTCAACTGGGAATTACGGTAACGGCTTTAGGCCTTGGTGCATTGGGTGAACCGACTGTTGAAAGAATGCTGCATCCATTATTTGAGTATTTTGCTATTCCAGAAGCATTGGCGACTGCACTATCCTATGCCATCGCCCTGGCAATAGTCACGTTCCTACATGTGGTGATTGGAGAATTGGCACCAAAGACATTAGCTATTCAATACGCAGAAAAAATGACGTTGCTACTTGCTCCCCCGCTGTATTGGTTCGGAAAAGTAATGAATCCGTTCATCTGGTTACTGAACGGTGCCGCGCGGGTCTTTTTACGACTATTCGGAGTAGAGCCTGCTGGACATGAAGAGGCCCATTCGGAAGAAGAGTTGAAATTAATCGTGACTGAAAGCTTCCAAAGTGGCGAGATCAATCAAACCGAATTGACCTATCTTAAAAATATTTTTGCGTTTGACGACAGGACTGTGAAAAACATCATGATACAGCGATCAGAAATCGTAACTGTGGACAAAGACCTGTCGCAATCCGAATTGTTTGAAGCATTAGCTGACCATGAATACACGCGTTATCCGGTGACAGTAGGCGGAAACAAAGACAAGCTAATCGGTTATATCAATACAAAAGAGTTGTTGACCAGCATGGCAGCTGGAAGAACAGAGAAACCGGAATCGTTTATTCATGAAATGCCGCGTTTCCCTGAAACAACTTCTATCCAGAAAGTACTGTCTAAAATGCAGCAAAGCAGGGTTCATATGGCTATTGTCACAGATAAAGATGGTAGCACTACCGGTCTTGTGACAATGGAAGATATTTTAGAAGAAATTGTCGGTGAAATTAGTGATGAATATCCGGATGTTCAAACCACTTAAGGAAAAAGTTTTATTATATGAACGTTTATTGCATTAACAAGAAGAGACTGCCTGCGGGCGTCTCTTCTTTTGGACTATATGGCTATGTACCTTTCCTACCTTTTTCACTGTAGCTTTAAGTAAACTGAGATTCTTCCCACTATCGCCTCTTTGGGGATGAAAACTAATATTATCACCACTATGTTCGAAATTTACTACTTACTTTAGGCGCTTGCCCTACATACTCAGACTATAATCCAATTTCGCTGCCTTCATTATTATATAAAACCATAATTGTGATTCGTATAGTTCTACTTCCTGTTTTCTTTGATAACTTGCAATGAATTAGCTACCCAAAAAAGTATTGTAATGATTGCAATAATAAATATGTTAGGATCTATATCTGAAATAATAGTATATAAAGTCAAAAACCCAAGAAACATAGCCATACTACTAATATTTGTTCTAGTAAAAAGTTTAGAAAAAACTTTCAATTACAACACTCCGCTCTAGTGATTTACTTGTTGTTGTCTTTATCTTTTATTAAACTAGTCGAGTAGAAGGGATCAACGCTCCTATTTACTTTATTAGTTTCTTCAAAAACCCTTTATTCATGTTCAACTCGATTGAAAATGACCTTATCTTCATTTATATCTTCTTTTTTGCCCGATTTTCAGCCCTTTTTGCGTTAATCCTTTTTATAACAAGCCCATCGTAGTTTAAAAACCTCACTATTCCATATAAATAAAAATCCTATGAGGAAGTCCTTTAATAAATTTTAATACCTACCACCAACAAAAGACATAACTAAGCATTGTACGATCGGCTCTTTTTTCTTATCCATAGCTAAGAGCTCTTTGGAGCCCCTCGCACAGCAAGGGGTTTTCAATTCTATAAAAAAAAACACTCATTTACAAAATGAGTGTCATGGGTGTATTAGGATAACCATTTAGGCGGTGTATTTTTCGACCAAAAAATTTCACCTAATGCGTAATGTTTCGAATAATTATCTTCTGCTAGGTGATAATGAAAATTAAAATAATAACCATCTTGTGGCTTTTTATCGGTTCTTACATGAAATCGAATGAAATCTTTTCTCGTATTTTCATTGTAAATATGAAATATTTTTTCATGGTATTCCCCAGAAGGATGTTCTGTAATCGATAGATTCGCTATTTTGTCACTTTCTACTTTAGCAATGGTTGTATCGATCACTTCTTGCATTCGTGGGAAAATAACATCGTCAAATTCATCCTGTATAACTGGACCAATTCGATTACCAAATTTTATGTATGCTTGCTCTCTGGCTGCTTTTGAAATCGTTTCGCTTAAATTTGGTGAATCCAGTGAATCTATAATGGTTACTTGTTCAAATTCACTCGTATTCGCATCCGAAGCTATGGATTTTGTCGGATTTTTGTTATCTAATAACTGCTCCCAAATAAGATGGTTAGGAGATATAAGTCCAAATGTTAAGAAAGCGACCGCAATAATTATCGTCTTTTGAAACCACTTTTTCATCCATTATCACCTTCAATTATGACCAATTTTATAATGCTTCTTACTATATTGTAACGATTTTACGAACTAAAGGTTTCTTCTTCTATGTATTCATTGTACAATAAAAACTGTAGATATTCAGTAGCTTTTTTAAAGTAAGGAGGAAAGTCACTATGGACACAGATTTAATCATTGGCATCGGCTTTTTATTTTTATTAGGATATTTAACGTCACTTAACTTTACACATTAATAAAAAAGCTGTCATAACTGACAGCTTTTTTATATGTCGATAATACCGTAATGAAACTTGGAAGATAATCTCGTTAACTGCTCGAACTGATATTTTTCAAACATGGGTGATCGGAAATGAGCTTTTAGAACTACTCGTTTCTTCGCTACACGTTTTGCTTCCTCTACCCATTCATCCGACAAAGAGTCATGCACTCCAGCTTCTCGAAGTGTTTGGAAATTGGACGATTCTTCAATAACTTCTTCAAACATAGGATCCATGTAAACCACATCATAGGAATTAGCATCCATCTGTTTTAAATAGTCCACTGCATCTTGGGGAATTATTTGTATCCGTCGCATACTTTTTTGCATTTCCATATTCTCTGTTTCGTACACCTTTAACCCTTGCTCAACTATATAAGCAATCATTGCATCCTTCTCACAAGCATCGACAACCCCGTTCTCACCAACCGCATATGCAGCAACTATACTATCCGAACATAATCCTGCAGTTGTGTCCAAAAAGCGATCTCCTTGTTGTAAATCTAAAGCTTCTAATAGTAAGTCCTTTTCACCATTTTGTATGCGCTTCATACGAAATGCCGCAGAATTTGGGTGAAAGAAAAAAGGAGAAGTAGAACCGTAAACATACAGTTCCAATCTCTCCTTACTCACAACTAGTACATTCGCCTGCTGCTCTTCTTGCAACTTTTGCATAGACTTCTTTTGCCGTCTAACATAGGACAAAGTTAGTTCACTAGCAATTTCTTTAGCTTTTTGAATAAATAAATCATTCGTTCGACCAGCTGTCGTTACGATTGTTTTCATGAAGAAACAATTTGAGTAAGAACACCAGATAGATGATCTTTAATCGTTTCCATCGAATTGCTTTCTATTTGTTCACGTGGAATGAAATATGCTAATTGGTCATCTTTCCAAATCGCGATAGACGGTGAACTTGGCGGTACTTCTTCAAAATAACCTCTCATCGTTGCAGTTGCTTCTTGATCTTGTCCAGCAAATACAGTTACTAAGTTATTAGGTTTCGTTTCTAATTCTTCCACTGCTGCTATTACTGCTGGTCTTGCTAATCCTGCTGCACAACCACATACGGAGTTTATAACGATTAATGAGACTCCTTCTGCAGTTGCCATATGGTCTTGTACATCTTCGGGAGTTACTAATTCTTTAAATCCTGCGTTTGTTAATTCACTTCTCATTGGTTTTACTATGCCTTGCATATATTCATCGTATGCGTTCATGGTTTCGCCTGCTTTCATTTATATTCACAAATCCTATTATAACAGGACTTCTCTTACATTTGCTATTATACTGTTTTCGTATATTTTCATGCCTTTTCAGTATTTTTGTGATTTTTATGTAAAACCAAAATATTTTTGTAATACATGTTATACAAATCTTGAAAATCCTATTACATAGGAACGTTTTAATAAAATAGTGAATGATAGTTTCTACATTTATGAGTTATTTCAGTTGGTTAAGTACATCCTTAAACATTTCTGTGTTAATATTCTGTCGAAAATCTCGAAATGGATTTGATTGTTCTTTAATCCGATCTAATATCGCAGGAATATTAAACGAAGAAGGATTTAGTGAATCATTAACTTCATTCCAATTTAAAGGAGTGGCTATAAGTCCTAACTCACTACCTCTTGGCGAATATGGGGCGATGATCGTCTTTCCTTCTTTATGCTGCACGTAATCCAAATATAATTTATTTCCACGATTCTTTTTAAGCCGCTCCATTGTAAACCATTTAGGATACTGTTCAACTAAGAAATTGCAAACAAATTTAGTGAATATTCCAGTATCTTCATAGGAAAAAGTATCACTAGGTATTGGTAAATACACTTGCATGCCTTTTCCGCCCGATGTTTTTATATAGGACGTCAACTCGAATTGGTCAAATATAGCTTTCATTCGTAATGCGGCTTCAACAGCCAAGGGAAATTCATAAATAGAAGGCGGATCCAAGTCAAATACAATTTCAGTTGGTTTATTAGTATGAATCGTTTGGAAAGGTATATGAAACTCTAGTGCAAGTTGATTACCTAACCAGAGCAAAGATTCAATATCGTTACACAAAATATAGTTAATATCATCAACAAGCTTAGTCTTAATGAAGTTCGGCGAATAATCGGGTGCATGTTTTTGAAAAAATCTGTCATTGTTTCCAGTCATCCCGTGTGGGTAACGGATAACTGTTAGCAGTCTGTCTTTTAGAAAAGGAAGCATGTAGGTAGATATTTTTTGCAAATAATAAAGATAGTCGTCTTTTGTATAGTGGATGATTGGCCATATAGGCTTTTCTGGATGAGTTACTTCTACTCTTTCAGGAAGTGGGTTCAGCTGCCGACGCATGCTTTCCCAATTACACTCCCTTGGGGTCGTTCCAAATTTAAATCCATTAAATCGTGGCTCTCTTAATTTGTCCCCTTGAAAATCGATACAAGCTATATTGACACAAATGGATGGCTCTATTGACCAAACCTCTCCTTTTTGCTTTGTCCCATTAGCTTCAAAGAATGCTTTCAGCGTCTTAGATTCCTCATCTGTAAGACCATGACGAACAGAAACAATTTCTATAAGCACATTATTTTGATAAATAGTACCATTAAAATAGCCATTGTTTTTATCGTATTTCGTAAGGATGACATCCACGTATCTCCAATTTTTTATTTTGACCCAACTAAGAGAACGTGTACCCCCTACCCATTTACTCGTCTTTTTCTTGGCAATAATCCCTTCTCCATTACATACTTTAACCTTATTCCACAGTAATTCGCTGTTTTCAAAAACATCTATAGTTTGGATTCTGTTAGAATTTTCGTAGTTAACATGACTAGGTATTTTTAATGATTTAAATAATTTTTCTAATAACTGTTTGCGAGTATTTAAATGTCGGTTAGTTTGTATTTCACTTTTATATTCTAAGATATCGAACACTATATAATGACAAGGAAAATTATTTACATGTGCTGTAATAGTATCTTGATTTTGCATTCTGTTCCTTAATTGCACTACTGAAAAATCACTTTTGAAATTGTTTATTAAGTACACAATTTCTCCATCAAGTCTTAACGGTAAGATTGATCGAATCCTATCATATATTCCATGGCAATATTCAATAACTTCAGGAAATATATGATTTAGTGATTTTCCACCTCTGCTTTTCAAAATGGGTGTCTTTTCCTCCCACTCTAACATGCATCTAAAACCATCGTATTTTGTTTCATAAATCCACTCATCCCCATTTGGAATTTCATCTGCTACTGTCAAAAGCATCGGTTTCAAATATCTTCAGCCCACTTCCTTTTTGTATAGGATTCGTAAATATTGTTTTCTAATACATAAAAGGGCACAAAAGATTGCATAGTAATAAGAAAATGAATTGAAGGTGAAAATATGCATACGGTTTGGAAAGGCAGCATCAGCTTTGGATTAGTTAATATTCCAATTAAATTGCATTCTGCAACTGAAAATAAAGATATTAAATTAAGACAGCTTCATAAAGAGTGTCATGCACCTATTAGTTATAAAAAAGTGTGTGAAGGATGCGAACAAGAAGTTAAAGAAGAGGATATCGTAAAAGCGTACGAATATGCCAAAAATAAGTTTGTAGTGTTAGAAGCAGAAGAACTCGAAAGACTGAAGAAGGAAAATGAAGATAAAGCCGTAGAGATAATTGATTTTGTGAAATTAGAAGAAATCGACCCTATTTATTTTGAGCGTTCTTATTTTTTGTCACCCGATACAACAGGCGGAAAGGCATATTCCCTTTTAAGGGAAACATTAAAAGAATCAGGCAAAATAGGTGTCGCGAAAATAATAATACGATCCAAAGAACAATTAGCGGTTGTACGAGTTTATGAAGATACGTTAGTAATGGAGACAATCCATTTCCCAGATGAAGTTCGAAGTACTGCAGATGTCCCGAATATCCCAAGTGAAGAGACAGTTGTCCAAAAAGAATTGGATACAGCTCTTATGCTTGTTGACCAATTAACCACTGCCTTTGATCCAGCAAAGTATACGGATGAATATCGCACTGCGTTGATGGAGTTAATAGAGGAGAAAAAAGCAAGTAACAATACAGTTTCGGTGAGTGATAAACAACCCCTTCCTGATAATGTAACTGACCTAATGTCAGCACTTCAAGCCTCACTTGATAAGACATCTAAAAAGAAACCAGCTACAAGAAAGAAAAAAGTAGCTAAAACATCATAATTCAAAGAATGCGACCAACTTAATTCAGAGAAGGTCGCATTTAGTTTTTTTTCATTTTCTCTTTAAGTTCAGCTACTTTCGAAGGACTGGAATTACAATTGGGGCTTTTTATCATGATAATCCTGAATTTTATCCTTAGTAGCAATATCCCCAAAATCTTCTGCATCAGTTAAATTGAATAGTAATTCCCCATTAGGCAAACCAATACTTCAAATGAGGAAACTATCAGCCAATAAATTGTATTAATTGCTGATTAAACTTGTCTCGTTCTTCCAAGAAAGGAGCATGACCACTGTATTGAAATGGAACAAGCTGTGAATTTTTTATCAACTTGTTTGTTTCTTGTCCTTTACTAAACGGAACAACTTTGTCATGTATGCCATGAATAATTAGCGTTGGAACTAATATTTTTCCAAGATCACTGTACACATTCTCATCTCTTAATGTCATCATAATGGCGGCAGTCGACCAACCCGCAGCTTCTAATCCCATCTGAAAAAACCAGTCAGCTAGTGGGACAGAAATATACTGGAAGAAAAAAATATCCGTTACTCCTCGCAGCATTTTAGGGCGATCATTAAGTGTTTCAGCAATGAACATATTAGCTACTCCTTCCTCAACACTAGACGGAGAAGCGGCGTCTATTAAGACAAGTTTTGATACTCCATAACCTTGATATCGAGCCATATAACGAATCGAGATCGCCCCTCCAGTGGAGTGTCCGGCGAGTGTGAAATCGTTTAACTGTAAGGCTCTTACTACTGCATAAACATCATCTGCCAATCTGTCGAAATTGTAGCCACTGATTGGTTTGTCTGAATTACCGAAACCCCTCCAGTCAATGCCTATACATCTATATCCCATTGCTGGAAGAACATTAAATTGGTATTCAAACTGCTTATGACTTAATGGCCAACCATGGATAAACAGTATTGTTTTCTTTCCCGCTGGGTTGATATCCTCTACATATATTTTTACTCCTTGTTCTACTTCCACAAAGTATCCCATGCTATCCCCTCCGATTTCTCAAAGTGTTTTCTACATTAAGATACTCTTTTAAGGATATATAGGTGCTTTTGCGGTAGAAAGTTGGAATATATCTCAATCGAAATGTCATATTGTTAATTGAATAAATAAATGTAATTTGGTTAATGCTTATGAAAAAGAAGGAGAAAAATATGATAAAATTAGAGTTAACCATCAACGATTTTTATGTTGAAACCCTTAACCAGCTAGTAAAACAATTCAATGAACTTGTTCCTGAGCATGCTTCTTATTCATATTCTGCTCAAGATGTTATTGAATTACTAATCGTTCGAGAACATGTGAGTAGTGAAATAAAACGTATTAGACCTTGAAAAGGGTCTTTTTTTGTGCATATTTATTGGTCTTAAAGCAACGCTTTCTCGTTGAATTAATCTCCCTATGACATTTGCCCCGGTGCTTTTTCACATTATGAATAAGCTACTTTATAACTGAAGAGCACGTCATAACAGCCTTGCTGTGCCTCCAGTGGTTTTACATGTACTATCCCAAATATAGGAGGTGTATAGTATGGGAGAAGCGGTTGGCGGATACGGAAACGGTTCAGGATTCGCTTTGATTGTTGTTCTGTTTATTCTTTTGATTATTATTGGCGCAAGTTTCTTAGGTGGCGGTTACTGCTGATGCAAAGAGCTTAGAACCTAAATTCACACTACAATCTAAGACAGGTTTTTGACCTGTCTTTAGCTTTTTATCAGTCAGCCTAGTCCGTCAGTGATTATTTTACTTTCACCCCAGTACTTGGATTGTCTGAATAGAACTTGCGAACTTCCATATTAAAGTCTGTGCATTGTCATGCCTTACAACTTTACTCATGCCGTCCTTTATACCCTGCACTAGTTTATCAAGATCGGGTTTCTTAGTAGGCCTTATCTGTCCTTCTATTGCTACAGCAAGTTTCAATTTATTAGAAGATTTAGGTATCGATCTAAAAATATATACATAAAAAATTAATTCAGTTTCAATTAATAGCTAGTGCATGTTCTGCTGCAGTCATTTTATAAAATGTTTACAGTCTCATGATTTGATTGGATCTAATGCTCTAACGTAAATCCACATGAAGAAGATCTTGGTCGCCTTTGTTTATAGTTTTTTCACATTGTTCTTTTTCACAAACAACTATGGTATTTTCATTGCCCACCTGTAGATGAGGATGCTTTTATATGTCGCTAATCCCAAAATTATTGTGTTTATGTCTAATTTCAGAATGATCCTCAGGTTTCAAGCTCTGATTCATTGCTCTCCCATAGTTGCGTTAAAACCGAAATTCTTTGCCCTACAGTTCGTGGCTCGCCATAATCACTTGGAAAATTGTTCATGAATTTGTTCACCAGCTTGCACATTGATCGTTGAATATTTGTATTTGGCTGATAGCTATCTAGATTCGCGTGGACGAATTTTTCTGGAATTAGCGCATTTTTAAAGTGTCATCCCCCGTACTGCGTTCACGACATACACAATCCTTATAGATGTCGAAGAAGGCAAAACCGACTTTTTCTGTATGACTAAAAACAACTTCTGTATCTCTATATTCTAGACACTAATCCTCCCTCATGCATTTTACATTTAGTTGTTCTAGGTTATTGACAGGATCCTTTTTCCATTTGTGTAATATTCCATCTGCACCTTTACTTTGGCAGTTTGTAAATGCAAATACATTATCTATTCTAAATTTCGCGAAAAAAATAAACTTTGAATTTATCATCTGTAAAACCAATTGCCTTTACTCTCCATTCAGAGACCTTCACTCTTTTTTTCCCAAACAGATATGCTATTACTCACATATTATAGAGATAGTAGTGGAGGAGGTGATTAATTTGTCAAATTGTAAAAAATGTGGTTGTGGAAATCGTTCGCTTCCAAAAGTTAAATTGAAAGGATGCATCTGTCCTGAAGGACCACCAGGACCTCCAGGGCCACCAGGAGGAGTATCCTCATTTGCAGATTTTTTTGCGTTGATGCCTCCTGATAATGAAGCAACTGTTGCTGTTGGTGGTGATGTGGATTTCCCGCAAGATGGACCTACTAGTGGGATGGATATTGTCCGAGCTTCCGCCGATTCATTTACCTTGGCAGCAATTGGCACCTATCAGGTATTGTTTCAGGTGAGTGTTACCGAAGCGGGCCAACTGGTTTTAACTCTCAATAACGCTGAGCTACCCTATACGGTGGTCGGACGGGCAACCGGTACTGCTCAGATAGTAGGAATGGCTCTTGTAACAACGACAATCATGAATTCAACACTCACTGTACGAAATCCTGCTGCCAATCCTACGGCACTAACCATTACCCCTTTCGCTGGAGCACCAGACGGTACAACACCTGTTTCAGCACACCTTGTCATTACGCGCCTCCAATAAACTTGGAAAATAGAATCACATAGTCTATTTCAAAACTAGCTATCCCCCACTATAAGAAAAAGCAACACCGATAACATTGAACTGCACCCCAATTATTAGATACAATCTAATAATTAGAGGTGCTTTTTTATATGAGAAAATTCTCTAAATCAAAAAAACAGTTGCTGTTCAGCACTATGTAGATGAAAATGAATCATATGTGGCAACAGCCAATTCACTTGGAATGAATTAAGTTAATTTTTGATATACATGAAATACGTTATGAATACCGCCTATACTCGGGATGAACTGAAAAACAGCCACGAACGGGCAAAAAAAAGGGCACTTTTAAAAATCAAATAAAAACACCGTTCTTTTTTGAACGATGTTCGTATACGCATGTATCCTGTTTTATTGACTATTATCTTCTTGCTGTTCTGAAGGTTCTTCACTTGGGTCTGGCTCATCTTCATCGACACCACAACCGAACAACAAACTTACTGATAAAATACCAGTCATTAGCGCAAAAATATGTCTTTTATGCTTCATCCTATTAATCCCTCCACTCCGTATCTCTTCTTATTCATGTTGTCCTGTTTCTTGAAAAATATTTATGAACAGCTAAATAAATATTTCTTAAGCCATCTCGTAGCTCGATCAAGATTCCAACTGAGGAGGAGTGGAGATAGTTCAAAACCATTACTTGGACAATTCCTTATAGGCTAAAGCCTTTAACGCTAGCATTTCTTCTTCTGTTAATTTACTTTCGATCTGATTAAAAAGGGCTTGCTTTTCTTCTTCCGTCATTCCATTTTTAGCTTTTGTTTGTATCTCTTGCAATTCGCTTATATTAAACTTTTTAAGCAATACTCTTGTTGCTTCTTCTTTTGTTTGGAATGGTAGTTGACTACTATCTACATTTTTACCTTCTTCTATATACGCCTGTAACTGCGGGTCTTTCTTTATTTCTTGTTTAATATTTTCCAATTGGCCACTATCTTCTAGTTCAACTGTTACTTTTTCCATTACTTGATCCGCAATTATTTTTGGAGCAAAATAGTATACGGCAAAGCCGATAATTCCGATGATGACAACGAAACTAAAAAGTATTTTCAAAAACTTCAACTCAATTCCTCCTTCTACTGTATTTGTTAATGGATGGACTATACTAATTGTACACATAGAAAAAGCACCTTCCAAGATGCTTTATAGTCATTTTCATATTATTCACTGCCTAATTGCAGCAACCAACCTCTATATAATTTTACTGCTCTTTACTTTGAATTCAGATATTTTATAATCAATAAACGCTCCGATAACTCCGAAGGGTAATCCACCTGCAGAGATAGAAAGTAGTACAGTAAACAAACTGAGACTGTCCATTTTATAAAACAACAATAAAAGAATGGAGAGTGTTCCTAATATGGTGAACAAAATTGAAAAATAATACGTGATATGTACTTCATCTTTTAGAGTTGCTTCTTTTTCAATTATTTCTTCGCGCATATTACTCCCCCGTTCATCATAGCATCATTTATCTTTCTTATTATTTACTTATTACGCATTATTTAAACACTTTTACATGTCATAATAGTTGGAAAATAAATACATAAAGAAAGCCAAAAAACACCATTCAAATAAAATGAATGATGTTTTTAATATATGATAAGTAGCCATAATGGTTAATAGGCTGCATTATTTTATACAACAGCGCGTACAGATTCTGTCCAGTCTAATTGGTTTAGAAATGCGTACACGTCTTCGCATACTTTATCTTTTTCTTTTCCAGTAGTAATAATATGTCCAGATTCTTCATACCAAATGATTTCTTTTGTATCGGTTTCGACTTGCTCCAATATAAATGATGCACTTTCTTTATAAATGTCTCCATCTAATGCGCCTTGTAAAACAAGTGTCGGTGAAGAAATCGTTGGTAGATCCACACAAGCGTCTTCAATGAATGATTGGACATCACTCAAAGAATCCAAAGGACTATTTTTTAATGCTTCTAGTTCTTGAATAATGACTTCTCTCGATTTACCTTCAAATGATTTATATACTTTTGCATAATTATATAAACGATCAAACAAACCATCTGTATTACTTCGTTTAATCGGTGCACACATAGATACGATCGCTTTGACCGGGAATTCTTCCGCTACTTTCAGAGAAAAAACGCCTCCTAAAGAAATACCTGCTACAGCAATTTCTTCATACCCTTGGTTTCTCAAAAAGTTGTAACCTTCTACAACATCTTCCCACCACTGTGTTGGCGTTGTTTGTAATAATTCTTCCGGCGTCCCACCATGCCCGCGGTACATTGGTGCATGACAAGTGAATCCTCTTTTTTGCAAATATTCTCCTAATCGTTTTACATCTTTCGTACTTCCTGTAAATCCGTGAAGTAAAAGTACAGCTCGATTTCCCCCTTTGAATGTAAAAGATTTAGGTGCGACTAGTTTCATTTTAATATCCCCTTTAGTTTGATAGCTTATTAATACTTATCCTATCATTGACAATCCATAAAGTATAATTTATTATTCCTATCATAAAGATGCATAAAAGGTATCAATTAAAAAGGATGATATGTTTATGGAATGGCAACGATTAGAATATTTTCAAACACTCGCAAAGGTTCAACATATGACCCGTGCTGCTGAACTATTATCTATATCCCAACCTGCATTAAGCAGGTCCATCGCAAGTTTAGAAGAAGAAATTGGCGTTCCACTTTTTGATCGTCAAGGTCGCTCCATCATTCTAAATCGGTATGGGATGATGTTTTTAGAGAGAGTTAACCGGATTATGAACGAAATGAATGATGGGTTAAATGATATTCAGCAGTTAATCGCCCCAGAACATGGAGAAATATCACTTGGCTTTTTACATACGTTAGGTATAAGTACCGTACCAAATATTATTCGTGCTTTTCATGATCAATATCCACATATTACATTCCAATTTAAACAAAACCATACACATACGCTATTACAAGAGCTAAAATCGGGCGAGTTGGATCTTTGCTTAGTCGCATCTATTGCCTATGAAAAACCAATTATCTGGACAGAATTATGGCGAGATGAGTTATTTGTAATTGTTCCGATTAATCACCCGCTCGCACATCGGCAAAGCATTTCGTTAACTGAAATAGGGCAGGAGTCTTTTATTTCGATGAAAAAAGGATATGCTCTACGAAAAACTACGGATAGTATATTTTCTGAATCAAACTTGTTGCCAAATATTGCTTTTGAGGGTGATGAAGTTGCTACAGTCGCTGGGTTTGTATCAGCAGGGCTTGGTTTTTCGATATTACCTGATGGGGAAGAAATTAATCCGAACAAAATTGCTAAATTGCGCATGGAAGATAGGACATGTGAACGTATAATCGGTATAGCTAGGGTGGAAAATCGTTATCTATCACCAGCTGCGGTAAATTTCCAACAATTCATTCTAGATTATTTTCTTGAAAAGAAGATGTAATGCATATTATCTGAGCATACAAAAAAAGCCTCACTCTTCAACGTGAGGCTTTTATAATTAAGCGATAGTGTAAGAAATTCGAAGGGAGATCTTCTAACAGGTTACCAAGCCTGTTTTCCTTACAACAATAGAGTACCATATATTTTCGAAAGTTCTATGCTTAATTATTGCATATAGAACCCATATTAACCATGATTGGAAATACATGTACTAACATTAATAATAGATGTAGTTGGTTCTATTATTTTCTCGCTTCACTCATTTGCTTCCAAACGGATCCTTTTGCTTCTTCCCCATCTTCAATTCGTGCAATCGCCATACGAATTTGTAGCTTTACTTCATACTCTTTATCTTCCATTGCTTCTTTTAATGCTGGAAGTGCATCCATATCGCCTACTTCATAGAAGTACATAGCTGCTCTCCAGCGAACGAGTTTGTTTTTATCAGAGAGGGCAACTTTCATCGCATCTGCGAATTGTTCAAAACCTAAATCACTCATTGCGTCTCCTGCTGTTCTACGTACTGCACCACTCTTATCCTTTAATGCTATTTCTAGATAAGGAATAACTGCTTCATCTTCTATTAATCCAAGATATACAGTCGCTAGTCGACGAATGGATACTTGTTCGTCCTCTACTGCTTTTGCCAAAATCGGCAAGTCCGCTAGTTCAGGATTGATCAAATTATTTAGCAGTTGGAATCTTTCTTCCCATTCACTTACTTCAAACTGCTCTAAAGTGAAAGGAACACGAACTGCTGCTTTTTCTTCTTCGTTAGTATCTTTTTCTTCGATTAGTTGTTGCAGTTTACTTTCTGGGAAAGTTGCTTCTAATTCTTTTACTAATTGTTCTCCAATTTCTTTTTGATCGCCGTAGCGAACACCATAATCTACCCATTTCCGCAGCATAATATAGTTCTCTTTATCGCCCGCCATCGCTTCATCTAGCGCTTTTGTAAAACGATCGGATAAGCCGTAACGTGACTCTGATTCACTATCAAATACTTTTACTTGAAGTGGGATCCCTTTGTATTGTTGTACGTGTACGTATACTTCGCCGTAATGGTCTAAAGGCTTTTCGCTCGCGTTTTCTTCATTGTCTGCTCCAAATACATTTTCCACAGAAGCTAAAATAGATTCCCAGCTAAATTTAGAAATACGCTCCACTGCTAAAAAGTCAGCTACATGATAGACCCCTCTTACACCTTCTATTGTAAATAGATCTTGTATTTCTTTTGGTGCACCTTGAATATTGTCTTTTTTATAATTATAACTCTTTCCGAATGGTAGCTCCTGATCGATGACTACTTTCATCGTATTTGGACTTGGTGTTGGTTCAATTGTAACTATTTTCATTGCGCATACCTCCAGTAAATTAGATTAAGAAGAAGCGATTTCTTCTAAATAAGACCATCTTTCAATTAGTTGTTCATATGTGCTGTTTGCTTGTTCTAACTTGTCTGTTAGTTCCTGTAGCAGGGTAAAATCGGATCCAGTAGTTAACATCTTTTCTTCTAATTCTGCAATTAACTGCTCCGTTTTTTCAATTTCTTTACCGATTGTTTCCCATTCTCGTTGTTCTTTGTAGGACATTTTCTTTTTCTCTTTCGTCACTTTAACAGGAGGCTCTTCTATTACTTTCACTTCTTCTACCACAGTTTCGATTGGGGCTTCTTTTTTTACGTCTAAGTAATCGGAATATACTCCTAACCACTCCTTGACAGAGCCATCTCCATTTAAAATCCATAGCTTTTTCGCTATGCGATCCAAGAAAAACCGATCATGGGAAATCGTCACAATAACACCTGGGAACGATTCCATAAAGTCTTCTAAAACAGACAAAGTTTGAATGTCTAAGTCATTCGTAGGTTCATCCATAAATAGAACATTCGGTTGTTCCATTAACATTTTTAGTAAGACTAATCGTTTTTTCTCTCCACCAGAAAGCTTTCCAATCTGTGTACCGTGTGTATTTAAAGGAAACAAAAATCGTTCTAGCATTTGCGCTGCTGAAAATTTTTCACCAGAGCCGGTCTCGATTAAATTCGAAGATTCTCGTACATATTCTATCATTCTTGTCTGTTCGTCCAACTTCGGTAACTGCTGAGAAAAGTGCATCAATTTAACGGTTGAACCTACAATTATTTCTCCAGAATCCATCGGAATTTCTCTCGCTAGCATTTTAAGTAAAGTACTTTTCCCTACCCCATTCGGTCCAATAATTCCAATACGATCTCCGGCTTGTAGTAAAAACGAAAAGTCTTCTACAATTTTCTTTGAGTCAAATTTTTTGGAAATGTTTACACCTTCTAATACTTGTTTACCAAGTCTAGTTGTCGCTATTTCTAAATCTAGATTTTGATTAGAATTATTACGATCAATTTTTGAATCAATTTCTTCAAATCGATCTTTTCTTGCTTTTTGTTTAGTCGATCTTGCTTTTGCTCCTCTTCGAATCCATTTTAATTCATTGCGGTATAAGTTTTGGAGCTTTTGTTGAGATGCGACATTCATTTCTTCTCGTAGTGCTTTTGACTCTAAATAATCTGCATAATTCCCTGTATGCGTGTAAAGTGTTTTATCGGCAAGTTCATATATATGTGTTGCAACAGCATCTAAAAAATAGCGATCATGTGTGACAAAGATAATAGAGCCTTCCACTCGTTGAAGCATATCTTGTAACCAATCCGTTGATTCTTTGTCTAAATGGTTTGTAGGCTCATCTAGAAGAAGTAGATCTGCTGGTTCAATTAATACTTTTGCAAGTGCCACTCTTTTTTGTTGGCCACCAGATAGATGAAGAATAGAATCTTCGTATTGCGTTATTCCAAGTTTCGTTAATGCCGTTTTTGCAAGTGCATTGACATCCCATGCTTGCAAATCATCCATTTTTTGTTGCAAATCCATTAATTTATTTTGACGTTCCGTTGAGCTTGAATCTTCCATCAAAGCTAGTAGTGCTTCTTCATATTCTCGGTTGATTTTTAAAATAGGAGAATCTCCACTAAATACTGTTTGCAAAACTGTTTCATCTTTATCAAATACTGGTTGTTGCTCTAAATAAGCAACTCGGTATTTGTTTGGGTGATCACGATCAATGGAATCTGCCTCTAGCTGTCCCGCAATGATCGATAGAAAAGTGGATTTACCAGTCCCGTTAATCCCTATTAATCCTGCTCTATTTTGATCGTTAATCGTAAATGCTATATTTTCAAACAGTGTTTTCTCTCCGACTGTTTTTGTTAAGTTTGAAATGATTAAATGGCTCATATATGTTCCCCTGTTTCCGTTCTCAAGTTTTGCAAAAATAATTCCATAAACGCGTGTCTTTCTTTTGCAAGTTCTTTTCCTTTTTTCGTTAGCATTCCGTCTGTCAGTTTTAATAACTTTTCGTAAAAATGCGTAACGGATGCTGTTTCTTTGGTGCGATATTCTTCCACGGACATATTGTCTCTTGGCGTTTCATCTGCATCGTATAATTTTCTACCTTTTGCTCCACCATAAGCAAATGTACGAGCAATTCCTACTGCTCCTATTGCATCTAATCGGTCTGCATCCCGAACGATTTGAGCTTCAATTGTTTCGGCTAGGAGTTCATTTCCTCCGTTAAAAGAGATGGATTTAATAAGCGTTTTTAGTAGATCCACCTTTTCATCAGACAAGCCAATAAGGCGGAGGATTCTATCTTCTTCCTGCTTTTCTTCACCAGTAGCGTATTTTGGATCGCTGACGTCATGTAAAAGTACTGCTAACTCGATAAGCTCTAAGTCCGCTGTAGGTTCAGAAGTAGCTATTTCGAACGCATTTTTGCGTACTCTTTCGATATGTTGGAAGTCATGACTGGCATCAAAATGCTTATATACATCTTTCACTAATAGTTCACATTGCTGTATTGGATTCATCATTTTTACCCCTTATATGTTCTACCTTCTCCATTATAGCGAATAAAACCAAAAAAGACCGCTATTTGAGCAGTCTTTCTAGTTTAATCAAATAAATTTTCCACTTCTCTTCATTCATCGTCCAAAAAAAGTACTGAATGTAGTTAAAATAATCCAATAGCACTTCCATCTTCAGAAACGTCCATATTTAATGCAGCTGGTTTTTTAGGTAGTCCTGGCATGGTCATAATATCTCCGGTTAAACATACTAAAAACCCTGCACCTAGTTTCGGAATTACTTCGCGAACGGTAATGGTAAAGTCAGTTGGTCTTCCTAATAATTTGGGTTGATCGGATAAAGAATATTGTGTTTTCGCCATACAAATCGGAAGAGCATCCCAACCATATGCCGTTATTTGATCGATTTGTTTTTTAGCAGCATCTGTAAATACAACATCTTTTCCACCATACACTTGCTGGACAATCGTTCGAACTTTCTGTTCAATCGTATCCGAAACACTGTATAAAGGGGCAAAGTTAGATGGCTTCTCTAGTTCGTTCAACACTAATTTTGCCAGCTCCACACCACCTGCTCCCCCTTTTTCCCATACTTCGGTTAAAGCAATAGCTATACTTCTCTCTTCACACCATGATAGTAATGCGTTTAGTTCCGCTGTTGTATCCGTGAAGAATTTATTCAACGCGACAACCGGCTCAATACCAAATGCTCGAATCGTATCAATATGCTTTTCTAGATTGTTCGTTCCTTTGAGTAGTGCGGTTACATCTTCTTCCTTTAACAAGTCTTTTTGTTTTCCACCTTGCATTTTAAGTGCTCGAATCGTCGCAACAATAACGACTGCGTCAGGTGATAAATCTCCTTGACGCGATTTAATATGCATAAACTTTTCCGCACCTAGATCGGCACCAAATCCTGCTTCTGTCACAACAACATCCGCTAAGTTCATCGCCGTTTTCGTCGCAATTATGGAGTTACATCCATGCGCTATATTTGCAAATGGTCCTCCATGTATGAGAGCAGGTGTCCCTTCTATCGTTTGCACTAAGTTTGGTTTGAGTGCTTCTTTTAATAATAAAGTAAGTGCACCTTCTACTCCTAAAGCACGCACAGTTACAGGTTCTTTTGCATATGTATAACCGATGACGATTTGCGCTAGCCTTTCTTTTAAATCCGATAAATCCTTTGCTAAACAAAGAATGGCCATGATTTCAGAGGCTACGGTAATATCAAACCCGTCTTCACGCGGAATTCCTTGCGTGGGACCTCCAAGACCGATCGTAATATGGCGTAGTGCACGATCATTCATATCAAGAACGCGCTTCCAAATAATTCTTCTAGGGTCTATTTGCAATTCATTTCCTTGATGAATATGATTGTCTATTATTGCAGCTAAAGCGTTATTCGCTGTTGTAATCGCGTGTAAATCGCCATTGAAGTGAAGATTTATTTCTTCCATTGGTAAAACTTGTGCAAAGCCACCGCCAGTTGCACCGCCTTTTACACCCATTACCGGACCTAATGATGGTTCACGGAGCGCTACTACAACAGATTGTCCAATTTTTTTCATCGCATCTGCTAATCCAACGGTCACCGTTGATTTACCTTCTCCGGCTGCTGTCGGGCTAATTGCTGTTACGAGTACAACTTTACCTAAATTTGTTTTAACTGCTATCTTCGTTGGATCAATTTTAGCTTTGTAGTGACCATATTGCTCTACAGCGTCTTCTGGAATTCCCAATTCATCCGAAATTTTCCGAATCGGTTGCATTTTGGCATTTTTGGCTATACTTAAATCGGATAGCGTTTCTACGTTAACTTTCATATGTATCCCAACCTTTTTTCTTTTATTATACGTTGGATCAATGGGATAAAACAAATCGATTATGCTTTGGCCTGCGTGATGCATGTTAGTTAGAAGTTGTCGCATAGATGCAACGAGCTTTGCGCAGGAGCAGAGGGGTTGAACTCTCTTTTGTTTCAAATGAATTCTGCCGTTCATCCCTTCACTTTTAAAAGAGAAGTACTTTTGCTGAGTCAAGTTGAAATTCGACATATTATTGACCGTAGATGTCATTTAATGTATAGTATAATTATCCATTATCAGAATTTTTAATGGACTGAGGGAGGAACGTTTATGCAACAGGGGAAAGTAAAATGGTTTAATAATGAAAAAGGCTATGGATTTATCGAGTATAATGATGGAGAAGATGTATTTGTCCATTTTACAGGTATTCAAGGAGATGGATTTCGAGCACTGGAAGAAGGACAAGATGTTATGTTCGAAATTGTTGAAGGAAACCGTGGACCTCAAGCTGCAAACGTTATTAAAAATAGTTAGAAACGATTCTTCCTGCGACAAATGGTCGTAGGTTTTTTTTATCGAAGTTTCTCCCCTTTTCGCTTTATCTCTTCTCCAACCGTGCAGCCACGAATGCAAAAATGGTGTGCTGTCGCCTTCCCCTTTTCTTTTCTAAGTTGGGTTCGGACAAAACACCCATCACAATACGTTTGAAGTATATGATCGATTTCATTTATAATTTGTGTGTTTTTCATTCATTTACACTCCTCACTATTGCATAATTGTACTATTATGTTTCTTTTGATTGCAAGTATGCTATAAATCGTTCAAACTAAAACAGACAATTAATTCATTTAATAAAAGGGGATTGACATGTTAGAAGTTTATATTGATGGCTCGACGACTGGAAATCCAGGGCCAAGTGGAATAGGCGTATTCATTAAAGGTGAAGGTCATCATTTGAGGTTTAGCGAGTTCATTGGCCATTACTCGAATCATACGACAGAATTTATCGCCCTCTTGAGAGGATTAGAAGAAGCACAAAAATTGTCTCCAGCTATCGTGTCTGTACGAACAGATTCTCAAATCGTGCTTGCTGCTGTTGAGAAGCGATATGCGAAAAACGCTGAATTTGCAGCTATATTAGAAAACATTTTAGCAATTAGCGATACATTTGATTTGTTTTTCATGAAATGGATTCCCGATGATCAAAACAAAGCAGCGCATGCGCTCGCTAGAGAAGCCGTATTAAAACAACTGCCTAAAAGTTAATTGGCAGTTGTTTTGTATGCAGCTTCCATCGTCTCTTTTGTGCGATTCATAAACTTCATTACTACATCGTCATTTCCAAACAATTGAAAGATACTAAAGAGCGGGTTTTTAGGCTTATTAATCGATGTGTAGATGAACTTAGTTGCGGCACTATCTTCCATTTGTAATTCGTAGTCAATTGTCATCCGAAAGCGATCATTTAATAGAAAGCTCTCCTGAATCATTTTATAATTTTGTTCGTCTACATATTTTTTTATCGTTATTTCATATTGTTCTGTTAATGAACCAATTTGATACGTCTGATGGATAATGGATCCAACTACTTGCTCCGTTTGCTCCACATATTCCTCTTCTACTACTTTTGGAAAGATCTTTTTCTTTTTTTCCGTATCACCATAAAAATAGGGCCAAGCAAATTCAATAGGAACGTTTATGTTAATTTCTTTTTTCCACTTTTTCATTTCTTCTGCTCCTAAAACTAAAATTGTATAGTTTTTATCATAACACAAAAAAACAGACTCCCCTAAGAGAGCCTGTTAAAGTTTAGGTTTAAAATTAAGCTTTAACTACGTTAGTAGCTTGAAGACCACGTTGGCCTTGCTCGATTTCAAAAGTTACTTCTTGACCTTCGTCAAGAGATTTGAAACCTTCGCTTTGGATAGCTGAGAAGTGTACGAATACGTCGTCTCCGCCTTCGCGCTCGATGAATCCGAATCCTTTTTCTGAGTTAAACCATTTTACTTTACCTTGTTCCATGTGTGTTTCCTCCTCGTGTGCAATTTGACGCACACATTTTGTTACTATCCTTGCTCAACACTGTTAAGTAAAAGTGTTGCCACCTACTAACTAACCGAACAAAAATAATCCTCTTTAAATATAACACGGGCTCTCCAATAACGCAACAGATATACACGATTCTTTTTATTTATTTTCTAACAATGCACCAATCGCTCCACTGTATCCATGTTTGTCTAAAAAGATTGGTTTTTTCTGTTTTAAAATCGTATAAGATTCAATAATTGCTTGTAGTAATTCATTTTCTTCTAGGGTGGAACCAATATAAATAATATCTTCTACGTGGTGCGCATCCGCTGCTTGAATGCATAGCGTAGCAACTACTTCTCCAATAATTCCTTGTACTCCAGCTAACAGATCAGAACTGTTTCTAGCTTCATTTGATTTTAATGCAACTCCGCCAAAATTACTCGCCGTTAATGAACCTTTAATAGGTAGTTTATTGTGTTGATAGATGTCACTCACTAATATATCGATAGAAGTTCGATTTCCTTCTTTCGATAGCTCGATTATATCTTGGTAGTCATAAATACCTGTTAAAGCGGCTCCTAAACCGACAAGTGTTCCTCCACCAACGCCAGTTCCTCCTATGCGACTATGTGTATCCCCATTCATTATATGTATAGACGTTCCAGTACCGATGTTGGCAATAATTGCTGAATCACTGGAAATGACTTCTTCTTTTAGTTGGTACATGACTCCGTTCATCGTCGCATCAAACTCCACGATGTAAGGGATTTCATTTTCCGAAGAAAGATATTTCTTTAATTGTTCCGCTCGACCACCAGTGAGGCAGATAGAGGCTAACGAGTGGTTTGTATCAAGCCAATCCTTTACAGCTTTAAAATCGGATGAAAGGAAACTTTGAAACGAAATTTCTTTTGTTTCATCCCAATAAGCAATTTTCGTTAACGTTCCACCTGCATCTATACCAATTCTAGTAGTCATACGAATTCCCCTTTTATATTAAGAGACTTATTTAAACCATGACCCAACGATGGGATAGTTAAACTCATCTCCATTAATCGCTTTAATTATTCCGATTATTGGAACAACAAATGTCATTATACCAAAAATAATGAGCATCGGGATACCTATTAATAAAATAATTAAAAATATAGAGATAGTTATTAATACCGACATCACTAGTTGAAATAGCACAGCTTGTATGGAGAGTTTTTTAATCTCGTCATTATCTACAACCAAATATAAAATGAAAGGAACTAAAAATGGTGCAAACCAAGTACTCGCATGAAGCAGAACTTTTAATCCTCTATTTTCCATGAAAAATCAAACTCCTCTCTACTTTTACTTATTTACGACAGAAAGTAACAAAAAGTTTCATTTTTATTTACTAAATACAATTTCCCCATTCACAACTGTTTGTATTACTTTAGAGGTAGTAAACGACTCTTTTGTTAACATTTGGTCGACAATCGTAAAATCAGCATCGAAACCACTCATTATTTTGCCACGAATATGTTCTTTTCCAATTGCCTTAGCACTTCCAGTTGTAAATAACGAGATTGCTTCAAACGTAGTTAGTTCCTGCTTAGGCAAGTATTTATTATTTGCCGCTGCATCCATCCCTAGTAATGGATCTGCAAGTTCAATTGGTGAATCAGAGCCACCTGAGCAATCAAACCCTTTATCTAGTAGCGTTTTCCAAGCATATGCCCATGTTAAACGTTCTTTTCCTAAACGATCTATTACCCAAGGAAAATCAGAAGGAACGAACATCGGTTGAATATCTAAGACTACTGGTAATTTGGCCATTCTGTCTATTAACTCTTTCGTAAGCACATTGACATGAATAAGCCTGTCTTTTTTACCAATCGGGGCAGGATATTTTTCGATTAAATTTAAAATGATTTCTACCGCTTTATCTCCTATGACGTGTACAGCAATATTTTCGTTATATTTTCTTGCTAGCTTGATGAGATTCTCTAATTTTTCCCTATCGTGAACGGCAACTCCTTTATTTCCAGGAGAATCTGAATAATCTTCTGCCAATAAAGCTGTATGTCCCCCAAGTGAACCATCGATAAATATTTTCATCGCCCCAAATTCGATAAAGTCGGCAGGTTCTTCCCCTTGCATTTGCTCAAATACTTCGTGATTACGAAGTAAATGGACTCGAAAACTCCTTCCTATTGTACGGCGATACGCTTCTAGCGGTGTATTGTATGGACCATAATAGGCCATATCCTCTGTATGCACGCCCGTTAGTCCTTTTGCTTGCAAATCGGCGACACTCGCCTGAATGACCTTTTGTAAATATTCTGTTGTAACAGCTTGAATATGGGACGTGATTAATTGCTGTGCTTCATCATAAAATAGTCCGTTTAAATTGCCATCCTCATCTTTTCCGATAATACCACCTACCGGATTTGGCGTGTCATTGGTGATTCCTGCTAATTCCATTGCTTTTGTATTTGCTACAAGCACATGTCTACAAATTCGCTTTAGGACGATTGGAGTTTCTTTTAATCCACCCAAATCTTTACATGTAATCGGTCTATTTTCTACTAATATATTATCATTCCAACCTTCCGCAACATACCATTCCCCTTCTTTCACCCGTTTGGCTACTTCCGTCACGAGTGTTTGAATGGAAGTAAAAGAAGACAAATCTAAATAACTTAATTTTTCTCCATGGCCAATTAAGTGGATATGACTATCTACAAAACCCGGATACATGACGGCACCTTGTAAGGATTGAATTTGATCTGCTAAAAGACTTAATTGCTCTTTCGTTCCAGTTTGTATAACCTTTCCGTTTTCTACTAATACAGCCTCTACTTTTTCTCCTTCTGCATTCATTGTAAAAATAGTTCCGTCTGTCCAGAGTACCTTCATTTTTTAGGCTCCTTTTTATTTGAGATTAATTCATCCACTAGTAGTTCTGCTGCCTTGCGATAGGCATTGCTCATATTGGCAAGTGACGTTATTAATAATAAATGCTTCAAATCATCCTCCATCTCCATTTCGGCAATTTCTTGTTCATGTGCTTGCATTTCAGTAAAAAAACTTTTCGCATTCGCTTGTTGTAATGCAACCGAGTGTGTATAAAAATCTTCTAAATTAAAATCCTCATTGTCTATTTTTTCGTTGATTGGATCCATCGTCGTCTTAATATCATTAATGGAAAGAGCTCCCTTTAATTGATAGATTAAGTTTATTAACATTATATGTTGCTTGGAATATTTTTTGTTTTTGATTGGGATGAATAATTTTCCTTTGGCATAGTTATTGATCATTGTTTTTGTTAATACTTTTTCATCCGTATTTCGAAGGGTTGGACCAAATTTCGAATCAAATAATTGAATTACTTGATCCATATATAAATCGATATCGGGTATCTCTTCAGCATGAATCGTGGCATCCAGTCCAAGTTTATTAATAAGTTCTTTTGATTTATTCATGTAAATTCCTCCGTTACTAGCTTGTTCTTATCGTATCCTAAAAAGAGTTTTCAGTAAACATTGACTATCTATTGTAATGAGTATATTATATTAAGTAGTTATCTAAACTACATGATGTTATGGAGGTATTTCATTGGAAAAGTTTATGAGAGAACCATTTAATGCATTATCACATCTTTTTGGCGCTATTCTTGGTATTTTCGCTTTAATCGCAATGATTACGAAAGGCATCTCATTAGATGTATCAGGTTTAACGATTACTGCGCTCGTGCTATTTGGTTTGAGTATGATTTTACTGTACACCTCGTCAGCAACCTATCATATGGTTATCGCAAAAGATCATGTGATTCATGTATTAAGACGATTGGATCATTCGATGATCTATTTATTAATAGCAGGTACATATGCCCCATTTTGTTTAATCGCATTAAAAGGCACAACTGGTTATATGCTGTTTAGCATTATCTCGCTTTTGGCAATTAGCGGGATATTGTTTAAGATGATTTGGTTTAATTGTCCAAGATGGATTTCTACTGTTTTATATATTGGAATGGGATGGATTATCGTCTTTTTGGCTTCTCCGCTTGCAGGAGTGCTTGGGACACAAGGGCTCTTTTTTCTACTATTAGGGGGAATTTTTTATACCATTGGTGGAGTTATTTACGGTGTGAAACCAAATATACCTTTTATTAAAAAGTTAGGGTTCCATGAGATTTTTCATATATTCATTTTATTAGGAACGATTAGTCATTTCATCTGTGTTTTTGTTTATGTTATTTAAGAATAAAACACAAAGGGCTAATGTATCAACAGGTGACCGCTGTAGCTGCCGTCAACAGTGAAAATCATAGCGTTCAACTAGAAGAGATCACTTTTTGAAACAGTGAAAACAACAGAATAGACTTTGTTCATTAGAAATAGCGATCATTCAATGAAAATTGATCGCTTTTTTGTAGGAAAAATCTCCTTTTCCAACTAAACTCGAATTTTTTCCAACTAAATGCACCAAAATTCCAACTAAGCCTTTCAAAATTCCAACTAAAACACATCTCCAAGGAAAATTACACAAAAAAGGACTAAAACCAAGACGGTCATAGTCCTTTTTCGTATGCAAAGTTGGTAATTCATCGGAAGTAGTGACCATTCTATTAAAACGGTCGCTTTTTGCGTCTATTGTTCCAAACTTACTGAAATAGTTGGCTCTAGTTGTAATTCTACGTTTCCTTGTATTGCACGGCTAATCATACAGGACGTTTCGGCTTTTTTAGCTAATTTCAGAGTCATTGCCCGATCGTTTTCATTTTCAATAACAATTACTGGACGATGAATAATCTTTTTATATGTAAACACGCCGTTCGTCACATCGACTACTGCAGTTGACTCCATGTCGAGAGAAATTTTCGCGATTTTACTCCTTTCAAGCATCGCTGCAAGTGTAATAATATAACAAGTCGCAGCTGCTCCTAGTAGCATTTCGTCTGGGTTTGTCCCAACTCCCGGTCCGTCCATTTCTATCGGTATCGACACTTTTGTATGTAAATGTTCCGCCTGAATTTCTCCTATATCGTTTCGGTTTCCAGGCCAATTTGCTTTTAAATGAAAATAATGTTCTGCCATATATATCATTCCTTTCATAGAATTATTCAGTAGTTGGAAAAATAAAAGATTTCCAGTATGATTAGGTAAGAGAAAGAAGGGAACCCTCTTGCTGAAAAATAATAATAGAATTGTTGGTATTATGATCGTGTTATCTATGTTTTTACTTATTTTAGGTGTAAAATATGTTCTTGGTCAAGATTTAGTCATTATGAACTTCGTCGCATTTGCTGCATTTTCGGTTGCTGTCGGCGTAATAGCTGGTGCCTTGTTAATGTATAAATTACATAAAGGGTTTTACATATTTGCGATAGGTCTTGCCATTGGATTCATCGAATTATTTCGTTCATTTCTTGTTGGAACAGAAGAATTTGGTGATCTTGTCGGAATTCTATCACTATTCATCTTTACTTCATTCGGTTTAGTCATTGGATTGATCGTAGAAGGTATTTTGTATTTGATGAAAAAAAATAAGTAAAAAAGAAGTTTTTCCGCAACTAGCGAGAAAAACTTCTTTTTTTAAGGAGAAATAACTGTTTTATTTCTTCCTTCTGATTTGGCTACATACAAAGCCTCATCGACTCGATGCAAAAGTTCAATCACATTTTCTTTATTCACTTTATACTCCCCAACACCGGCAGAAATCGTTATTTTTCTATTCATCGAAAGGATGCTGTTTTCTATTTCCTTTCTTAACTTTTCTGCTTGAATATACGCCTCATCCAAAGAGGAATTTGGTAGTATGATAACAAACTCTTCTCCTCCAAGTCGGACACAAACATCCTTTTCCGAAACACTTGACATCATTTTACTCGCTAAAAATTGTAATGTCTCATCGCCTATTTGATGTCCAAATTCATCATTCACTTTTTTAAAATGGTCAATGTCAATGCTAATGATAGAAAAAGAATTCTTTTGTTCCAATAAATCAGCAAAAAACAACTCTGAATATCTTCTATTTTTCAATCGAGTAAGTGGATCTGTTAACGACAAATCCTTAAAATTGGCAACCACTTCTTCTTGCAGTTTTCGATAATTCTCAATTGTTTCTGTCAGTTGCTTTGCTTCAAAATACCATGTAGAAACTTTTAAATTTTGTACAGATACGTCTCCTAAATTAGAATTCATCGTTGAAATCGCCAAATTTTTCAATGGGGAAGCAAGCTTTTCCGATAATAAATAAGCTAACACGAAAAATAGAATAACAAATGGCAACGTGTAAAAAAACATTTTAGTCATGATCCCACTTAGTGGTTGTAGACCACTTTCATAAGGGGTTTGTGAAACAACGCCCCACTTACTTTCAGGAATATATGAATATCCTGCCAATAAATGTGTACCTTGTGTATTATATAATTCTTGAGCTCCACTTTTTCTATTCAATAAACTTTGAATTACCCTATTTTCACTCACATTTTCTCCTATTCTCATTTTGTCTGGATGATAGATTAATGTGCCTAGTTCATCCACTACAAAAACATAGGAACCATCTTCACTAAAATGCTCCGCTAAAATATTTTGAATGAAATTATCTTCTTGTAAATAAATCGTACCATTTAACATACCAAGATATGTATTCGAATCATCAAATAATGGCGTGGATACTAGTATTAAAAGCCTGCCTGTTACCGCTTTATACGGCTTCGTAATAATGCTTTCTTTTTTACGAAGTGCTTCTTCTACTCCTTCAGATTCGATTTTATTACCTGTAATTCCTATGTTTGGTGAGGTAGCTATAGCAATGCTATCACTTCCAATAACTGAAAGTGAATTGAAATTTTTCCCACTAATTAATAACTGGTCCAATATTTTAGTTAGTTCCTCTGGATTTTCAATATGATCAATTACATCTGGTTTTCTTGCTTCTAGGTTGGCTTCCATTGCTTTAAAAACTTCTTCGGACATTTTCGCTAATTTTAACGCATACATTTCGTTTTGCTCTAATGATTTTTCGATTAGACTTTTTTTCGTTACAAGATAACTAGAAAAAAGGGAACTACTTAAAATGGCTATCATTGTAAAAGTGATCAGTGTGAGTATCCAAAATTTGAGTGTTTTATTCATTTAATTTCCCCTTCAAAAAGCATTCCAAATGATTATACCATTTGAACTATTACTTTACCTTCCCAATGAATATTTTTTACAATAAAAAAACTATCCATAAAAGAGATATTTCACAAAATAGGGATACTACGTGGTAGTGCGTTGAAAATGAGTGTCCGCTGGGATTTCCGCTGCAGTCGAACGCTTTCCGCCGGGTGAGCGATGAGCCATCCCCGCCGCGCCTGCGCGCGTCCGCCTGAGAAGTCTCATTTTGCTCACACAGAGGAACAAAGGCTAAAAACGCCACATCGTGTGGCAACGCCTTCGTGACCAACATCCTGTTGTCCTCCACTGGAGTCGCCTCCCAGCAGCGAAAATCCATGGGAATTGCTTGCTAATTTTGCGTCTACTGTTATCAGAGCTTTAAATTGATCAGATTCCCTACGCAATATTTACTAAAGCTAATTAGAAAATGCTTTCTCCAAATAAGTAGAGCATTTACTTAGGATAAAGTTCGTTTCATACAACTATTTATTGGTATGAGACCTCGTATTCATCGTCGTCTCACTCCAAGTAAACTTGTTATTTTAAGAATTGGTTGCTTTCACTAGC
>NZ_VDGG01000023.1 GCF_006861775.1 Psychrobacillus soli | reverse complement strand
CGCCAGTCTAGTATTTGTTAGACCGGTTTGTCGCGTTCAAAGGGAATAGTGTCTCGTTCAACCATTTATTTTTAATGTTAGATTCTGATAAGTTAGTCTTTACCATAGATTTTCGCTGCAGGCGTCGACTCCTACCGGATAAGTGAGCATAATGAGACTTCTCAGGCGTCCGCCTAAGCGGCGGTGAAGGCTCATCGCCGCTTACCCGGTGGAAAGCGTACGACTGCAGCGAAAATCTTAGCGGTCACTGTTTACGTCGCAGTATCCCTATATGACGTACAATATAAAGAATGTTATATCGAAAAAAATTACATGTCTAAATTTTTTAGTTTCCTAGGCCAATAAAAAAAACGCCCTGCTCTAGGGCGTTTTACACGAAAATTGAAATGATGAGTTCGATTATTACATTTCTATTATGCTTTTTAACTTATGTCTGACATTTTCTAATTCCGACTCCACTTCACTTGCCTTAGTGCTCAATTTTTCTAACACATCTTCGACTTGGTGCATGGTTTCATCCAGACGATCTTTTGACGTATTGATTTGCGAATGAATCATCCAATCCGTAAAAATGTTATCAAAGAAATAATCGGTGAATGTCATGAAATTACTTCGATCTACTTGAATGACTCCTGTGACAACGTTTTTCACATCCATCAATTCGGTTTCAAACCGACGAAGGGCCTTCTGTGCTAAGTGGATATAGTCTTGAGAACTGTTTAGACTACTATGCTTCATTGCTGTTACAAATATTCCGCCTCCAAGAAAGGTGTCCCAGGTAGACAACGCAGATGCTGAATCAAGTTCACTTTTTGCTTGTTCTAATGCGCTCAGGGCATCCTTCCCTGCTATCAATGCTTCTTCTATTTCTTTTTGCATCGACTCTAAATTAGCTCGGTTTTTATATAGGTTTTCTAACTCTTGTCGGTCATCGAGAGTGTTAGCGTAAAGCCACTGCTCCTTTTCTTGCATTAACGATGTCCAATGCTGATCTATTAAACTATAATCACCAGTTTCTATTTCCGATTTCACGATTTCAATATCGTTCTGGAGATCCTTTAATGTTTTTTCCGCCTCATTATATTTCAATTCAACTTCTGCTGCTTCTGCAATTTCTTTTTTGCGTTTTTCGTTCATCGTTCCCTTCCATTGGCTAACTAAATTGGATAAAGAGAACTTGTCTAATTTCAGTACATCTTTCTGCTCTTTTGTAAGTGCTTTTTCCAAATCTTTGCGAACGGCTTCTAATTCCAACCACTGTGTTTGGAGTGATGCCTGCTTTCTTTGCAGCCGATTACGCTCATTTTTCTTTACGATTAACTGCGCTTGTTGCTCTTGTAAGTGTTGCCACATTGAACATTCCTCCTTTCCTTATGTACGAATTCACAAGGATGGAAGTTTCACTTGTATTGATTCTCTATGTTTGACAAGATTTTATAAAGGGATGCCTGTATTTTTAGTCTGAGACCTTATTTCTCCCACATTTCAATCCATCTTCCATCTGGATCCGAAATCCAAACAAATGTACCATACTCACTTTTTTCTGGTTCTTTTAATAGTCGTACCCCAATTTTATGAAAATGCTCTATCCAAGCTTCTATATTTTCTACTTGAAAATTTAGCATCACAGATTGATTTTCTGGAAAATACTCACTGTCTTCTTTAAAGAAAGAAAAGATCGTTTCATTGTCGACATCTGGTTTGATAATAGTAGCATTCCAATCTCCCATCGAAATTCCTAGCGTCTCTTCATACCATTTTTTTAAGGAATCAACATCTTTCGATCTCCAAAAAACTCCACCAAAACCTTTGATTTTCATTATACTGACCTCCAAATAATATTATTTAATAAATTTTATTGCAAAACAATCCTATTTCGTTACTTCTATATGTTCAAAACAAATACATTTTTTAAAAAGAGATGATTTATTTGTTCGCTAATTGTAGATAAACTAATGAAAAAATAATATGTTTCAGAAAGGTTGTTTATGGAAAAATAAAGCTATAGGGAATGTATATCTAGTTTTAACGCATACTTATTATATCGTTTTAACTGGTCCAAAATTTAAGTGAAAGAGAGGAGTTCCAGATGAGCTTAACTCCTAAGCAAAGAATTGAGTTACATGGATTTAATAACCTTACAAAGACTTTAAGTTTTAATATGTATGATATTTGCTACACAAGAACAAAAGAAGAACGAGAGGCATATATTGACTATATCGATGAACAATATAATGCGGATCGTTTGACTAAAATATTAAGTAAAGTGTCGGATATTATTGAGGCAAATATTTTAAATATCGCGAAGCAAGATTATGAACCACAAGGAGCAAGTGTTACCATTTTAGTTTCCGAAGGACCTGTTGATGATTCTCCAGTGGATTCTTTTAAGGAATCCCCAGGACCGCTACCTGAAGCAGTAGTCGGTCATCTAGATAAAAGTCATATAACTGTTCATACTTATCCTGAGTATCATCCGGATGAGGGGATTAGTACATTCCGAGCGGATATTGATATTTCCACTTGTGGAGAAATTTCTCCTTTGAAAGCGTTGAATTATTTGATTCATTCATTTGAGACAGATGTAATGGTAATGGATTATCGCGTACGCGGCTTTACAAGAGATGTAACTGGTCATAAATTATTTATCGATCATGACATTAATTCTATCCAAAACTATATACCCCTTGATATACAAGAATATTATCAAATGATTGACGTTAATGTCTATCAGGAAAATATTTTTCATACGAAATGTAAACTCAAGAAATTTGATATAAATAACTACTTATTCGGCTACACAGAAGACGAGTTAACGGATGAAGAAATAATATCCATTACGAAGAAGTTAAAAACAGAAATGGATGAGATTTTTTACGCTAAAAACATGGCAAGAAAAGAATGAAGTATTAGGACCAAATTTTTGGTCCTTTTTATAGCGGAACAAGACAAAGACACACTCAGAAGAAAAGTGTGTCCATCATTGTTAAAATAATTCACGTGCAAGCAATCGGTACACATCTAACCGTTTCTGTTGGGAGTGTGGAATGCTACAGATCATCGCTTCCTCAAACCCGTACTGTTTCTGCTCCTCTTGTAAAATCGATGCAACTTCTTTTGCTGTTCCAACTAAATGGATTTTGCGATTTTGCTGAATAGCCATGCGATCCATTTCGGTTAAAGGATAATTTTGTGCTTCTTCTGGCGTTAATGTTTGACGTATTTGGCCTCTCATTAGCGATAATCTAGAAATATCTTGTGGAAGTGCTTCATACTCCGCTTCTTCCTTCGTTTCAGCAACTGTTACCATATACGTTACGTTGATTTCTGGCTTTACCATCAGTGCAGAAGGTTGAAAATTACGTCGGTAAGTATCAAAAATTTCTTTTGTCATGCCGCCTTGGAAAAATTGCGCAAAAGAATAACCTACTCCTAGCCGTCCCGCTTGCATCGCACTATTTCCAGTAGATCCGAGTAGCCAAGCTTCCGGTAGAACGACATTCGACGGAGTGGCAATTGTTCGATTATATAAGCTATCTTCTGGCATCTCATCATTTAGTAATTGCAATGTAGTCTTTAATTTTTCGTACATATTATCTAACATCGGCTGGCGTCCTTCAGAAAGTGCATACATTGCATAATTATCTCCACCTGGAGCACGTCCTACACCGAAATCGATACGACCCGGTGAAAATGCACTTAATGTTTTAAACACTTCGGCAAGTTTTAGTGGCGAATAATGCATCATCATTACCCCACCAGTCCCGATACGAATATTGTTCGTTTTCGCTGCTAAATGCGCAGCAATAACTTCTGGAGCTGAGCTAGCAATCGTCCCAGTACCATGATGCTCCGCCATCCACATACGGTGATAGCCCAGTTTATCTGCCAAAATTGCAAGTTCCTCTGCTTTTTTTAACGCATCTACGGCAGTATTTCCAACTGTGATAGGCGCTTGATCTAGAACACTTAATTTCATTCGTTATCTTCCCTTCTTACTTATGTAAAGTAGCAACAAATTTTTCTCTTTGTTAAATTGTATTCCTTCCCAATTGGAAGGTAAACAAAAGTGACTTTCTAACTCTATTCTTATAAATAAGTTTACATAAAGAAAAAGGAGGTACATAGAAAATAAGAACATCAAACTTTGGAAAATGAAAAAGGAGGAATTTACGATGAAAAGAAAATTGATAGCTTTACCATTCGCCTTATCTACTGCCTTATTATTAGGTGCTTGCAGCGATAGTGATGATGATTTAGATGATATTGAAGTAAATGACCCATTATTAGAAGATGATGGTCAAAATGACGTTGGCGTTCCCGATGGTGAAAATGAGGAAGAAACGAATAAATATGGAGAGTCGAGTGAAAACTCTACACCCTAAACACTTATTCCTTCAAAAGCACACTTTCCACTTTATTAAAAGTGTTAGTGTGCTTTATTTATTCCCATGAATCAAAGAAACTAATTAGTTATACACCAATTGGTTTCTTACCATAATTTTAAACTCTACCTTGTATTTCTTACTGTTAAGTGCGCTTGACTTCATCTCAATTTTTCTCTTTTCTTATGTATATACAAACTTGGCTACTTTATTAAAATGTATCGGTTTAAAAATAGAAAGTAAACAAAAGAGACTCCAAATCGGAAAACGTCGATTGAAAGTCTCTTTTGAAAAATCTTTAAATAGCTATTAAATTACTGTAGCTAATTCCACAGCCTCTACTACTAGAGGTGTTCCAGCAGTGATAGTTCCAGTTACTGTATTGAAGGTCAATTCAGTAGCAGAAATTGTATAGGAACCTCCTTCTTGTAGTACACCATTCAAGTAAAGATTATAGTAGCCATTCGCCACTACTGGAAAAGCTGTTGCAGCTACTCCACTGTCATCTAGAAAAGCTGTTGCAGCGACAGTAGTACCATCCGTAACAACTAAAGGTGCTGCCAATACATTAAAAAATCTTGTTGAAGTACTTGATACATTTACATTAATATTAATAAGTGATAATGCCATTTGATTCACCTCCATTCTCTTACTCTATAGTTAATGCAAAGATTCATAAGATAGTAGGGCTGACCACATAATAAATCTAAACAAATTTTATAATAGAATCTTCGCGGAAGCCCTATGACTCCATGGCAATAGGGGCAGCTATAATAAATTATAATAATAGGTTATCTGGTTGTGTTTACATAGGAAGAATTTCGTTCGAATAGAAATCAAAAAAAAGCTGACAGATTAATTACTTCTGTCAGCTTTAGAATTATTTATTTTAATATGGTAAACTCATTAAAATTACTACCATAAATCTACACAATCCAGCTCGCTTTAAAACCTACCTTGTATTTTAAATACAATTTCTGCAAACAATGTAGCGAATAGGAAAGTTCCAGTGTAGACAACTAATGAGATAACAACAATTCTCCAACCTAGCTTTTTGAAACTTTCTATGTCTTTACCGAGAGAAAGGCCAGCATAAGCAAGGATTGGTGTAGCTAATGCCATAAAGTTAATATCCGCCGTTTTTGCCACAATCCATTCGTTTCCTGGGAAAATTGGAGTTGTCGCAATTAGCGCTATCAAGGAAATCCATACTACTGCAGGCATTTTAGGTAAGTACTTATTTAAAACTAAACCTATTATTGTAAATAATACGATAAGAATTATACCAGGAAGAGCTTTAATCGGAGATACACCATAGCCTACCCAGTTCCCAAGAATGGCAATGATTCCAATCAATGCTAATACTTTTGTTTTTTCAATCATTATTTTGCAGCCTCCTTACGTAAGCGGCCAATTTTAGGTTCAAGCCACTCGTAAAGTCGTGCTGTTACTGGAAGTGAGAAGAATACACATAAGTACGTTCCTAATATCGTAGAGATCAAGTTGGCTGCCGCCGCAAATAATGCAATATCCTCTGCATCGTTTGGAAATGTGACAGCAAGTGCTCCAGAAGCAGCCGCCATCATACTACCGGAACCGACCCCAGCTCCCATTGCCAATGAAATTGGATGGAAAATGCCGAGACTTCCTAAAAACCCTGCTAAAATAGCTAAATAGATAGCTCCAAATACAGTCCCGCATATGTAGACACCTAATGCCCCTCTTCCTTCTGGTGAATCTGCTCCATATTTCTCAGAAATAATGGCTAAATTCGGCTCCCGATCTATCGAGAAAGTTGCACCAATTGCTTCTCTTTTCATACCAATAAGTAATGCTATTGGTAATCCAATAATAATCGTTCCTAAGACATGTCCGACTTCTTGCACAGCTAATGACACTCCAGCATCGAAAATTTTAGGCAATGATGGTCCTAACATCGACCCGAGTTTAGCTACAAATAACAAAAAAGATATTCCCAGTATTCCTGCTGCACGCTTCATCTGAGTCTCATTCATTAGTTTCAACTTAGGAAAACTAACGATTCCACCCATTATCAAAACATATAACATCGGGAACAAAGCAACTGTACCGACTCCTAAATTGAACTGTTTAACACCTATTGCTTCACCTATCAACACAAAGAATAAAACGATAATATGAAGTTTCCAATCTTTCAGCAATGATATCTCCTCCTCGAAAGTGCATTCCCTATTTTTTCATGCACCACAATTTTTCTACAATTTGAAAACTTCTTATCGATAATATAGTTATTTTACATCTACCTCCCCATGCTGCCTATAACTCTCAAAATCACTTTGTCGTTGATGAAAATGGAGACAGATTTTAATGAATATTAAAAAAAATCCTTCTTGAAGAATGTCTAGTATACAAACATTTTTATAGGAAGATTTTCTTTTCATTATAGAATAATACCATCTAGCCCTCATCGTATAAAGCATTTTTTAAATCTTCCTTAATTATATAGGCCAATCTGAATAAGTAGCTTCATTTGTAGCTCATTAAAATAACTTGTTTAGTGGACTTTTTACATATAATAGAAAAAACTCAAAACTGTAGTGAGAACAATTTTGAGTTATTTTCATGAGATTATCTTTCATTCATTATTATTCTACTACCTTAATATGGTCCCCAATTGATTGAAACCCCAATGATTAGTGTAATGACAGCGATAACCATCCAAATAAGGAACAATGGGAACATCCATTTAAACCACTTTGTATACGGGATTCCAGCAATCGCAAGACTTGCCATTAATGTTCCCGACGTTGGAATGATACTATTCGTAAACCCGTCTCCGAACAAATAAGTTTGAACTGCAACCTGTCTTGTAACTCCTAGCATATCGGCTAAAGGAGTAATGATCGGCATAATAAGTACAGCTTGTCCGCTCCCAGATGGTACGACAATACTAATAATCGTATTTGCAACAAACATAGCCATTGTAGCCATTATTGGCGATAGACCAGTAAATAGATTTGATAAAGCATACACAATCGTATCTAATACTTGCCCTTGTTCCAATACGACTAATATTGCACGTGCTGCACCTACAATGAGTGCTCCGTAAAGTAATTTTTCAGCACCTCTCATAAAATGAACGATAAACTGATTGTAGTGAATTTTTCCGATTACTCCAACCAAAATTGCAACGCCCAAGAAGTAAGCAGACATATGATCAAGTGTCCATTTGTACTGTATCGTTCCAAAAACCATAAAAGCAAAGGCAAGCCCTACAAAAATCAGTATGCCCTTATGCTTATTCGTAAATTCAGTATGAAGTTCACTTTCATCTTGGTCCTCGTCATCTAAAAATGCACTTGAAAGGATGCTATTATTAGGATCCTTCAATACTTTTTTTGCATAGCGCCATGTATACCAAATCGTAATCGAAACAATTACCACAAATACAATAACACGGAAGAGTAGCCCAGAAAATAGTGGCAATTCAGCGATTTTATGCGCTATCCCAACTGAATATGGGTTGATGAACCCAACATTAAACCCTGCGAAGGTAGCTCCAAATGTAATCGCAACCGCAATAATCGGATCCAGTCGTAATGCTTTGGAAATAATGAGTCCAATGGAAACAAAAGCGATGACCGAGTTAGCGACAGCACCTATCGCACCTCCTAAAGCGAAAAGAATCGTAATAACAGCTATTAAAATAAATTCATTCCCTCTTGTTTTATCTATCGCCTTCATTACCGCTGCTTTAATAGACCCCGTCGATTCAATGACTTCCATTAATCCACCGATAAATAACACGAGGAAAATGATACTACCAGATTCCACCATTCCTTTTTGTAGGGATAGGAGAATATCCATCACTCCGACCCCACTACTCTCCACACTTTCGTAAGTCCCAGGCACGACCATCGTTAACCCATCTTTTTCAATTCTTTCAAACTGTCCTGCTGGAACTAGATAAGTAGCTATTGCAGCGACTAATAGTATTCCAAATAGTAAGACATAGGTATCTGGCATTTTCAAGGAAAATCGTTTTTCTTTTTTTGTTTTAGTTTCCATAAGCTCCTCCTTCTGTAAAAAGCAAACTATCCCTCATAGACACATTAATCTAAAAGTTTAAAGGTTGCATGAACAAACATATTTATTCCGTTCGATAAAGCGTTTTCATCAATGTCGAATCGAGGATGATGATGTGGATAGTCCGTTCCTTTTTCCTTATTACCTGACCCTGTGAAGAAGTATGTACCAGGTGCCTTTTGTAGGAAAGCAGAGAAATCTTCTGCACCCATATTAGGTTTCACTAAAACTAACGCTTCTTCTCCCCATTGTTCACGCACTGTTTCTTCGATTATTTGCGTTACTTCATAATCGTTAACGACAGGTGCAGGACCTTCCATATACTCAAAGTGATAAGTTGCACCATGAGCTTCCGTTATTCCTTTTACCACTCGTTCCATTAATTCCGTCACAACCGGTCGAAGTTCGGTACTAAAAAGACGAACTGTTCCCGCAATTTCCACGGATCCTGAAATAATGTTCATGGCCGTACCACCTGCAAATTTCGTTATGGAAAGGACTAGCGTATCTAACGGGTCCACATTTCGAGAAACAATATGCTGTAAGTTACTAACCACTTGTGCCCCAATCGCTATAGCATCGACCGTTTGATGTGGAAGCCCTGCATGACCTCCCTGTCCATTAATCGTAATAGTAAACGTGTCAGGCGACGCCATTACAGGACCTGCTGCAACACCGATTTTTCCTGTTTCTAGAGGTGACCAAAGATGGGCTCCAATGACCATATCCACTCCATCCATAACACCCGCCTGCACCATTTCCTCTGCACCACCAGGGGCTAACTCTTCCGCATGCTGAAATAAAAAACGGACCTCGCCTTTTAATTGATCTTGTAATGTAGAAAGAATCTTGGCTGTTCCTAGCAAGATTGCCGTATGACCATCATGACCACAAGCATGCATAACACCTGGATTTTGGGAAGAAAATGAAAGGGAAGTTTCTTCTTTAATCGGCAAGGCATCAATATCCGCACGAATTGCTAGCACTTTACCCGGCCGCTTCCCAATCAAACGCGCCATCACACTTGTTTTCGTAGGACGGGAAATTTCTAGATTGTCGAAAGTCTGTAGCGTTTCATAAATAAAACGAGCTGTCCTCTCCTCTTGAAATGACAATTCGGGATATGTATGAAGATATCTTCTCCAAGTGATAACATCGTCCTGAATCGCTTCAATCAAATCACTAAATGTAGTATTATTCATCTCTCTTCTCCTCGTAATCTATGTATATACTCTTTTGCGAGAGCTTAGATTCATTTTAGGTTCATTTACGGCTATGACCAAAATTATATATTAATTACAACATTTTAATCAAGTCCTAATTTTCTAAAATCGAAAAAAAATAAAAAGACAAGTCCTCAAAGGATCTTGTCATAATATAATTTGAAAAACTTTTCTTGGCCTTCCTCTTGGATGAGGGCTTTCTTCTCCTACTACTTGCGCCAATCCTTTTGACTCTAACTCCGTCAAAATTCTACGGGCACTTCTTGGCATAATACTCATTTGTTGGGCTAGATCATGCGCATTGATTTCCGTTTTCCCCATTTTTCTTAAAATCGATTCCAGTTTACTTAAAGTAGCAATACTAAGTGATGTTTGCTCACTTAGCGACTGGAGATGCTCCGGGGCATATCCATATGTAATTTGCTCAGGCTGTCCTAATGGACCGACAATCGTTTTATCGTCAAAGACAACCATCGACGATCCTTTGTGAAATTCTTTTGCATGCAGCAAGGCGGTCCCAGCATTTATTTCGGCATCATAGACAGTTTGTCCAATTCCAATACCGCATGTGACTGCATCACTACTCGTCAACTGAAGGATTGCGAAATCTGGAACGATGGTAAAATCTTTCGTCATTTCTCGAAGAAGTCCATGCGTCGTAAATATGACAAACCGGCCAGGGCCTGCTGATTTAAGCGAACCATTTATTTTTTTCGTATATTCTAGTAGCTTTTCCGTCATTTTGATTTCGATTTTATAAATTTCATCTGTGCTAAAGGTATCTTTCGTTAAACTAGAAAAGGAATCGAATTCAATCATCTGTACCGCAATTTGGGTATCTTTAAAATGCATCGTCTCATTCGTTTGAAGAATAAGGGCTAAAGTTGAAACGATGGCTGATTGAGTGGGAAGAACGCGAAATGCAGGAACGCCAAGTTTATTAAGCTCATGTTGAGCATTTTTAAGACAAGTGACTGCTGCTAAAGTCTTTCCTGTTTTCCAAAGTTCATAGTGGTAGCGCACTATTTCATCCGTAGGGACCTCTCCTTCATAATGTTTTAAATACTTAGGTTTAACAGCTATGTTGGATTCTTTAAACGCTCGTTCTAGTTCAGCAGGATGGAACATATCGAAACTTATCTGATCGAATGGTATTTTCTGATTATAGGATATTTGCAATAACGTTTTATACAAGCTAGAGCCGGAAGATGGTACGTAAAACATTGGTTGCGTAATTCCCGCCCATTTCTTTGCAAATCCATACGGAATCTGTCCAGAAAAAAGCCACATATCTACCTCATTCATGTACGTTGTCAATTTTTCTACTATCTCTTCATCGCGCCAGTAGGAAATAGAAATATAGCTGAATTCAGGGTATTTCATCACTACTGATTCCATTATTTCGATAGAATCTTCCGCACCAAACAAGCCCAATCGAATTTTCTTCAATTTTCTAATCTACCTCTCTTTTTGGAGTTATTAGTTTATATTCACTATTATTCTAACACATTCCCGAAAGAAGACTTTCCTTTCGAGCATGTTAAAGGCAAGTCCAACAATTGTAGGTTGGTATCCATATTAAATAAAAGTTCGGCAACTATCACTGGAGTGTTATTTGTGTAAGAATAGCATCCTTTCAACTTGATATTGAGATTTACCTGTATTTTTTTATTGCAATAAAAGAAACCAATCAACAGATATTGATTGGTTTCCAATGTTACTAACAATAAAATCTAAGCAATTAATAATCATCTATAGCGAATTAAAATCTACCTTGTAGTTTAAAAACAATTTCAGCAAATAATGTAGCGAATAAAAACGTCCCTGTGTAGACTACTAATGAAACTACAACAATTCTCCAACCTAACTTTTTAAAACTTTCTAAATCTTTCCCGAGAGATAACCCGGCATATGCTAGGATTGGTGTCGCTAATGCCATAAAATTAATTTTTCCTGTTTTTTCAACAATCCATTCGTTACCAGGGAAAATTGGAGTAGTCGCGATTAAAGCAATTAACGAAATCCACACAACAGCTGGCATTTTAGGAATAAGAGTATTTAAGCCTAAACCGATTATTGTAAATAATACGATAAGAATTATACCAGGAAGTGCTACAATTGGAGACACGTCGTACCCTACCCAGTTTCCAACAATAGCAATAAAACCAATCAATGCTAATACTTTTGTTTTTTCAAGCATTATTTTTCAGCCTCCTTACTTTTACGTCCGATTATAGGCTCGAGCCACTCATATAGACGCGCAGTCACAGGTAGCGAGAAGAATACGCAAATATAAGTTCCTAAAATAGTCGTTATCAAGTTGGCCGCTGCTGCAAATAATGCTATATCGTCAGCATCATTTGGAAATGTTACAGCCAATGCGCCTGATGCTGCTGCCATCATGCTTCCAGAACCTACCCCAGCTCCCATGGCCAATGAAATCGGATGAAAAATACCAAGACTTCCCAAAAAACCTGCAAGTAAAGCTAAATAGATTGCGCCAAAAACTGTCCCGCAGATGTAGACACCTAATGCTCCTCTTCCTTCTGGAGAATCCGCTCCATACTTTTCTGAAATAATGGCTAAGTTTGGTTCCCTATCAATTGAAAAAGTTGCACCAATTGATTCCCGTTTCATACCAAGAAGTAATGCGATTGGCAATCCAATAATAATTGTTCCAATGACATGTCCGATTTCTTGAACAGCTAATGATGCTCCTGCTTCAAAAATCTTTGGCAATGACGGACCCAACATGGAACCGAGTTTTGCAACAAACAGCATGAAGGATATCCCAAGTATTCCAGCTGCTTTCTTCATCTGCACTTCATTCATCCATTTTAGCTTTGGAAAACTTACAATTCCACCCATTAATAATACATAGAGCATTGGGAACAAAGCAACGGTACCTACACCTAAATTGAATTGTTTAACGCCAATTGCTTCCCCAATAAATACAAAGAACAAGACAATAATATGAAGCTTCCAATCTTTCCGCAATAATATCCCCCCAAAAAGTTAGTTTACTATTTTATGATTGCTTAATACTTCTAACATTTGGCCAACTGCACTCGTGTCTAAACTTCCCTTTCCTTGTATTTTTGCAATTTCAAAAAGTTGGTCCACAATAGGACTAACAAATATGGAAGCTTGTGCGTCTTTTGCTAATTCAGTAAACAAGCGTACATCTTTAGCCATATGGCTGAGTAGAAAATTCACATTTTCATGTGTGTCATTTATTAGATTTGGTCCGAAGACAGAAAGAACTTTACTCTGAGCTGAACCAATCGACATTACTTCCGCAATTATTTTTGCATCTACACCTGCCTTAGTTCCTGCCACCAACGTTTCGCTAAGCAATACCATAATTCCAGCAACCACCATATTATTGCAAAGCTTTACAACCTGTCCTGAACCAACAGGACCAATATATCTTATTTCCTTCCCTATAACACTTAAGATTGGCTGAATTGTTTCGAATTTTTCTCTTTCTCCACCTACCATTATCGTCAATGTACCATTTTCAGCTCCAACCGGCCCATTACTAACTGGGCAATCGAAAAAATATACCCCGGCTTCTTTAGCATACTGCGCCAATTTTTTCGTAATGTTTACATCTGTTGTACTCATGTCCAGTATATAAGTTCCTTTTTCTAAATGAGCAAGGATACCACCTTCCCCTACAATAGCGTCTTCCACTAGTTCCGTCAGTGGCAAGGATAGCATGATGACTTCTAGTGTTGATGCTACAGACTCCATTGAAGAAACAGGAATGGCACCGAGTTCCCTCATGGAATCCTGCTTGTTTGGATCCGGATCGAAAGTCCATACTTGATGATGATTTTTCAATAAGTTTTTTACAATACCTGCTCCCATTGCCCCGCAACCTATCATTCCTATTTTCACCTAGACTCCTCCTATCACGGTTTCATGTAAACTGTTTTGATATCCGTCCAAAAATCTAATGCAGCACTCCCTTGTTCTCTTGGTCCGATACTAGATTCCTTCTTTCCACCGAAAGGAAAATGGTTTTCAAAATAAGTAGATGGAAGATTTACATGTGTCACACCCGATTGTACATTTCGAACAAAATGGAATGCTTTCTCCAAGTCCTTCGTATAAATCGTTGAAGATAAACCAAATTCTATATGATTAGCCATTGCAAGAGCTTCCTCATAATCATCTACTTCAAACACCCCAATAACAGGCCCAAATATTTCTTCTTTTGCAATTGTCATGTCCGTCCGAACTCCGCTAAAAACAGTAGGTGCCACAAAATATCCATTTTTCAAATCACCCTTTGTTAAGCGTTTTCCACCTGTCTCTAACGTTGCTCCCTCATCTATCGCACTTTGTACATAATGTAAATAAGTGTTTAACTGATTTTCATCAATTACTGCTCCATTCGTTGCTTCCTCACTTTGTCCGTCTTGGATTACGAGAGATTCTGCTTTTGCAACAAGGCGATGAATTACTTCTCGATAAATAGGTTTTGGAACGATTAGTCTACTAGTACCTGTACAACGCTGCCCATTATCAAAAAAACCACTCGTTATAATGCTTTCAATCGCTAAATCCAAATCGGCATCTTCTAGAATAATCGCAGGGTTCTTACCGCCCATTTCTGCTTGCATTTTACCTCCGTGTTGCGTCACTGCTTTTCCTAAAGCTACCCCGACTTCTGTAGAACCTGTAAATGATACCGCTTTCAATTCTTTATTTTCACCAAATTCTTTTCCAATAACTGCTCCGGAACCAGTAACCATATTCACAACTCCAGCAGGTACACCAGCCTTTTCAAATAACTCCATTATTTTCACACTGATAAGTGAAGTTGTACTAGCTGGCTTGAATACCACTGTATTTCCAGCAATAATAGCAGGTGCAATTTTCCATATTCCAATTCCTAACGGAAAATTGTACGGTGCAATAACACCAACAACTCCTAACGGTTCCCGAACGGTGTAAGCAAATATTTCATCATTATATGAAGGCAATGTTTCACCTGCTAGACGTGTGGCTTCTCCACTAAATTGCTTCATTGCTTGAATAGTCTTCAAGACTTCGCCTCTAGATTCACGGATTGCTTTACCAACTTCTTTTGTGAGAATCAACGCCAACTCTTCCTTATGTTCTTCTAATAGATTAATTAACTTGAAAATGACATCTCCTCGAGTAGGTGCTGAAACTTTTGACCATTTTGGAAAAGCTTCTTTTGCAGCAGCAATTGCCAACCGTACATCTTCAACTGATGACTTCTGAAATCTCCCCAAAACTTGATTGGTATTAGCTGGGTTAATGCTTTCATATAGTTCATTCGTTTTAGACGTTACCCATTCCCCATTAATATAGTTTTGGTATACAGGTACTTCCAATTTAGGCTCTCCTGTTTGATTGACTGATGTCGATACCATTGTACTCACTCCTTAGTAGTTTGTTTATTCACACTAATTATAATAGTTTAACTACTGTAATTAGTATGTGTGGAAGAACAAATAGAAGTGAAATTACTTGGGGTTTATAACAAACTCTCTTGCAAATAATCAAGCATTTCAAACGAAGTCATAATTGCTAATAAATCTTTTTTAATGCGCAAATCAATTGATAACTCTTCTTCAATTTTCTTCAAGCGATAAGTTAATGTATTCGGATGAATCATTAATTCCTGTGCAGTTTCTTTGTGTTTTCCATTCAGTTCAACATATTTCCTTAGTGTAAGATAATCGGGATTTTCTTTATTAATTAATTTTCCCAGATGATCTTGGACATATTTTCTCAACACCTTTTGGTCAAGACCATGCCATAACCGTTCAAACCCTAAATCTTCAAATCTTACAATAGGTTCTGCAATTTTTCTTTTAGCTATTTGCAATGATTCTTTTGCTTCAAGATACGTTTCAGACAACGCTTGGACAGTTACAGTCCGACCTACACCCACGATCACATCTAAATCATCCAAAAATACCTTTTCAACTATACCTTTCAGTTTATTAAAGGTAACAGAAGTGAACTGAGGGAACAGTGTAATTATCTCAAATCCACGACAAAACAATAAAACATTGTCTTGGATTGTCCTTAATTCCCTCTCTAAGTTTCGTAAAAACCTCTCTTTAGAAATGAAAGAATCCATACTCCAAAGTGGTTTGACCCTACCATCTATAAGTACACAAGTAATAGAGGAATAACTAGAAATCTCTTGAATTTTTTCATATCCTGATAAATTCTTTATATTCACCCCATCGAGTAACTGTAAAAAAAGATCTTCCTTTAAGTGTATCTCTCTTTCAAATAGATTGTTTTGTTTAATAAGCTCAATTACAATGGATGTTGCTGCTTGCTCGATGGCTACCTTTTCAAGTCTAGAAAAATGGTCAACGGGCAGTTTAAAAAGTAGATAACCTAGTATTTCTTGAGATGAAATGATCGGAAACGATCTAGATAGATCTGTATATGTCTCAGAGTAGCTCACGTCATGTTTCAAAATTCGTGCTAATACTTGAACAATTTGTGGAATACCCCTTCCCTCTATTAAAATTTTGGAGAAACGGTTGTGAACCTCCTGAGCATAGACCAAATCATTATTTCGATATTGAAGCTCTTCATAAAATCGACTATTAGACAATGCAATAGCTGCTTGATTCGCTAAAATTTCAATGATTCGTGTTTCTTGTTCCGTAAAAACCCCACTATCATCTTCGAAATTGTCAACAACAATAACGCCTATACACGTATCTTTATAAATAAGCGGGGCAGAAATAACGCTTTTTATTTTTTTGAAGTTAACTGCTTTCTTAAAGTGTTCCATATTTTCATACTCCATGTTCTTCATCAATTCTATGGATTTATCACCAGAAATATTATAGATTTTTCTTTCTTGAAAAACTCGACCAGTTATTGATTCACCTGGTTTAATTCGAATTTTCTTTGCCGATTCACTCCCTAATCCTATACCATCCGTAAAATGTAAATAGCCATCTTCCTTCCACTCATAAATAATGATTGTATCCGCACGTAGAACCAGATCAAGAGCGGCATTGACTAAGTTTCTTAAGACTTCTTTTACATCTAGACTTTGAGTAATCAAACGATTAATCTCAAACAATTTCAAACACTGTTCATAAGTTAACCCATGCATTATGGAGACCCCCTTAATCACTTGTATGGCAAATTCAACTTCAATAAATGGGAACATTCTTAATACTCATTATACAATGATAAAATGATATAACATCAGTCCCATTCTTTTATGAAAGTGCAAATCAAATCATTTAAAAGTATTATCCCTTCGATCCTGAACCATCAACTTCCAATATTTTGATAGTCTATTTTCAAATTCAGATATAAAAAAAACTCAAAACCGTTGTTAAAACGATTTTGAGTCACTTTTCATTAATAAATAGATGTATTCTCTTTTGTTATATTCTCCAAAATTTCTTTCACCCGTGCTAGGAAACGACCAGCAACTAAACCGTCAAGTACACGGTGGTCTAGTGATAGACATAGGTTTACCATATCACGAGCAGCAATCATTCCACCATCCATAATTACTGGACGTTTTACGATGGATTCAACTTGAAGAATCGCTGCTTGTGGGTAGTTGATAATTCCCATTGACTGAACCGAACCGAATGATCCTGTGTTGTTTACAGTGAAAGTACCACCTTGCATTTCGTCTGATTTTAACTTACCAGAACGAACTTTTGCGGCAAGTTCGTTTACTTCACGTCCGATGCCTTTAATCGTTTTCTCGTCAGCGTTTTTGATGACTGGAACGAATAGTGCATCTTCTGTCGCAACAGCGATGGAAATATTGATATCTTTTTTCTGTATGATTTTGTCACCAGCCCACATTGAATTCATCATTGGGAATTCTTTCAGTGCTTGGGCAACAGCTTTTACGAAAAATGCGAAGTACGTTAAGTTGAAGCCTTCTTTTGCTTTAAATTCCGTTTTGAGTGAATCACGATATTGTACTAAGCTTGTTACATCCACCTCAATCATCGTCCAAGCATGTGGAGCTTCATGTTTACTACGTAACATATTTGCTGCGATTGCTTTACGAACACCTGTTATTGGAATTTCAATATCTCCAACTGCCACAGGGACATTTACCGGAGCTGCTTTTGGTGCAGCTGTTATTTGGGCTTGTGGTGTCGCTTGGGCTTGCTCCACTTTTGGTTCTGCTTGTGTAGCTACTGGAATTTCTCCGCTTTCAATAATTTTCAGCAAATCTTTACGTGTAATTCGTCCTTCATTGCCAGTGCCATTCACTAACGTAAGATCAATTCCATGTTCTTGCGATAACTTAAGTACTGCTGGTGAGTAACGAGCTTTTGCTCCTTTTTCACGGTTGACTGGAGTAGTATGCTTTTGCACTTCTGTTGGTTTTACTGTTTCAGCAGTTGGCTGTTCTGGTGCAGCTTCCACTACTTCTTCTGTAGCCCCACCTTCTGTTTCAATCGTACAAACGACTTCTCCAACTGCAAGTGTGTCTCCTTCGTTTGCAATTAGTTCTTTAATAACACCAGTAAAAGAAGAAGGCACTTCAGCTGTTACTTTGTCTGTATTTACTTCCGCTAGAGCGTCGTACTTATTGACATGATCGCCTGGTTTTACTAACCATTTTTCGATCGTTCCTTCTGTAACACTTTCACCGAGTTGAGGCATTTTGATTTGTTCTAAAGCCATGTAAGTTCCTCCTTAATATTCCGCTAGTTCGCGCATCGCTTTTTCGACTTTGTCTGGATTGATCATAAAGAATTTTTCCATCGTTGGCGCATATGGCATAGCAGGAATATCTGGACCAGCAAGGCGCATAATTGGAGCATCTAGATCAAATAAGCAATTTTCTGCAATGATTGCAGCTACTTCCCCAATGATACTGCCCTCTTTGTTATCTTCAGTAACGAGCAGTACTTTTCCTGTTTTAGAAGCAGCTTCTATGATTGCTTCTTTATCTAAAGGATAAATAGTACGTAAATCAAGGATATGTGCGGAAATTCCGTCTTTTTCTAAACGTTCTGCCGCTTGCAATGCAAAGTGAACAGCAAGACCATACGTAATGACCGTAATATCTTCCCCTTCACGTTTTACATCTGCTTTTCCGATTTCAATTGTATAATCTTCTTCCGGAACTTCGCCTTTAATAAGGCGATATGCACGTTTATGCTCAAAGAACATCACTGGATCTTCATCGCGAATTGCCGCTTTTAATAATCCTTTCGCATCGTATGGAGTGGAAGGAATAACAATTTTCAATCCTGGTTGGTTAGCAAAAATGGCTTCCACTGATTGTGAGTGATACAGTGCACCGTGTATACCACCACCAAACGGAGCACGAATAACGATTGGACACGTCCAGTCATTGTTGGAACGGTAACGAATACGTGCCGCTTCGGAAATAATTTGGTTCACAGCAGGCATGATGAAATCTGCAAACTGCATTTCCGCAATTGGACGAAGACCGTACATTGCCGCACCAATACCTACACCAGCAATGGCTGACTCAGCAAGAGGTGTGTCTAAGACGCGGTATTCACCGAACTCATCATACAGACCATTCGTTGCTTTGAATACACCGCCTTTTCGACCTACGTCTTCTCCAAGAACGAATACGCGCTCATCGCGAGTCATTTCTTCTTTCATTGCAAGTGTGATTGCATCGATATAAGACATGATTGCCATTATGCGTTCCCCCCATCTTTTTCTGCATATACATATTTCAATGCATCTTCCGGAGCAGCATAAGGTGCGTTTTCTGCATAATCTGTTGCTTCGTTTACTTCTTTCATGATGCGGTCGTTAATCTCTTTCTCTTGTTCTATCGTTAAAATATCATTATCACGTAAATATTTTGCAAACGTAATAAGTGGATCTAGCGCTTTACCTTCTGCAATATCCTCTGCCGTACGGTACTGACGATCATCATCATCCGAAGAGTGCGCAGTTAAACGGTAGGTTACCGCTTCGATTAAGCTTGGACCTTCTCCAGTACGAGCGCGATCTGCCGCTTCTTTTACTACTTTATAAACAGCAATTGGATCTTTTCCATCCACCCTCACACCGGGCATACCATAACTAGATGCACGATCTGCAACGGTTTTACTTGCTACTTGGCGTTCAAATGGAACAGAAATTGCGTAGTTGTTGTTTTCAACCATTGTAATACATGGTAATTGGTGAACGCCCGCAAAGTTTAGCCCTTCGTGGAAATCACCTTGGTTAGAAGAACCTTCTCCTAAAGTTACAAACGTAATAAAATCTTTTTTCTCAATTTTTGCAGCAAGTGCTACTCCCACAGCATGTGGCAATTGAGTAGTAACCGGTGAAGAACCAGTCAAAATTCTATTTTTCTTTTGTCCAAAATGACCAGGCATTTGGCGACCGCCAGAGTTTGGATCTTCCGCTTTTGCAAAGGCAGATAGCATCAAATCTTTTGCAGTCATACCGAAATGTAAAACAACGCCCATATCACGGTAGTAAGGTGCGATATAATCCTTCGTATTGTCCAGTGCAAATGCTGCTCCTACTTGTGCTGCTTCTTGACCTTGACAAGATATAACGAAAGGAATTTTACCAGCGCGGTTTAATAACCACATACGTTCGTCAATACGACGTGCCATTAGCATCGTTTCGAACATTTTCAACACATCTTCATTTGTTAACCCTAATTCTGCGTGACGATTTGTTGTCATGTAGAACTCCTCCTTTTTACATATGAATAGCTTTACCATCTACAGCAAGTGCCGCTTCACCCATTACTTCACTAAGTGTAGGATGCGGGTGAATCGTATGTGCGATTTCCCAAGGAGTTGCATCAAGAACCATAGCAAGACCCGCTTCTGAAATCATATCGGTTACATGTGGACCTATCATATGAACACCTAAAATATCATTTGTTGCTTTATTCGCAACAATTTTCACAAAGCCATCCGACTCGCCGTAAACTAGTGCTTTCCCTATAGCTTTAAATGAGAATTTACCAATCTTCACATCAAATCCTTGCTCTTTTGCTTGTTGTTCTGTAATACCAACGCTTGAGCTTTCAGGACTCGAATAAATACAGCGAGAAACTAGTTTATAGTCAATCGGTGAAATTTCGTTTCCAGCGAGGTGCTCGATTGCAGTAATTCCTTCATGACTGGCCACGTGCGCCAATTGAAGTCCTCCAATCACATCACCAATAGCATATATATGAGATTCTTTTGTTTGGAATGTTTCAGATACTTGGATAAATCCTTTTTCCACAACGATATCGGTATTTTCAATCCCAATGCCTTCCACATTTGCTTGACGCCCTACAGATACAAGCATTTTTTCAGCAGTGAATGTTTTGTTTTCTCCATTTAGTTCTGCAGAAATCGTAACTTGATTGTCTCCTGTTTGAAGTGTTTCTGGAAGCACTTTTGCACTTGTTACAAATGTAATTCCTTTTTTAGCAAGTAGTTTTTGCATTTCTTTGGAAATATCTTTATCTTCTGTAGGTATGATACGATCTGCATACTCAATAACCGTCACTTCTACTCCGAAGTCATTCAACATGGAAGCCCATTCGATTCCGATCACACCACCACCGACAATCAGGATCGATTTTGGTAATTCCGTCATTGCTAATGCTTCGTCAGAACTCATGACAAATGTCCCGTCTATTGTAAGTCCTGGTAAAGTACGTGGTCTAGAACCAGTTGCAATGACTACATTTTTCGGAATAAGCATTTCATTTTCATCGCCATTATTCATTTCAACTGAAATTGTGCCACCTGGTGATGGCGAAAAGATGGATGGACCAAGCATTCTTCCAGTACCTTCATACACATCAATTTTACCTTTTTTCATTAGTCCTTGTACACCTTGATGTAACTGGCTAACAATGGATTCTTTTCGTGCTTGTACTCGACTAAAGTCAAGCGTCACTTCAGACGTGTTAACCCCAAAGTCAGCAGCATGATTTTTAGTAGTTGCATATACTTCCGCACTACGTAGCAATGCTTTACTCGGAATACATCCTTTATGTAAACATGTGCCTCCGAGGTTTCCTTTTTCTACAATTGCAGTTTTTAAACCCAATTGTGCGGATCTAATAGCAGCTACGTACCCACCAGTACCGCCACCAATAATGACTACATCATATTCTTTTGCCAACGTATTAGCCTCCTAATTCAAAAAACAAGATAAAATTCGAACGAAGAAGGCCGCTTTTTTCAAAGTCGGCCATCATTTGGTTATATGTTATTATTCTTGTTCCTCATTTAATGAAATTAACGCCCTGTAATAATATGTTTGCCATTTTGTAAAAATTGGCTTCTTGATTTTCCTAAGCGTTCAATGCGCTCTTCCGCAAGTCGATCTGCTGCAACGTATGTTGGAATTTCATCTCTTTTAGAAATAGCGAAAATCTTTTCAATTGTATCATATATACCAGCAACACGCTTCATTGCACGATCGTGATTGTAGCCATTTAACTCGTCTGCAACGTTAATTACGCCACCTGAGTTGATCACATAATCTGGTGCATATGCAATGCCCATTTGATGGATTAAATCACCATGTTTTGTGTCTTTTAGTTGGTTATTTGCTGAACCTGCAATTACTTTTACTTTTAGTTGCGGAATTGTGTTGTCATTAATAATTGCACCAAGTGCACATGGAGCGAAAATATCCGCATCTTGTGCGTAAATTTCATCTACGTCTACTTGAACTGCATCGAATGCATTTACAGCACGATCTACCGAAGCTTGGTTAATATCCGCTACAATCAGTTTCGCACCTTCTTTATGTAAGTAGTCGCATAACGTAAATGCAACGTTTCCTACTCCTTGAACTGCAACTGTTTTTCCTTCTAATAAATCAGAGCCAAACGCTTCTTTTGCAGCGGCTTTCATCCCTACATATACACCGTAAGCAGTTACTGGTGATGGATTACCTGATGAACCGAATGCTTCAGAAATACCAGTCACATAATTCGTTTCTTCATGAATAATGTCCATATCTGCTACAGTAGTACCTACATCTTCTGCTGTAATATAACGACCATTTAACCCTTGGATGAAACGACCAAATGCACGGAACATTTCTTCATTTTTGTCTTTTAATGGATCTCCAATAATAACTGTTTTACCGCCACCAAGATTAAGACCAGCAGCAGCATTTTTGTATGTCATGCCTTTTGCTAGTCGCAAGGCATCTTCAATTGCTTCTTCTTCTGACGCATAATTCCACATACGGGTTCCACCAAGTGCAGGTCCAAGTGTAGTATCGTGAATCGCAATAATTGCTTTTAATCCTGAAGTTTTGTCTTGGCAAAATACTAATTGCTCATAATCGTAAGTTTCCATATATTTAAAAATTTCCATGTGTAGTTCCTCCTAGTAGTTAAATGATTAGTTTGTCTATCTATATATGATGAATACCCCTTGTTGCTTGAACGTAACTCCCATTTTAGACCAAATTATATTTCTCTAATTTGTAATATAATGTGCGCAACGAAATTTGCAATTTTTTTGCAGTTTGCGATTTGTTTCCTCCACAAACTTTTAACGTTCGTGCTAGCACTTTCTTCTCCATCTCATCCATCTGTTCCGCAAGCGTTCCATCAGGCATGTCATCCTCGTCTTCTATAACAAGCATTGATCTTGGCAAATGCTGTTCTTCGACGAATCGATCATTCGGCTGTAAGAAAATCATGGAACGACTTATAATATTTTCAAGTTCTCGAGCATTCCCTGGCCAATCATATTGAAGCAAACTTTCCATCGCTTCTTCTGTGAAACCTTCTATATTGCGACCAAATTCTTGGTTAAGCTTCACAAGTAAATGTTCCGCTATAAGTGGAATGTCTTCTTTTCGCTCCCTTAGTGCTGGAATATGAATAGGCATACGATTTAATTGGAAATAAAAATCTTCTCTAAACGTGCCTTCACGCATCGCTTTTTCAAGATTTAAACTGCTTGCTGCAATAATTCGGACATCTACGGGAATGGAAGAAGTTCCCCCAACTCGAATGATAGCATTTTCTCTAAGAACGCGAAGTAATTTCGCTTGCGTCTTTTTCGTAAGTTCCCCAACTTCATCCAAGAAAATAGTGCCATTTGTAGCATCCTCAAACAATCCTGCATGACTTAATCCACTCTCTTCAAAGCCAAACAATTCTCTTTCCAATACATGTTCTTCCATTGCACTGCAATTAACACGGATAAATGGATGGTACGAGCGATTGCTCTCGCTATGAATCGCATGAGCAAATAAATCTTTCCCCGCACCAACCTCTCCCCTTAAGAGGACGGTGACAGGTACACTTGCCGCTAGTCTTGCTTGATCTATTGCAAAATTAATCTTTTCGGATGTTCCCGAAATATCTTCTAGTGAAAACGATGATTCTAGCGTACGAATAAGCGTCTTTGCACGGTCCAGTTCTTTCATGAGTCCGCGCATCTCGGTCATGTCATGAATTACCCCGACACTCCCTTTTAAATTGCCATTCACAAGAATTGGAGCAACATTGACGATCACGTCTTTTTTCTGTTTTCCAACGCGAAGATTTACCCCACGGATCGGCTTTTTCGATTGCAACACTTTTAAGTGGATACTTTCCCCTTCTGAAATATCCGCCGTTGCCGGTTTACCGATCACTTCTTCTTCACTGAAACCAGTAATTCGAGTATATGCAGGATTAATAAGAATCCCTTTCCCCTCTTCATCCACGACGGAAATAGCATCATCACTCGAATAAATAATTGCTTCTAACATTTTTTGAATTTCTGTTAAATTAGTAATTTCTTCTGCCAGTTGAAGTACTTCGGTAATATCCTTAAAAACTGCAATTGCGCCAACTCTTTTTCCCTCTTCATTGATCATCGGATACCTTGATGTGACTATTTTGGTACCGCTTTCAAGAGTGAGTTCTTTGTTTAGTTCGACACGACCAGTCTCGAAGGTTCTTGGTAATTCACTTAGACTTATTACTTGACGGACCTTTTTTCCAATTGCATTTTCTGCAGATATTTTCGTCATTCTCTCTGCGCTTTTGTTGAAAAAATTGACGATTCCTAGGTCATCAATTCCAATCATACCTTCTTCGACAGAGTTGAAAATCAGTTCTTGCATCATTTTTTTTCGGTCAATAATTTGAATATAGTCATTTTTTTCTTCCACTAATGTAACGATTAAGTTAGCAATTTCACCTGGTATTACAACTGCTGTAGCAGGTCTATTTGCAAGCAGTTCTTGAAACACCGCTTTTTGCCCTGTTACATCTATGATGATTTGAATGTCACCACTTATAAGAGATTTCCAATCTGAAAAGGTTGGAATATCGTGCTCTTTTGCGTAAATCATTCCAGGAGCTTCTTCGTTGATGTCGACGATTGCTGTTACTTGTAGGTATTCAGCTAGTTCAATCAACTTCAGAAGTGCATATCCACCGTTACCTGCGCCTACAATGAGTATGTTTTGCAAAAATATGCACACCCCCGTTTTCTTTTTCGCAACTTATTGCACTTCTCATTCATCATAACGTAAGTTTCTTTCGTTGACAATCATATTCTTGCATGTAAAATTAAAAATGTAGGAACAGGAGTGAAGAAAATGGGTCGTTTAGCGGCTTTAATCGTGTTATTAATTCCTGGAATTTTAGCTGCATTTGGAATTAAATTAATGAGAGATACGTTTTTCGGATTACAAATTCTCCCTGTAGGGGGCTTAGCTTTACAATTTATAAGCGGAATTATTTTCACTGTTTTAGGATTAGGCTTCTTTGCCGGATTTTTATTAAACAGGGATCGAAAAAACGGAAAAGTAGCTCCACGATTTCAAAAGAAAAAGGAATCCTGACTTTTTAAGTCGGATTCCTTTTTTGTCGCTGTATTATTTTTCCCGGATAGTCCGTAATCCATCCAATGACCGATTCATGTGGATGGACAATGTACTTTTCATTTCCTTTGACATTGTAAAAGCGAATAGGAAACCCCGCATCCCATATTTTGTGCATCAGTTCCGAATCATAAAACTTTTTGTTTAGATGGATTGCATCGATTTTTTTTATGGATAAAACGTAGTCCCAATCGGCATTTTTTTTGCCTATAAAAGCCGTTTGTACATTCAAACCCATCGCATGAATCGTTTGCAATATGCTAAATTCGAACGAAGAAAAATGTACATCTTCTATACCTTTTGTTTTTTCTACAACTTCTATAATTTTTTCTATTTTTCCTAGAAACGATTCTTTCAGCTCAATGTTCAATTTTATACGAGCGGGAATTGCAAATTGTAAAAACTCGTCGAAAGTCAAAACGCGGCTGTAATAAAATTTACGGGTGAGCGTTCGCCCCAATTTAAGCTGTAAAATTTCTTCTGCACTCATATCTGTAATACGTCGATTACTTCCAGCTAATCGAAAAAAGTCAATATCATGCGTTACAAAAGCAACTCCGTCAGCAGAAAGTTGTAAATCTAATTCAATTCCGTCGGCTCCTAGTGCTATTGCTCGTTGAAAAGCTTTCATTGTATTTTCGACTTCCCTATTTGGTGCACCACGATGCGCATATACAGGTATATTAGACATTTAACTCCCCATTTTCTATTTTAAATTTCCCTTTTGTTGCACTCGATAGGACAGACGATTTATAACCTATTTGAATGATCGTCCCAGCATTTGCTTCTTTTGTAATATGAATATGATAGCTACTTGTTTGGCGTAGCATTTTTAATATTCGTTGAATTTCGGCATCGATTTCTTTTACTTCCACTTGCAATTGGTTGTACTTTTGCTTTGTCTGTTCATATGCCGCTATTTGTTGAACGGTCATTGTATTATTTAGTTGTTTGAAATGACTAATTTGATCACTCAACTTCGGCATTTCCTCTTGCAACTTTATCATTTCTTCCGCTTTTACTTTTGCGTTTTCCGTTAATATTTTTCGATCAATCCCTTGGACGATCAGTTCCGTCTTTCTTTCCAAGCTATTACCAGAATATGCAGCAGTGATAGAATTGATTGCCATCATTTTACCACCAATTATTTTCCCTTTGCGCTCATCTAGAAATATTTGGTTCGCTGCAATAGTAGAACCGAGTGTATAGAATCCTATATAGATATTCTCTTTTGCTTCTAAAGTACATTCGTTTGCATGCTTTATATAAATATTTTTGTGTGCTTCGACTTTTGTCACACTACGTCCGAAAATACCCCCTTTTATGAAGACATCTCCTTCTGTTGATTTTATCAATTCCGCAGCATTTACACCTTCTTTTCCTTCAATTGAAACATCTCCTGATGCGATAACGGAATACCCTGCCATAACCGTTCCTTTCACTTGAATCGATCCGTCGAATGTTAGATTTCCTGTCTCTAACCCAACATCTCCATCAATGACAAGATGCTTTTGAACAGAAAGCACTCCATTCACTTCTCCAATAACACCTTTTGTTTTAGAACGAAGTACAGTTTTACCGCCTTCTTCCACTTCATACGCACTTTTCATGTCATATTTTAACGGAACATCATCGCCTAGTTCAGCAGGAACGGTCTCCCCAAATATATTTATGCCTTCTACACCCTTTTGAGGAGGTGTTTTTTCCCCTAACCAGGAACCTTCTTTTATTTCGACGATAAAATTCATGTCAAAAAAGTCGGCTTTACCATCGTCTTTGACAAGAGGCTTTTTTTCCGCTTGGTTTAAATAGGTCACTTTCGCATCTTCTCCTTTTTGAGGAGGTAACCCTTTTGCAACTATGTATGTTTTTCCTGTCTTTACAGTTAGTAAATCAATTGGTTTATGTCCATAAGTAATGCGCTGTTCCTGTAATACTTTCTGAATGTTCGTATGAATTTCTGCTAAATTTTCTTGGATGTAATTTTGTGATTCATAAATCGTCAGGAACGCTTCCATTTTATCTGCACTTATTACTAACTCCATACTTTCTATCCAACTGCCTATTTCAATAGGATCATGTGATTTATTTTCCAATGCTTTTTTCAACGCCAAAAAATTAGATACTTTCAGGCGTGTGTGCTTGCGTGTTAATTCATCAAATTTTTTTAAGTTATATCCATCGTTATTTATCGCAATAAAAACACGTCCATTCTCTTCTGACAATGTTATTTCATCATTTTTTTCAATAATCATCATGTACACACTTCCTTTCCAACATTATTATACGTCTAATACAGATTAACGTACGAAAAAAATAGAAGGGTAGTGGAATTTCCTTATTAATACCTAACTTACTCAAAAAACGATAAAAGCTTACTGTTAAATACAGACGTTTAGTTGTTTCTTCTGCCACATTAATTAAGATAAAAGACCTAATCTTAACTTTTTATATGAATTTATGTCGCTAAATCCCAAAAATATATCGAAACTCACGAAGTTCTCCAACCTGATGAAATAATGCATACTTTTGAAAAATCACGAGTGTATCTAGTCCTCGACAAGCTCTGATAACCGAATGTCTGTGTACGTTAAATTCTCAGCAATAATAGACTTTCTTAGGAACAAAAAATTAAGCTACCTTACACCAAAAAAATTTGGCATTGCGGCAGCCTAAATGGGTATTTTATGTTTTTCTCATTTCGTAGGTAACTTTATATCAATCTAAGAAGTCAGGTTGTTGGTTCACAATTCTTTCCCACAAAGGCTGGAAGCAGCGCTTTGCTTCTTCTGGTGACCCAACTTGAGCAGCTGTATGTTTGGCATGATCCTCTGCTATTAAAATGGGCTTTCCTACAGATTCAGCTAACATCTGAACTTGGCATGAACGCTCCATGCTCACAAACCACCAAACGGTCTCCTCTAACGAACCCCCAACTGTAAGTAAACCATGATTTTGAAGAATACAGGCCTTGTTGTTCCCGAGGGCCTTTCCAATTCTAGCTCCTTCGTCTAACTGATGTACGACTCCTGTATAATCAGAATACAGCCCGTGATCATTATAAAATGCGCAAGCTTCCTGATTTATTGGATCCAAGTATCTTCCTAAAGTAGACCATGACTTTCCATAAACAGAGTGTGCATGAGCGGCTGCTACAACATCAGGACGTGCTTGATGAATTTGAGAATGAATTGTAAATCCGGCCTTATTGACTTCTCTATTACCATCTACAACTTCCCCTTCATGATTAACCATTACAAGATCAGACACTTTAATTTGGCTAAAATGCATATTATAAGGATTCACCCAAAAACAATCATCGAAGCCGGGGTCCTTGACAGTAATATGTCCAGCGTTTCCTTCGTCAAATCCAAATAGAGAGAATAAACGAAACGCTCCTGCTAGCTTTTCTTTGCGTGATTGACGCTCTTGTTCAATACTAGTAACTTCATTAACTTTATTCATATTTACACTCCTCCAAATTTTGAAATAATTTGATTTTTCATTATGAAAATATTTATGCTTTACTAAGAACAGGTTGCCTCTTTTCGATTTCTAGATCATGTAGTTCCAAAAATTTCGTATTAAAATTTCCTTCTATGAACTTTTCGTGTTTCATCAACTGTAAATGGAAAGGAATTGTCGTTTCAATACCTGTAATTACAAATTCTTCAAGGGCTCTCGTCATTCTGCTAATAGCTTCCTTCCGGTCTTTCCCCCAAACGATGACTTTCGCAACCATGGAGTCATAAAATGGAGGAATGACATATCCAGGGTAGACGGCACTATCAATACGAACACCATTTCCACCAGGTGCAAGATACATCTCTACTTTGCCTGGGCTCGGCAGAAAGTTTCTTGCCGGATCTTCAGCATTGATTCTGCATTCGATCGCCCAACCGTTTATTTGCACATCTTGTTGACGGATGGATAGTGACTCGCCTGCAGCGACTGCAATTTGTTCTTTGATCAAATCCACTCCTGTAATGAATTCAGTGACAGGGTGCTCTACTTGAATGCGCGTATTCATTTCCATAAAGTAGAATGCCCCATCCTTATCTACAAGAAATTCAACGGTACCAGCTCCTTCATAGCGAACGGCTTTCGCCGCCAAAACAGCAGCCTCGCCAATTTCTTTACGTAGTTTGTCATCGAGGGCCGGTGACGGTGCTTCTTCCACCAATTTTTGATGTCGCCTTTGGATAGAACAATCTCTTTCGCCTAAGTAAATAACGTTTCCTTGCCGATCTGCCATAATTTGAATTTCCACATGACGCGGCTCTTCCAAATACTTCTCCAAATACACTCTAGCATTCCCAAAAGCCGTTTGTGCCTCTTGTTGTGCTTGTCGAATCGCTTTTACTAATTCTTGTTCTTCGTAGGCAACTCTCATGCCCTTGCCTCCACCTCCAGTGGTGGCTTTGACAATCACGGGATACCCAATTTCAGCTGCGATGTCCATAACGTTTTCTGCGTCATCAATCAGTCCATCTGTTCCTGGTACTGTCTGCACCTTTGCCTGACGCATCGTCTCTCTTGCAATAGCTTTGTCGCCCATTTTTCGAATTGCCGTCGCACTCGGCCCAATAAACGTTAGCTGGCTCGCTTCACAAATTTCAACAAAATCAGCGTTTTCTGCTAAAAAACCGTATCCCGGGTGAATCGAATCCGCCCCTGTAACGGCGGCAACGCTCAGTATACTTTTCATATTTAAATAACTGTCTTTCGCTGCTGCTTTGCCAATACAATATGCCACGTCAGCCATTTGTACATGTAACGCCTCTTTATCAGCCTCCGAGTACACTGCAACCGTTTCAATCCCAAGTTCGCGACATGCCCTGATGATCCGAACCGCGATTTCTCCCCTGTTAGCGATGAGTACTTTTTTAAACATGCTCACTTCTCCTCCTATCCATTTATTTTTCTAACTCGATAGGCAAGTACTACAATTCTTTTACTAGGAATAGTGCTTGGCCATATTCAACGACTTGGCCATCTTCCACTAAAATATCGATAATTTCTCCATGTACTTCCGCTTCAATTTCATTAAAAAGCTTCATCGCTTCTACGATACAGACTACATCATCTGGTTGAATTTTTTTCCCTATTTCCACATAAGGATCTGACTCTGGATTTTCACGTAAATAAAATGTCCCGACCATTGTCGACGTAATTTCTCGTACCATAGTAGCTGTCTCATTTACGAGCTCTTTCGGGCTTGCCACAGTAGCTTCATTTGAACGTTCCTGAACGATAACAGCCGAACTCGCGATAGCATTGGAGCCTTCAGCAATCCCCGTATCCGTTGCTGGCGTTGCGCCAAACTCTTTTTTCAATGCAATTTTTGTAGCATCTTGTTCAAATAAAAATTCCTGAACGGATGAATCATTGAACAGTTGGAAAATCTCTCGAACTTCTGCCATTTTAAACACAACCAACACTCCCCGTATATTAAATTACTCTGAGTTTTGTCATACTTTTATTCACAAGGCGTAACTCTGCGATAAAACGTTCTTGTTTTCGCAACTGCAGCTGTGCTACTTTCATTGCGACAGGTTGAAACGTTAGATTGTCTCCAGGTTTTCGTTGAGCAACATAGGGGAGATCAATCGTTGTAATTACGCCGATTTTGGTATAGCCCCCCGATGTTCCGCAGTCCGCCATATGAATAATAGGTTGGCCGCTGCCTGGAACTTGTATTGTTCCCACCGTAATAAAGTCAGAAATAATATCCGGACTGTTGACATGTTCCAAGATCGGCCCTTGTAAACGGTAGCCCATTCGATCTGATTCATTCGATACGGTATAGGGCTTATTCAAAAAAGAAGCAAATGATTCGTCTGTAAATTCTTGTTCATGTGGCCCTACTATAAATTGCACGGGACGATCGGTTGTAAAATCTGGGACATCCGCCGGGCGTATCCTTCGACCCGTTAAATCGTCCACCCCGTAGAAAGATATTCCCAACGGCAGACGATCCCCTGCCTTCAGCGCCCTTCCATCCTTGCCTCCATAGTTTCCACGAATAAATGTCGATTGACTTCCCATAATTTCTGGTGTATCAATGCCTCCTGCAAAAGCGATGTACGCTCGGCAACCATCCACACAATTTCCGAACCGTAGTTCGTCCCCTTGCTTTACCCGCAACGCTTTCCACATCGTAACCGCTTGCCCATTTAGTTTTGGAGAAAGATTGCCTCCTGTTATCGCAATGACCCCATCGTTATGAAACTGTAAATAAGGGCCAATAAGCGTTACTTCTAATGCCGCCTCCCCTTCTTCATTGCCGACAAGAATATTTGCCAAACGGAATGACAAAGGATCCATCGCTCCAGAAGCAGACACACCCAACGTCCGATACATCGGACGACCTAAATCTTGAATGGTTGTCAATAACCCCGGTTTCAGTACGCTTACATATTCCATTTTTGGTCCCACTCTCTCTGGCTATCTTGATTCCACCGCTGTGCTTCTTCTTCACTTATAGGGATGTATTGGATGTAATCCCCTGCCTGAAGGAGACTTGGTGGATCTGATTTTGGATTGAAGATTTCCATAGGTGTCCAGCCAACAATATGCCACCCGGAAGGCGCAGTCATCGTAAAAATACCCGTTAAATTATTCACGATTTGAATCGTCCCTTTCTCTACCTTTCCCCGTGGATTTGCCCGTCTTGGAAGTGACAATCTCGGATCAATATCACCACAATACGGATAGCCGGCAATGAATCCAATCATATAGACAAAGTAACGTTTGGATTGAATCAATGAAACTACTTCCTCTATACTTAACTTCGCATGATCGGCAATCTCTTCTAAGTCCGGCCCGTAGTCTCCGCCAAAGACAACGGGAATGTGCAATGTTTTGCTGTTTATCTGAATTTGTTCCAGGTCGTCCCCTTCAAACTTCTTCAACGTTTCAACTAATTCGTCGAACCCAATTACGACAGGATCATAACAAACGGTTAGATTATTAAATGCAGGAATCAGTTGCGTGACTCCCACAATCTGACTACTTTCTATCAAATAAGCTATCGTTTGTACACGCTTGTTCGTCTCTAGAGAAATAACGTGTTCAAATTGAATGATGATTGCCTGATCACCCATCGGTAAGTAGAGCGGGGTCCTGCTTGCTGTATTCGTCGTCATGAGCATGCTCCTTTTCTAATGGATTAGGTCCTATCGATTATTTCTTACGCATGCCAACGACCTACAGGCGCAATTTCGATCCCCTTCTCCTCAATGCACCTTCTCAAATGCCGAACAATATCCAATGCCCCTTGCGTATCTCCATGCACACAGATGCTATCTGCTTTGATATCAATGAACTCTCCGTCAATGGTCTTGGCTTTTCCGTCAAGAATCATTCTTAATACATTGTCGGCAGCTTCCTGGGGATCTTTGATGACGGCACCCGGTAACTTGCGCGACACGAGCGTAGCATCCCGGTTATAAGCGCGATCCGCAAATACTTCTAGCACATGCGATAGTCCTTTTTCTTCTGCTGCTTTATGAATTTCAGTTCCCGGTAAGACAAATAGCTTTGTAGTTGGCAGCACTTCTTGGACCGCATCCACTATCGCATCCGCTATGTTTCGATTGACAAATGACATGTTGCCCATGCTGCCATGTGCTTTGACATGCTGTACCTGCACTTGGTGTTTTCGGCAGAATGCTTCTAACGCGCCGATTTGGTAAATAATATAATTCATTAAATCTTTGCGTGAAATATCTATATCCCTCCGGCCAAATCCCAATAAGTCTGGGTATCCTATATGAACGCCAATCCCTACGTTATATTCCTTAGCCATGGCCACTGTATGATCCATTACATTCGGATCCCCTGCGTGAAATCCGCAAGCAATATTGGCCGAAGAAATTAACTGAATGACCTCTTCATCCATCCCCAATTTATAGGCTCCAAAGCTTTCACCCATATCGCAGTTCAGATCAATTATTTTCGTCACTTTTAATCCCTCCCAATACTAACTAACAGGTTGTTCAGTTTTTTTCTCCACGACAACCGTTTTTTTTCTATCCTTGTTGACTTCGCCCTCGACATCCTTTGTATACCAGATGAACTTACCAGAAAACCCGTAAAATAAAGCAATCGCTAGACCTACGAGATTTAACCAGGCAAACGGAAGATAAGACATAGTAGACACACCCAGAACTGCAGCCATATAGATTCCGTTATCTGCCCACGGAACTAAGGGAGACGTTAGGATTCCACCCGTTTCCATGTTTCTTGATAAAACACGTCGGTCAATCTTTAAAAGGTCATAGTTTTTTTCTGTTACCTTACACCCGGTTATTAAAGAGACATAGCCGGCACTTCCAAAGAAATTCCCTAAAAAGGCTGCAAAAATGGTTGAAGAAGTTAACCTGCCCGCATTCGTAATCCACTTTGACAATATAATAGTAAGTACAGTTAAAATTCCAACCTGTTCCATTAGCCCACCCAAGCCCAATGCCAAAATCATAATGGCAATGACACCTAGCATAGATTCAATTCCACCACGATTAAATAATAAATCTATAAAAGGGACTCCTGACTCGATAACAAACCCGCTATACAATGTCCCTATTGCTGTAATGACATCCATACCTTGAAAAACAATTGCCCATACAATTCCGAGTACAGAACCAAAGGCTAAGGTCAACATAGCAGGTATCCCTTTCATCAACATGACAATGACGACGACCATCGGGATGAGCATGTACCAAGAGACGTTAAAATTAGCGCTCAATGCTTGAATATTATTTATCACGATACTTAAATCATTGCCTCTACTTGTAAAGAAAAAGCCTGCCACTAAAAACATGATTCCCGAAAGTACAAGTGCCGGAAAACTGATTAATAACATGGATTTAACATGCTTAATAAGATCCACTTTTGCGAGAGAAGCTGTCATCACTGTCGAATCGGAAATCGGCGACAATTTATCCCCAAAATAGGCACCTGACACAACTGCTCCAGCAACGAGCGGTAATGGTAAACCAAAACTTTCACCAATTCCCATCATCGCAATCCCCGCAGTCCCTGCTGTTCCCCAAGAAGTTCCTGTCGCAATAGAGGTTAACGAACATATTAGTAATGTAGCCAATAGAAATATACTTGGATGAATCATCTGTAATCCGAAATAGATAAGCGTCGGGACAATTCCCCCAGCGATCCACGAACCTATTAACGTCCCGACAAAAATAATAATGAGAATGGCTTCTAGTCCTGTGAAAATACCTGTGACAATTGATTTTTGTAAATTGTCATAGGTATGTCCAATCCGTATTCCGAGAAAAATCAGCACAAACCAGACAGCTATTAACGCCAGATGAATAGGTAGTTCATACACTGCAAGAGAAAAATACATGATTGCCAAAAACAATCCCATTACGATAAATAATTCAAACGGTTTGGGTAAATGAATTTGTTTTTCTTTCATAACTTTAGGACAACTCCCCCTATTGGAATTTCACTTCTATAGTCAATTGGCTATTCACAGCATTCAACACTTTCTATTCATCGCCCTTTCCTTTTCATAAGTTTAACTTGTCTATTGTTGAATTAACTTGATTAGTCAAACATCAATGGCCGTGCTACTTTATTAAACGTTCCGCCATCAACCATTAACGAATGCCCACTAATATAATTCGATTCATCCGAAATAAGGAATAGACATGCATTCGCAATGTCCTCACCAGTAGCAATTCTACCTAGAGGTTGATAGTCCAACGTTTGTTGAAACGCATCTTCCGGATCTGGCAAACTTTTAAATGTTTCATACAACATTGGCGTATCTACCGTACTTGGACAAACTGCGTTGACACGAATATTTAAAGGTCCACAATCTAAGGACATTTGTCTTGTCAACGCGGTCATGCCTCCTTTGGATGCAGCATAAGCGGCAAATCGTGTAATGGTTCGATAGGCATGCCAAGATGCCATATTCACAATCGCTCCACCACCCCGTTTTTCCATTTTCGGAATGGCATACTTCGAACAAAGAAATGCACCCGTCAAGTTGACATTGATCACTTTTTGCCACTCTTCCAATGATGTGTCTTGCACAGATTTACGAATCGTAGCCGCTGCATTATTGACTAAGGCATCTACCCCTCCAAACTGCTCGACCGTTACGTGCATTAAATCTTGAACATCTTGCTCATTACTGACATCGGTTTTCCAAAAAATAGCCTCAATTCCTTGCGCTTGCAAGTCCCTTACCGTTTTCAATCCAGTCTCTTTATCGATATCCGCAATGACAATTTTAGAGCCATGTTCACCAAGCTTCTTCGCAGTAGCTTCCCCAATCCCTTGACTACCACCCGTAATGATCGTTACTTTTTCTTTTAATCTCATCATAAGCTCCTCCTCTTTCTTCACATTAAATGAGTATATTTGCGGCTACTTAAAATACAGCCGTTTCTAACACAAGATTTTTTGTCGCGAAACGTTCAACAGATAATGCAGACATATCAATTGTCTCGAATTTTCCTAAACGAATTAATTCTGAAAGACCCTTGCCGGCCGCAGGTGCGTGCTGGAATCCATGCCCACTAAATCCGCTAATCACGTAGTAGCCTGCCATCGACGGGTGTCCGCCAATAATTGCGTTATGATCTACCGGATTATAATCGTAGAGACCTGCCCAACCACCATCGACTTTTAATTGCTCAAAATTCAGGGATCTATGAGCCAATACTGGCCAAATTTCTTCTTCAAAAAAAGACTTTTCTAGTCGGAAATCATAGCCAAAGGGCACATCATTCGCCCACCCCACTACAATCTTCGACCTTTCTCCACGGAAGTGTAATCCTGTAGGATCAAACGTAAATGGAATCGTATTTTGAAATTTCATTGTCGTATCTATTGAAAACAATTGGCGCCGCAATGGTTGAACAGGAATATCAATGTCTATTTTTTTACTTAACTCTCCTGACCATGGACCCGCTGCGTTGACAACGATTGGAGCATGATACATTTCTCCATTTTTCGTTATAACGCCTTTCACTTTCTGTTGCTCAGTTACGATTGTGTCGACTTCTTCGTAAATGAATGTAACGCCCATTTGCCTGGCTTTTTTGATATATCCTTGTAACACGGAGTACGGGTCCGCATTCCCTGCATCCGGATCGAACACCGCCCCGGTCAAATCCTCTACATTCAGTTCCGGGAAAAAGTCTTTCGTTTCCCGCTGATCCATCAAGTTGGCTTGAACTCCAAGACTTTCTTGAATCTTCATAATATCCTTAAAAATCGGAAGTGTTCTGTCGTTCAATAAATACAAATAGCCATCTTGTCGAAAATCGATGTGGCAAGGCTCTCCGTCAATCGCCATCTCTTCTTCAAAATTCTTGTAGACTCGATAACTATACTGACTCATTTTAATATTGACTTCCGTACTGAATGTTTGTCGAATGCCACCTTCGCTTCGGGGTGTAGAAGAATATTCATACGCTCGATCTTTTTCAAAAATACCTATGCTCCCTGTATAACCATCTTTCATCAGGTTGTACGCAAGACTACCTGCCATAATGCCCCCGCCAACAATAATCACATCAAATTTTTTAGTCATAGTCTTCTCCCCTTCACCTAGTAAATAGTGTCATGTTACTCTGATGGTTTGACAACGCTTTCATTTTTGAGAAATGAACAACTTTTTTCATCTATATTGTTGAACATATGAATACCTATATAAAATAAACGTTGGCAACCCCTTGCGCCTAATTAGGTTTGAAAGGATTCTTTAGTTCAACACACTTAATTTACTTATGCTGTTTTTTTACATATAAAGAGCATTAATTCTCCAATAGATGAGGCATGAGAATTTTTCAGTAATAGTAAACCATTTTCCTCCTTCTTGAAATTAAGAATAATCAAAACTATTAAAATAGTTTGAATAAATATTCTGTAGAGCTAATTTTAGTTGATATATCTGGCTATATCTACGGTTATATTGAACAATAAATCAAAATGATTTACTATTGGCTATAGTGCAACTTGCACAAATAGTAGATATTTGAATTTGTATTTAGTAGAAATAGGTTCATTAGCCGCCTATATTTGAACAGACTTCACTTCGGACTACTTCCATTTAACTTGTCGCACAATGTACCTGAAATAAAGAGTTCTTTGGACCTTATATTTGCTGCAGCATTAGGTCGATACCACAATAGCCAATTTAGCTAAAACTGTTATGGACAGATTGCCACTTGCATATTTTGATAGAGGAAGGATGAAAATGATTGATTTTAAAACAAATTGCTCAAAAAATTTCAGAAGATACAACTAAGATCATCGGTTACCCTGTAAGTATCTCAGATGAAAATGGGATTCTAATCGGTGTAACAGATCCAAAACGACTCGGAATATTCGATAAATTACTGGAAGGCGTTATAAAAACAAAGGAGTTAACCTACTATAGCGAAAAGGATGTATCCAATTTACCTAATATTTTTCCGGGTGTTGCAATCCCGATTATCCTAAATGGAGAGGTTTTAGGGGCGGTAGGTATCGTAGGAAAAGTCGAGGAAGACTCTGAAACCTATAATTATATTCAACTTGTTAAAAATCATATAGAGATGGTCTGCCACGAAGCATTACGAAAAGAAATGAAATCGATTGAAACCAGCAATTTAAACACATTAATTCACCACATACTACATTTTGATAAAAGTACAAGCAGCATGGAATATATTATAGACTATGGTAAAATGTTAGGCTTCAATCTAAGTTTGAACCGTATTTGCATAATGATTGAGGTTAAATCCCTGTCGATTGATAACGTAGATCGACCTACATTGCAACAAATTCAGGTTGAATTAGTAGAATATCTTCATCGTCTCTTTCATGAAGACCAAGAAAGTTTAATAGGCAGCTTACATTTTGATCAATTTACCGTTTTAAAAACCGTACCTTGTCATCAGACATATGAAACTTTCATGAAGGAAATCGGGGATAAAACAAAAAAACTAACACAACATTTGGCAAGCAAATATCAATTGTCTACGATCATTGCAGTTGGTGATTTCCATACTGGCATTAAAGGCGTAAAAGATTCTTACCACAACGCATTAAAAACGTTATCTGCTGGAAAGAAAATCTCGGGTGAAGACAATGTATTTCATTATGAAGACCTATCTATCAAGTTCGAAATGTTACTAAACGATTTGTCAACAAACTCTTTTGAAGAATTAAATGAAAAGTTCAGTTGCTTGATGGAACATGAAAACTATGAAACGCTGTCTTCTACCTTTCTCGTGTATTGTACATGCAAAATGAATGTAAGTGAAGCCGCACGCCATCTGTATATTCATCGAAACTCTTTAATTTATCGATTAGAAAAGATTCATGAATTAACAAAATTAGACTTAAATAACTTTGATCATTGTCTGCTCCTATATATTACTGTAAAAAAAAGACAAAGTAACAGTTTTTCTAGTAAAGGCTTATAATTTTTATTAAGCCTATTTTTATAAAGTTATTTATATCAACAGAAAAGTATTTTGTTTACATTGATCTTGCACCTGAAAAAAAGAATTGCTTACGTGATTATAGTAAGAGATGCCATTATCAACTGTTCAATGCATATAGAATTTTAAAGCACCCCTAACTGCTTGTAATTTAGATTTTTAATAAATACTTTAAACATTGCCATCTCATGAGCTGCTTTGACTGTTCATTCTATGTCAATGTTTTTTTTAAATAAAAGCCAATGAATCAATTCATTGGCTTTTATAGTCGCATCGTATAGATTTTAGGGGTTGTATTCCAGTTATTTTATTATAAATTGATAGATAATATTTATAATAAGTCCAGTAATACCAACGATTAACTAGCCATATTCTCCATACGAATTTTATCTGCGATCATCGCAATAAATTCTGAATTGGTAGGTTTTTACTTAAAATGATGTACCGTATAGCCAAACATTTTCGAAATAGTCTCGTAGTTTCCTCTGTTCCATGCAACTTCGATAGCATGTCGAATGGCACGCTCTACTCGGGCTGGAGTTGTTTGAAATTTTTTAGCGATTTCTGGATATAATACTTTCGTGATAGAACCAAGTAGCTCAACATCCGTATAAACCATTTGAATTGCTTCGCGTAAATAAGAGTAGCCTTTAATATGTGCAGGCACGCCAATTTCTTTAATGACGTTTGTTATGATGAATAATAGGCTGTATAGGGATAAAGCACACCATCTGCCGGCCGGTTTGTCGTATTCAACCATTTATTAGTTTTTATTTACAAGAAATACTATATAAGATTGAATGTAAAACAGTGGGGAGAGAATAATCCACATGCTATCGATTTTATAATTTCTAAAACATAAAAAAACCAGCGAATCAATAATTCGTTGGTTAAGGTTTATAATTTATAATAAGTCCAGTAATACCAACGATTAACTAGCCATATTCTCCATACGAATTTTGTCTGCGATCATCGCAATAAATTCTGAGTTGGTAGGTTTTGACTTAAGATGATGTACCGTATAGCCAAACATTTTCGAAATAGTTTCGTAGTTTCCTCTGTTCCATGCGACTTCGATAGCATGTCGAATGGCACGCTCTACACGGGATGGAGTTGTTTGAAATTTTTTAGCGATTTCTGGATATAATACTTTCGTGATAGAACCAAGTAGCTCAACATCCGTATAAACCATTTGAATTGCTTCGCGTAAATAAGAATAGCCTTTAATATGTGCAGGCACGCCAATTTCTTTAATGACATTTGTTATGATGTGATCAATCAGACGTTTACTTTGTGCTGCTTCTTTTTCTGGATTTGACTTCGCGGGAATGTCTTGGACAAATTCTTTTTTGCCTGCAACTTGTTTTATTTGTGTAACAAGACGATCAAATTCAAACGGCTTTAACATAAAATAGGATGCTCCTAAATCGACCGCCTGCTTCATTACGTCCTCTTGACCAAAAGCAGTTAGCATAATAATTTGAATACCGTTCAATTGGTTATTTTTTTGTAAGCTATCCAGTACTGCAATTCCATCTAGATGAGGCATAATAATATCTAGTAACAGGACGTCTGGTTTTTGTGTTTCTAATAATTCCAAACAAAGTTTCCCGTTACTTGCGGTACCGATAACTTCTATTTCTGGATGTTGATCAAAATAAGATCCCATTGTCCGAAGTAAATCCCTATTGTCGTCTACAATTGCTATTTTAATTTTCTCCATCATACTCATCCACCTTTGTATTTTTTGACTTTAGTACTATTCGCTATTTTTAGACTACTTCCTTTATTTTTGCTAAAAATAAGTCTTTCCTATTACAGTTTCTACCTTTTTCGATATTTAAATAATTGTTTCGACAATTTTGTCGATTTCTCTATGTATTCATTGTATCTTTACTGGATGAAAAAGGGTAGACCTAATTGCGGCCTACCCTGCATAATCATATTCATGGATTTTTTTTCATCATTTCAGTTATGGCAAGCGCGGCACCATTTTTAGGTTTGTCTACATACATATGTGTGACCACACCAATTAACTTATTTTTTTGGATGATCGGACTTCCACTCATACCTTGTAAAATTCCGCCTGTTTTTTGTATAAGCGATTTATCCGTAACAGTGAATTGAAAAAGATGTCCATCGACCGAAGAAATATTTATCGAAAATTCTTGTACTTTTTCACCATCGATGGATGTTCGCATAATTGCTTCACCTGTCATTATCGTTTCTACGTCTGCAATTTCTACTTGTTGCAATGGGATATTTTCTAAAGCGTTATCCTCTAATTTACCAAATATGCCATATACATTGTTTTCATCGACACCACCTATTGGCGATGTATCTGCCTCATGGGAAGTGATCTTATAGCCTGGTTGACCTGGGATACTTTTCTTTATTTGTTCAATGGAAGATAAATAAATGGATCCTTCCGAAAATTTCGGAGTTACTCCTGTCGTATGGTCGACAATTTGATGACCGAGTGCTCCAAATTCTTTTGTAACAGGGTCAAAGTAAGTCAATGTGCCAATTCCTTCTGTCGCATCTCGTAAAAATGGAAGAAGTTTCAATGTTTGTTCGGAAGTAATTTCTTTTGTATGCATTTTTTTATTATGCTCATACTGAATACTAATTTGTTCTTTATCTTTTACGTGCTTTTTTACATCTTCTACATTCGTTATCGTTTGGTCGTTTATTTGGTGAATGGAATCACCAGCCCGTAACCATTCTTCATCTGTAAGCATAACATCATGACTGAGGAAAACGGCACCATATTGAAGATCAATTTGAATCGATTGACCAAGTGGAACAACAGAGGTTTGCTGTGCAAAAGTAGGATTACTCGCAAAGAATAATGCGGCGAAAAGTATTGGCATTAGCGACCATTTACGATAGTTTTTTTTCATATTTCACCTCCTATACAAATACTATGTCCCGCAGAAAGAACTCTATGTGAGGTAAATAATTGATAATAAAGAAAAGCGCAGGCGGCTATGTCTGGTAAAAAAAATGAAGACCTATAAGAACAGGTCTTCACACATTTCGTAATATTTTTTTCCGATCTTTTGCTAATTTTAACAGCTCTTTTGAATGTTGGAATGTCGTGCTTGTAATTTCGGCGCCAGACATCATGCGACTTAGTTCCTCGGCACGTTTGTCATCGATTACTTCTTCTAGAACCGTAAATGTACGATTGCCGTTAACTACTTTTTTAATCATCAAGTGTTGGTCCGCCATTGCTGCGACTTGCGGTAAATGAGAAATACATAATACTTGTGAATTAGTAGCAATACCGGAAATTTTTTCAGCAATGGCTTGTGCTACTCGCCCGCTTACACCTGTATCTACTTCATCAAAAATAATGGACGTAATACCTTGATGTTTGGAGAAAATACTTTTAAGGGCAAGCATCATTCGAGAAAGCTCACCACCCGAAGCAATTTTCGTTAGTGCTTTTAGAGGTTCTCCTACATTGGTGGAAATATAAAAAGACAACTCATCTAGCCCGTTTTCATTATATGTCGGTTTCGCTGAATCTTGGAACATAACGGAAAAAGTAGCCTTTTCCATGTAAAGCTCTTGCAATTGCTCCATTATTGCTTTACTTAATTGTTTCGCAGCAACTTTTCGTTTATGCGTTAAATCATTCGCTTCTAGTTCTAAGTCTTTTTCGATTTGATTTATTTTTTCTGCCATTTTTTGGATTTGTTCATCTCTATTTACTAGTTGTCCTAGGCTATGCTCGATTTGCTCCTTATATTGTAGAATCTCTTCAATTGATGCACCATATTTTCTTTTCAATGTTTGGAGCAAAGCGAGTCTATCTTCTACAAGTTGCAATTGATTGCTATCGTATTCCATTTCATCTAATTCATTTTTTAATTGGTATGCAGCGTCTTGTAACATGTAAAATGCAGTGGAGACATTTTCACTTAGTTCTTGCATGTTTTTATCTATATCTGCTATATCTTGTAGGTCTGCCATTGCAGTACCGATATAATCTAGTCCTCTTGATTCGGATAAAATGGATTCGTATGCATTACTCATTTTATCAAATACTTTATGAAAATTTTGCAGCTTCTTTTTTTCTTCTTGTAGCTGTTCTTCTTCCCCAATGACTAGACTCGCCTCTTCTATTTCTTCTACTTGAAATGTATATAAGTCGATTTTATGGGCGATTTGTTGTTCATTTTCTGTTAAGGTTGAAAGTTCTTTTTTCCATTTTTTATATTGCGTATATAGCTCTTTATAGGATTCTTTTACGAGTTTTAAATCTTCGCCCGCAAATTGGTCTAACAGATGGATATGCGCTTTGTCATCCATCAGTTCTTGACTTTCATGTTGGCCATGAATATCGATTAACGAGGCGCCAATTTCTCTTAAAATACCTATTGTGACAAGTTTCCCGTTCACTCGACAAACACTTTTACCTGAATCATTAATATCTCTTCTTAAAATAATGGACTCTTCGTCTATGTCGATCCCGACATCTATCATTTTTTTGAACACACCATGCTTTGGTTTTGAAATGATAAATAATCCTTCTAATTCTGCTTTTTTTGCTCCATGACGAATAAATTCTTGAGAACCTCTTCCACCGCATAATAAATGAACAGCGTCAATAATAATAGACTTTCCTGCTCCAGTTTCTCCCGTTAATACCGTTAACCCTTCTTCAAAACTAACGGTTAGTTCATCAATAATCGCAAAGTTTTTAATGGATAATTCCTTTAACAACAATCTTCACCTCTTTTTATCAATTACACCTCGGCGTAATTGCGTCCAGATTTTGATTTGCGCAAACGCAATTAACTCCTTTCAAAATCTGTGACATCCGCCATAGGCTTAACTTGAATCAGCATTTATTTTTGCTGATCCAGGTTAAAGCATCTCTAAGAGTCGGTTTTTAACGATTTCACTGTCCGTTTGTTCTCGACATAAGATTAAACAGGTGTCATCCCCACAAATCGTCCCAAGTATTTCTGTCCAATCTAAATAATCGATTAATGAACCGATTGCGTGTGCATTACCAGGTAAAGTTTTCATGACTAAAAAATGGCTTGCCCCGTCGATACTTACAAATGCATCGGTTAAAGCACGACGTAATTTTTGGGTTGGATTAAATCTTTGGTCTGCTGGAAGACTGTACTTATAGTTACCATTTGGTAATGGAACTTTCACTAAATGTAATTCTTTTATATCTCTAGAGACTGTAGCTTGCGTTACGTTATATCCCGTATTTTTTAAAAAGTCGACTAAATCGTCTTGTGTTTCTATTTCGTTATTGGCAATAATATCACGAATACGTATATGCCTTTGTCCTTTATTCATGCGGTCACCCCATTGTATATTTATACTAGTTACTTTATACATTAGCACTTCACCTTAAAAGTCACAAGAAAAAACGCGACTCTCTTGTAGAGTCGCGAATTATTTGAGGGAATTATGTGCAACACTGACGAGTTTTGTAAAATCTATTTCATGTGGGATAACTTGTCCCTCGTTTACACTTTTTAAATGAAACAGAAACTCGATATTCCCTTCCCCACCAGTAATCGGCGAGTAGGAGGCATTTATCAATTGGTAATGATTGTTTTCCGCAAAATTAGCAATATCATTTAATACGTCTACATGTACACTGGCATCTCTTACAATACCTTTTTTCCCAACACGATCTTTCCCTGCTTCAAACTGTGGTTTTACAAGTGCAATTACATCACCATTTGGAACCAAAATGGTTTTTAACGTTGGAAAAATTAGTTTTAAAGAAATAAATGATACATCAATCGAGGCAAACGATGGTAGACCTTCACCAAAATCAGCAGGAGTCGAATATCTGAAATTCGTTTTCTCCATTACAGTTACACGCGGATCTTGACGAATTTTCCATGCTAATTGATTGCTTCCCACATCTAGTGCGTATGCATGCTTTACACCATTTTGTAATCCACAATCTGTGAATCCACCAGTTGAGGAACCGATATCTAACATTATCTTGTCTTGAACGGTAAGATCGAACTGTTCTAATGCCTTCTCTAGCTTTAGCCCACCTCTGCTTACATATTTCAATACTTGACCCTTCACGGTTAAAACAGAATCGATTCCTATTTTTTCTCCTGGTTTATCCACGCGTTCTTCTTTGCTATAGATAAGCCCTGCCATGATAGCACGCTTTGCTTTTTCTCTCGTTTCAAATAAACCTTGTTCTACTAATAGTATATCTACACGCTCTTTCGGTACTTTTGTCATGACGAAATATACCTAGAACCTTCATTTACAGAAGTCTTTACTAGCTTTACGATATCTTCTGTCGTAATATGAATTTCCTCTAATAATTGACTAACATCGCCATGTTCGATAAATACGTCCGGAATTCCAATTCGTTTTACGTTCGCTTGCAGATTTTCCTCGTTGAAAAACTCGAGAACAGCACTACCGAAACCACCTTGAAGCGCACTTTCTTCCACTGTAATAATAGGAATATTTCGCTCTTGCAAGCTTCGAAGCATCTGTTCATCTAGTGGTTTAATAAACCGCGCATTCACGACTTCGACCGAAATATTCGCTTCTGTCAATTGTTCTGCTGCCTTCATAGCCATTGGAATCGTCGTTCCAAACGTTAAAATGACAGCTTGTGTACCATCTTTTATTACTTCCCATGAACCAATAGGAATTGTTTTTAAGTTCTCATCCATTGGCACGCCTAATCCGTTTCCTCTTGGATAACGAAGTGCAATCGGACCGTCTGAATATTCAAATGCCGTTTTCACCATATGTTGCCCTTCGTTTTCATCTTTTGGCATCATAATGACCATGTTTGGCATATGACGTAAAAAAGAAATGTCGTATACACCTTGATGCGTTTCACCATCTGCTCCCACTAGTCCAGATCTGTCAATACCGATTACCACATTCAAGTTTTGTCGGCAAATATCATGAAGCACTTGATCATATGCCCTTTGAAGAAACGTCGAGTAAATAACTAAAAATGGTTTCATCCCATCTGCTGCCATTCCAGCTGCCATTGTTGTCGCATGTTGCTCCGCAATCCCAACGTCAAACATCCGATTTGGAAACTCAGAAGCAAATCCTTCTAGTTTAGAACCAACTGGCATAGCAGGTGTAATCGCAACAATGCGCTTATCTGTACGCGCTAACTTACGTGCAGTTTCTGCGACCAGTCCACTCCAAGACGGTGCTTTAGTTACTGATTTAACAAAAGCGCCTGTTTCCATTTTATATGGACCAGTTCCATGCCAAGTACCAATTTTATCTTGTTCGGCAGGTTTATAACCTTTTCCTTTTTTTGTAATGACATGAAGGAGAACAGGTCCTCTCATTTTCTTCGCATTTTTTAAGTTCTCTTCTAATGCTTCGAAACTATGCCCATCAATTGGACCTAGGTATGTGAAGCCCATTTCTTCAAAGAAAACACCAGACACAAGTAAGTATTTTAAGCTATCTTTTACTCGCTCCGCAGTTCCTGCAAGTTTCCCACCAACTGCGGGAATTTTTTTTAGTAAATATTCTAATTCATCTTTTGCTTTATTGTACGTACCATGTGTACGTAGTTTTCCTAACACATTATGCAACGCGCCTACGTTCGGAGCGATGGACATTTCGTTATCATTTAAAATAACAATCATATCTGTTTTTTCATGTCCAATATGATTGAGCGCCTCTAATGCCATTCCGCCTGTTAACGCTCCGTCTCCAATAATCGGTACGACGTAGTTCTTTTTGTTTTGGAGATCACGCGCTTTCGCCATTCCCATTGCAGCAGAAAGGGATGTGGAGCTATGCCCTGCTTCCCACACATCATGTTCGCTTTCAATTCTTTTAGGAAAACCACAAAGCCCTTTAAATTGACGTAGTGTATCAAACTGATCCGCTCGTCCTGTTAAAATTTTATGCACATATGCTTGATGCCCAACATCCCAAAGAAATTTATCTTCTGGACTGTTAAACGATTTATGAAGTGCAATTGTCAATTCGACAACGCCTAGATTCGGTCCAATATGACCACCCGTTACAGATAATTTCTCTATTAAAAACGATCGAATATCTTCACTTAATTCCTTTAATTGTTCATTATCTAAACTTTTTAAAAAGGATGGGCTAGAAATTGAAGTTAAATCCATTGCCATCACACACCTTCTTTTTTGATTTCCTTCTTTACAACTAGTTAATATAATATCAATAAACGGCATTAAAACAAAGTTTTACGCTGTCAGTTCGACCTTTTTGTAATATAATTAGCAAATTCTACAAGAAGACCTTCATGCATATTCACTTCTTTTAATGCGCCTATCGCTGATTCATACTGTTTTTGCAACTGCTCTTTCGCACCGGCTAGCGTTAAGATTGAAGGATATGTATTTTTTTCACTTAATACATCTTTTCCAGCGGTTTTTCCAAGTTGCTCTGAAGTTCCTTCGATGTCTAAAATATCATCTTGAATTTGAAATGCCAAACCTATATGAAATGCATAAGTTTGTAACGCTTTCATAATTTCTTCCGAAGCATTTGCTATAATTCCACCGGCTAATATGCTATAGGAAAGAAGTGCCCCTGTTTTATTTATATGAACTTTTTCTAGTTCATCAAGTGTCAACGATTTGCCTTCACCTAATATATCTAGTACTTGTCCACCAACCATCCCTTCCGCTCCTGCGGCATAGCTTAGTCGTTCGATCAATTGTATTTTCTGTTCTGCTGTTAATTCAGGAAGTCGTGCTACTATTCCAAACGCAAGTGTCAGAAGTGCATCCCCTGCTAAAATAGCAAGTGCTTCTCCAAAAACTACATGATTTGTTGGTTTTCCTCGTCGAAGATCGTCATCATCCATTGCTGGAAGATCGTCATGAACAAGGGAATACGTATGAATCATTTCAATCGTGCAAGCCACAATTGTTGCGTCTTCACTTTTTATGTTCAGTTCTTCTAATACTGCAAGTGTAAACAATGGTCTAATTCTTTTCCCACCTGCTTGAAGCGAGTATGCCATCGCTTCTTTTAACTTTTTAGGGGCATGAATTTCTTGTATTAACTCGGCAAGTTTTTGTTCAATAATCGGCTGATTGGTTTGGATGAAAGCTTGTAATTCATTACTCATTTGCATTACCAACTTCTTCTGTCTTTTCTCCCATGAAAGAGACTAATTGCTTTTCTGCACTTTGTAATTTTTCACTACAAAGTTTCGAAAGCTCCATGCCTTTTTGATACAATTCTATAGCGTTTTCTAGTGGTACATCCCCTTGTTCCAGTTGGCGAACGATATTTTCCAATTGTAGCATTGCTTCATCGAATGGTATTTCTTTTTTTGTCATGAATTTTAGTCCCCTTTCTCTTTCACTTCTACCTGCTCTACGATCGCTTCGACACGACCATCTGATAGTGTGACAACGATAGAATCGCCTAGCCTAACATCGTTGACTGATTTCACGAGTTTTCCATCTTTATACGTAATACTATATCCACGATCCATGATTTTTAATGGATTTAATGCTTCTAACGTGCGAATAGATCCAATAAATTGTTGTTGATGCTTTTCATAAGTTGAAAAGGCCACTTGGTTCAGTTGGTTTGTAATAGATTGTACTGATTTATAATGCTGGTCTATTAGCTTTTGGGGAGAAAGTTGCATCAATCTATTTTGCATTTGACCGAAATGAAGCCACTTATCTCGGTACAAACGATTTGTTTCTCTTTGTAATTGCTGCTCCGCGCGGACATATCTCTCTATAAAAGGACGATATAACTTTTCAGGAGTTGCAAGCACGGGAGATTCAATCGCACGCTTATATCTATTTTTCTCATCCGTTAGTTTTTTGGATACAAAATGTAAACAAGCCGATTGATAGGATAAAATGTTCTTCATTAAATTTTCTTTACTTGGAACAGCCATTTCTGCAGCGGCAGTTGGGGTAGGGGCACGCAAGTCAGAAACGAAATCCGCAATCGTCGTATCCGTCTCATGTCCAACAGCACTAATGATTGGTATCTCACTATTTGCAATTGCCCTTGCTACTATTTCTTCGTTGAATGCCCACAAATCTTCAATGGATCCTCCACCTCGTCCAACAATGAGTACGTCTATGGAACGTAAACTATTTGCTTGCTCAATCGATTTGACAATCGAAGGTGCCGCTTGGGGACCTTGTACAATACTCGGAAACACAACTACTTCGCTAATCGGATACCTGCGTTCTAAAGTGGTTAATATATCACGTATTGCTGCACCAGTTTTCGAAGTAACGACCCCGATTTTTTTAGGGAATGCCGGAATTTCTTTTTTGCGGCTTGGGTGAAATAATCCTTCTTGTTCTAATTTCTTTTTTAATTGTTCAAAAGCGAGGAAAAGTTCTCCAATGCCGTCCGGTTGTATACTAGATGCGTAAAGTTGATATTGTCCTGCTGCTTCAAATACGTTAATATCTCCACGAACAAGTACATTCATCCCACTCTCCGGAGTGAATTTGAGCGCTCTGGCATTCATCGCAAACATGACGGATGTGACCCTTGCCGCCTCGTCCTTCAACGTAAAATAAATATGCCCGCTTGAGTGGACTTTCACATTGGAAAGCTCCCCTTTTACGTACACATCACGCAAGTGCGTATCTGCATCAAATTTTCTTTTTATGTACTTAGTTAACGCTTTTACAGTTAAGTATGTATGTGATGTCACGAACGAAACAACTCCTCAGACTATTGGCAAGGTAAAAGCTGTCTTTCTGTAGAAAAACAGCTTTTAGCATTATTAGTTGATAAGGGTATTTTCCGCCGCTAAGCATGTGTTTTCCATTAGCATAGCAATCGTCATTGGGCCTACCCCGCCCGGTACTGGCGTGATTTTAGAAGCAACTGCTTGTGCAGATGCAAAATCAACGTCGCCACAAAGCTTATTGTGTTCATCACGATTAATACCAACGTCGATCACAACTGCGCCTTCTTTAATGAAGCTTGCATCAATCATTTTCGCACGACCTGTAGCAACTACTAAAATATCCGCTTGCTTTGTAAATGTATGTAAATCTTTCGTTTTGGAATGGCAATACGTTACGGTTGCATCTTTTTGTAATAATAGTTGCCCCATCGGTTTACCAACAATATTACTTCTCCCAATAATTACAGCATGTTTTCCTGCTATTTCTACATCACTGTATTCTAGAAGTTTCATAATACCGAACGGCGTACAAGAAAGGAATGTTGGTTGACCAATCATCATTTTACCAACGCTTTCTGGATGAAAACCGTCTACGTCTTTAAGAGGAGAAATAGCTGCAATAACGCGATCTTCATCTATTTGTTTCGGTAAAGGTAACTGTACTAAAATACCATGGATTTTTTTATCATTATTTAACGTTTCTACATGTTTTAGTAGTTCTTGTTCTGTAATATTTTCTTCTAGTTCAATCATGACAGAATGCATGCCCAGTCTTTCACATGTCTTCGTTTTGTTGTTAACATATGTTTGGGAAGCTGGATTATTTCCAACTAAAACAACTGCTAATCCAGGTGTGACACCTTGTTCTTTTAAACGCTCTACTCGTTCTTGAACTTTTTCTGTTACTTGACTTGCAATTTGCTTGCCATCAATTTTATTATTTGACACGTTTAACGCTCCTTCATTTTATATAGATTATTGCACTTTATATTTGGATAATACACCATTTACGAAACGACTTGACTTTTCATCACCGAAAACTTTGCAAATTTCCAACGCTTCATTAATGACTACTTTTCCTGGTGTTTCCTCTGTATATAATAATTCGTATACAGCTATACGAAGAACTGTTCGTTCTATTTTAGGTAATCTAGCAAGTGACCAGTTCTCTAATTTGTCTACTAAAGAAGCGTCAATCTCTTCTTTATGCGCAAGCGTACCGGTTACTAATTGCGTTAAAAATGGGTCTTGTTTCTCTGTAACATGCCCAATGGCCTCTTCTATGGAAATCTCGTGATTGTCTAACTGAAATAGTGCTTGCAATGCTAGCTCTCTTGCTTGTCTTCGTTTCATGAATAAGTTCTCCTTTAAATGTAGCTATCTAAAGAACAATAATAGCATATTTCCCCCCATAATGCGTAGGAGAAGAAAGAAAAAATGAAAAGAGCCACCAGAGGGGTGACTCTTTTCTTATTATTCTGCTGTTTCAAATTGCACACCGGTAATATGAACATTTACTTCTTTCGGGGAAAGACTCGTCATATTCTCGATTGCTTGGCGGATTTGTGACTGTACTTCTCTTGCAACAGTAGGTACAGAAATGCCATATTTCACTAAGCAATAGACATCGATAAACAATCCATCGTTCGTGATTTCTGTTTTAATCCCTTTGCCATGGACTTTTTTTCCAAGTCGTTCAACAACACCAGCAGCAAAATTACCGCGAGTTCCAGCAATTCCTTCTACTTCGTTTGTTGCAATACCTGCAATTACTGTAATTACTTCAGGAGCAATTTCAATTGTTCCTAAGCTTTCTTTTCCTTCAGGAGTCATTTGAACAAACTTTTGTTCGTTAGTTTCTGTCATTTAGAACACTCCTTTTATGAATTCATTACATCGTATTTCTCTAAAAACTTCGTATCAAAATCTCCAGATACAAACACTTCATGATTCATGAGCTTTTCATGAAAAGCAATCGTAGTTTCTACTCCTTCTATTGCAAATTCGGAAAGAGCACGTTTCATCTTAGCAATTGCTTCTTCTCGTGTTTCCCCGTACGTAATTAGTTTTGCTACCATGGAATCATAGAATGGTGGAATGTTATACCCTGGATAAACTGCAGAGTCCACACGGACACCTAGACCACCCGGTGGCAAGTAAAATTCTACTAGCCCTGGAGAAGGCATAAAGTTTTTCGCAGGATTTTCTGCATTGATACGGCATTCTATTGCCCACCCATTAAATTTAATATCTTTTTGTTCGTATGGTAATTTTTCTCCAGACGCAATGAGAAGCATTTGTTTGATCAAATCTATCCCAGTAATCATTTCCGTTACAGGGTGTTCTACTTGAATACGTGTATTCATTTCCATGAAGTAGAATTTCTGATTGATGTGATCGAAAATAAATTCTACCGTACCAGCACTTTCATAACCTACTGCAAGTGCTGCTTTTACAGCAGCTTCTCCCATTTCCGCACGAAGTTCTTCTGATAATGCCGGAGAGGGCGCTTCTTCTACCAGCTTTTGCATACGTCGTTGAACAGAGCAATCACGTTCACCAAGGTGAATTGCGTTGCCATATCCGTCTGCAAGTACTTGAATCTCTACATGGCGAAATACTTCGATGTATTTTTCTAAGTATACACCTGGGTTACCAAATGCTGCAGCCGCTTCTTTTTGCGTAATTTTAATCCCATTAATAAGGTCTTCTTCATCTTTTGCAACGCGAATTCCTTTACCGCCTCCGCCAGCAGTTGCTTTAATGATAACGGGGAATCCGATTTCTCTCGCTATATTTAGTGCATCTTCTTCTGTTTCCACAATTCCTTTTGACCCCGGAACTATTGGAACACCTGCTTTTTGCATTGTTTCTTTTGCAACGTCTTTAATACCCATACTTCTAATCGCTCCAGAAGTTGGTCCGATAAATTTAATATCGCATTCTTCACAAAGCTCTGCGAATTCAGCATTCTCTGCTAAAAATCCATAACCAGGATGAATTCCTTCACAACCAGTTAGTTTCGCTACGCTAATAATATTCGAAAAGTTTAAATACGAATCTTTTGATAATCTTGGTCCGATACAATATGCTTCATCTGCAATTTGGACATGAAGGGCTTCGCGATCTGCCTCAGAGTATACTGCGACCGTTTCAATCCCTAACTCTTTGCACGCACGGATGATACGAACGGCGATTTCACCACGATTGGCGATTAATACTTTTTTCATTCTTTATAACCCCTTTCCTCGTCTTTTGTTTATTTATATTCCTTTTACGAGGAACAACGGTTGACCATATTCAACTAATTGGCCGTCTTTTACAAGAATTTCTACGATTTCGCCTTCTACTTCTGCTTCAATTTCGTTGAATAGTTTCATCGCCTCAACAATACAAACGATTGACTCGGTCGATATTTTACTGCCTACTTCTACATAAGCTGCCGTATCCGGGGAAGAGGATTGATAGAATGTACCAACCATTGGAGAGGTAATTTTATGTAGTGAGTGATCTTCTGTAACTGGTTTCACTTCCGTCACAACTACTTCTTCCTTTACTTCACTTACAGGCTCTGGTTGTACTTCTACAATTTTTGGTTGTTCCACTACAGAAGAGCTTTCGAATGTTTGTCCAACTGTTGTCACAGTTCCTTTGTCATTCTTTTTTAATTTAATTTTCGTACCATCTGATTCATATAAAAATTCGTCCAATGAGGATTGATCAATCAATTTAATAATTTCTCTGATTTCTTGGATTTTCATGTTACTTATCTCCCTTTTATATACATTATTAATACTTACTCTACCCATTTTAGACGTTTTTACGATAATTTGAAATAGCTAGGTAGGAAATCTTGTGAAAGAATGAAAAAAAGCGCCCACAAAAGGCACTTTTTTCTTATAATCCGTTGAATTTTACTTCGACATTATACGCTTGTGGCCATTCTCTTTTTACAGCGTAAATGATATCCGAAGCTTTTTTAGTAGATTGTTCGTTCGCAACAACATCTATTAAGACATCCTTGTCTTCGATGCGTACAAGTGCATCATCATAACCTAGTGATTTAATGACAAGCTCTAACATCGCTTCTGTGGAGTCTATTTTAATTAATTCTTCAATTTCGTTAAACGCTGCATCTTTTTGTTCTGTAGTAAAATCATTCGAACCGACTTTTGATGTTAATGTGTCCCGAAGTTGACTTCGTTTTTGTTGCACTTCCATTCTCATCTCTTCGAATTCATTACTGTGAGAAGCAAATGATTCTTCATTCGTAGAGGATGTTTCAACTAATTCAACATCCTCTAAAGTGTCATTGGAAAATAGGGCGATTCCATCAAAAGGGGATGGGCGATCCGATAAGTAGAAAACCGTCACTACCGCTACTAAACTGATTAAAGTTAAAAACCATACTGATCTCTTTTTTATATTCATATTATTTATCCTCCATTTCCATTTCTTGTATCACAATTCGATGTGGAGCTATTTGCAAAACAGATGAAAGGGTCTTGATCAATTTATTTTGTACGCGTTTATCCCTCGCTCCTTCCGCTACTACTAGTATTCCAATCAGTTCTTCCTTGTCCCCCCTACTGTCACTTGTCCACTGGAAAAATGATACTTCACTTTCCGTTGTTTTTTCAGTGCTCTCTTTATAATGAAAATAGACTTCCACTCGACCAACCCCACTGATTTTCTCCAATATGTAGCCTAAATCTTCTGTTGTTTTGGGAGCTAGTTTTGTATCTTGATCATTACTTCCATCATTCCAAAAGAACATTTCTGAAAAAAGTAGACTGATGATGAGAACAGCAATACTTATGACAACAAAACGAAAAGTGGGCTTTTGTTTGAATGTTATAACGCTTCACCCTTCTTTTCATGATGGATACAATACTTTATGCAAGACAAACTATTTATATGAAGAGAAAGGACAAGATCCAGAAGATTATCGCAATTTTTACGAGAAAGTCTATCCGTTCACTGCCTGAACCTTCTAGTAATATCGAAAGAAGTTCCCCAACGACTGCAATCAGCAAGAGACCAAACAAGAAACTGGAAACGATTTTATTTATCCTTTCACACTTATGAGTAATTTCGCAAAAAGCATCGTTAAAATAATCGTAAAAAAGAAAGCAAATGCAATTAAAACGGAAAGTATGGACAATACGAACAATGTTCTACCAATATCATCTAGTAAACCACTAATATTGCCATCGATAAAAGGATCAAGTATAGCTCCTAATAATCGGTATAAAAAAGCGATTAAAATCGTTTGAATCGTCGGTATCGATACTAAGATTAATACAGAAAAAAGCACTGCATTACCTGTAACAACCGAAGCAGAAGATGAGTAACTTTTCATCGTACTAATACTTTCTGTTAAAAGAGATCCGACAAATGGAATATTATTCGCGATTAGTCGTTTTGCTGATTCGCTAACCGCACCACTGACCGACCATGTGAAGACCCCGTTAACAGTCATAAAAAAACTATATAAAACTAAAATAATAGAGGTAGTCCCAACTAGTGTCATCCGAATGAGGTCCGACATTTTCGAAAAAGAAGTAGCCGGATGAATTCGGGTAATGATATCGAAAATGAATGCTGCCATGATGGAAGGTATTAACACTTTTTCGGCTAATATCGTCGTAAAAGAAGCAAATACCATCACCATCGGATTCCATAGAGTGATTAATAACGCGCCCCCAGATATCGCTATTCCCGCCGTTAATAAAGGATACATTCCTAAAAAAAGCGTGACCAGTTGATTGGAGAGAGCTTGAATCATATCTAATGTTCGAATTGCGGGTTCTAAACAATAAAAACAAATAATCATAATGAACAAAAATTTAAATAGTCGTGTACTTTTTGGTATCAACCATTCTAAACAAACAAACACCAATCCAAACAGTAGAATATACATAAATGTTTGGATGACTTCTTTCACTGGCTGCAATAATGTCTGTAACATTTCATCCATCATTCACTGTTCATTCCTTCAAGAAAGTAATCCGAGTACAGAAAAAAACTTTTCGTAAAATTGCTTCATATGTTGCAGCCACGCGAGGAGTATGATTGCTTTTGTAGTAAATGTAAACATTGTTGCAAGGCTTGTATATTCGTAGTCCAAAAGAAGTTCTTCCACAATTTGAGAGATAAAAAGTAGTAACACAGAAAAAAGGAGTAATTTAAATACGGGTAGTAGGGCAACTGGAACGACGGAGAAATACTGCGATACAAACGGTACTACAATAGACATCACTAAATACGTTAAAAAAAGAAAAACATAAATCGTATAGATAATCGAATGTAATCGTGGATACGTTTCTTTTACTAATAGCAGTAAGCAAAATGCGAGAATAATCGTAACATATACACTCATTGGTTAACTCGTCATAAGAAGCCATTCTAAAAATGACGAAATCTCATAAAAAAATAACCTTAATAAGCGCAACAATTCGATTGTCATATATATATACCCAACAAAAAACAAGAAAAAAGCAAATTCTTTTTTACCAGTCGATTCGAAAAACAAGTGAAGAATAGCAATTAATAAGCCTATACCCGCAACTCGAAGTACATCGTGAAGTTCCACAATGCCTCCCCCTTCCATACGAATAACATATGAACGGAAATCCGAGAATATGAAAAAGATTATAGCAAATTGTGAGACTCTCCAAATAAAACTCTATACTTTCCCATCAAGTAAACTTGCATTTTAAGAATTGGTTGCTTTCATCGACATTTTGGTTGCTCTCATGCTGATTTGATTGCTTTTCGATTAGAACTGGTTGCTTTCAATAATCAATTGGTTGCCCTAATCCATTTACTGGATGCACATATTCGATAAAACCATATAAAATTTTGTTTTTAGCTGGTCAACACTGATAAATAAGTTATATCCTTTGATTTGCGCTTTAGGCGGCGGTACTGGCTCATCGCTCACCCGGCGGAAAACGTCCGACTGCAGCGAAAATCACAGCCGTCACCTGATAAAGCTTTTTACGACGCATTATTTCTATCTCACGTACAATGTAAAGAATGCCACCTTATGTTACTTGAAAAAAATTATCAAGATGTCTTAATTTTTATAGTTTCCTAAACATAAACAAAATAGCGAGCCTTCTCTCGATAAAATCGAGGAAAGACCCGCTACTTATTTTTATGCTCTGATAGGCTACTTGTGCTTTAATCTTAAGCTCTTGAAACGTATGAACCTTCATCTGTGTTGATGATCAATTTATCTCCAACGTTGATGAATAATGGAACAGTTACTACTAAACCTGTTTCTAGTTTTGCTGTTTTAGAACCACCACCAGAAGTGTCTCCTTTAATACCTGGTTCTGTTTCTGTTACTTCTAATTCAACTGATTTTGGTAATTCTACTCCAAGTGTTTCACCTTGGTACTGAATTACATGAATTTCCATGTTTTCACGTAAGAATTTCAATTCGTACTCGATTTGTTTTTCGCCTAGCTCTAATTGCTCGTAAGAATCTGTATCCATGAATACATGTTGATCCCCACTTGCATATAAATATTGCATTTTTTTATTGTCAATTTGTGCTTTTTCTACTTTTTCACCAGCACGGAAAGTTTTCTCATTCACTGATCCGTTACGTAGGTTTCTTAGTTTAGAACGTACAAACGCTGCACCTTTTCCTGGTTTTACATGTTGGAAATCAAGTACGCGGTAAAGTACACCGTCTACTAAAATTGTTAAGCCTGTTTTAAAATCATTTACTGAAATCATGTATTTTCCTCCAAATTTTAAGATAGTATTAATAGTTCTTTTGTCGAGTGCGTTAGCTTCTCTAAACCATTTTCCGTTACAAGTGCATCATCTTCAATTCGTACGCCACCGATATTAGGCAAGTATATACCCGGTTCAATCGTAATGACCATGCCTGGTTCTAGCACAATATCCGAACGGAATGATAATCCAGGACCTTCATGCACCTCTAGACCAATACCATGCCCTAATGAATGCCCAAATGCTTCTCCGTATCCTTTAGAAGCAATATAATCACGTGCAATTGCATCTGCTTCTTTACCAGTCATACCCGGTTTCACTTTTTCTAAAGCAAGTAATTGTGAATCAAGAACAACTTGGTAAATTTCCTTCAGTTGTTCGCTAGGCTCTCCAACTGCAATTGTTCGTGTCGTATCAGAAATATAGCCATTGTATACGGCTCCAAAATCTAATGTCACAAAGTCGCCAACTTCAATCACTTTATCCGATGCAACACCGTGTGGCAGCGCGGAACGAACTCCCGAAGCAACGATTGTATCAAAAGAAGAGGAAGTTGCGCCACGCTTGCGCATGAAAAATTCCAACTCATTGGACACTTCAAGCTCTGTCATTCCTGGTTTTATGTATGTAACGATATGCTCATAAGCCTCATCTGCAATACGACAAGCTGCCTTTATTATACTAATCTCTTCGTCGGTCTTTATCAAGCGAATTTTTTCCACTAATCCTGCTAGTGGCACTAAATCAGCTTTGACAGCTTGTTTATACAATTCAAAGCTACTGTATGTCAAATCCTCTTTTTCAAATCCTAATGATTGAATGCCCATTTCCGAAACTTGAGTTGCTACTTCTTCGATTAACGTTTTCTCATGTTTTACAATACGGAAATCTTGTATCTGGCTTGCCGCTTGTTCAGTGTAACGGAAATCCGTTATAAAAACGGCGTCGGTTTTGGAAACAATCGCAACACCAGCCGTTCCAGTAAAGCCTGTCATATAGTGTCTATTGTATCCATTTGTAATTAATAAAGCGTCAATCCCTTTTTCTTCTAACGCTCTGCGTAATTTAGCAAGTTTCATTATTACCCCTCATCTCGTTTTCTAAATAACCACTGCCTATTATTTTATCATACGAAATAAGGATGGTAAATTTTCATTTGCTTAATGGTTTATCTTGCGCATGGAAAATAGCAGATTCCATTAAAAACCGCGTAGCCAGGATAACAATACATATAAAGGGAATAGACATTTTTTTTATCGTTTTTTCGATTGTACTAGCATCTAGAATAATCCATTCCAGTGCAAATGCTATTAGCAGCCCAAGTGCGATGCTCGTAATAGCTACCGGTATTTTCATAAACAACAGACTAATGTAGTATAAAACAATGCTAGCTGCCCATACGAAGAGGAACAAAATTCCCCATTTTATAAACACATTGCTATCCTTCAAAACATTAAAAGTATCTGAAAAACCGACTGGATCCCATTTGATAAATTGAAAAAAATCTAATATTTTAAACATGATTACTGTAACTACTGCCGCTGCAAAACCAGTACTGATCGCTAAACCTTTCATACTAAATCTCCTTAACGTTTTTACTTTAGTGTAGGCTTTGAAAGGATTATTTAAACAACAAAATAAAAAGTGTTCGTGGCTTGTTCTCTGGAGCTATAAAAGATTGTTGGGCAATATAGCGATACTGCGTGGTAGTGAGCTGGATGAAGTATCCGCTGTAAGGGCGCCACATCGTGTGGCAACGCCTTCGTGACCAACATCCTGTTGGCCACGGCAGGAGTTGCCGACTGAAGCGAAAATCAATAGAGATCGCTTACTTAATCAGTATCCACTCGCAAAAAACAAAATTTCTGCAGTATTTCGTCTAGGTGATTCCAATAAATGGCTTAGGG
>NZ_VDGG01000022.1 GCF_006861775.1 Psychrobacillus soli | reverse complement strand
TACTGGATTTACACATTCGAAAAAACTGTATAAAATTTTGTTTTTTACGAGTCGACGCGGATAAGCAAGCAGTTTCCGTTGATTTTCGCTGTGGGCGACGACTCCTGCCGAGGCCAACAGGATGTTGGTCACGAAGGCGTTGCCACACGATGTGGCGCTCTTAGCCTTTGTTCCTCTGTGAGCAAATGAGACATCCCTACGACGCCTAAGCGGCGGGGATGGTTCATCGCTCACCCGGCGGAAAGCGTCCGCCCTGCAGCGAAAATCCCAGCGAACACTTTATCCAACGCACTACCACGCAGTATCCCTAAATAACCGTATATACATAAAAAACGAGATCCCAATAAATCAGGATCTCATTCTTTATTAAACAGCTTTCTTGGATACTTTTTTTCCATCGTATGCATAGACAGTCGGCTTATCATCTACGACCGTTTCCATATGCACATTTCTGCCCCATAGTTGATAAATATAAGGAAGTACATTTTCTAAATAGTGAGGATCAAGTTCCGTTCCTTCATATCCATGCTTTAAATACAATTCCCCGTTTCTAGCGTAGTCACCATCTTCCACTACGATATAAGGAAAACTTCCATTCGTACGCATCGAAACTAGTTGATCTCTAACATTTTCATAGTCTTTATCGGTAATTTCATAATTGCCTTTCTTCTTTTCAAATAAGTACAAATCCTCTCGCTTCACCAGTTCTTTTGTTAAATAGTTTCGTATAAAGGAAATATCCGATTCAATTTCCCGTACTTCGAATATTTTTTCCCTTCCTGAGTTAGGCTTTATCCCTAACTGTTTCATTTCTTCTGTTGGATGATCATACCTGTTTTCAATGTCTTCAAAGATTTTCAATCCTAAATAATACGGATTAATACTCGTTGGAGAAGGCTGCACAACATTTGCATTTAACTTTGCAAATTCAATTGTCTCATCCGTTGTCAAATCCATTTCTCTTAAAATCCGTTGATGCCAATAAGATGCCCAGCCTTCATTCATGATCTTTGTCTCTAATTGTGGCCAAAAGTAAAGCATTTCTTCCCGCATCATCGTTAAAATGTCTCGTTGCCAGTCTTCTAATTCTCGGCTAAATTCTTGAATGAATAGCAATAAATCTTTTTCTGGGTTAGGAGGGAACTTCTTTCTTTTTGGAATAGTTAAGTGGTTACCATTCGTCGGTCGATCCATATCCCATAAATCATCATAAGGTGTTTTTCTTACAAACTCTACCTCTTCCTCATCCAAGTTATAGTCAGGCAGTTTAGGTCGGATGATGGAAGGATCGATATGTTCCTGAATCGCGAGTATGGCATCTAAAAAGCTTTCTACCTCTTCTTTGCCATATGTCATTTCATAATCTGCAATTCGCTCAGCTGTCGCTGTCATACTTTCTACCATGTCTCGTCGTGTATTAGAAAAGCGAACATTATTTTTAAAGAAATCACAATGCGCAAGCACATGGGCTATGATTAGCTTATTTTGGATCAAGCTATTTGTGTCCAGTAAAAATGCGTAACAAGGATTAGAATTAATAACGAGCTCGTAAATTTGGCTCAATCCAAAGTCATACTGTATTTTCATCTTGTGAAATTGCTTACCAAAACTCCAATGCGTAAAACGGGTTGGCATTCCATAAGCACCAAATGTATAAATAATATCGGCAGGGCAAATTTCATACCGCATCGGAAAATAATCTAGTCCAAAACCGGATGCTATTTCTGTTATCTCGGCAATTGCATGATGAAGCTTTGTATCCATTCAACGACCCCCTTCCATTTCAACGTGAAGCTTCGTATTTACGAAATAAGCTCTTGAGCGCTTGATAAACATCCCGATTTTCCTTCAGGACATAATGGCGAAACTTTGGATTCTCAATTTTTTTATACGTATTCATAAGCGTGGAGTACCTGCTATGTGCATTTACTTCACCGTATCCGAACATGCTAGAAACGTCCATCAGTTCATTGACAAGCTTCATGCATTTTTCATTGTCACTTGTCATATTTTCTCCATCCGAAAAGTGAACCGGGTAAATATTAAAACGAGCGGGATTGTATTTTTGCTTAATAAGTTCTAATGCTTTTAAATAGGCGGATGAACAAATAGTTCCTCCACTTTCACCTTTTGAAAAAAACGCTTCTTCTGACACTACTTTCGCTTCTGTATGATGGGCGATAAATTCAATTTCTACTGTTTCATATTTCGTGCGTAAAAATCTTGCCATCCAGAAAAAGAAACTTCTAGCACAATACTTTTCGAAAGCCCCCATGGAGCCACTCGTGTCCATCATCGCAAGAACGACTGCCTTCGATTCAGGTTTAACCACTTCATCCCATGTTTTGAAACGTAAATCGTCATTATGGATTGGTGATATTTTTGCTTTGCCTTTCATTGCATTCCGTTTAATAGCGGTAATGATCGTCCGCTTCTTATCAATGTTCCCCATTAGACCTTTTTTCCGGATATCATTAAATTCCACTTTATCGGTCGTGATGTCCATTTGTTCTTTTTGCTGTAAATTCGGTAATTCCATCTCTTTAAACAAAACGGTTTCTAATTCACCAATCGTTACTTCTGCTTCATAATAATCTTTTCCCGCTTGATCTCCAGCTTGTTTTCCTTTCCCTTGACCGTTAGCTTCTCCTTCATCCGAGCCTTTAGCAATTACATCTCCTACTTGGCTGTCACCGTCTCCTTGGCCAACATGCTTTGTTTTGTCATAGTTGTAACGAATTTTATATTCGTCCAAAGAGCGGATTGGTATTTTAATTACATCTCGTCCATTTGACATAATAATACTTTCTTCACTTATTAAATCTGGCAAATTATCCTTAATGGCTTCTTTTACTTTATCCATATGACGTTGTTGATCTTGGTACCCTTTTCGATGGAGAGACCAGTTTTCCTGGGAGATAACAAATTGTTTTTCTTCTTTTTCACTCACTCTCATCAACACCTACCTATTTTTTATCTTATGCCAGAGTGTCAAAGTTATTGCCAATGTGTATAAAAAAACAAGACTAATAGCTACCATCAGTCTTGTTTTTTTATATTTATCTATTGAGCAGACTACCAACGTAACGTAGTAATTCATTTGCAGACGTCGTATTATACCCGTGTTCATCTACTAGTCTCGCAATGACTTCATTGACTTTCTTCAGATGCGATTCATCCGGCGTTTGAGAAGATGTCGTAATTTTTACAACATCTTTTAAATCCGCAAACAATTTCTTTTGAATTGCTTCCCGTAAACGTTCATGAGAGTTGTATTCAAATCGTTTTCCTTTTCGTGCATATGCAGAAAGTCGTATTAAAATTTCCTCTCTGAATGCTTTTTTTGCATTTTCAGAAATACCGATTTGTTCCTCTATCGAACGCATTAATTTTTCATCCGGATTCATCTCTTCTCCCGTTAACGGATCTCTCATTTTGTTTTTATTACAAAATGCTTCTACGTTGTCGAGATAATTATTCATTAGTGTAATTGCTGACTCTTCATACGAATAGACGAACGCTTTTTGCACTTCTTTTTTCGCAATTTCATCATATTCTTTTCGGGCAATTGCGATGTAGTTCATGTATTTCTCTCGGTCTTCTTGCGAGATAGATGCATGCTGGTCTAGACCTTCTTTTAAAGCACGTAATACATCTAATGCATTGATCGACGGTATTTCTTTACGAATGATGGCGGAAGAAATTCGATTGATCACATAACGGGGATCGATCCCGTTCATACCTTCGTTTAACGATTCTTTCTTTAATTCTTCCAGATCAATTTCGTTAAACCCTTCTACACTTTCACCATCGTACAGTCGCATCTTCTTAACAATATCAACGCCTTGTTTTTTAGGTATTTCCAATCTTGTTAATATAGAGAAAATAGCGGCTGCTCTTAGTGCATGCGGTGCAATATGGACGTGGGTCATATCACTTTCTTTAATCATTTTTTCATAAATTCGTTCTTCTTGACTTACTTTCAAATTATATGGAATCGGCATAACGATAATTCTAGAGTGAAGTGCCTCATTCTTTTTATTGGATATAAATGAACGGTACTCCGTTTCGTTTGTATGCGCTACGATCAACTCATCCGCACTTATTAAGGCGAATCTTCCTGCTTTGAAATTACCTTCCTGCGTCAAGGACAATAAATGCCACAGAAATTTTTCATCCAGTTTTAACATTTCTTGAAATTCCATCATTCCACGGTTCGCTTTATTTAGTTCCCCATCAAAACGATATGCCCTTGGGTCGGATTCCGAACCGAATTCAGCAATCGTCGAGAAATCGATACTTCCAGTCAAATCTGCAATATCTTGTGATTTTGGATCAGACGGCGTAAAAGTTCCGATTCCAACCCGTTTATCTTCTGAGAAAAAGATTCGTTCTACCAAAACATTTTCGATACGTCCATCATATTCCTTTTCCAACCGCATTGTATTGAGTGGAGATAAGCTACCTTCAATGCGGATACCAAACTCTTCTGCAAAATCTCCGCGTAAATGTTGTGGAATTAGATGTAGGGGATCTTCATGCATTGGGCAGCCTTTTATGGCGTATACAGCCCCTTCATCCGTTCTTGAATATTGCTCCAGTCCACGTTTTAACAAAGTAACAATGGAAGACTTCCCTCCACTCACAGGTCCCATCAGTAATAGAATTCGCTTACGAACATCTAGTCTCTTGGCTGCAGGATGAAAATATTCTTCTACAAGTCGTTCAAGTGCTGTTTCAAGCCCAAATATTTCTTTTCCAAAAAAGTGATACATTCTTTGCCCGTCTCTTTCAGTCAAACCGGAGCTCTTAATCATACTATAAACACGTGAATGAGCAGTTTGGGCAATTTCCGGTCTTTCTTTCACCATGTCTAAATATTCCTCGAACTTGCCTTCCCACTTCAACTGATTTTCCTCTTCGCGGTAGCTCTTCACCTTACTTAAAATATCCATCCATTCCCTCCATTCAGGGCTCTATTTTATACATAGTATGAAAGAAGAGAGTTTATGATACATAATACTTTTAGCAATCAGCTCATTTTTGTATTAGCTATTGAGGTTAATCAACGTTCCTTGGCTGATTGAAAAAGATGAACTAATCCCTTCATACGACAAATGTTGTTTTTTTAACAGGTTCCTTTTACAATCACCTGCAAGATATATTTTATTGTTTTTTCTAAAAAAGGTTCCTTCATACAAACAAGCCATCCTCTAGTTTAAGAGAATGGCTTGTTTGTATGAATTAATTTTCAGGTTCATATAAGTATAAAATGGATATTGGATTATATATCCACGTTACTTACATTTACAAGTACCAGCACCCGTTTTATCGCATTTTTTACATTTTTGTTTTGCCATTCACTCACTCCTTTAGTTAATTAATAAAGTATATGGATATGAATGATTGTCCAATACATGAACATGGAAATTTTTTTCTTGTAACAATAGGACAAGTTTTGTGACTCTCGTCAAATGACTGTCACGCACACATATCCGTCATCTTCCCATATTATAAAGGCAGACTTATTAGGAGATGATTTCATGACCCTATGGATTGATGTATCCGTTAGAAAGCGGCAATTGAAGTTGTACGATGCTAGTGTATTGTTAAAGACATATCCGATTGCTGTTGGGAAAATATTGACACCTACCCCAACAGGGAATTACATTATCATTAACAAGGAACTGGACCCCGGGGGACCTTTTGGCGCCTTATGGATGGGTTTATCCAAGCCACATTATGGTATTCACGGTACTAACGACCCGTCATCCATCGGGAAGGAAGTTTCGCATGGCTGCATCCGGATGCATAATGATGACGTATTGGAACTTTCCTCTATGGTTCCAACGAGTACCAATGTATATATTCACAAATAAGATGGGAAGACGAAATGAGGGGTAGAATGTGAAGGAAAATACTATGAATACATTCGTCTTGTTTTCGCTCGAACATTTAGTCGCAATTGCTGTGCTGTTCATCTGTTTATTAATCTTATTTATGGTAAGAAACGTATTGGCTCGTCCATTTAACCACACACTTCTCTTCGAACGTTTATTTGCGCTTTCTTTATTGGCAATGGAAATTTCCTACCATCTTGTATTGATCTTGGAGGGAATATGGAGTTTAAGTGAATCACTCCCTCTTCATTTATGCAGTATTAGCCTATTTTGTTCGTGTTTCCTCTTATGGACTGGCAGCAAACGACTGTATGACTTTATCTTTTTTGCCGGCATGGGAGGTGCACTTCAAGCGGTGCTAACTCCTTCTATTATCGTAAATTTTCCAGACTTTAAATTTATCCAATTCTTTTATGTGCATATTGGAATTATTTTAACCGCATTTTATATTCTTTGGGTAAAAAGCTATCAACCTACTTTCAAAAGCGTTATAAAGACAATGGTTGTCTTAAATATCATCTTTCCTTTCATTTTTGTACTGAATATCCTTATTCAAGGTAATTATATGTTTTTAAGAGAAAAACCGATTAATGGTAGTTTACTAGATTTCTTAGGACCGTTTCCTTGGTATATAGTTTCTTTAGAAATTGTAGCTTTTAGTATTTTCGTTGTTGTCTGGCTAATTTTTCGAAAGTGGAAAACTCCCCCAAAAGTGTTCTAATATATTTCCACCATTGAAATTTAATAAGAAATGCTCATGGATCCCATTTTCCACTTGTACGTTTTCGGTTCGCTTTGGACAAAATAATCACTACATCGTTACCGCGGAAGAAGTGAAGCAGGAAGTGACTACGTCACTTCCTGCTTCACCATTTTCGATTATCTTGTTGTGGATATTTGTCGGTCACATACTATTTAGATAGGAAAGTAGCTATTCTTTCATTCCCAACAACTTTGGCACTTTGATTACCTGTGCTTTTGGAGAGCGACGGACAAACGACGACCATATGATTATCGAAAAAAATGCGTAGGGATGTGACAAAGTCCCATCCCTACGCATCAAGAATTTTCTGTAATGGTGTAGAATTCGTTCAGTTCAAAGCAATCCCAAAGCACCACCTATACTTAGAGTGCCTTGGGTGGTATCACGCTCTTAACAATCCAATTACTGGATAATTTTGATTAATCAACAAGTGTGCTTTTATATTTCTCTACTTATTCTGATCTAGTCGTCTTCTTTTAATCATCCAATACACAGCAAATGCAATGACACCTACTATTAGAAAGACCGGTAGATTACCGATGAAAAACACTACAATAGCGGAGCCTGCAGCAAGCAAAGCATTCGTACTTGTAACCAACTGTTTCTTCGTCTTTTCCCAAGTATTTAAATCATTATTTTCAATTCCGGGAATAATAACCCTATTTTCAATCATCGTCAGTTCTATTGTTGAAAAGGAAGACTGGTTTTCAAGATATTTCATCTTACCAACTATTACTTCAATCTCTTCCTGGACTTTTGCTAAATCAGTAGAAATTTTCAATAAATCTTCTGTTTTCTCTGCACCTTTCATAAACGTGAGTAAACGTTCCTCCACTACTCGTTTGGATTTCAGCCGAGATGTTAAATCTATATATTGCTCCGTAACGTCCTGCCCAGTAACATTACGTTCTAGCACTTTTGATGCTTCCCCTTCTGCATCGGACAAAAATGGTTCAAAATGCTTTTCTGGAATTCGCACTATCATATGGCCTCTACTCGTCTCGTCATCTTCCTTATATACATTCGATTCAACAATGTAGCCACCATATTCCTTCACCTTCTGCTCCATATTACTTTGTGCCTGTGCCAGTTCTTTTACATTCGTTCGGATGATAGCATTATGAATAATCATACGCTCTTCATTCGTCTCTGAAGGAGTTTCAGCACTGCTCGCCTCCTCTTCCATCGTAGCAATTTCCTCTTTTTCTGTGTAGCTAGCAGAATTATTTGCCATGTCCATTTCAGAAACACTCGATTTTTCTTCATTTGCACTGCATGCAACAAGTAAACCTAAAAGTGCGAGTAGTAGAAAATAGAAAAGCACTTTTTTCATTTTTCCTTCCCTCCCTGTCTATATATAAACAGACGGTTACTTTAAAAAAGAGTTACAAAAATTCGGATAATTCCATTTTACTGTTCTATCATGCTAATGAAACATTCTATTAGCAGATGAGAAATTTTTACTTTTTTCTCAAAAACACTTAATTTATTAGAAATTTTAGATAATATAGAGATAAGAATTGGAGGAGGAATTTACATGGGGAAAGCAAATGAAAAAATAATCCGATACACAGGAACAAAATTGAATACAAAAGGTTGGCTGCAAGAAGCCGCACTCCGCATGCTAATGAACAATTTAGACGCAGAAGTTGCAGAGCATCCTGATGAATTAGTCGTATATGGTGGAATCGGCAAAGCAGCACGTAACTGGGATGCGTTCGACGCCATCGTTCGTACGTTAAAAGAGCTAGAAAATGATGAAACATTATTAGTTCAATCCGGAAAGCCTGTCGCTGTATTTAAGTCCCATGCAGACGCCCCCCGTGTTCTTATTGCAAATTCTAATTTAGTTCCAGCTTATGCAACATGGGAGCATTTCCACGAACTCGATAAAAAAGGACTCATGATGTACGGACAAATGACCGCTGGCAGTTGGATTTACATTGGTTCACAAGGAATCGTTCAAGGAACATATGAAACATTTGCGGAACTAGCTAAACAACATTTTAACGGCTCATTGAAACACACTATTACACTTACTGCTGGTCTTGGAGGTATGGGAGCTGCTCAACCACTTGCAGTGACAATGAATGGCGGTGTATGTATCGCTATTGAAATAGATGAAACGCGTATTGATCGAAGAATTGAAACACGCTACACAGATGTGAAAACACATTCATTAGATGAAGCCATCCGATTAGCTGAAGATGCGAAACAAGCAGGTAAAGCTTTATCGATTGGACTTATAGGAAATGCATCGGATATTCTACCAAATATGATCGCACGTGGTTTCTTCCCAGATGTGTTAACAGATCAGACATCTGCCCACGATCCTTTAAATGGCTATATCCCCTCTTTTATGTCTTTAGAAGAAGCAACTGCCTTGCGAAATAGTAATCCGATAGAATACGTAAAACGTTCTAAGGCATCGATGACAAAACATGTCCAATCGATGGTCGGCATGATGGATAGAGGAGCCGTGACTTTCGATTATGGGAATAATATTCGTCAAGTTGCAAAAGACGAAGGATTCACACGTGCATTTGACTTTCCTGGTTTTGTCCCTGCTTACATTCGTCCACAGTTTTGTGAAGGTAAAGGACCTTTCCGATGGGTTGCATTATCTGGCGATCCTGAAGATATTTATAAAACAGACGAAGTCATCTTACGCGAATTTAGCTATAACACCCATTTATGTAACTGGATTAAAATGGCTCGTGAAAAAATACAGTTCCAAGGTCTCCCTTCTCGCATTTGTTGGTTAGGCTACGGCGAACGGGCACGCTTTGGAAAGATTATTAATGATATGGTCGCTTCTGGTGAATTAAAAGCTCCAATCGTCATTGGTCGAGATCATCTAGACTCAGGATCAGTTGCTTCTCCTAACCGTGAAACAGAAGCGATGAAAGATGGTTCGGATGCAGTAGCAGACTGGCCGATCTTAAACGCGATGATAAATGCAGTTGGAGGGGCAACTTGGGTTTCTGTTCACCATGGAGGTGGGGTTGGAATGGGCTATTCCATACATGCGGGAATGGTAATAGTCGCAGATGGGACGAAAGAAGCAGGAGCAAGACTAGAGCGAGTGCTAACGACAGACCCAGGAATGGGAATTGTACGCCATGTTGATGCAGGATATGAGCATGCGGCGAAAACGGCTCGTAATAAAAGCATTCACATTCCAATGATGAAACGGGAGGACTGAGCAGCAATGGTAAAAGCAGTTTGGATTAAGCATGCCGCACAGCTTGTTACATTAGCAAATAAAGTGACAGGTCCCCGTATAAAAGAAGCAATGAGCGATTTAGCGATTATTGCAAATGGAAGTGTTTGGCTGGAGGATGGGATTATTCAAGCAGTAGGAACTACCAAAGAGCTAGAAGTGGAGTATGCAAGTCGTGCGACAGAAGCAGACATTATCGATGCAACGGGTCATCTCGTAACCCCCGGGCTTGTAGATCCGCATACCCATATTGCATTTGGAGGTAGCCGTGAACGAGAATTTGAAATGCGTTTAGAAGGTGTAACTTATATGGATATTATGAATGCTGGCGGAGGAATTCATGCGACGACACGAATGACCCGTAATGCGACAGAAGATGAACTTGTCCGTCAAACCACTATAAGACTGGATTCGTTTTTAGCACATGGCGTTACTACTATTGAAGGCAAAAGCGGCTACGGTCTAGATTTAGAAACCGAGTTAAAACAACTTCGCATAATGAAAAGATTACAAAAAGAGCATCCAATGGATATTGTTCCGACGTTTATGGGAGCACATGCCGTTCCAACAGAGTTTAAAGGTCGGGAAGAAGAATATGTAAATCTCATTATTTATGAAATGTTACCCGTAGTTGCTAAAGAAAAGCTCGCAAAATTCAATGATGTTTTTTGCGAAGTCGGCGTCTTTACACCGGAACAATCCGAACGCATTTTAGAAGCTGGAAAATTATACGGACTGATTCCGAAAATACATGCCGATGAAATTGAACCTTATCAAGGAGCAGAACTTGCTGCTAAAGTCGGAGCAATTTCTGCGGAGCATTTATTGAAAGCATCCGAAGAAGGTGTTCAAGCAATGGCGGAGAAAGGAGTTATCGCCTGTTTATTGCCAGCTACTGCATTGTATTTACGAGAAGATGCCGCGAAAGGAAGAGCCATGATCGATGCAGGCGTTCCAGTTGCGATATCTACCGATTGCAACCCTGGCTCTTCCCCTACTACTTCCATGCCACTCGTGATGAATTTAGCTTGTATTTCCATGCGACTTACACCCGCTGAAAGTTTATGTGCCGCTACTTATAATGCAGCATGTGCGATTCAAATGGAGGATAAAGTTGGTTCTTTAGAAGTTGGTAAGCAAGCGGATGTCGTTCTTTGGAACGTCCAAAGTTATCAACAACTACAATATTTATTTGGTGTGAATCATGTGAAAACAGTGTGGAAAAAAGGGATGCAGGTCATTGGTTAAAGTAGAAATTCTACAAAGAAAGAACGTGAAGAAGAATGATTAGTTTAAAAGGAAGTGGACTAACCCTTGAAGATATGCGGGCCATTTTATATCAGAATGAACAAGTAAAGCTTGAAAAAACAGCAAAAGACGCAGTTGTTAACAGTAGAAAAGCAGTAGAAAAAATAGTGAAAGATCGACGCACAGTTTATGGGATTAACACAGGTTTCGGAAAATTTAGTGATGTAAGTATTGAAGAAGGTGATGTTCGCACACTCCAACTTCACCTCATTCGCTCGCATGCTTGTGGTATGGGGTTGCCTTTTGAGGAAACGGTATCACGTGCAATGATTGTATTACGATTGAACGCGCTGTTAAAAGGATTTTCGGGTATTCGACTGGAAGTTCTTGAGCGACTGGCATACATGGTAAACAACCGAATTCATCCAGTAATCCCTCAACAAGGATCCCTAGGTGCATCGGGTGATTTAGCTCCCCTCTCCCATTTAGCATTAGTCCTTATTGGTGAAGGGCTCGTTTGGCAAGAGGAAAAACATATTCCTTCCCATGAAATATGGGCTAAACATAATCTACAACCAGTTGTACTAGAAGCTAAAGAGGGTCTTGCACTTATAAATGGAACACAAGCGATGACTGCTCAAGGAGTTGTTAACTGGTTAGAATCGGAAACACTTGCCTATCAAAGCGAATGGATCGCGGCTATGTCAATGGAAGCTTTACATGGAATCACAGATGCTTTTCATCCTGCAATTCACGAAGCACGAGGCTATCCTGAGCAGACCGCTGTTGCCAAGCGCATACTTGAATGGTTAAAAGGAAGTCATCTTGTTACAAAACAAGGAGAGAAACGTGTACAGGATGCTTATTCTCTACGCTGCATTCCCCAGATTCATGGTGCTAGCTGGCAGGTCCTTTCATATGTAAAAGAAAAGTTGGAAATCGAGATGAATGCGGCAACCGATAACCCATTGATTGTTGAAGACGGAGCAGTTGTTATATCAGGCGGGAACTTTCATGGCCAGCCGATTGCATTTGCAATGGACTTTTTAAAAATCGGCATTGCAGAGCTAGCAAACGTTTCCGAACGCAGGATTGAACGACTTGTAAACCCACAATTGAACGAAGGCTTACCTGCTTTTTTAAGTCCGCAGCCTGGTCTTCAATCGGGTGCAATGATCTTGCAATATGCCGCAGCGAGCTTAGTATCTGAAAATAAAACACTTGCCCATCCAGCATCTGTGGATTCTATTCCTTCCTCTGCTAATCAGGAAGATCATGTCAGTATGGGAACAATCGGCGCACGACACGCCTTTCAAATTATTCAAAATGCACGCCGAGTGCTTGCGATTGAAGCATTATGTGCAATGCAGGGAGTCGAATACCGTGGCATTGACCTAATGTCCCCTTCCCTATTGGAAAAATGGCATGATATGCGAGTCTTTATCCCCTCTATTACAGAAGATCGTATCTTCAGTGTGGATGTGGAAAAATTGAATACTTATTTGAAGGAAGAAACTGTGAATGAAAAAGGGAAGCGAGTTTTATCATAAATACGGAATAGCTTCATATAAAATAGCCGATTCAACAATAATTGCTGAATCGGCTATGTTCTGTTCGCCTATTATTCTTCGACCATAAATGGCACTATCTTTCCTTCATTCACTTGGATTAAGCCTTGATCTGTAATTTTCAATGCTGGGCTCACCGGAAGCGATAGCGTGCTTAACGACATGATAACGTTGTAGTGATCGTAACCTAAAGATTTAAGATTTTTTGTAAAGTGTTCCACTTCATCTGCAATTACTTCAAGCGGCGCTTCAGATAAGATACCTCCTACAGGAAGCGGCACCGTTGAAAGAATTTCACCATCTAGGACACAACACATCCCACCTTGACCTTTGATTACTTCATTAGCAGCGATAAGCATATCCTGCTTATTTCGACCGACAACGAGAAGATTGTGGTTATCATGTGAATAAGTCGTAGCGACTGCCCCTTTTTTTAATATGTCCCCTGTAATGAGACCATGTGAGCGATTGCCGTTCTTGCCATACCGCTCGAAAGTAGCAATCATTGCGTAAGAACTTTTTTCCCAAAGAAGCAATTCACTTCGAACGTCTAGCTCTTCATGAAGTTCTTCCGTAAATGTTGATCCATTCTGAACCTTCATTACGCGGAACTTGTGTAAACCATCTTCTGCTCGAACTTTCACATCAAAATCAGATACCTCTAACTGCTCAAGTTTTACACTTTCATAGAAAGAAGCAGGAAATTGACGACCTATCACTTGTTGTTCGTATTTCTCGGTAGCGTCAAAAACAAGATTTCCATTTTTATAAACACAATCGATCGCTAAGCTCTCTACATTAGACACTAGAAGAAAATCTGCAATTTTTCCTGGCGAAATAGAACCACGATCATATAATTTCATCCTTTTTGCAGGTGTGTATGTACATGCGTAAATCGCCTTCTCTGGAGACATACCCATGCCAATAGCCTTTTTAAGAATGTTATTCAACTGACCTCTTTTTCGAAAATCATCGGTCATAATATCATCGGTAATAAAGCAGAAATGCTCATCTACTTGCATGTCTATCAAGTAATCAACCACTTCACGAGTCATCGATTTCTCTTGAATTTCAACGAACATACCAGCAGCAATTCTCTGCTCCATCCCTTCAACAGTTTGGTGCGTATGATCAGAATTTACACCAGCAAAGATGATTCGCTGCAATTCAAGGTCGAGTAATTTTGGTACATGTCCTTCGATAATAAGATCTGGATATTGCTTGCGGATGTGATTGAGAATTTTATTTGTTTTACTTTCTGGTTTCGAAATAACATCATAAAAGTTCATAATTTCACCGAGGCATGCAATGTTTTCCGTTTGCAGTAGATCATCCATATCTTCTATTTCAATCGAGCCACCTGTTGTTTCCATCGACGTTGCAGGAACAGAGCTTGGAATCGCATAAAACATATCTGCAACACAATCTTTACTCGCCTTAATCATTTCCTGAACACCTAGTAAACCAAATACATTAGCCATCTCATGGGGTTCTGGAACAATAGTCGTTACGCCATTCTTAATCAACCCATAAGAAAAAGTAGAAGGTGTCACCATCGTACTCTCAATATGCAAATGAATGTCAATGAGTCCAGGAATCATATACTTCCCTTCCCCAGCAACAATTTGCGCAGCTTTGAACGTCTCAAGTACTCGGTCGCCGATATATAAAAATTTTTTATCTACAATGGCTACATTGCCTTTTATAAACTTTTTAAATGCGCTGTTATATACGTGTACATCTGTAATAAGTAAATCAATTTTCACGCAAACATCTCCTCGCTTAGTCGACTAATACCATTTCGTCTTTAGGGAATTCCAGTATCACTTCCTGCCCCATACTTAGTGGCTGAGCCATTTCCTGATTGACTACAAAGTTACCAATAGCTGTTTCAACAACGTATTGATAGCTTCTACCAAGGAAAGTCGTCACGTTAACTTGCCCAAAAAGACCATTTGGAGGCAATGGATCTGCAGCACTTTTCGCACGAATTTGCAAGTTATCTGGACGGATTGCGCCCGTTTTTCCGGATATGTTTTTCATTTCCCCATCCTTTTGAATAACAAATGTATAGTCGCCTTTTTTAAGCTCTATTTGACCCTCTCGTTCTGCTACAGTGTCAAAATCGATGAAGTTTTTGAATCCAATAAAGTCGGCAACGAATTTTGTTGATGGATACTTGTAAATAGTAGCTGGATCACTTAGTTGTTCGATAACACCTTTATTCATGATTGCAACCTGATCAGAAATAGAAAAACATTCTTCCTGGTCATGTGATACATACACAGTAGTGATTCCAAGTTCTTGTTGAATACGACGGATTTCTACTCGCATACTTTCTCTTAAATTCGCATCCAAGTTACTTAGAGGCTCGTCAAATAATAGAAGATCTGGTTCAATAACAAGTGCACGCGCAATTGCTACACGCTGCTTTTGACCACCTGATAGCTCTTTAGGGTACCTTTTCTCAAAACCTTGAAGATTTACGATATCAAGTACATTCATAACGCGCTTTTCAATCTCCGCTTTCCCTACTTTTCTCAATTTAAGCCCGAAAGCAACATTATCGAATATCGTTAAATGCGGAAACAACGCATAGTTTTGAAATACGAAGCCGAAATTTCGTTTGTTTACCGGCACTTTCGTATAATCTTTCTCTTGGAATAAAAACTTCCCTTCATCTGATTGCAAAAAACCAGCAATTAAACGGAGTGTCGTTGTTTTCCCGCAGCCACTTGGCCCAAGAAGAGAGACTAGCTTCCCTTTTTCAATTTCCAAATTAAAATCTTTTAATACATGCTGTTTATTGTAAGAAACTGCTATATTTTCTAAAGTGAATAAAGACATCACTCATCGCCCTCCTTTATCGTTTTGTGAAGTAAGACAGACCCATCAACCGTTCAACCATAAACATAAATATTGCTGTAATAATCATGAGTAAAACGGAAATAGCCGCAATTGTCGGATCAAAATAATTTTCAACATACGTCAGCATTTGGATTGGTAGGGTACTTACCCCAGGACCTGTCATAAAGACGGAAATATCAACATTATTAAAGGACTCCAAGAATGCGATCATGACAGCTGCTATGATTCCTGATTTAATATTTGGGAGAACGACCTTAAAAAATGCCCCTACCTTACTTAATCCAAGGCTTTGAGCAGCTTCCTCGATTGAAAAGTCAAAGTTCGATAAACTCGATGATATAACTCGAACAACAAATGGAAGCATGATGATTGTATGACCGATGAATAGACTTGTGTAAATTGAAAACTCGTAAGCAACTACAACATAACGTAATAAGGCAAAACCGAGAACAATTCCTGGTATTAAAATCGGTGAAACGAATATTAAATTCAACACATTCTTCCCTCTAAAATCGTATCTACTTAACGCATAAGCTGCTGGTATTCCAAGCAAAAGGGCAAGTAAATTTCCCGCAAGTGATACGAAAATAGAAGTCTTAAATGTAATAAAGAACATTTTTACTTTAAAGATATTTTCGTACCATCTAAAGGAAAATTCTTCTGGTGGAAACTTTAATATATTGCCGCCTTCAAATGATGTGATTGATATGATAAGCAAGGGCCCCAATAAAAACAAAAATACTAGGAATGTAAACAGGGCCAATCCTCTACTTTTCTCCTGCATACACTTCTACCCCCTCGGATTTAATTTTTTTGCAAGTACATTCATGAGTGAAATAACTAAAACTGTCACTACAATCATGATGACTGCGACAATAGACGCCACTTGCCAGTCATTCAACGTGATAGCGTTTTGGTATAGGAAAGTCGAAATTACACGCTGCTTGCCCCCTAGAAGAGCTGGAGTTGTATAAGCAGTAAAGCTTCCTACGAATACAAGAATACTTCCGATGACAAGTCCCGGTACGCAAAGAGGCACGACTACTTTTGCAAACACACCTAGTTTAGAAGCACCTAGGCTTTCCGCAGCTGTTAACAAATCAGGTTCTATATTTTCCATTACCCCAACAAGTGTAATAATAATAAGAGGAAGGAACAAATGGACAAGCCCTATAATAATGGCTGTCGGCGTGTACAAGATAGAAAGTGGCTCTTCTATCAAACCAATTCCTGTTAAGATATTATTCAGTACACCATTTTTACCAATAATAATCATCCAGCTAAAAGAACGCACAACCGGACTTGTTAATAGTGGGAAAATGGTTAATAAAAGAAGAAATGCTTTTTTTCGTGGACCCATCTTAGAGACAAAATAAGCTACTGGGAAACCAAGAAAAATACTAATAATAGTTGTGATTACACTAACACGGAGCGTTGTAAATAAGATTCCCATGAAATAAGGATCCTTGAAAAATTGCAAATAACCTTCTACCGTAAATCCGTCTTCTCTAAAAAAAGTTGTCCCCATTGTCATAAAAATAGGAACGAGCATAAATATCGTTAAAAATAGAACGCCCGGTAAAAGGAGTAAATATATATACTTTTTTGACATAATAACCCCCCTGATCGTTGATTTTACGAATTGATGATACGAATAAACAGATCAAAGAATGCTTGTTCATCAACATCGACGCACACGCTTAAATTGGCAGGCTGTTGTAGCCTATTTTGAAAATCACAAACTAACTGTCCATCGCAGAGTTCACTTTTCGTTTCAACATCAACAAAATATCCTTTTGTCACAACTAGACTTTTTTGTATCGCCACTGCTACTGCTAACGGATCATGCATCGCACAGCCGGATATGTTATTACGCTCGAAGTATCTTTTGCGATAATCAGCCGTACTTTCTTTTATATATGAAGCAAGCATTGCGTTCTCAAGTTCATCAATATGTTCATCCTTCAAAAGCACTTTCCTCGTTACATCCAGTCCGACTTGCGTAATAGATTCAAAACCAGCTTTTAATACGATTCGTGCTGCTTCCGGGTCAACGTACGTGTTATATTCTGCTGTAGGTGTAACATTTCCAGGACCTTGGATGACGCCGCCCATGAAAATAACCTCTTTAACATGCTTCACCATTTCTGGACATTTCTTAATAGCAAGCGCCAAGTTCGTTAATGGGCCCGTCATAATAAGGGTTACTTCTCCAGGGAATCCTAAAACCGAGTGGATGATGAAATCAGGTGCAAATCCTTCATCTGACATTTTTTTAGGTTCCATATCTACCAATGCTCCACCTAATCCGTCTTCTCCATGAACCGCATGCTCAAAAAAAGTTTCTCTAAAAAGCGGAGTGTTCATCCCTTTAATCACTGGAATATGTTGTTCATCTAGCAAGTCTAGAATTTTACAAGTATTCCGTGTAGCTGTTTCGAGGGACACATTCCCATTTACCGTTGTGATGCCAAGCACATCAAATTGTCGACTCTTTACAGCAAGGATGATGCCAATTGCATCATCCACTCCAGTATCTACATCAAGAATCATTTTTTGTTTCATAATTGAACACCTCTTTTTTTTTAGAGAAAAGAAGTATAAACTTTTCTACTTAGTAACTGTCTAGCTCCAGCACCTTGCCCCTCGGGGTCAGATGTGAAAAAGCTGCTCCTGCGCAAAGCTCGTCGCAAACAAAATCGCTTGTGGTGGCTGTGGAGCCGCCTCCTCGCTTTCCCCCATTTGCCTGTCGGGGCAGACATAGGTGCTTACGCATTTCTTACTGAACAAGCTCTCTATTCCAACGATCAATCCAAGTTTTTGATTTCTCATTTACAAATTTCATATCAAGTGTGATCAAGCTATTGACGAGCTCTTCACCATACGTCATATTTGTAGCTTCTTCTTCTGTCAATACAACTTCTGTATTTACTGGAGAATCGATTTTCGCTTTCGCAGATTTTTCCTGTACTTCTGTGCTAAGCATAAAGTTGATAAAGCTTTGTGCAAGTTCTTTTTGATCGCTACCTTTCACAACATTCACCGTGTTCATAACCGCATATCCACCTTCAGCCGGTGTAACAAATTTTGCATTCGGTACTGCTTCTTGTAAGCTAGCAAAGTACATTCCCATAATTGGTCCTGCTACAATCTCACCCTGAGAAAACATATTCACGAATTCAGAAGTTTGTCCGTATTCTTTCACAACGTTTGGCATAATTTTCTTCATTTCGGCAAATGCTTGATCTTCATTAAATTCTTTACTTCCACTAATCTTAGAAGCAGCATCCAAGAACATAGGTCCTGTAGTAGATGTAATGCTTGGAATTGTAATTTTGTTAGCTAAATCTTTATTCCAAAGATCTTTCCAAGTTGTTATCGGTTGTTTCACTTCATCTGCATTGTAAGCAATCCCAAATTGTGCAATTGTATAAGCTGGTCCAAAGCCTTCACCAAGTGGAGCTTTTGCCACATCATATATTTTATCTAAGTTTGAAATTTTGCTACTATCAATTTTTTCAAAAAGGTCTTCTGCCACACCTTGCTGTGCATAGTAATCAGATAAGAAAATGACATCCACATCTGAGTTTCCTTGACGAACTTTATTTAAACGATCTGCATTGTTTCCAGTATCAAGAACGATTTTGACATTATGCTCTTTTTCAAATGGTGCATACACATTTTCACGGAAGAAGTCCTCCGAGAATCCCCAAGTTGAAACAATAAGTTCCGCTTCCGGTTCCTTTTCCTCTTTTGAGCCTTCCTTTGAAGAACAAGCCGCGAGGACTAATGTTAAAGCTGACATAACTAAAATACTTTTCAATAATTTTTTCATTTGTAAAACCTCCATTTTTTTATTAGTATGTGTTAAAAAACGAAAAAAAGACAATCTTAAATAGAACATTAAAGTCTACCTAAGATCATCTTTTCTTTGTAAACAAAGAGAAATGTATCCCAATGGTTATATTTTTTGGCGTTCTCTCAGATAAATCCGAGTATGAAATCCAAAAGCTAATCGTTTATTACAATATTGGTAAATGCTAGTTGCGTCGTAGAATCATAATCCCTAAGTACAGCCTCAATTTTCCAATTCATTTCTTTTTCTAACTTTTGCTTCAATTTCTTTTTAAACAAAAGCGACATATGAAAATCGACCTCCTGCTTCAAGCTGGGAGCTTCCCCCTCTAAAGCAGCTGACCTAGGAGCACGTCGATGTTTGGCTTGAAACGTGATCACATTATTCTCTATCGTCACTTTCAACAGTGAAGTACCAAATCCAAAAAGTTCCTTCGATAAATCATTATAAAGATGCGAAAGCTTTTTCTTCGTTTCGTTGACGTCTAATGAATTGATTAGGATCACCACCAATCTCATTTATAAATTTAAATTATACATACCATTTATCAATTTCACAATATATTATTCGGATTTTGATAAAAAAAACATTTCATTCCCATATAAAATCCATTAAAACAAACAATAACCGAACTATTATATAATGAATCAAATTATAACTGTAAGTTTTATCCTATTTTGCATATGGTACATTGGACAAGTTTATATTTCAGTTAATAAGGGGTACATACTAACTTAGTACGGCAGAACAAAAACTATAAGTGGGAGGAATTTAAGATGACGACGAATTCAATCGCAGGACAAAAATGGTGGAAAATCGGGGCAGCAACTTTTCTTTCAGTAGGATTACTAGCCGCTTGTGGTGACGATCCAGATGATAATGATCTGAATGATCCAGTAGAAGAAGATGTAGATTTAAATGTGGATGTTGAAAATGAGGACGATGGAGTAGAAGATACAAACGTAGATAAAGAAGATGTAGAAGATACGGATGAAGAGGTAATGGATAAAAATCGCGAATAACTTAAATTATATTCACAAGCAAGAAAGGATAATATCTTTCTTGTGGATAAGCACTACGCATACACATTAATTTTACCATTATAAGTTAGACTTATAGAAAAAAGTTAATAAATGTAACAACCAATGCATTTTATGCACAAGAAGATTAATTTAGAATCTAATATGTAGCTTGTTTCTATAAAAATGTTTCGACAAAATTCGAGTTATTTACTTTTGTGGATAAAGTTATTCACAAAATATCAACCGCTATGTAACCACTTAGGTAAACTTATTAACAATTGCTAACAGGTTATCCACCTTTGCCTGTGGACAATAGAACGGTTGTTCTTAACTATAATTTTTGTTAAATTTAGATTATAGAAAAAACTATTCTTTTTTATTTTTCTTAATAGATTTTAGTGAGATTAAAATAATTAGGAGGTGTTATTAGAATGAGTAAAATGTCAGATGAATTATTATTAGAGTCTTATAAACGGGCAAAAGAGCTGAAACTCTCTATTGATTTTATATCTCTCTTGGAAAATGAAATTTGCCGACGCTCATTAATCGTCTATTCATAATTTCCAAGTAGTTTTAACCAATCTATTGAGAAAAATTATATCTTTTCTACAAGACACCTACTAAACCGTTGAATTTAAGGGGTGTCTTTTTTTATGCCTTTTTTTAGCATAGCATCCATTACAACTCAATTATCTTCAAATATATTTCGACATTATTCATACTTTGTGTAATTGTGGATAAAGTTATACACATAGAAAAATCAATAATATAGTTAATTATCATGCACATTAATAAAGTTAATAACAAGTTGTCCACAAACATGTGTATAACTTCTGCTTTTCCTATAGCCACGCTGACTCAGTAACAGAACAAAGGCGCTAAAGTGTCTGTCTCTGGCCCGATTTAGCAAATGGCAACGATATAAATGTAATGTCGTACATAATAGGGATACTGCGTGGTAGTGCGTCGACTAGTGACCGCTAGGATTTTCACTGCAGTCGTACCCTTTCCACCGGGTAAGCGATGAGCCTTCACCGCCGCTTAGGCGGACGTAGGGGTGGCTCATTTGCTCACGAGGAACAAAGGCTAAGAGCGCCACATCGTGTGGCAACGCCTTCGTGACCAACATCCTGTTAGCCTCGGTAGGAGTCGACGCCTGCAGCGAAAATCCACATAAATGGCTTACTTATCCGCGTTGACTCGTAAAAAACAAAATTTTATACAGTTTTTTCGAATGTTTAAATCCAGTAAATGGTTTAGAGCAACTAATTGGTCATTGAAAGCAACCAGTTCTAGTCGGAAAGCAATCAAATCAAATCCGAGAGTAACCAAATTGTTAGTGAAAGCAACCAGTTCTATTCGGAAAGCAATCAAATCAAATCCGAGAGCAACCAAAATGCCGATGAAAGCAACCAATTCTTAAAATAACAAGTTTACTTGGAGTGAGACGACAAACTGAGATGCATACTTATCAGGGCGGATCCGCTAACAAACAAAATATTGGCCAGTTTTTCTATTGCGTGCATCCAGTAAATGGCTTAGGGAAACCAATTAGNTCATTGAAAGCAACTAGTTCTAGTCTGAAAGCAATCAAATCAGCACGAGAGCAACCAAATTGCCAGTGAAAGCAACCAATTCTCAAGATAGAAAGTTTACTTGTAGTGAGACGATGATGTTTTTTCCAGCATACATCACTGCAACTCTATTACTTATATGCTTAACCACCGATAAGTTATGCACAATAAACAGATAGGTAAGTCTTAAACGAGGTGGATAACGCATCGCATGACGTTGTTATAAGCCAACCATCATAAGTAATTTTTCCTCTCTTATTGGCGCTTTTCCTTAGTTTCAGATGCGGCAAAAGTACAAGAATTCTTGGACGCTTATCAAGCAAGTAAATAAAAATACAAAAAAGCTCGAAGAAGTGTTAATACTTCTCGAGCTTTTTAATATATATTAGCCAGCAGTTACTGCAACATGGGAAGAAAGAATGCAATTGCTCCAAGTACAATGGAAATCCAAGCTAGGAATTTTTGAGGGAATGTTAAACCGAATAAGCCTAATACTACTGCAGCTCCACCAAACCATAATGGATAATAGAAGAACCCTACAATTGCCAGCACAATTCCTATCCAGCCAATCCAACTACCTAAAGAAGCTTTCATCACAAACACCTCCTTTTCGCTATTGGAAAGAACAATAAAATGCTAAAAAACGACACCATTGTTCTTTTTACTAGTATATGAAGGGAGGGTCTATAAATCATAAACAATTTGGAGGATATCGAAGAATAATAGAGTATAAATTAAAGAGAAGGGCACGCCTAAAATAGCATTAGAGTACGTCAAACTATTCATCAAAAGTAGAACTTTTCTCCAAGTCGAATAGCAATATCTAACTAAAAGAAAACCCTTTGTAGGTCGAAAGGACTGTTGACTGCATATTGAATTTACAGCATATGCCTAAGCGAGACAAAACCGCAGCCAACACGACAAAACATCTGCCAAAGCGACAAAAAAAGGTACAAGCAGTCACTTGTACCTTTCTTCTCTATTACTTCCCGCCTAAAAGGTTGAATAGTCCACCTGTGATACTTCCTTCATCTCTTGAGCCACCGCCTGGAGTTTGAGGAGCAGCTGCAAACACGCGGCTAGCTAAACGGCTAAATGGCAACGATTGAATCCATACAGTACCTGGTCCGCGTAGTGTTGCGAAGAATAAGCCTTCTCCACCGAACAGTGCCGTTTTTACTCCTTTTACCATCTCGATATTGTAATCCACATCAGAAGTCATCGCAACCAAACACCCTGTATCTACTCGTAAAACTTCTCCTACCTGTAAGCTTTTTCGGTGAATGGTACCACCAGCGTGAACGAAAGCTAAACCGTCACCTTCTAACTTTTGCATGATGAATCCTTCTCCACCAAAAAATCCAGCCCCTAGCTTACGTTGAAATTCGATCCCAACGGAAACTCCTTTAGCTGCTGCTAAAAAGGCATCTTTTTGGCAAATAATTTTGCCGCGATATTTGCTCAAATCCATCGGAATAATCTTTCCAGGATACGGAGAAGCAAAATAAACATGTCTTTTCCCACTACCAGTGTTTGTAAATGTAGTCATGAATAAACTTTCGCCCGTAAGCATACGTTTACCTGCACCCATTAATTTTCCCATTAGTCCGCTACTATTGGAAGAACTTGAACCATCGCCAAAAATAGTTTCCATGGAAATGCCATCTTCCATCATCATTAAACTACCTGCTTCAGCAACTACAGTTTCTTGTGGGTCTAATTCGATTTCTACAAATTGCATGTCGTCACCATATAATTTGTAGTCAATTTCGTGATTATTCATGTTTTATTTCCTCCTTGGTTGAATTAATAATGTATACGAAAAGCAAAAGAAAAAGTTTCGCAATATTAAAGGGATTCAATAGAGATTATAGAATGTATTAATAATGTAAGCATTTTCAATGAATAAGAAAAGAGGTAAACAGATGAAGTTAACTAATTTTATTGATGGAAAATGGCAAGAGGCTGGACAAGAAAAATATACAGCAGTTTTGAATCCAGCGAACGGGGAACGATTAGCGGAAGTTAGAATGTCTACAAAAGAAGAAGTGGATTTAGCGGTTGTGGCTGCAGTGAAAGCGCAAAAGAAATGGGCGCTTGTACCAGCTCCAAAACGAGCAGATTATTTATATGAAATTGGTAGACTAATGAAAGAAAAGAAGGAACATTTAGCGCAAGTTTTAACGAAAGAAATGGGAAAAGTGATAGAAGAAGGACGAGGAGAAGTACAAGAAGGAATAGATATGGCTTTTTATATGGCAGGAGAAGGGCGTCGGCTATTTGGAGAAACGACTCCATCTGAGCTTGCGGATAAATTTGCGATGAGCGTCCGAGCACCTATCGGAGTAGTTGGGCTTATTACACCTTGGAATTTTCCAGTAGCAATTGCAACGTGGAAATCATTCCCTGCAATTGTAGCGGGTAATGCATTCATTTGGAAACCTGCAACGGAAACACCCATGATGGCTTATGAAATGGCGAAAATTTTCGAGGAAGTCGGATTACCACCAGGAGTTGCAAACGTTGTGTTTGGTTCTGGCTCAGAAGTCGGTACTGCAATGATAGAGCACCCAGATGTGAAAGTTATTTCGTTTACAGGTTCTACAGAAACAGGAAGTAAAGTAGCAGAGCTCGGAGGTCGTCATTTAAAGAAAGTATCACTTGAAATGGGTGGAAAAAATGCAGTTATCGTAATGGATGATGCAGACCTTCATCTTGCAGTAGAGGGTATTTTATGGAGTGCATTCGGAACAGCGGGTCAACGTTGTACGGCATGTAGTCGAGTGATTGTGCATAAAGATGTAAAGAGTGATTTAGAAAACATGCTGCTTGCACAAATGGAAAATTTAACAATCGGGGATGGCTTAGATGAAGCCGTTAAAATCGGTCCTGTCATTAATAAACAAGCACTTGAGAAAATTCATTCCTATACAAAAATAGGACAAGAAGAAGGAGCAAAACTACTCGTTGGTGGGCATATACTAAAAGAAGGAGATTTAGCAAAAGGGAATTACTATGCGCCTACATTATTCACGGATGTAGCTCCGAATATGCGAATTGCACAAGAAGAAATTTTCGGTCCGGTTGTTTCGCTCATTGAAGTTAGCTCGTTAGAAGAGGCGATTGAAGTGAATAATGGGGTGAAATTCGGGTTATCTAGTTCTATTTTTTCTCAAGATGTAAACAAGATATTCAGAGCTCAGCGTGATCTAGACACAGGAATTGTGTACGTCAATGCAGGAACGACGGGTGCTGAAATTCACTTGCCATTTGGAGGGACGAAAGGGACGGGTAATGGACATAGAGATTCTGGAGTTGCAGCACTCGATGTATATACAGAGTGGAAGAGTATTTACATCGACTATAGTGGGAAATTGCAACGAGCACAAATAGACACGTAAATAATAGGGGGTTCTCAACATGAAGGTTGCTGTATTAGGTGCAGGTTTAATGGGGAAAGAAGCAGCACGTGATTTAGTAAAAAGTCCTAATGTGGAAAAAGTATTATTATGTGATTTAGATGTGGGACAAGCAAATATGTTCCGAGAAAGACTCCAAAATGCCAAAATTGAAGTGTGCAGATTAGATGCAAATGAGGACGATAGCATACGACAAATTATGAAAAGGGTCGATGTTGTCATCAATGCGCTTTTTTATACATTCAATGAAAAAATTGCAGAGCTTGCAGTAGAGGTTGGTGTGCATTCCATCGATTTAGGTGGACATATAGGTGGAGCAACAAATGCAGTGCTTGCACTTCATAAAAAGGCTGAAGAGAAAGGTATCACATTGATCCCTGATTTAGGGGTAGCACCTGGAATGATTAATATTCTTACTGGTTACGGAGCAAGTAAATTGGATGAAGTATCAGGAATTCATTTGTACGTTGGTGGAATTCCAGAGAAACCTGAAGGAATTTTTGAGTACAATGTCGTCTTTTCTTTAGAGGGCGTATTTGATCATTATACAGATCCCTCTCATGTGATTCGGAATGGAAAGCTGCAAGAAGTAGAATCACTCTCGGAAATTGAACCTATTTTCTTTAAAAAGTATGGTGAGCTGGAGGCATTCCATACTGCAGGTGGCACATCTACGTTGGCGAAATCTTTTCCAAACGTAGATACGTTGGAATATAAAACGATTCGATACAAAGGGCATGCAGATAAATTTAAACTGCTAGTAGACTTAGGGCTGACTAACAAAAACACAGTAGTCAATTTGAATGGAAATATAATAAAGGCACGGGACGTATTAAGAGAAGTATTGATGCCGCAATTATCATTAGGTAATAAAGAGGATGTTGTTTTACTCAGAGCCATCATAACAGGTATAGAAAATGAGGAAAATGTTACGTACACATATGAATTAGCAACGAAAAAAGATCGAATATCTGGGACCACCGCAATGGCAAGGGCGACAGCTAACACGGTTTCCGCGGTTGCACAAATGATTGGAAATAATGTTATTACAAAACGAGGCGTCTATCCTCCAGAACTCATCGTACCGGGAGAATTATATATAAGAGAAATGGCTGCCCGTGATGTAAATATTGTGGAAACGATATTAAGAGGTGAACGCGTATGAATTTTGAATTTTCCCAGGAACAACAATTACTTCGTAAAACAGTAAGACAATTTGTAGATCAAGAAATTATTCCACATATAGCAAAATGGGAAGAACAAGGTGCATTTGATCAAAGTGTATGGAAACGCTTGGCGGATCTTGGATTGATGGGGGTATGCGTTCCTGAAAAATACGGTGGGAGCGGCATGGATTATAATTCACTTGCAATTGTATGTGAAGAGCTAGAGCGCGGGGACACTGCTTTTCGGACAGCTGTTTCGGTGCATACCGGGTTAAATTCGATGACGCTTATGCAATGGGGAACGGAACAACAAAAAGAGCAGTATTTAACGCCTCAAGCAAAAGGGGAGAAAATAGCGGCTTTTGGATTAACGGAACCAGGAGCAGGTTCTGATGTTGCAGCAATGTCAACGGTCGCAGTACGTGACGGAGATGACTATGTTATTAATGGCCAAAAAACATGGATTTCCCTTTGTGATATCGCAGACCATTTTATCGTATTCGCTTATACGGACAAATCGAAAAAACATCATGGAATAAGTGCATTTATCGTAGAGCGTACGATGGCTGGCTTCTCTTCGAAAGCAATTAAAGGAAAATACGGTATTAAATCTGGTAATACAGGAGAGTTGTTTTTTGACCAAATGCGTGTGCCGAAAGAGAACCTTCTAGGAAAAGAAGGGGAAGGCTTTAAAATCGCCATGTCCGCCCTTGATAATGGCAGATTCACCGTCGCAGCCGGAGCAGTCGGACTCTCCCTAGCGTGCTTAGAGACAAGTGTGAAGTATTGCCATGAGCGAGAAACCTTCGGAAAAGAAATAGGCAAGCATCAGCTTGTACAACAAATGATTGCGAAGATGGAAGCTGGCCTTCAAATGAGTCGTTTACTTGTGTACCGAGTTGGAGAATTGAAAAACAAAGGGGTACGAAACACAAGGGAAACGTCTCTTGCGAAATGGCAAGCATGTGACTTTGCCAATAAAGCAGCGGACGATGCAGTGCAAATTCACGGCGCATATGGTTATTCAGATGAATACCCAGTGGCAAGATTTTTACGGAATTCAAAAGCTCCTGTTATATACGAAGGAACAAGAGAAATCCACACAATAATGCAAGCGGAATACGTGCTTGGGTATAGGGAAGATAAAGTGCTTTCCCATATGCTACCTAAATGGCCGTTTGAGGAATAGGAAAAAGGGTTTTCTTGAGCATATCAAGAAAACCCTTTTTAGCAATTGCTAATGCCGGAAGTGCCCAAAACGGTTGAATCATATTCGTCCAAGCGTCACCCCATGCAATAGCCATCGCCGTTTTAGCGTAACTCAAATCTAAAGCGGAAGCAGCATCTAACATAATTGGAGCTTGAACAGCCCATTGTCCACCGCCTGATGGGATAAAGAAGTTTACAATTCCAGCAGCATAAAACGTGAATAAATAGAAAGTATGCTCGTTAGAGATGTTGATGAATGCTTCGGATACCACTCCTGCTAGACCGGAAGCGACCATCATCCCCATAATACCTGCGTAAAACGGGAATTGAATAACAATATCACCAACTGTTTTTGCTGCATTTTTAACGGCAACAAGGAAACGTTTAGGTGTTCCATGACAAATAATACCAAGTGTAATAAATATGAGATTAACGATATTTAAGTTTAAGTCAAAACCTTTTGTGATGAAATGTTGGACAAGATACACAACTCCAAGTAAACCGATTAAAAAAGTTAAAATATAACTACCTTCTAATCGAGAAGCTGGTGTTTTCTTTTCTTTTTCTTCTTGTACAACTTCCGTATCTTCCTCTATTAAGGAAGGATCAATGGAGAAAGTATCTTCTTTTCTAGGCATCATCCATCTATTTAATAGAGGGACCGAAATGAATAGTGCGATAACTATAACTAAGTTATATGTAGAAAATAATGTTTCGGTAGTTGGGATAACACCCATTTTTTCCGCGAAAGGATGCCCTTCTGTTGCGATGGAAAGTGGAACAGAACCTGCTAAACCGCCATGCCACACGATGAATCCAGAATAAGCACTTGCGATAAGTAATCGGTAATCGACATTTTTCACTTTACGTGCTATCTCTTTTGCAAACAAAGCACCAATGACTAAACCGAAGCCCCAGTTAATCCAACATCCGATTAAAGAAACGACAGTTACAAGAATAATAGCAGAACCAGGTGATTTTGCCGTACTAGCCATCGCGCTAAGTAATTTTTTGAATATAGGACTACTAGCTAAAACATGTCCTGCCAAAAGAACGACAACCATTTGCATAGTGAAAGAAAGTAAACCCCAAAAACCGTCTCCCCAATAAGTTGCCATTTCAATCGGTGTCGAATCTGTTAACGTTACTCCAAGTAAAAAAACTAATAATGTTAGTATTGCTACGAAAATATATGGATCCGGTAAATACCTTTCCATTAAAGCATTTGAAAAACGTGTTAGTGTTTTCACAACAAATCCCCTTTGTTTATTCATATATCCCCTTCACACTATATGATAGCTGAATGGTAGAAAATACACTATTAAATTTACAATAATTTAATAAATCAAAAAATAATTGTTGGAGTGAAACCAATTGGAGAAATTTGAGTCTAATGGATTAACAATGAATATAAGAAAGGAAGATTAAAATGAAAAAGTGGTTTATATCTAGTATTGCTTTCTTAGTAATAGTTGGAATGGTAAGTACATTTTATTTATCTAAAACAGAGATAAGTGCCCAGCGTAACGTATTAACCAATCAACCATTAAAAGAAAGTAGTGAAATTCAAACTGTTCAATCCAAAGAACAATTAAAAGCCTATTTTGAAAAGGTAAAAGAGTTACAAAAGAAACAATATGGAGAGATAATGGTAACTGAAGAAACTGCTACGATGGAAGCTAAAGATACCGCTAATAGCCAAGGGGGCGATTACTCTACAACGAACAACCAAGTAGAAGGTGTCGATGAAGCAGATACAGTAAAAACAAATGGTACACATATATTTTCCGTAATTGAAAATAATGTGGTTATCTTAAACGTAAAGAATCCAAAGCAGATGAAAGAAGAAACGAAAATCTCTTTTAAAAATGATTTTTATCCAACACAGTTATTACTTTCAGATCAAACATTAATGGTGATCGGTCAGAAAAACGTCTTTCGTACGCTAGAGACGGAAAGTACACAAAAGATGGATAGTCTCATGATGCCGATGGATTCCATGACAACTGTATATTTTTATGATATTTCAAACCCTGCAAAACCAAGACTAACGAGAGAAATTGCGACAGAAGGATATATGAATGGTGCACGGCTAACGAGCAACACTTTGTATTATGTAACTACAGTTTATCCGAAGTTTTGGATGATGGATGAAAACGTAGATGCTGAGTTACGCCCGTTTACTTTTGACTCCAAATCCGATAAGGAAGCAAAACCGATGAGCTACGATAGCCTCGCAATCCTACCAAGCTCGATGGAAGGCAATTACAGTATTATTTCGGCTATCGATGTATCCAATCCCGCAGAAAATGAAATGAAAACGAAGGGATATCTTGGCGGTAGTGAGCAATTGTACATGTCAAAAGATAACCTATACTTAACTTCTACTATTTATGAGTCTAACAATTCCAATGCGAAAAAAATGATTTGGAATCCAGGGGAAATGGACACGGAAGTATTTAAGTTTGCATTAAACGAAACATCTGTCAAATTCGTAGAGTCGAGTCGTTTAACAGGAACGATATTAAATCAGTTTTCGATGGATGAGCATAATGGTTATTTCCGTGCTGTAACGACAAAAGGGAATAGCTGGGATGAAAATAAAGTATCCGAAAATAATTTATTTATACTCGATGATAAGATGAAAACAGTAGGCTCGATAACAGGTTTAGCAAAAGACGAGCGAATTTATTCTGCAAGATTTATGGGAGATAAAGCATATATGGTAACGTTTAAAGAAACCGATCCATTATTCGTTATTGACGTGGCAAAACCTACCGCACCAAAAGTATTAGGAGAACTAAAGATTCCAGGCTTTAGTAATTACTTGCACCCGTTAGACGAAGATCATTTAATCGGTTTTGGCTATGAAACAATTGTAGATACGCAGTCAGGTGGTAAGCAACCACTTATAATGACAGGAGGCATGAAGGTTTCCCTTTTCGATGTTAGTGATTTTACGAAACCGAAAGAATTGGATACAGAAATAATTGGAGATCAAGGAACATACTCTCCGGTTCAATATGATCACCATGCGTTATTTGAGCACCAAGAAAAAGGATTGTATGGATTCCCTATATCTATTTATGGAAAAGGGAAAGAATATGCAGAGTTTAAGCAAGATGGGGCATTGATCTATGAAATTACACCTGAAAATGGAATTGTTCTAAAAGGGGACTTATTAAACCCAGAAAATCCTGCGCAAGCATACGAAGATTGGGAAAGCAGCATTCAGCGAATGATTTATGTGGAGGATTCTTTATACACAATTGCGATGAAAGAAATCAAAAGCTACAATTTAAACTCGTTTGACCAATTGAGTAAACTGACCTATAAATAAAATGGTATAAATTAATAGGATTTAGTGCTGCGGGCGTTAAAGTTACGCCGCTGCGCTAAATCCTAAATTTTATGCGTTCTTTTTTGCAAGGTTATTCCAGTATATGGATTAGAGCAACAGACTCGCCCTCGAAAGCAATCAATTCTATCCCGAGAGCAACTAAATTACTCTTGAAAGCAACCAACCAATTGCCGAGAGCAATCAATTCTCAAAGTAAAAGGTTTACTTGATGTGAGACGCCGCTGAATATTAAACAATATTCAGCGGCGTAAAATATAGTTAATACGATGGTGTAATTAGTTAGGCTTCGTCAATTGCTGTAACCTTTCAACTCGGATACAGTGACAAACGAATATCCTTCCTCTTGCAAGTACGCAAGAACAGCGTCTAGTCCTTCTGCCGTAGACATATGTATATCATGCATTAAAACAGTGGAACCTTCCTTTACATGCTTTTTCACATGTGTAAGTAAATGATTAGCGTCACGATATTTCCAATCGAGCGTATCCACATCCCATAAAACGACCGGAAGGGAAGTTTGAGAACGAACCGTATTATTGACAGCCCCGTATGGTGGACGGAATACGGTTGGTTTGCTACCCGCTGCTTGTTCGATTGCATCGCTCGTATTATTTATCTCTAAAGCAATTTTTTCAGAAGAAGCTTTTGTTAAGTCTACGTGATTCCAAGTATGATTGCCTAACTCATGTCCTGCTTCCTTCATTTCGTTTACAATTTCAGGATAGAAAGAAACACGACTTCCAAGCATAAAAAACGTGGCTTTTGCATTATACTTCTTTAGTGTATCAAGTATCAGTTTAGTTGACTCTGGATTTGGTCCATCATCAAATGTAAGTGCAACTACTTTTTTGGATGGATTTACTCCTGTATCTTCGTACTGTTTATCCTCTGAATGTTTTTCATTTTCTTTTACAGTTATAGAAGGTGGTGGTTGAATAGCGACCTCTGGAAGTTTAAAACTGTCAGTAAAAATATTGTTCATATCCTCTAGTGGAATAGAAACAATTGGAGATCCTGCCGCACCAGCTGTAATTTCATATTCATTATAGTAAAATTCGATAGAATCTTTCTTTAGGGCAAAGTTCGAATAATTATCCCAGCTAGGCGCTGTTTTTTCGATAAATTTATCTTGAAGTAAGTAGGAATTCAATTGTTCATCGGATATTATAGAATCCTTTACTTTTGTAGCAAGTTTTACAAGTGCTTTTTCATTGTTTGCGAGCAAGTCATTAATAGTGAGCATGTGACCAGACTGATTATGTAGACGGAAAACTTTTGTTTCTGATAATCCGTTTGCTCCACCTGTATTCATGTACGAATGAATAACAAATGAATAATATCCTGTTGTATGCTGTAAAACTTCAAATGAAATATTCAGTTCGCCATGGCGATGCATATTCGATTCATTTAAATAATCCGTTTCGTTTAAATATAATGCTTTTAAATCCTTTGTATAAGACTTTACAATGTCGTTGAATTCTGGAACATTACTTTGTGGAAATTGAATTGCATACGGAGTTTTTTCGTCGTTAGATGTTTCCGTAATAATACGAATTCCTGGATAAACGGAATCACTTTCGTTAATTTGTTCTTTAGAAACAGTTGGAAGGTTAGCTGATACTACTTCTTTTTTTGCAAGATTGGGAAGCAACAGAAGAAAAACCATTAAACTACTTAATGCAAGAATGGTAATGATAAATGTAATATCAATCCAACGTCCTCTTTTTTGGGATCTTGGATGCGCCGGCATGGTAATGATTCTCCTTTTCTAGTACTTATTTATTATATTAGATTAGACGGATGAATAGGTAATAAAGTTTTAGTTTTCATTGTATTTATTTTAAACGTTCGATAAGATTATCGTAGCCGAATTTTACTATACAAAGGAAGGTGTTCCGATTGACGCAAGACACTGAATTAGCCGTAGAATGCTGTTTACTTGCGGGTCGTTTAATGATGGAAAGTGGGGCGGAGACGTACCGAGCCGAGGATACAATGGATCGGATGGCGATTTCACAGCAACTAACTCAATCACAAAGTTTTGTAACACCTACTGGCATCATATTTGCAGGAAGTAATAGCCTTCCAACTAGGCTAGTAAGGATTAGCAATAGGTCGACCAATTTAGAAAGGATAGCGCTCATAAATAGCGTTTCAAGAAAGCTCGTTAACAAGGATATTACCTTGCCAGAAGCGTATTCGGAGCTAGTTAATATAGAAAAAGAACATAAAACGCTCCCATTGTGGATACAAATAGTAGCTGCATCCGTTGCATCTGCTTCATTTCTTTTGTTATATGGCGGAACATTCAAGGATGTTCCGACGGCATTGATAGCTGGGGGTGTTGGGTTTTCTATTTCAACGCTGTTAGAAATGAAAACGAGGGTAAAGTTTTTTGCAGAGTTTTTGGCAGCATTATTTATTTGTTTGATCGCGATTTTTTCGGTTGCATGGGGATTAGGAAATGAAGTCGACAGAATAATTATCGGTTCTGTCATGCCACTTGTTCCGGGATTACTCATAACCAATGCCGTACGTGATTTGATGGCTGGCCATTTTGTTTCCGGAGTATCAAAAGGAGCAGAAGCGTTTCTTACGGCTTTTGCCATTGGTGCTGGGGTTGCATTAGGTTTGTCATTTTGAGGAGGGTTAGCTATGTCATATTTTTTACAGGGGATATTAAGTTTTGCAGCAGCAGCTGGATTTGGGATTATATTTAACGCGCCGAAAAAATCACTTTTTTATTGTGGCATTGTTGGTATGACGGGCTGGCTTGTATATGCTTATGTAGACGATTTAAGTCAAGACCCTGCAAAATCCTCATTCGCCGGTGCATTTACAGTCGCGTTTGTTGCGCATTTGATGGCCAAAAAGTTTAAAATGCCGATGATTATTTTCAGTGTAGCGGGCATTATTCCGCTAGTTCCTGGTGGATCAGCCTATAATGCGATGCGAAATGTAATAGAGAAGGATTATAGCGTGGCAGTGGAATATGGATCAGTTGCCCTTATCATTTCAGGCTCCATTGCGATGGGCTTAGTTTTTGCAGAGATTATTACGCAATTATCGGTGAAAGTAATAGGGAGACTAAAAGTAAAACCGTGAGCAACATATGCTCACGGTTTTTTATTGCCTAGGAAGCTACAAAAGTTAAAACATGTGTATAACTTTTTTTAGTAATACAAGGTATGGCATTTTTTATATTGTACGTAGTATAGAGATACTGCGAAGTAAAGTATCCGCTGTGATTTTCGCTGCAGTCGTACGCTTTCCGCCGGGTGAGCGATGAGCCATCCCCGCCGCTTAGGCGTCGTAGGGATGTCTCATTTGCTCACTCATCCGGCTGCAGTCGCCTCCTGCAGCGAAAATTAACGGAAATGGCTTACTTATCAGCTTCGGCTCGTAAAAAAACAAAATTTTATACAGTTTTTTCTAATGTGTAAATCCAGTAAATGGCGAAGAGCAACTAATTGGTCATTTAAAGCAACCAAATCTTAAAATAACAAGTTTACTTGGAGTGAGACGACGATGAATACGAGGTGTCATACCTATAAATGGTTGTATGAAATGAACTTTATCCTAAGTAAATACTCTACTTATTTGGAGAAAGCATTTTCTAATTAGCTTTAATAAATATTGCGTAGTGAATCTGATCAATTTAAAGCTCTGNTCATACCTATAAATGGTTGTATGAAATGAACTTTATCCTAAGTAAATACTCTACTTATTTGGAGAAAGCATTTTCTAATTAGCTTTAATAAATATTGCGTAGTGAATCTGATCAATTTAAAGCTCTGATAACAGTAGACGCAAAATTAGCAAGCAATTCCCATGGATTTTCGCTGCTGGGAGGCGACTCCAGTGGGATAAGTGAGCATAATGAGACTTCTCAGGGCGTCCGCCTAAGCGGCGGTGAAGGCTCATCGCTTACCCGGTGGATACTCCATTCAACTCACTACGTCGCAGTATCCCTAAACAACGCCATACCTAATCTTGTTGCATGAAAGCTAGCTATTTCTAATCTCCAATAATTTCTTGCAAAACCCCTCATCTTTCTAGTTGACTTCTCTCCAAACAAGGAGTAAATTTACTAAACACTATAGAACTGTTCACAAATGAACAATCCTAAAAAGAACGGAGTGATAACAATGAATTGCAACATTCCCCCTGATAGTAGATCTACAAAATTCTTGCATACTTTTTGGCGTGTAAATAGAAATATGATGCGGTTTATACATAAAACTGCACTAGAAAATGAGTTATCTATTCCACAATATTCTATCCTAATGACCATTGCGCCACGTAAAGAAATGACGCAAAAACAATTAGGTGAAGTATTACAAATTCCAAAAAGTACGTTAAGCACGGCAGTCGATGGACTTGTACAAACCGAATGGCTCCATAGACAGCCCGTTCCGGACAATCGACGTAAAATGCAATTAATACTCAGTGAAAAAGGAATCAACTTGTTTGAAAAAATAAGTCAACAAAAAGGAAGCATTCATCGTACAATCGAATCCATTATGGACACACTTACTGAAAAACAATTCGAGGAATTTCAAGCCACACTGCTTCATATCGCTGATTTTTTAGAAAACGAAACTAATTCAGAGGAGAACAACCAAAATGATTAAACTCATGAAAAACTTAACTATGTATAAGTGGATTATTCTCTCCGTGTTAGGGTTAGTTTTTATACAATCAATGGCTGACCTTTATTTACCAACGCTAATGGCAGATATTATCGATAAAGGTGTAGTAGTTGGCGATACAGCTTATATTTGGAAAATTGGAGGATTAATGCTTCTAGTTGCTGCACTTGGAGCTGTCGCATCCATTACAGCAAGCTTCTACTCCTCCAAAGCTGCAATGGGTTTTGGTAGGGATATTCGCCGTAAAGTGTTCAAGCATGTAGAGCAATTTTCCCTTCAAGATTTCGATGAGTTTGGTACAGCATCGCTTATTACAAGAACGACTAATGATATAACGCAAGTGCAACAAGTGGTCATCATGATGCTACGTATGGTCGTTAGCGCTCCTATCATGTTAGTTGGTGGGATTATTATGGCCGTATCTAAAGATGCTAAATTATCACTTGTCATTGTACTTACAACGCCTGTGTTAGTTGGGGCCGTATTATTAATCATGTATAAAGGTGTACCACTTTTCAAAACGGTTCAAACGAAATTAGACCAGTTAAACCTTGTATTACGTGAAAATTTAACCGGGATTCGTGTTATCCGTGCTTTCAATCGGGAAAAACAAGAGAAAGTTCGACTTCAAAAAGCAAACAAAGAATTGACTGATGTCTCTATTCAAGTAAACAAAGTGATGGCAATTTTAATGCCCGTTATGATGTTGGTCATGAACATCACCGTAGTACTAATCATTTGGTTTGGTGGAATTCGTATTAATGGAGGGTCTATGCAGATCGGTGATTTAATGGCATTTATCCAATATGTTATGCAAATTATGTTTGCACTTGTGATGGCTTCTATGATGTTCATTATGGTACCTCGTGCGGCAGTATCTGCAAACCGTATTAATGAGGTTCTGAATACAAAACCAACATCTTTAAACGAAGGAACGAAATTAGCAAACAAAGAACGAGGAACACTTGAATTTGATGATGTTTCTTTTAGCTACCCAGGAGCAGAAGAATCCGCATTATCTAATATTACATTTCAAGCAAAGTCCGGGGAAATTACAGCAATTATTGGAGGCACCGGTGCTGGTAAGTCTACGCTTGTGAATTTGATTCCACGTTTTTATGATGTGACAAATGGAACGATTCGTGTAAATGGCGTCGATATTCGTGAATCTTCCCAAGAGGAGGTTCGTTCGAAAATCGGATTCGTTCCACAAAAAGCACTACTCTTTTCTGGAACGATTAAAGAAAATATCCGTTTTGGTAAACAAGATGCAACCGAAGCTGAAATTGAACATGCTGCACGCATTGCTCAAGCCGAAGACTTTATTATTAAAATGGAAGAAGGCTATGGTTCTGTTATTTCGCAAGGCGGTTCGAATGTTTCTGGAGGACAAAAACAACGACTTTCGATTGCAAGAGCGCTCGTTCGGAAACCTGATCTTTACATTTTCGATGACAGTTTTTCAGCACTTGATTTCAAAACAGATGCAAACTTACGAGAAGCACTAAAAAGTGAGACAAAAAATGCAACGGTTGTCATTGTTGCACAACGAGTGAGTACGGTAGCAGATGCAGATCAAATTATCGTATTAGATAAAGGAGAAATTGCAGGAATAGGTACACATAAAGAACTTTTAGAAAATAATAACGTATATCGAGAAATCGTTGAATCACAGCTCTCGGAGGAGGAAATCGCATGAGTAAGCAAAAAAAATCGCATTCTCAAGGCGGACATCCAATAGGACCTGGCGGAGGAAACATGATGATGATGGGTGGACAGAAAGCAAAGAATTTTAAAGGTACTTTACGACGGTTACTAGCTTACTTAAAACCTCGAAGCACTCAATTAATTGCCGTGTTTATCGCTGCTATTTTAAGTACCGTATTCGCAATTGTTGGCCCTAAAATTATGGGGAATGCAATTACAAAACTATTCGAAGGTGCATACGCAAAAATGACCGGGGATCCAGGAGCAGCAATCGATTTTAATGCAATTGGGAAACTACTCCTTCTATTAGCAGCTTTGTATGTGATTAGTAGCTTGTTTACGTATATCCAACAATATATTATGTCGAGTGTCGCACAAAAAACGGTTTATGATTTAAGGGAAGAAGTAAATGGCAAACTAGAAAAGCTTCCTCTTAAGTATTATGATGGTCGACCAAACGGGGAAACGTTAAGCCGTGTTACGAACGATCTAGATACAATCGGAAATACACTTCAGCAAAGCTTAACGCAGTTTATTACTTCGGTGGTAACCATCGTAGGTATTATCATCATGATGTTAACGATTAGCCCATTATTAACGTTAATTTCCATTGTAAGTTTACCGGTATCAATGTTCGTCATTCAACCAATTTTAAAAAGATCACAAAAGCATTTTGCCGATCAACAACGAACACTTGGTCAATTGAATGGGCATATCGAAGAAATGTATACTGGGCACCAAGTAGTTAAAGTGTTCGGCCACGAGAAAAAAGCGGTTGCTGAGTTCGATGCAGTGAATGAACAATTATATGATGCTGGTCGCAGAGCACAATTTATATCTGGTATTATTATGCCGATGATGTCCTTTATCGGTAATTTAAGCTATGTTGCCATTAGCGTTGTCGGAGGAATATTAGTTACCCAACGCGCCATTTCTATCGGTGATATTCAGGCCTTTATTACGTATACACGTCAGTTCACACAACCAGTCATGCAAACAGCAAATATCGCCAACATCATCCAATCGACAATTGCAGCAGCGGAACGGGTTTTTGAAATACTGGACGAAGAAGAGGAAGAAAAAGAAGTAACAACAGAAAGTTTATCTAAAGCAAAAGGCGCCGTTACATTTGAACAAGTGGACTTTGGTTACGGAGATGAACTATTAATCGAAAATATGAATATCGATGTATTACCAGGTCAGACGGTAGCAATTGTTGGACCAACTGGGGCTGGTAAAACAACGTTGATTAATTTATTGATGCGATTTTATGAATTAAACAATGGGAAAATCACTATTGATGGACACGATACTAGAAAAATGTCCCGAACGGATCTTCGTACAACATTTGGGATGGTCCTTCAAGATACTTGGCTCTTTAATGGAACGATTAAAGACAATATTGCATTCGGAAAAGATGGTGCAACAGATGAAGAAATCTTCGCAGCCGCAACAACGGCACGTGCTGACCATTTTATCCGTACTTTACCAGATGGTTACGAAACGATTTTAAATGAAGAAGCATCGAATATTTCGCAAGGGCAAAAGCAATTATTAACAATCGCTCGCGCTGTTCTTGCAAATCCACCTATAATGATTTTAGATGAAGCGACATCAAGTGTAGATACACGAACTGAACTACTTATCCAACAAGCGATGAATCGCTTAATGGAAGGAAGAACGAGCTTTGTTATCGCACACCGACTTTCTACTATTAGAGATGCCGATTTGATATTGGTGATGAGCGAAGGTAAAGTAATTGAACAAGGTTCACATGTGGAGCTCATCGAGGAAAATGGCTTTTATGCAGATTTATATAACAGCCAATTTTCGACTAAAAAAGCGATTTAAGCAAATGAAAGAGAGACAGCCAAGCTTTGCTTACTGTTTCTCTTTTTTTCTATCGTTATTTGGATCTGTAATAATCTATCCTCCTGATTTATATACTATCTATATAGATTGCTAAATTAGGTTTGGAGGGATAGTTTTGAAAAAAGTAGATTTCAAAAAAGCTTTTGATATTGGATATTTAGAGATGATATTTGCAGCAAATAATAATGAAACTTTCATCCGTATAAAAAACAACTATTCCGTTCCATCTTCCACGATAACTTCCACGATTGTCCACATTAATGGAAAACTATTTGAAGAAAATAGATATTGGCTCTTCTTCACTGAGCTTGTAGAAATAAATACGGACGTTCGCGAAGATGTACAAATTGAATTGGATAGTTTCAATGTAGATCCAGAAGACTTCGACGAAGAAGCCTTCATTCAACACTTGATAGACGAAATAACGGACAAATTAGAAGAAAATGAAGTCCATACAGTACTCAATGAAATGGAAGTACTTTGACCGTTCTACAGCAATTCGGCCGCTATTAGTCTATATGAATTACAACGATCTTCCGTAGAATAGGTTATCGTATTCAACATCATTTCATCTGCTTTATAGCTAGTTTGCAATTCAATTAGCGCAGCCTTCACTTCTGTTGGACTACCAATAATTAATTTCTTTTTCATATTTTCTAATGTTTCTTTTTCCAAATCATCTAATAGATATTCCCGTGCCTCTTCAATAGAAGGAACCCCGCTCTTTCCCTCCCCTTTCGCCCTTTGTAACGCCCAAACTAGCGTACTTGTCGCTAGCTCATTCGCTTTTTCAGTCGTTTCTGCACAAATAACCGAAACCGTTACAATCACTTCGGGTTTTTGCCCCTTTTTTCTAGGTTTAAAAGCATCCAAATACTCCTGAACGATAGCCACTCCATCTTCCTCACTCATAAATTGACCGAATGTGTAGGCAAGTCCATTTTCTGCAGCAAGCAGAGCACTCTTTTTACCTGTCCCAAGAAGCCATGGTACTGGTGATACTGCCGGAACTGGTGAAGCAGAAATTTTCGAAAATTCATGGTCACTAGGAAAATCTCCATTTAGAAAATGAAGAAACTCTTTCAACAAACTAGGCATTTTATACACATTTTGTAAGAAATTATCCGACAAAGCATTCGTAGCTTCCGCAGAACCACCTGGTGCCCGACCTAAACCAACATCCACACGATCAGGAAATAAAGTAGCTAATGTGTTATAAACTTCTGCTATTTTGAATGGCTTATAATGTGGCAACAAAACAGCCCCTGAGCCAATACGTATTGTATTTGTATTCGCTCCAATGTACGCTAGCATCACTTCGGGAGCAGAACTTGCGAGTCCCGTTAAATCATGGTGTTCCGTAATCCAGTAGCGAGTATAACCTAACGATTCTCCTAATTTTGCTAACTCCATCGATTCATGTAATGCATCTTTTGCCGCTTGATTGGATGAAATTGGGGATTGATCCAAAATACTTAAATTCATCTCCTCGTGTCTCCTTCTTTAGTTTTGTACTTCCAGTAAGCTCAGCTTATACTCTCCAACTTGCCCTTTTTCATATAAATTTGTAATCGAAGTGGAATATTGATGAATGCTTCCTCTAAAAGACAGATGTTGCGCCGGTACTTTCACATCGAACGTACCTTTATAAAGTAAAACGGCTATATCGTGATAATCCTCACTTGTAACATTAAAAACAACAGAAATTTGATACAAATCATTTACTTTTTTTGAATCATAACGATTTACTTTAATGAATGTATCATCTAGTATAATTTCATTTATCATTATATCTTCTAATTTTTTGTCCATTCCAAATACCTCCGAATTTAATACTTTTTTTAAGTGTACCATCTACGAAAGCATTTTCATTATTAATTACTTCCATCAAAAAGCGGCCTAAATATTTTATAAAAATCAGGGAAGAATACAATCGTATTGAAAGGTGGTCTTTACACCATGGATAATGAAAAAACAAAGCTATGGACAAACCAATATATAGTGATTGTATTATTAGCTTTAGTCATGTTTGCTTCTTTTTATATGATTACCGCTGGATTCCCTATTTTTGTATCAACTATTAGTGATAACCCAGCAATTGCAGGAATCATGACGACGACCTTAATGACCGCATCGCTAATTACACGGTTCTTTGCAAGTGTAATTATTCAAAAAGTAAATATGAAATTGCTCCTCATTATTTCACTCGTATATTTTATGGGTACAATCGGTCTTACGTTTGTTAACGACTCCATCGGATTTTTAATATTCATTAGAGCACTACAAGGGATTGGATTTTGTATGCTTACAAATTTAGTCTTTACGATATCAAGTAGTATCGTTCCTAAATCACGGTTAGGTGAGGGCATCGTGTTTTTCGCAATGTCTACGAGCGTTGGAACGACAATTGGTCCATTAATTGCTATTTCTTATCTTGCAAATTATTCATTCCAGTCTATGATGATTCTAACTCTAAGTCTTATGTTTTTTTCATTTGTGTGTAGCCTCTTTACCAAATATACAATTAAAGAAGAAACGGAAAATACACAGCCGCCAATTAAAGAGCCTTTTTATAAGTACATGTTCGATAAGCGTGTCCTTCTTCCGAGTATTTTAGTAGCGCTAAATTATATGGCAATTGCAGGAACTGTCAATTTTATGGGTCATTTGGGAAATAGATAAATGTTGGTAGTAGTATTTCACAGTTTTTCATCGCACAAGGGATTGCCATGGTACTGGTTCGTGCTTTCTCCGGTAAAATTTTTGATCGATTCGGCCATAGAATCCTTATTATTCCCGCCTCAATCTCAGGGGCAGTAGGTTTGATCTTCTTAGGATTCTCTACAAGTATGTGGATGGTTCTCGTTTCAGGGGCATTATTCGGAATCGCTTTTGCCATACTCCAGCCCATTATCCAGGCATGGGCATTAACCCTTATTCCACCCGAGAAAAAAGCAACTGCCAATTCGATGCTTCTTATTTTTTTGGATTTTGGTATGGCTATTGGATCAGTTGGACTTGGATTCGTAGCAAAAAGTTTCGGCTACGGCATGACTTTTAGTTATTCTGCTGCTTTTATGATTGCTATTTTGTTGTTATATCTAATTGGGAGCAAGAAAATAGGAACATTGGAAACTAACAAGGGAAAATCATCTTGAACGATATACTATAACAAACTGGGACTGTACCAAAGTCAACAATGACTTTTGAGACAGCCCCATAATAGGAGTTATACATTTCTTCATTAATGTATTCTATTTAATTTTTCCTTATCTTGGTTTAACTGCTCCTGAAGCATGTGAATTGGTTCCAAATCTCCTCTGCTTTCTAGAGCCATCGTGACAGAACGATTCGCACGTTCAATCATATTTTGTGCGTTTTGAATAGACTGCTCCGAGGGATTCGTAAGCGCTTGCCCTACAGCTAGCGAGACATTATCTACAGAATTATGCAATCGGGCAATTACATTATCTTCCTTCCAACTCATCTGTGTGTGATCTTCCAATATGAATTCCTCCTTCACTTTTCTTAGAAACCAATACGTCTTTACTATGGCAAAACTACATCATTTTATTCGTTTTGAAATAAAAACCTTCAATAATTTTGTGGGTATTGGGAACACTAAATCTTGAAAGATTATTACCAAAGAAGGAGGGATAGTAATGACCATACACGGACCTGGACCGAATGATACAGCGAAAAACACAGAAAGATTGAAGAAAACTATCCGTAATAAGGAAGCAGCAGAAATCGCAATGGAATTTGCAGATGGCGAAGAACTCGCAGCCATTAAAAAGAAAAATGAACGACGCGAGGAAAGTATTGATGGTTTACGAGCTGAAATACTCGCAGAAGCTAAATCACGTATAAACGGATATATTTAACCTGATGGAGGAATGAGCCCAGTAATCTTCGGACCACTGGGCTCATTTTTTAATACAATACAACAATCACACTAATGATAGAAAGTAAGCTAAGGGAAAAAGGATTGACAACCTTAGCATGCACTTTTATTCAAATGAGTTTTCCTCTCCCCCACAGAATCCTATTTATAGAACTCCATATTCACAATACCCGTTCGATGATTTCCCATGCAATCATCATGCAATTTCCTCATATGTTTTAAATACGAAAAGAGCTTGGAATTGTTTCCAAGCTCTTTTTGCATTTACATATTCATCCATAGGCGTGACAACTTTTTGACGTTCGTTACAACTTTGTTAACAAATGTTGAATTTATAAAGAAATCTAAATGAACGTTTTGTGAAGCCTACTTTTTGCTGTTGTTATTAAGCAAGTTTGTAAATATGATAGAGGCAACGGAATACGGATAACTTCGTACATGTTTATTACATTCAAATAATCGAAAGGGGTACAACTATGAAAATAAAAGTGAAATGGGCTTTACTTACGATGATTTTCACTATAGCCACTGTGCTAACTGGTTGTGAACCATTATTAGTATTAGATCCGAAAGGCCCACAAGCAAAAACGCAAGCTGATGATATTATGTTATCCATCTTGCTTATGTCAGGTATTGTAATTGTCGTACTTGCAATATTAGTATTCGTGTTAATAAAATATCGCGCTTCCAACCAAAAGGACGATTACGAGCCTCCGCACATTGAAGGGAGTGCACTTGTGGAAGCAATCTGTATTGGTATTCCAGTTGTTATCGTCATTTTCCTTTCTTTTGTTTCAGTTAAAAGTAATTACGAGGTAGAGGCAACTCCAGCAGCATATGAGGATACAGAACCGTTAATTGTTTATGCTTCTACTTCCAATTGGAAATGGCATTTTAGTTATCCGGAAGAGGATATCGAGACAGTGAATTACTTGTATATCCCTGCAGGCCGTGCAATTGAATTTAAACTATATTCTTATGGACCTATTACTAGTTTTTGGATTCCACAACTAGGTGGACAAAAATATGCGATGGCTGACATGGTAACAACTTTACACTTAGCAGCAGACAATCCAGGTGAATTCATGGGAAGAAACGCAAACTTCAGCGGTGCTGGATTTGCTAAAAATACATTTGAAGTTACAGCGATGTCTCAAGCTGATTTTGACGAATGGGTAGAAGAAGTTCACGAAACAGCTACACCTCTTACAGAAGACAAGTTTGAGGAGTTATTAGAACCAGGACATCTAGGACGTTCTACTTATACAGGAACACATTTAGAATTCTCACCAGCTCCTGAACATAACCATGGTTCAACTGAGTCTGAAGTAGATCACTCTGAACATGAAAATCATGATTCTAACCATTCTGATGAGGAATCAGATCACGCTCATCATTGATAAAAGAGTTTAAGTATCGTAACAAACAATAGATTTTCGAAAGGAGTTACAAAAGTATGGATTTCTTTGATCGTTTTGCAGTACCACATCCAAGCTTTTTAATATACGCATCCATGGTTGGTATTGGTCTAACAATGATTGCAATTGTTTTAGGTATTACCTATTTTAAAAAATGGGGATACCTTTGGCGCGAATGGATCACCACAGTAGATCATAAACGAATTGGTATTATGTATTTACTAGTTGCTTTACTTATGCTATTCCGTGGAGGAGTAGACGCAGTAATGATGCGTTATCAGCTTTCAATGCCTGATAACACATTTCTAGATTCGCAACATTATAATGAAGTTTTCACAACACATGGGATTGTAATGATCCTATTTATGGCGATGCCATTCATCACGTTTTTCTTTAACTACCTTATTCCGTTACAAATCGGAGCTCGTGACGTGGCATTTCCTCGTTTAAATGCACTAAGTTTTTGGTTATTCTTTATGGGTATGGGGTTATTCAACATCTCATTCATCGTAGGTGGATCACCTGATGCAGGTTGGACTTCTTATTTTCCACTTGCAAACAATGAATTCAGTCCATCAGTAGGTACGAATTATTATATGATCGCTATTCAAATAGCTGGTCTGGGTACAATGATATCTGGTATTAACTTTATAACGACTATTCTTAAAATGAGAGCACCTGGTATGAAGTTAATGAAAATGCCAATGTTCACATGGTCTGCATTTATCGCCAACGTAATCGTTGTTTTTGCTTTCCCTGTATTAACAGTACTTCTTGCATTGGGAACAATGGATAGATTATTTGGAACAAACTTCTTTACAACCGATAATGGTGGTATGGATATGCTTTGGGCTAACTTGTTCTGGGTTTGGGGACATCCTGAAGTATATATCTTAATCTTACCCGCATTCGGTCTATATAGTGAAATAATCGCTACCTTTGCACGTCGTAATCTTTATGGCTATAAATCGATGGTTGTCTCTATGGTAGTCATTTCCGTATTTTCATTTTTAGTATGGACTCACCATTTCTTTACAATGGGTCAAGGTGCATTCACAAACAGTATTTTCTCTATCACAACAATGGCGATAGCTATTCCGACTGGGGTTAAAATATTTAACTGGCTATTCACGCTTTGGAAAGGGAAAATCATATTTACAACTCCAATGTTATATTCCATGCTCTTCATTCCACTGTTTACATTAGGTGGAGTTACTGGAGTTATGCTTGCGATGTCAGCTGCTGATTACCAATATCATAATACGATGTTCTTAGTTGCTCACTTCCATAACGTAATTATTCCAGGAGTAGTTTACGCTATGATTGCAGGTCTTACTTTCTATTGGCCAAAAATGTTTGGTTTCATGTTAAATGAGAGAATTGGAAAATGGACGGCATGGTTGATGTCAGTTGGGTTCGTCTTAGCCTTTATTCCAATGTATATTACTGGGTTAGATGGTCAAGCACGTCGTATGTACACATACTCTGAATCTACTGGTTTTAGTATGTTGAATATGGTTTCATTTATCGGTGCGGGAATTATGGCAATCAGTTTTGCTTTACTTGTTTACAATATCTACTATAGTATTCGTTATGCTTCAAGAGATATTGGTAATGACCCATGGGATGCACGTTCACTTGAATGGGCTACTCATACTCCAGTACCAGAATATAACTTTGCTATTACACCACAAGTTGCATCAACTCAAGCATTTTGGGATGCGAAGAAAAATGGGCATGAATTATTTAAAGGTAAAATCGAAAAAATTCATATGCCAAATAATAGTGGCTGGCCATTTATCCTAGGTTGTATTTTCTTCGTCTTTGGATTTGCGATGGTATTTAGCATATGGCCACTTGCTATCGTCACTTTAATCGGTATTTTAGGTTGTTTGGTTTACCGTTCGTTTGAGAAGGATCACGGTCGATATATTTCTGTTGAAGAAATTGAAGAAACTGAAGCAAAATTGCGAGGTGCAAAAAAATGAAGATAGATAACTCGCTTCCGCTTGAATATAGTACGGAAGAGAATAACTTGAAAATTTTAGGTTTTTGGATCTTCCTAGGTGCTGAAATAATGCTTTTCGCAACACTGTTCACTATGTATTTCACTTTAGAAAATCGTATTGGTAATGGACCTTCGGGTGCAGAAATCTTTGAAATTACACCAGTATTAGTTGAAACAATTTTACTTTTAACAAGTAGTTTTGTTATCGGTCTTGGGATTCATGCTATGCGTTTAGGTAACAAAAAGGCAATGATGATCTTCTTTTCAATCACACTACTACTTGGTGCTGGATTCTTAGGCTTTGAAATATATGAATTCGTTCACTATATTCATGTAGGCGCAACACTACAAACTAGTGCATTTACTGCTGCTCTGTTAACTACACTAGGAACACATGGATTGCACGTAACATTTGGCTTATTTTGGGGAATAGCTATCCTAATTCAAATTAAAAAACGTGGATTGACTCCTGAGACAACCAATAAATCGTTCATCTTTTCGCTTTATTGGCATTTCCTAGATGTTATTTGGATCTTCATCTTTAGCTTCATCTACTTGAAAGGAATGATGTAAGATGAAAGAATTATTCCCTGTTAAACAAGTAATGGGCTTTGTCTTTTCGTTGATCCTTACCGCAGTGGCACTTATGGTTTACTTCACGGATATGTCATTTTCTATTGGGATGACGATTCTTCTAGTTACTGCATTTATACAAGCTGGCCTTCAGCTAGTTGTATTCATGCATGCTGGTGAGACCAATGACAAAAACTCTATCTATTTAAACGTATATTACGGTTTAATCATTGCGCTTATCACCATTTTTGGTACATTATTAATACTAGTTTGGGATATGTAAATAATCGTTTTAAAGAGAGCGTCTTTTAGGCGCTCTCTTTTTTGCATTTTCTAGAGTTATTAATCATTTCTTCAGAAGCTACTAAAAACATGCCTATCAAAAAGGTAAATACAGCCCCCATCACTGTTCCAATACCTATTCCCATCATCGTACTGTATTCGCTTACAAAAGCCCCGTATAAGAAAATGGCAATTCCAATAGTGAGCACTGTCGCTCCTACGTATTTAGTAGCATGAAACATTTTCACGTTTGATTCCATTTCACTCATCCTCTCTTTATATATATATTATTCACCTTGTTCACAAAATTGTCAAATATATTTTATTTTTGTATACCTTTATTCTTGACAAAGACAAAGTAGACTTGCATTTTATATCACATTATATGGGTAGTGCGACGTAGTGAGCTGAATGAAGTATCCACTGTGATTTTCGCAGCAGGGCGGACGCTTTCCGTGGGGTGAGCGATGAGCCTTCACCGCCGCGCCTGCGCGCGTACGTTGTGAAGTCTCATTTTGCTCACTTGATCCCACTGGAGTCGCCTCCCTGCAGCGAAAATCAACGGAATTTCTTGCTAATTTTCCATCTACTGTTATCAGAGCTTTAAAATGATCAGATTCACTACGCAATATTTACTAAAGCTAATTAGAAAATGCTTTCTCCAAATAAGTAGAGCATTTACTTAGGATAAAGTTCGTTTCATACAACCATTTATTGGTATGACACCTCGTATTCATCGTCGTCTCACTCCAAGTAAACTTGTTATTTTAAGAATTGGTTGCTTTCAATGACCAATTAGTTGCTCTAAACCATTTACTGGATTTACACATTCGAAAAAACTGTAAAAAATTTTGTTTATTACGAGCCGAAGCTGATAAGTAAGCAATTTCCGTTGATTTTCGCTGCAGGCGACGACTCCAGCCGCATGAGTGGGCAAATGAGACATCCCTACGACGCCTAAGCGGCGGGGGTGGCTCATCGCTCACCCGGCGGAAAGCGTTCGACTGCAGCGGAAATCATAGCGGTCACTAGTCGACTTACTACCAAGCATTTTCCCTGAACTGCGTAAACTATCCATTTACAATGTTAGTTTTTTATCGTTATTCTCTAAAATATTATGTGTCCTTTTTACATAAACTTAACGGGTGGATGTGCGGGAATTATGGAAATAGTTTGATATAATTTATACTACTATGCAAATAAGGAGCTGGCTGGATGCTACAAGCAATTAATTTACATAAGAAATACAAAAGCAAGGAAGTAGTACGGCATATTAATATGAGACTTGCGACGGGAGAATCTGTTGGTTTACTTGGTCCAAATGGTGCTGGGAAATCCACAACCATTTCCATGCTTTCTTCACTGATCATGCCGACTAGTGGGGAAGTAATCTGGGACGAACAATCGATTAATAAAAATCCGGAAGCACTTCGAAAAGTACTCGGAGTAGTGCCGCAAGAAATAGCCTTGTATCCAGAGCTATCCGCAAAAGAAAACCTACATTTTTTCGGACGTATTTATGGGCTGAAAGGAAAATTACTCGCTAAACGTACGGAAGAAGTATTGCAGAAAATCGGTTTGACCGACCGCCAAAACGATATAGTCAAAACGTTTTCTGGTGGAATGAAGCGAAGACTTAATATCGGAGCAGCTCTTTTACATAAACCTTCGATATTAATCATGGATGAACCAACAGTAGGAATCGACCCTCAATCGAGAGCGTACATTTTGGATACAGTTAAACAATTAGTAGAAGAAGGAATGACGTTATTATACACAAGTCATTATATGGAAGAAGTCGAACTGCTTTGTGACAAAATTTATATTATGGATCAAGGAGAAATTATCGCATACGGAACAAAAGAAGCGCTAAAATCGCTCGTTTCAGACAATCAAACGATTGAGCTCCAAGCACATCTTCTCTCTTCAGAATTTGAAGAGGTCCTCCAAAATAAATTTCCGACTGCAACTATTAGGAAAGTGGAACAGACACTCTCCATCTCCTTGCCTAAAAACGAGGAACCGCTTGCTACAATTTTTGCACTAGCAGCTTCCAATGACATAACAATTACTTCTGCAGTTATCAAAATCCCTTCACTCGAAGATGTATTTTTACATTTAACAGGAAGAGCACTAAGAGACTAGGGGGGATTGTTATGTTAAGTAGTTTAATCGGAAAACAAATGAAAATGCTCTTGCGCAATAAGCAACCGCTAATCATTTTACTAGTTATGCCAGTCGTACTTATTACGATTTTATCTACAGCACTTGCTAGTGTAATGAATAATGAAGAAGAAATGGCTATACAGGCAAGACTAGTATTAGTCGATGAATCAAGCTGGGAACAAGAAGAAGCATCTATCCGTAGCTTTCTAGCAAAACAGGGGCTTAATGGGCCTGCGCTAGATGGTGTAATAAACGAATTTAAACGCAATGATCCTATTTATATTTTAGAAAACTCTATATTAGTATCTGAAGATGTAAGTAACTATATCGTTTTGGAGAAGAAACAAACTGTAGTTTTAAAAGAGATGCGAAAAGATAAGGAAATCGATGGAATACTAACTATTCCGTCTAACTTTCGTTCAAATTATATAAAATCCGCTTACTTTGAGGATAACCAAACACCTGAATTAGAATTACTTTTAAGTCAAGAAAATGAAATACGAGCGTCGATTATTCAATCGATTATCGACAGTTGGCAAACTGGTTATACAAAATCACTTGCCTTATCAAAAGCAGGGATTGCCCCGAGCGTCGTAATACAGAGCAATCAAGCTGTTGAAAAAATAGAACAAGTATTGGAAGAAGGAGAGCGGAAAATCCCAGCTTCTATGTATTACACAGTTGGAATGCTTGTAATGTTTGCACTCTATACTCCTGCGTTTTTATCTGGATTTGCATTGCAGGAAGTACAATGGAAAGTGTATGATCGACTCATTTTAGCGGGTATACCAGCGACTTTATATGCCTGTTCGATTTTCCTAACTGGAACGGCAGTGGCCGTTATTCAGCAGGCTATTCTATTACTATTTGGACGATTTGTATTAGGAATAGATTGGATTGGGCTAGACGCAATGCTTGTAATCGTTTTAAGCTATAGCTTATTTGTAGGGGGACTTTCTGCTTTCTTAACAACGATCCAATTGCGAACGAAATCGGAAGGAGCATCTACCGTATTTACGGGGTTTGTCGTTTCTGTATTTTCTTTTTTAGGCGGCTCATTTTTCAATATAGGGGATGTCTCTAGTTTACTTGCTAATATTGGAAACTTCACACCTAATGGGGCGACGATGACTGCTATTTTGTCGATCCAGAAAGGTCGAGAGCTAGAGGTAATATGGTCACATCTGCCTGTTTTATATGCTTGGCTTGGTCTTTGCGTGTTGCTTGCCATTATTTTATTTCCAAAAAGAGGGGTGACGTCATGAAGGGAATATGGCTTGCAAGACTTCAAAATTTAAAAAGAAAACCGCTTGTACTTATTTCGATGACTGTGATGACTGTTATTTTTGCGTATGTATTAAGCGGTGGTGTCGGTAGTAGTTTGACTTTATTAGTTGCAACGGATGATTCGGACATGAGCAATCGGGTTTTAGAAATCCTAGAAAAGGAGGATGGCTATACGATAACTGTTTTAACGGAAGCGGAATTACAAAAAGTAATGAAGGATAAGAGAGATAAAACCGGATTATTGCTTCGTGAAAAAACGTTTTCGGTTTTAGCAGATACGGAATCGGATATAGTAAGAATGCTATCTCTTGAAATTGAAACGATCTACAATGAGCTTGCTTTTCAGGATCAAGTTATCGCGTTAGGTGGAGAGAGTAAGTGGGATGAAGTAGAAAAAGGTTTAGTGGAAGCTCAGTCTTTTCAAGTTAATAAATCTTCCATGGATGAATCGCAAGTTTTTAGATACGATGGGGCGCTACAAAGTTTGTTTGGATTCATGCTCTATTTCGTTTTTTATACAATTTCGATCAACGTGCAGTTTATATTAGAAGATAAGCGTTCTGGTGTATGGAATCGGTTAAAACTGGCATCTATTAGTAGATTCCAATTGTACTTCGGCCATTTATCGTTTAGTTATGTAATCGGACTCATTCAAATGCTGTTAGTCATTTTAGTGTTTCGATTTCTCATTGGCACAAATATGTACGAAGGTTTTTGGAAAGTAGTTATTATTTGTAGTTTTTACGTATTGCTTGTGCTGGCATTTTCTTTATTTGTCATCTCGCTTGTGAAAACAGTGAGTCAAAGTAGTGTGATCATTTCCTTGCTAGCGGTAGCTTTTGCCATGATCGGTGGAGCGTATTGGCCACTGGAAATTGTGCAGTCAGAAGGTTTACTTGCGATGAAGTGGATATCTCCTGTTTTTTATGGAATGGAAGCTTTAAAAAGAGTGACCATTTATGGGGAAACTTTAGGCGGCGTCATTACGTATATAAGTATGATGATACTTTTAGCTACATTATTAATCGTAATTGGTATTACTTTACTAGAAAAAAGAACAGAGCGATACCATTCTAGTGAGTAGATAGGGGTGTTTAGATGTACTGGTGTAAAATTGCGCGAACGGAAAAAGAATTTGAAGCAATTGCTAAATTAAACTATCAAACTTTTGTGGAAGAAATTCCGCAATATGAACCGGATCCGAGTGGTATGCGGGTTGATCCGTTCCATCATGAAAACGTCTATGTGATTGTGCTGAAGGATCAGGAACTCGCAGGGATGGTTGCTTTTCGTGCAATCCGTCCTTTTTCCTTAGATTTAAAGCTTGGACCGGTGGAGAATCTACTTCCGAAAGATGCCCTTCAGGGACTACTATGTGAAGTACGGTTAATGGCGGTCGATAAGGCACATCGGAATGGACGAGTATTTTACTATTTAGCACGTGCATTATCTGATTATGCGTATGAGAACGGATACGGGGCAGCGGTTATCTCTGGCACCATCCGAGAGCAAAAATTATATAATCAGCTAGGCTTTGAACCTTTTGCAGAAACAGTAGGAACAGGCGATGCACTTTTTGTCCCAATGGTGTTAACGAGAGAACGATTTGATCGTTCCGTTGCTGCTCGTTTCAAGCAAAAAAGATACTCGTTTTACCCTGGACCTGTTCAACAATCAAAGCAAATTCAACAAGCATTTCTAGAAAAACCAATATCTCATCGTTCACACGAATTTAAAGTGATGCTTGAGCGGGTAAAAAATAGACTTTTGACAATGAGTGAAGCGACCCACGTACACCTTTTAGCTGGAAGTGGAACGCTTGCGAACGAAGCGATGATTGCACAGTTACACGTCCTGGGTGAGAAGGGGTTAATCCTCACAAACGGAGCTTTTGGAGAACGTCTGGAAAAGCAAGCAGCAAGATGGGGACTTTCCTACAAGTCACAAGCTTACGAGTGGGGAACGTCATTTGATATGGCGGCGATTGAAAAACAACTTGCAACTGGTGAATATAGTTGGTTACTCATGACGCATGGAGAAACCTCGACGGGAATGCTAAATAAGTTAGAAGAGATAGCCAAGCTATGCAAAAAGTATAATGTGTTGTTATGTGCAGATTGTGTAAGTTCATTTGGTGCACTTCCATTTTCAATGGATGGAGTATATTTAGCAACTGGAGTGAGCGGAAAAGCTATTGGAACAATGAGTGGTTTAGCATTTGTCTTTTCAAACTCGGAAATAGTGACGGGCGATAACATACCTGCATACTTAGATATTGGATTGACGGCTAGCCATATGATTCCATTTACGATGTCATCCCAGCTTGTACAAAGCTTAGAATATGCACTAAAAGCATATGAAAAAGGAGCAAGGTATACACTTTTACGAGAACGGATGAAGTTTATCGAGGCAGAAGTGGAAAAGCATCAAATCCCTTTATTAGCAGATGATCCTTACCCAATGATTTTTACTTGGCATGAAAAAACGTTTCCCTATTTAGCGGAAGATGCTCGTATGTCTGGATTCGATCTTCATTACAAAAGTGATTATTTGGTAGAACGAGGATTGATACAAGTTTCTTGTATTCAACCAGATTTTGAAGATGCTTGGTCTAAGTTTACAGATTGGATGGATAATTACTGGGCATATCATGCAGAGTGAAAAAGTGTCGTCTTCCAGTCAGTTATGATGGAGAGACGACACTTTTTTATAGGCTTTTTCGATAAACTTCTTATAGGGAGTGTCTGGCATTTTATTAATATTATCTAAAGCAACTTGTACTGCTTTCGTTGCTTTATCCTTCTGTCCAAGTTCTAAGTAACATAATGCCATATAGGCATCTTTCTCATAGAAAATCGATAAATCGATTGGATGATGAAGAATTTCGGGAATGACAACTTCCTCTAATTTTTCAATTGCCCGCTCGAATTGACCCAAACCAAATAATGTTTTTCCTCTTTCAAGTAGGAAAAAAGGTGTGAATAGTTTTTTGTTTATATTTTTAATCGCAAGTGTATTGTATAAACGATCCGCTTCCTCGTACATTTTTTTATAGGAATTTAAGAAATGAATTTTAGCGTAATAGATGAAAACTTTCGAATCTTCATCATCCGCAAATTCACTATATGCAAGAAGCTTATTTAAATAATACTCTTTTTTTACCTCATCTTCCGCCATCATTGCCTGAGCGGCCGCTAGTCTATATAAATTATCCACTTGTTTAAATATTTTATGTTTATTGGAATACCGAATTGCATGTTCCATTACACGAATAGCATCTTCATATTTGCCGACAGCAAAATATAAAGTAGCTTCTAAGTAATCATAATCTAGACGAGATAGAGGATCTATCCATAATGGATTTGCTTCCAGTTTTGCTCTTTCTTGAAGGAGTATGTCCAGAGACTCTTGATATTGGTGCTTCCGATATGGAATTACTGCAAGGGCTGCCCCTATACTTGCACGCCTCGTAGTTAAGTTTAATTGTTCATACATCACGGCAACTCGTTTTAATAGATGTTCGGAGTCATCATTATTAGTAAAAGATAAACAGCGACTGTACATTTCCATTAAACGGGCAGCTTCATATCCTTTTGTAAGCTTAGGTACATATGGTTTTACTAATTCAATCAATTGCTCATACTCATCTGTTAAGTCCTCATACGTCGTGCTAAAAAGGATTTCCGCTTTTTCAAGTATCTCCCTTAATTCGATGGTGCTAACTACTATTAAAAGGTCTGTCACGTCCACATTTAGTCTTTCTGCTATATAGTTTAAGCTTTCCATAGATGGGTTTGCTTTATTGTTTTCGATTAAGCTAAGCATTCCTTTTGTGAGCTCTGTGCCCGCAAGAGTTTCCAATGTCATCTTTTGTTGTTTTCTTAGTTTGCGTATTCGCTCACCTAATGTTGGCATTTTCTTCACCTCATTCAATTAGTTTAATTATATTAAACTTTTGATTGAAATGAAAGGGATGCTATGCTATTATTTGTTTAATTAAATTAAACATTTCAAAGGGGAAATAAAAATGGGAGAAGTGTTAAAGCTAAAAAGAGCTACTTATCATTTGTGGACATTTACGATTAGTAAGATGATTTCTAGTTTTGGTGCACAAGTGTATGCTTTCGCCATTAGTTTTTATATTTTACAGTTGACGGGATCCGCTTCCAATTTTGCGTTGAATTTGATTTGCAGTATTTTACCAAGAACATTAATTGCCCCATTTGCAGGATATGCTGCGGATAGATATTCGAGGAAAATGATTGTCATTGTCGCACAAATTGCAACGACTTTAGCGATAACCGGACTACTTATTGTTAGTTTGAACGCAGATAATTTATCATTAGTAGCGATTTACACTACGACGGTTATTTTATCGATAACGTCCACATTTTCTAGTGTCACATTTAGTTCCTCCATTACAGGTTTAGTGGATGAAGGCAGAATTCAAAAAGCGATGTCGTTGAACCAAATGTCGATTTCGTTTGCAGCAATCGGAAGTCCTGCGCTAGGTGGTTTATTATATGGGGCAGTTTCTATGCCAGTATTTCTTATAATGTACTTGGTGGCATCCGCTATTGCAGTGATTTTGGAGTCAACGATGGATTTTAAGCTATATGCAAAGCGAAAAGAAATGGTAGAAGGGGAAGAAAAAGAACCAATGCTTCAAAGTATGAAAGAAGGGTTGCGTTATCTGAATAACGAACCTATTTTGAAAGCGATTGTGTGGATTTCCCTTTTCATCAATTTTTTATTTGGAGCTTATATGGTAGGCTATTCCTTTATTTTAATCGAAAAGTTGAAAATGGCATCGGAACATTTTGGTCTGACAGAAGGTGCTTTTGCTGTAGGAATGTTGCTCATGTCCATTTATTTCTCTGCTAGAAATGAAGTGAAATATCCTTTACTGCTCTCTAAAAGAAGCATTATCGTAATGGGTATACTCATGGGTGCAGTAGCTACACCGTTACTCATTAGCATGTCTTATTCTGTTACGTTTAGCTACTATGCTATATTAATGTTTTGTTTAGGATCCGCAGTGATTATTACAAATACCCCAATGCAAGTAATGATGCAAAAAATGATAGAGGATGACTATAAAGGTCGCGTATTTTCTATTATCGAAACGATGGCAATGGCGTTGATGCCACTGGGTACGGTGATATATGGATTTTTATATGATTTGCTACCAGCTGAAGGCATTCTCATCGTATCGAGTTTGTTATTAATAGTAGTCGTGTTAATACTGGCAAGACCATCTGTTATGCGGACTGCGCATCCTGAATTGAAATAGAAAATGCCAAGGAGCGACTCTTCGCCTCCTTGGCATGCCATCTTACGATACATTTTTCAAAGATTTCGTGGAATTGCGGAATGAAAAAATCAATCCAACAGACAGAACCGCTAAGACACCTGATACTACATAAATATTATCCGGTTGAACGGTAAACAGCCAAGCGAATAATAACGGCCCAATGATTCGCCCGAGATTATCCATTGAATACGCCATCCCAGCTGCCGTTCCGTAGCGTCCCCCTGACTCTTTTGAAGTAAGCGAAACAATCGTTGTTCTTGCTAATGCATTTCCTGCAGTGAACACACATAATGATAATCCTGCCCAGAAAATACTGTGCGTAAATACGGTCATAAACAAACCGATTGCCGTCATAATCTGTGCATATAAAAGCCATTTTGTTTCGGTACCATTTTTAATTCGGCGCACAACCCCACCTTGGATAGCTGCATCGACAAATCCACTAAACATAAACAAGTACCCTATTTGGAGCGGTGTAATTTCAATTCTTTCGATTTGGAACAATTGGAAAGTTGCTTCTAGACCAGCAAGTAAAAAAGTGACCATAAATGAAAATAAGAACAAATACTTAATACGGTAGCTCCAAAGACTAGCAGCACCTTTTGGGAGAAGTGCACGTTTATTTGCTTCCCCGGTACGCGCTGGCTCTTTCAAAATAATAAGTGCATATACAAAAATCAAAAGTAATAATAGTGCTGAAGCAGTAAACGGCAATGCCAAGTTAACATGTCCAAGCACGCCGCCAATTGCAGGTCCGAAAATAAACCCTAAACCAATCGACATCCCAAGAAAGCCCATATACTTATTGCGATTTTCTTCATTTGATAAATCAGCCGCAAATCCAGTCACTGCTGCGTAAAGTGCCCCAGAAAACAATCCACCCACTACACGAGATAAATAAAGCATAAACAGCGAATCGAAAAATAAAGAAAACAGCCAAAAACTTAAGCTAAATCCAACTAGTCCAACTAAAATAAGTGTTTTTCGACCGACACGATCAGATAGCATTCCCCATAGTGGTGCAGTGAAAAACGAAGCCAGTGAGTAAACAGTTAGTAAACCACCAACATGAACTTCATGATAATTTTGCTGTAAAATTACTTCGGGTAACACGGGAATGATAATCCCGAAACCTAAATAAACTAAAAACTGTATGGACATTAATATAAAAAGAGTCTTTTTCATGCATAAACCTGCCTTCTCGCAAATCTTCTACTCTCTATATTACACGTTTCCATACAGTTTGGCACATCAGAAATGAAGTCGCTTTATTATGTATTCATTAAAAATCGTCGTAGTAAATAAATCTGTATTTTGGCTGAGTAAGACAAAAATAGGTAGAGAACGTGACAAACTCAAAAAAGCCATCCCACGAAAATTTGGGGACAGCTCTTATGTTTAATAATCTCGTGGTTCGGAGATGCTTTCCATAGCATTAGAAATTTCTTGCACATGTGGAAAAGGAAATGCTAAATCAGCTAATGATACAAACCCAACAAGTAATCCATTCTCCATTACAGGGAGTCTGCGCACTTGATTGCGAGCCATTACGATGGAAGCTTCTGTGGTCGTATCGGAAGGGGAGACGGAGATAACAGATTTCGTCATGACATCTTCCACTTTACTGCGCACGTTTTTTGCAACGGATCGTGTCACAATATCTCGATCGGTAATCATGCCCACTAATTTTTTGTCGTTAACAACTGGCAAACAACCGATATCAAGTGTTCGCATTTGATCTGCAACTTCATTTACGTAATCTTGTGGATTACATGTCACTACTTCTCGGCTCATCACGTCTTTCACGTTCATGAAATCACTCCTTTTTGTTCGCAATTTTCATTACTAGCTTGGTTTACAAAAGTTTAAAATATGTAATGTAAAAGTAAGTTTAAAATGAATAAAAAAGTGGTATGATAAAAACAAAATCAAAAGAAGAAACTTTTTTAATAATTAATCGTAATAATAAATGGAGAGGACGAGGTGGATAGAATGGCAAAGGAAGTTGATTTAAAGAAAATTGTAAGTAATCTTTCAAAGCTGGGTGTTACTGTTACAATGACAAAATCGAGACTTGACATACTTAAAGCGTTAGCACCACCAGCACAAACTCCACACACGCAAAGTTAAAAAGAGTGGTTCGAAAAGTTCTGATCAACATGAACTTTCGAGCCACTCTTTTTAGGCGCATCTGCTTTTCTTAGTCATCATCTTCATTTTTTGCAAACATATACGTTTTGTGGTGGAATTTCATACTAAAGACTAAGCCGAGTGCGAGCATATTACCCATAAGCGAACTACCACCGTAGCTTATGAATGGCAATGGAATCCCAGTAATCGGTAGTAATTGTATCGTCATGCCGATGTTTTCGAATACATGGAATGTAATCATGGCAATTATTCCTGCACATACATACGTACTATAAGCATCCTTTAACTGAAGCGTAATTTTCGTCAAATGAAAAATGAGTAAGAAGAAAATACTGACGACAATACTTGTTCCGATAAATCCATACTCTTCCCCGATAACCGCAAATATAAAGTCTGTATGATTTTCGGGGACATACACCACTCGTCCACCATAACCTTTTCCGAAAATTTCACCTGAACCAATTGCGTTCAAAGAAGTGATTAAGTGCATCCCTTCATCGGAAGCATAGGAATATGGATCCAACCAAGAATATATGCGAGCAAACTGATAGGCCTGTAAGCCAAATTTCGCTTCTAAAAAGTCCTGCATATAAAGAGCCATCCATAAAAGCAAGGCACCGATACTAGCTCCACCTACAAAAAGTGGTAAAATAATTTTCCAAGTAATCCCTGCCACTATGATTAAAGCAGCTGTAATCGCAAAAAACACAAGGGCAGTTCCAAGGTCGGGTTGCAGCAGAATAAAGGTAAGTGGTAAAAGCATGGTGATTGCAATTTTAATGAGTAATACAAAATCTGTCTTTACGCTCTTTATCAAATGTATTTCATGATGCTTTGTAATTAATCGAGCGAGAGCCAAAATGTAAAAGGTTTTCATAAACTCAGCGGGTTGAATATCTCCGATAGGTAAGTGGAACCAACTTTTCGCACCATTTCGTGGCTCGACTAATGATAAGCTTCCTGGAAGGATAAAAAGAACAACAAGGAGAAAAACTCCTATCCCATAAATGATCCAAGACATTTTTTTGTACTGCTCCGGTTCAAAAAACATGACCAGCCCGATAATGACGGCACCGACGCCGTACCAAAAAACTTGTTTTGCTACAAAGTTATATCCTGCGTATTGACCAGTAGTTACTGCTGAAGAAATTGCAAGTAAGCTAACGATCAAAAATAGTAATATAATAAAAGCAAGCGTCCAATCGAAGCGATCGGCAAAGCCTTTTTTGTTTTCCATAAAAGTCACCTAAATTTCTTTCTGATTTCACTTATTCATTATAGCGTAAAAAAATGCTTTTTGCTTATAGGTATAAGAGACGATGATTGAAATAAGGATGTTTCATTGGAAGAATAATGCTATTATAAATTGTAGAATAAAGGAGTGAATTCAGTGGCAAAAAAAGAGAAAGAAATAGAGGATTATATAACGCATTTATATGTGCATGTAAATGAAATAGAGCATTTTGTGTTGTTTAGCGGTATTTCTGTTCATCAGTTTATACGGCAATTCTCGGATTTGTCCGCTCTTTTATTACTAAAACATCAATATGAAGAAGCGTCTTTTAATATTCATACACAGTTAGAGTTTGTCGTGCATGGTCAATATAATCGCTTTTTAAAGGATTTTACTGAACGACCAACTGCTTTATGTTTATTGGATTTTACGGACGAGCGTAAGTTAAATATGCTGTCACCTCAAGAGCAAGCAGAGTTGTTGTATATTGCTCATAAAAAAGAGACGTTGCGCTTGCCATTTTATCATCACCTTCAAAATAGGTTCGTTTATTTAACGGATGAGGGAGAGCAAATAACCAAAATTTATTTCCGTGATACAGAAGACTTTAATCTTCTGGTCGCTAGTGTGTTTAATCAACAAATTAGTGAAAAAGCTAAATCTACCGCTTTTTGGCGGAAGAAGAACAACATCGTTTTGCCAGAGTTGACTTCGAAAAAAGTAGAAGCATATGCCGACTACTATGAAGATGGCGTGCTCATGTCTTTATATAAAATGGGCAAAACTAGTTATGGAATTGAAATGAGAAGTTTGCCTGAGAATATTTTTCCAGATGAAGTGTTAGGCGATTTAAAACTTCATTTAGAAAAGCCAGCTGATTTTTTAATTGAACTTTAACTTAAAACGCTTTTGCAATGTTCAGTTGCAAAGGCGTTTATTTTTTTATAGGGAATTATAGAGTAGGTAGTACTCGACTGTTTAGGATGCTGCGCGGTAAGGAAGTGACCGCTAGGATTTTCGCTGCTGGGCGGACGCTTTCCGTGGGGTGAGCGATGAGCCTTCACCGCCGCGCCTGCGCGCGTCCGTTGTGAAGTCTCATTTTGCTCACACAGAGGAACAAAGGCTAAAAACGCCACATCGTGTGGCAACGCCTTCGTGACCAACATCTTGTTGGCCTCCACTGGAGTCGCCTCCCAACAGCGAAAATCCATGGGAATTTCTTGCTAATTTTGCGTCTACTGTTATCAGAGCTTTAAATTGATTAGATTCACTACGCAATATTTATTAAAGCTAATTAGAAAATGCTTTCTCCAAATAAGTAGAGTATTTACTTAGGATAAAGTTCGTTTC
>NZ_VDGG01000021.1 GCF_006861775.1 Psychrobacillus soli | reverse complement strand
ACAAGTTTACTTGGAGTGAGACGACGATGAATACGAGGTGTCATACCAATAAATGGTTGTATGAAACGAACTTTATCCTAAGTAAATGCTCTACTTATTTGGAGAAAGCATTTTCTAATTAGCTTTACTAAATATTGCGTAGGGAATCTGATCAATTTAAAGCTCTGATAACAGTAGACGCAAAATTAGCAAGCAATTCCCATGGATTTTCGCTGCTGGGAGGCGACTCCAGTGGGATCCAGTGAGCAAAATGAGACTTCACAACGGACGCGCGCAGGCGCGGCGGTGAAGGCTCATCGCTCACCCCACGGAAAGCGTCCGCCCAGCAGCGGAAATCCCAGCGGACACTCATTTTCAACCCACTACCGCGCAGTATCTCTATACTGCGTGAACAATCCTTTACAAGGATATTTTTTATTCTTTTCATTATGCAAAATTATTTTTGAATAATTTTACATATAAATATAAACAAAGGGAATTATATGTGAACAATTTCACTAAGACTTAAGCGTTGACTTTAAAATATACAACCTTTATAATTTTCAGAATATAGCGTTGATTGGGTGTGCGCATCTGATTTTCATTATAGTAAAGGGGAGCATTTTGACAAATCTAAAGGATAGGTGAGTGAGAAGATGGATTTAAGAACACGTGCATTGAACTTGCACCGAGAGAGTAAAGGAAAATTGGAGTTAGTAGCTAAGGTCCCAATGGGAAGTATGGAGGATTTAAGTTTAGCCTATTCCCCAGGGGTAGCAGAGCCTTGTATAGAGATAAAAAATGACCCCTCCACTATTTATGAATACACAGCAAAAGGCAATTTAGTTGGGGTAGTAACAGACGGTACAGCTGTTTTAGGACTTGGGGATATTGGACCTGAAGCTGCGTTACCAGTTATGGAAGGGAAAGCAATTCTATTAAAAAGATTTGCTAATGTCGATGCCTTCCCAATTTGTTTAGATACAAAAAATGTCGATGAAATTGTCCAAATTGTAAAAGCGATAAGCCCAACATTTGGTGCGATTAATTTAGAAGATATTTCTGCACCACGTTGCTTTGAAATAGAAGATCGTCTTCGCGCAGAGCTAAATATCCCAGTATTTCACGATGATCAGCATGGAACGGCAATTGTAGTAGGTGCTGGACTTCAAAATGCAGTGAAGCTTGTGAATAAACAAATACCAGCACTAAAAGTTGTTATTAACGGTGCAGGTGCAGCAGGAATGGCTATTTTACGCATTCTTCAACAATTAGGTTATACGAATATTATTATGTGCGATTCTACAGGAATTATTTATGAAGGACGCGAAGAAGGCATGAACTCAGTTAAGGAGTCCATTGCTAGTACAACGAATCCATTTGGTTTAAAAGGAACTTTACAAGACGCAATGGAAGGTGCAGACGTATTTATTGGCGTTTCTATAGCGAATCTTTTAACGAGAGATATGATCGATTCTATGAATAGTGACCCAATCATTTTTGCTTTGGCGAATCCAAACCCTGAAGTGGCATATAATTTAGCAAAAGAGTGGGGAGTAAGGGTTATTGCAACTGGTCGCTCCGATCATCCAAACCAAGTAAATAATGTGCTAGCATTCCCGGGTATTTTTAGAGGAGCACTGGATGTTAGAGCAACTGATATCAATGAAGAAATGAAACTAGCAGCAGTCCATGCGATTGCATCTCTAATTGAGGAGCATGAAATTAGAGAGGATTATATTATTCCAGATGCATTTAATGAACAGGTTGTAGACACCGTTGCAAAAGCGGTAAGTGAAGCAGCTATTCAAACAGGGGTTTCTACTTTATATCAACCAGCGTTGAAATAAGCATAAGGAAATTTTTTAAAAAAATAAAATGGAAAATATTTGATAAAAATAACAATATTTTGTCCTCGCTTAAAGGGAAGTAAACTTGCATGCGACTAACAATAAAAACGGGCTATACCGAAGTCAAACTGGTATAGCCCGTTCTACTTTTAAATTTATTTACTTTGATTTTAGTAAAGTCGCCCTCGTATTTAATACTTTCGAATAATATCTGTGTAAAAACATTCCTAAAATAATAATGCCAAGTCCAATTCAAGCGATCGGTGTAGGAAATGAAATATGGAGACTGATCATTACCCCTCACGATCACAAATAGAATAGTAGCGAAGACACCAGAACTAACTGCTACAACTAATGAATAGAAGGAAGTCCAACTGTGAAAATCTCAAATACTACTAGAATATCAAAGCGGGAGTTTTGACTTTATTCCAATCAGCATTGAAAGAAGTGTAAGATAAAAAAGTATTCCTGGAGAAAACGTCTCTATGGAATATTTTTTGTTTTCTTCTATTCATTAGAAACCATCTTCTTTTTCAAACGTAATAGTAAGTATTAGAGGAAATGGGGGATTGGAATGGATATCCGCGATTTTTACGTTTCGTTGGCTCCGAAAGCTGCACTAGATGTTTTGCAACAACATATCGTGCAAGGAAGTATTTCAGGCACGATTATAGATGTGTACGAGCGAGCAGTAGGCGAACATCAAGTTGTGGTGTGCGTACTAGAGAAGTATTATATGCGTACAAGTAATCGGGCTTCATTAACTATTACAATTGATAATTTAGAAAACAAAACTAAAGTACATGCTGCTTCATCAGGAGCGGGATCAGGGGCTATTTTTCGGTTTGATTGGGGAGCAGGAGGAGATTTTGTAAATAGTGTAGAAAAAGCTCTTGGGGGATATATGGTGTAAAAAAAGCACATGGTTACGAGGAATATTACTCATAACCGTGTACTTTTTATTCTGTCTCTTTTGAAGTTAATGCCACTGATCTAGTATTTAAAACCTTCGTATAATAGCTGTGTAAAAACATTCCTAAAATAATAATACCAAGCCCAATTAAAGCGATCGGTGTAGGCAATGGAATATGGAGAATGATCATTTCCCCGGCGATCACAAATAGTATTTCCGTTGACTGAGTTGCTTCTACAGCTGCAAGCTTTCCTTGGTGATTGCGGACCCGATCTGTTGCCATAAAAAATAGGGTAGTAGCAACGACACCGGAACTAACTGCTACAATTAATGATTGTACGACTTGACTCATAGAAGGAAGTCCAACTGTGAAAATCGCAAATACTACTAGAATAATCCAAGCGGGAAGAGAAGCAATCGTCATTCCAAGCACGCGTTGAAAGGTATCCAGTTTACCATCTAAATGTTCCATCATTTTGCGGTTACCTAGTGGATACGCAAATGCAGCTACTATTACAGGTAATATACCTAGAAAAACAGCACTCATCGAAAGAGAATCTGTATTTGGAATTTGAATTAGAATAATACCTATTAATATAACGAGTGAGATTAATAGTGAAATGACAGGAATTTTTTGTTTAATTATACGATCTTTTATTCGCACAGAAAAAAGTGGGGCAAGTAATACGCCGGCAACAATTGTAAATTGCCACATACCGGAGATCAGCCAACCTGGTCCATATGCGGCTGCAAATGTAAGTGGTGCGTAAAACAAGACAAAGCCCACAAAACTCCATATAAGCCACGGAGCAGGAGCAGATTTTAGTTCATGAAACGTATTGGCTAACCCTTTTCGATAAGAAACAATGATAAATAGAAAAGGGAGCATGAAAAAGAAGCGGAGGGAAGAGCTCCAAAGCCAGCTTCCTCCCGATATTTCCATCGAACGATTAAGAATGAATGTTACCGCAAAAAACAAAGAGGCAAGAACCCCTAGTAATATTTCCCGCATGAATTCACCTACTTATGCTTGTTTTTCAAAAGCTTGAATAATGCCTTTTACAACTTCAGTAGATTTTTCCATAACATCTACTGAAACGTACTCATATTTACCATGATAGTTTTCGCCACCAGTAAATATGTTAGGAGTCGGCATCCCCATGTAAGAAAGCTGAGAACCATCTGTACCGCCGCGAACTGGAATAATAAGCGGTTCGATATTTTGTGCAACCATTACGTCTCTTGCTACATCTACAATTTCCATCACAGGCGTAATTTTTTCACCCATATTGTAGTATTGATCTTCTAATTTAACCGAAATAGCGCCTTCTCCGTATTCTGCTTTGATTTTTTCAGCAGTATCTAGGAACAATTGCTTTTTTGCTTCAAATTTTTCACGGTCATGATCGCGAATAATATAGCTAAGCTCTGTTTTTTCCACGTCTCCATTGAAATTCATTAGGTGGATAAATCCTTCGTAGCCTTCCGTTTTTTCAGGAACAGCATCTACTGGCATATGCGATTGGAACTTTGCTGCGATGGTAATCGAGTTCACCATTTTGTCTTTTGCCGAACCAGGATGTACACTAGTACCATTTGTCACGACATGTGCACCAGCAGCGTTGAAGCTTTCGTATTGCAATTCACCTAGAGGACCTCCGTCCATTGTATAAGCGAACTTCGCACCGAATTTTTCTACGTCAAATTTATGTGGTCCACGACCGATTTCTTCATCAGGATTAAATGCTACACGAATTTTTCCGTGTTTTACATCTGGATTTTGAACAAAATATTCCATTGCCGTCATAATAATTGCAATTCCGGCTTTATCATCCGCACCTAAAAGAGTTGTACCATCAGTAGTAAGGAGAGTATGACCAACATAGTTTGTAAGCTCCGGGAAATCCTTCACAGCCATCACAGTCGATGCATTTAACGTGATGTCTTTTCCATCATAGTTATCAATACGCTGCGGGTTCACGTTTTTCCCAGTGTAATCGGTTGCCGTATCTACATGTGCTAAAAATCCAATTGTCGGTATATCTTTATCTGTATTTGAAGGCAATGTAGCAAACAAATAGCCATTTTCATCTAGAGTGATTTCTTCTAAACCAATTTCCGCAAGTTCTTTCTCTAATAGATGTAGCAAATCCCATTGACCTTCTGTTGAAGGGCAAGTCGTACTTGCAGCATCGGATTGTGTATCTATTTTTGCATAACGAGTTAAACGCTCGACTAATGTTTCTTTCATAAGAAAAACTCCCCTTTCAAATTAAAACCCATACCATCATTTTAACAGATTCTTTCGACTTGCGGAATTATTACTGGTGCCAGGCACCCGTAATAATTCATCCAGCAAATTACAATTACAACTAAAACGACCTATTTTCTAACTAAACTCTCCATTATTCCAACAAAACCTAAGTCCCATATGAAAAGGCTACCGAAAAGGGTAAATTTTCGGTAGCCTTTATTTTCAAGCTTCTTTTTCTTCTGGCAAATCATATGTCACATACGTTCCTGCGATTAAATCGTGAATTGCGCGCTTATCTTCTCGCAGACCGACCATAAATGCACTTACTATCAACGCAATTCCTAAAGTTACGAAGTATACAAGACCTCCAACAAGAACGCGCAAGAGCATCGTTCCGTAGCCAAGTTTCGAACCATCTACTTTTGCAATTCGAATGCCTAAAATCCGCTTTCCTACTGTATATCCAGTCCATACAACCGGTACAATGATTGTGTAAAGGATATTACCAAAGCTTGTAAGGGGTGTTTCATTCCATTCACCGACAATCAAATAACTAATAAACGATAAAGGTATCCCAATGATTAAGCCATCTAAAAGACCAGCAGCAAATCTAGCCCAAAAACCAGCTGGGTTCAATATTACACTCCTTCAATCAGTTTTTATAAAGCAGCGTCATCCACACTATTTAAATACGCTTCAATTGTACCAACAACCGATTCCACACAACCTTCTTCAAATGGCGAGATTAAATTTGCTTCCTCTACTAATTTAGTGAAAGATTTCGAACCTCCAAGTTGACATAGATGTAAATAATCTTTCCATGCAGCTTCATGATCTTCTCTTGAACGCTTCCAGAACTGGAACGCACAAATTTGAGCTAATGTATAGTCGATATAATAAAACGGACTAGCATAAATATGGCCCTGACGTTGCCAAAAAGCACCCGTCTCTAAATAGCTATTTCCATCATAATCACGATGCGGCAAATAAATTTCCTCAATCTTCTTCCAAGAAGCTTTTCGCTCAGCCGGAGTCATTTCCGGATTTTCATACACACCATGCTGGAATTCATCTACCGCAACTCCATAAGGCAAGAATAGAAGACCACTGCTTAAATGTGCAAATTTATATTTATCTGTTTGCTCTTTAAAGAATAATTCCATCCAAGGCCATGTGAAAAATTCCATACTCATCGAGTGAATTTCACAAGACTCAAATGTTGGCCAAATGTACTCCGGAATCCCAATGTTGCGGCTCGTATACACTTGGAATGCGTGACCTGCTTCATGTGTTAACACATCGATATCTCCAGAAGTTCCATTGAAGTTCGAGAAAATGAATGGGGACTCGTAGTCATCGATAAACGTACAATATCCACCAGATTCTTTTCCTTTCTTCGCAACTAAATCCATCAAATCACGATCAATCATAAATTGGAAAAACTCCGCTGTTTCAGGTGAAAGCTCGTCATACATTTTCTTCCCATTTTCTACAATCCACTCTGGTGAACCTTGTGGAGTTGCATTTCCTGTTAAGAAATTTAGCGATTCATCGTAAAACTTCAGTTGATCTACACCAATGCGCTTAGCTTGGCGTTCAAATAATTTAGTAGCTAAAGGAACGATAGAATCCCGTACTTGATCGCGGAACTTTTTCACCATTTCCGCATTGTAGTCGATACGATTCATACGTACATATCCAAGTTCCACAAAGTTTTTATAACCTAATTTCGTCGCAATTTCATGACGTACTTTTACGAGTTGATCATAAATATCATCAAATTTTTCTTCATGTTCTTGGAAGAATCCGAATCTAACTTCTGTCGCTTTTTTACGTACATCTCGATCCGTCGATTCGGAGTAAGGTCCAAGCTGTGCAAGTGTTAATGTTTCTCCGTTAAATTCTACTTGTGCAGAGGCAACTAGTTTAGAATAATCGGAAGCTAGTTTGTTTTCCTTTTGCATAAGAGAAATTACTTCAGAAGAAAATGCTTTAATTTGAAAGTCTGCTAGATCAAATAGCTGACTTCCCCATTTTTCTTCTAATTCAGTTCGGAATGGGGAAGCTACAAGCGCTTTATAGTATTCCGTAACGAGTTCATCTACCTCGGGACTGATTTCATCAAAATAATCCCGTTCTTTTTGATAATATTCATCGTTTGTATCAATTGATGCTCGAATGTACACCAAGTTTGCCTGCGTCGAAAAGTCGTTGCGCAATGCATTAAGCTCTTGGATTGCCTCATTTTGCTCTTCCATAGTAGAAGCTTGCTTAAATTTTGTTAAAGCCTCATTAAACTTTACTTTGTCTTCTTCCAAATTTGGACGTTTGTACGCATAGTCTTTAAATGTAACCAATGATATTCTCCTCCTGGTCGCTTCTTCGAAATCCGAAACGTTTTCCTTTCCATTGTTCATTATTTTCTGATAAATTGCAACTGAAATTTATAATTTGATATTTTATAGATAATATTATATTATGTTTATAAAATAATAAACAATGAATGGTTGTGTTTGTGTTATGGAGATTTCGGAATTATTTTGGAACGCTGATTTAAAACAATTAAAAGCAGGTTATGTGGAAGAAAAGGAAGCTTTTATTTGCTTAGTTTGTGGTGAAAATGTAGAAAAGTGTATTATTTATCCACATGAAGAGGTTTTATTGGAATCAGAGCGATTTATGAAGCTGCATATGGAACAGGCGCATGGATCTATGTTTCAATATTTAATCGGGTTGAATAAAAAACTAACAGGGTTAACGGACCATCAAAATAGTTTACTCCGATTATTTTACGAAGGGAAAAGCGATGCAGAAATTCAAGCCGAATTAAATATAGGTAGCAGTTCCACTATAAGAAATCATCGGTTCGTATTAAAAGAAAAAGAACGCCAAGCGAAAATCTTTTTAACGATGATGGAATTATTGAAGGAAAAAGACGAACATGCACCAACATTTTTACCGGTTCATAAAAATGCGACAATGGTAGATGACAGATACAATATGACGGAAGAAGAACAACAAGAAGTGGAAAAGAAATTTTTTCTGGAAGGTACGGATGGTCCGCTAGTAAAATTCCCGAAAAAAGAGAAACAAAAATTAGCAACATTGCGCGTCATCATTAAGCGATTCGAACAAGAAAAAGTGTATAGCGAAAAAGAAATAAACGAAGTACTCAAAAATGTATATGCAGACTTCGTTACTTTAAGACGTTATTTAATCGAATATGGATTTTTAGACCGTAAAGACGACGGTAGCGAATACTGGGTGAAAAATTAATATTACTCAGCAAAAAGCCTACTAAGTAAAGTTGAAGCCTCCGACGGATGTTAGCCTAAATACGTTGTATCCATGTGACAATGGCTAATTGATCTGCATCACTACTGGGCTAAGTTTTAATTCGCCAAGGCATATTGAATAAGAGAGGATTGAGAAAAATGGAAAGAAAAAAAGAACTAAAACAAGCATACAAAGAAGTAAAAGTAGAATGCGGCATTTATATGATTACAAATAAACAAAACGGTAAAAAATTTGTTGCATCTACACGCAATTTTAAAACACTTAATGGCACAAAATTCACACTCGAAAATGGATTACATACAAATAAAGAGCTGCAAAAAGAGTGGAACGAATATGGAAAAGATTCATTTGAAATAGAGCGATTAGAAGTATTAAAAATTCCAGAAAACCAATATATGAATGAAAAGAAGGAACTAGAAAAGTTGTTAGATAAGTGGATGGAACAATTGCAGCCATACGGGGATGGTGGTTATCACAAGAGGTCCTAGGATCAAGGCCTAGAAGAAAAGCTTCAAACGCTTATCTATTGCTAATGTAGAGTTCACTTAGTGCAGAAAAAGTAGCCTAATAGGCTACTTTTTTGTATAAACAAATTCACTTACCGTTCAACGGGAAACCAACCTTCAATTTCTAAAATTAATTTCCACAGAGGCGTTGGAATAACTGCCTGATACTTGTCGTTGTGTTTTAAGTGAAAAGAAATGGTGTCCACTTCGCTTTTTTCTACTTTTTCAACCCAATGTGGATCGACAATTAGTGCTCGTCCAATTGCCACAAAGTCTGTTGCGCCTTTTTCTAACAATAGTGCTGCATCATCAGGTGTATGAACACTCCCTACACCAATTAGTGGTACACGTTTATTGATATATTCAGCAATACACTCAGTACGCGATTTTTCACTTATGATACCTCTACGTGGTTTTGCCCAAGCGTCCGTTGTTGCAATATGAAGATAATCAATATCTGCTTGGATTAATTCATCGATTAAAGAGAAGGTTTCTTTCATTGTAATACCAGGTGTTTCTGGCTCTTCTGGTGAAAAACGATAGCCGATTAAAAATGGTTTTGTTGCATATTGTTGAATTACCTTTTTTACTTCGTCAATTAGTTTTAAAGAGAATAGAGCCGTATGTTGAAATTCATCTGTTCTATAATTAGAATGTGGTGAGACAAATTGCTGGATTAAATATCCGCTCGCTCCATGTAATTCAACGCCATCAAAACCTGCTTCAATAGCTCGGCGTGTTGCTTCTCCAAAATTAGTAATAGTTTCATACACTTCTTCAGTTGTTAATGCCCTTGGAGCCTTATTAATGCTATAAAAACCACGATCTTCAAGAGGGGCAATGGAGCTAGCGCTAACTGTTTCTTCATTTGGGATGAGTCTTGGGACAGCTAAACGACCACCATGATAAAGTTGAACAATACCTTTAGCTCCACCAGAATGTATAGCCTCTGCCAATTGAGATAGCCCTTTAATTGTTCCATCATGGTCAATACCCATTTGACCGTTGAATCCCTTTCCACTTTTTGAAACGTATGCACATGCCGTTATTATTGTACCGACACCATTTGCACGTTCTCTGTAATAATCAAGCTCTTCTTGCGAATACATAGTCGTTCTCATCAGCGGAGAAGGTTGTCATTGGAGCCATCATGAGTCGATTTTTTACATGGACACCACTTTTAAATGTATAATCTTGAAATAGATTTTGATAGTTGGCTTTCATTGTAATCTCCTTTAAAAAAACACCTCTTCAAGTAAGAGAAGAGGTGTACTATTTTTTATACGTATTGTTTCATCCATTCCTGGAAGTTGGAAATGACAGCGTCTAAGAAATCGATAGTCGATTCGTCTGTTAAGTTACCTTCTGCATCAAACTTCTCATGTACTGCACCTACATATACTTCATTCATTGGTAATAATGGAGAGTTTAAGCCACTTGCAAATAGTATATCTCGTAAATGCATTTGTGCTTTAACTGATCCTAAAATACCCATTGATGAGCCCATAATAATAGAAGGTTTACCGTTCATTACTTTGTCTACTCGACTTAACCAGTCAATCGCATTCCCTAACACACCAGGAATAGTTGAATTGTATTCAGGCGTTACCCAAAGAACTGCATCCGCATCTTTAACTTTTGCTTTAAAGTCAAGGACTTCTTTTGGTGCATCCAATTCGATATCTTGGTTGTACATAGGTAAAGTAGATAAGTCTAAAATTTCTAAATCAAATTGGCTAGCATACCGTTTTTGAACATGCTTTGCCAGTTGTAAATTATATGAATCTTTTCGAATACTTCCTACGATTGCTACTACTTTCATGTGAATTCCTCCAAAGTTTAATGTATATTGACTAAAGTTTCTATTTCTTTCGTAATGGCTTTGCTTCCAATATTCAACTTCGAAACAATTTGTTTTATGTTGCTCCGAGAAATTTGTTCAGCAGGTGCCGCAATTGCTAATGCAGCAATTACTACCATATTACGAAACACAGGCACGGCTATACAACGGGTCCCAATGTTTCGCTCCTCATCATCAAAAGCAAAGCCATCTTGATGGATCGCTTTTAAATGATACCGAAATAGTTGTGAGTCTTGAAACGTATTTTTCGTTGCACGTTCAAGTGACATTTTATCGAGTAAAGACGCTAATGGTTCTTCGGCTAAATTGGCCAGGATTACTTTACCTAAAGCGGAAAGATGTAGTTTTGAACGATTTCCAATTTCCGTGTCTGCGGGTTCTTGAAATGGGGCATGTAAAATTTGCGTCATGACTAAGTCTGTGCCGTCAACTTTGCCTATATACGTACTCATCTGTAAGTTATTCGCTGCTTGATAAATGGAACGTAACGAAGTCCAATCCATTGCAGAACGTTTTTCAAAACTCTCACAAAACATTTTGTGGTTAATAAAATACTGAGTATGAATTTTATATACGTAACCCATTTCTTCTAATGTTGTTAATAAACGAAATGCTGTAGATTTACTTAAGTTATGTTTGTCCATCACTTCTCTTAAAGTAATACCTTGATGATTCTTTACCAATTCTAAAATTTGAAGTCCTTTTTTTAGTGTAGATACTTCATTCTTTGTCATTTTGCTCACCTCAGTCTTCTGCAAGTATAAATGCTTTATGTTTTAGACTCAAAATAAACAGACGGAGTTTCATTATTTGAAACTCCATGCCTAGTTTCCCAAAGAAAAGAGAGGCTGGTTATGACGTTAGTCACGACCTGCCTCTCTTTTTTAAAAGAATAAGTATAAAATTTTGTATGCTATGAACCCAGTGTTGTTGGTATTTTAAAGAATTGACTCTGCTAACTGAACCATCCCTAGCTACATTTAGACTGTATAACTAAATCATCATTTTCCTGAAATATAAGTCTTTAAAAGTGCGGCGCGCTCACGCAACCGTACCTTCGCCTCCACAACTCTCGGCGTTTCCGCAGCTACAACATCCACTTCCCAGTTTAGCTTATGCGCAAGCATTTTTGCCCGTTGCAAATGATAGTCGCTCGTAATAATTGTCACCGATTCCACATTATCCGGCAATAACTCTTGCGAAAATGACAAGTTTTCATAAGTAGAGGTTGACCGGTTTTCCAAGATGATTCTCTCTTCCGCTAACCCATTTTCCAAAAGAAAATTTTTCATGACGACAGCTTCTTCTATATCTTCATCGGCACCTTGTCCACCAGATACGACAAATTTCACATGTGGATTATTTTTTGAATACGCAAGCGCCGCTTCTAAACGATAACGTAATGCAAGTGAAGGAACATTCCCTTTTTTCACTTTTGCACCAAGCACGATAGCATATTCATTGGATCCATTTGCTTTCGGCTCAAGCCCATCCTCTAGCCATTTAGTCGTGACCATCCACAAGCCAATTCCACCGGTAGCGATAATTACTAAAGGAACAAGCATGATCCACCTCGTTTTTTTCTTCATAAGACTCACTCATTTCGTTTAAACAGACGGTTTCTTTTTCTTTAAAAACGCAGATATTCGTGGCTCTTCTTTTCGAACTAACCGACGAAAGTTTTCGATATGTAAAACAAGTGCCATGACCAACAAAAAAATTGCGACGGCAATAGGGGCAACCCCTTCAGCAAACCAAATGGAAGCAACTATAAATACGGCATAAAATACAAATACACCGATTAATAAGAAGTCCGTTAAAAAAGTCGTACCAATTAATAATAAAAGTCCAATAAGTCCAATAGGCCAATAAATAGCAAATAGAATACCAATAATAGATGCAGTCCCTTTTCCACCTTTAAAGCCAGTATAAACCGGAAAATTATGTCCTAAAATAATGGAAGCACCAGCTAGATAAAGCAATAAATCCTGTTCCACAGCAGTAAATGAGCCATACTGTTGCATAAAAAAGCGCACACCTAAAATAACGAATACACCTTTTAAAATATCAATTATTGCAACGAGGATTCCGTACTTCATTCCTAAAACGATCGCGGCATTCGAAGCTCCTGAATTTTTAAGCCCTTCTTTTTTAATATTAACGCCGCTAAGAACCTGTGCAACTTTGGACCCGTGAATTGCTCCGATTAAATAGCTAATAATTATTATACTCAATATCCAAATTACCATGACATCACCTCATCTCTTTATAAATATATACATAACATTTAACGTATGAATAATAAAGAAGTTTCAGAATTTTTCACAAAAACACTTGACGAACAGATTAATAGAATCTTATACTTTGTATCAAGATGGAAAAACTTAATCTAATACTCTTATCAAGAGTGGCGGAGGGACTAGGCCCTGCGATGCCCGGCAACCAACGAGTTCTAAACTTGGAAAGGTGCTAATTCCTACAAATTCGGTCTGAGAATTTGGAAGATAAGAGGAGGAACATGCGAAATTGCACCCCTCTTCTTAATCGAAGTGGGGTTTTTGTTTGTCCTAAAAAAAATCTGCTCCCAATGTGTCCATCTAAACTATTTTCTAGGAGGAATTCAAAATGACAAATCTTCAAAAAGAAACAGTTCTTTTGCACGGTGGTCAACAACCAGATCCGGTAACAGGTTCACGGGCAGTACCTATTCACAAAACGACTTCTTACGTTTTTCGCGATACAGAGCATGCACAAAATCTTTTTGCATTAAAAGAAACAGGTAATATTTACTCTCGTATTATGAATCCGACTGTCGATGTTTTTGAACAACGGGTGGCTCTTCTTGAAGGTGGAACGGCTGCTGTTGCACTATCTTCTGGTATGGCGGCAATTGCGTTCTCCATTTTGAATATTGCGGGAGCAGGCGACGAAATAATCGCAGCAGAAAACTTATACGGCGGTACATTTAATTTATTCGCACATACATTGCCTCGTTACGGCATTACGGTAAGATTTGTCGATTCTACTAATCCGGAAAACTTCCGTGCTGCAGTGACAGATAAAACAAAAGGTTTCTTTGCAGAAACGATCGGAAACCCAAGCTTAAATATATTAGATATAGAAAAAGTAGCAGCAATTGCAAATGAAGTAGGCGTTCCGCTTTTAATAGATAACACATTCGCTACTCCGTATGGAACGAACCCGATCAAGCACGGTGCTCATATTGTTATCCATTCTGCAACAAAATGGATTGGCGGTCACGGAACTACAATTGGTGGAATTGTTGTAGACGGAGGAAATTTTGACTGGAACTCAGACAAATTCCCAGGATTTACAGAGCCGGACGTAACATATCACGGTTTAAGATATGGAATTGATGTACCAAACGTCGCATTTGCGATTAAATTACGTGTACAGCTTTTGCGGGATTTCGGTCCTTCATTAAGTCCAGAAGCAGCATTTTCGTTTTTACAAGGGTTAGAAACACTACATCTTCGAGTTCCAAAACACAATGAAAATGCACAAATCCTTGCCGAATACTTAGTGAACCATGAAGGAGTAGAGTGGGTAAATTACTTAGGTCTTGAAGATCATCCATCTCATGAATTAGCGAAAAAATATTTACAAAACGGATTTGGTTCCATCTTAAACTTTGGAGTAAAAGGTGGAAAAGAAGCTGGTCGCCATATTATTGATAATATTGAAATTTGGTCACATGTAGCAAACGTAGGAGATGCGAAATCACTAATCATTCACCCAGCTTCTACGACACATCAACAGTTAACACCAGAAGACTTATTAAAAACAGGCGTTACAGAGGACTTAATCCGCTTATCTGTAGGGTTAGAAGCGGTAGAAGATTTGCAAAATGCTTTGGATAAAGTACTCGTAGAAAAAACAAATGTCCTCTCTAGATAGAATTTTGTTGTTTATTGAGCGGGAATAGTCTACAATAAATAAAATAGTCAATCACGAATTACTCAGAATATAAAAAAACGCTCAATTGTGCAGATTTAGTTGGAGGAGAAAGTATGGCGAAAATAAAAGCAGCAATCTTAGGTTTCGGAACAGTCGGCCAAGGGATATATAATATTGTAAACGAAAAAAGAGAAGACTTGAAAAGATCGTTAGGGTTAGACATTGAAATTAGCGCTATTCTTGTCAATAACTTAGCAAAAGATAGAATAGCAACGCCTGGTGTGCTAGTGACAGATGATTTTGAAGATATTATGAATATTCAAGGACTTCAAGTAGTCTTTGAAGCAATCGTCAATGAAGAACCAGCGTATGGCTATTTATGTCGAGCGATCGATAAAGGATGTCACGTCATTACGGCAAATAAAGTGATGTTCTCTAAATATAGTATTCCTCTACAAGAGCGTGCGAAATCACGCGGCGTATTTGTCGGGTATGAAGCAACTACAGCTGGTGGAGTTCCTGTTATTAAAACATTGAAGAATTTACTTCAAGTCAATTCAGTGAAGAAAATTCAAGGGATTTTAAATGGAACATCGAATTACATTTTAACGCAAATGCGTGTAGATGAATGCCAGTTTGAAGATGCCCTCAAGGAAGCACAGCTCTTAGGTTATGCAGAAGCAGATCCATATAATGACGTCTCTGGTCAAGATGCATTCCGTAAATTAATGATTTTAAGTGCGCTCGCTTTTGGTAAACAGCCAAACTGGAACGATGTAAAGGTAGTAGGAATTGATGAAATTTCATTAGAGGATGTTAGAAAAGCGAAGCAAGAAGGTCTTCGTTACCGCCATGTTGCAGAAATCGAACAAGATGAAAACGGAGAACTATTTGCATCAGTTGGACCGCAGCTTGTAGGCCCAGATCATCCTTTGTATGCGATAGAAGGAGTAAATAACGCTGTATCACTGGATACAAACTATATTGGAACACTAACATTAGTAGGACCAGGAGCGGGTATGTATCCTACTGCAAGTGTAATGGTAGAGGATTACGCTGAAATTATTGGAAAACGTGCTGGATTTTTTATTACGATCTAAAATCTACACAAGTAAAAAATAGGATGATCTCTACTTGTAGAGTATCATCCTATTTTTTGTTATGTCTGTAGTTTTTCGACTGTGTGAATCCAATAAATGGCTTAGGGCAACCAATCCATCATTGAAAGCAACCAGTTCTACTCGGAAAGCAACTAAATCAGCACGAGAGCAACCAATTCTTAAAAAAACAAGTTTACTTGGATTGAGGCGCTAATGAATGCGGTGTATTATCTTGGCACCAAAAATCAAAAGAGCTTTCCCACATCTGGAGAAAGCCCCTTTTCGTTTAACTATTTAAACTTTAATCTTCATCTTTCACATCAATATCATCAGGAATCGGCGTGTTTCGCCATTCATCAATTTGGCGTTTTAACTCTTCGACTTGCTCCAAATGTGTGTGGAATTGTGCACTATTAACGTAATAATCTTCACCATCGAAGATTGCACGAATCTTTTTTTCAGCAATATAGCGTTTCACTTGTTCAATAGGCATAGATAAATAATTCGCAGTTTCTTCTACTGTCATATACATGGGGAATGCCTCCTATCTATATAAGTATAAGATACGATGGTCACTATCTCAATATGTGCTATATTGAAAGTAAAACGAGAATTTTCAGGAGAGGTGATGGGTTTGTCTGTAATACCATACATTTTCGTGTTACTTGGTGCCATTTTATGGGGGACGACAGGAACGGCGCAAACGTTTTTACCAGAAAATGCACATCCTTTCGTTATTAGTGCGGGGCGATCAGCGGTTGGTGGTTTTTCTTTATTAATCGTAATGATTCTATTAAAGAAAATAAAGTTTAAAAGTTGGCCTTGGAGAGAGACAATCTATGCTGCAATCTGTATATCACTTTTCCAATTATTATTTTTTTCATCGGTTAAATTAACAGGAGTGGCTATTGCGAGTGTAGTTGCCATAGGAAGTGCTCCTGTATTTTCAGGACTAATCGAGTGGGTATTTTTAAAATTGAGACCGTCAAAAATTTGGAGAATATCGACAGCTTTTGCGTTACTAGGATGCATTTTTTTATTTATGAATAAAGGAGAAATTACGATCAATCCGATTGGCGTCATGTATTCATTAATCGCCGGGCTTGGATTTGCGATATATACGATGTCTAGTAAATCGCTTTTACAAAAAGAAGAGGCCATTCCTGTAGTCGCTATGACTTTTTCTGTGAGTGCCGTATTATTATCGCCATTTTGGTTTTTGTATGATGTTAGCTGGTTGCAAAACGTAGGAAATGTAGGGATTATTTTTTACTTAGGGGTGGCAACGACGAGTGTGGCGTATGTGTTATATGGAAGAGGGCTTCACAAAATCCCTTCTTCATCGGCATTAACGTTGTCGCTCGCAGAACCGACCACTGCTGCATTGTTAGGGGTATTTATCGTAGGAGAAATTCTGAGCGCAACGTCTTGGATTGGGATTTTATTGTTACTTGGAAGTATTGTTGTTTTAACAGTTGGTAGTAGGTCTACTAAGCAAGAAGTAGTTGTTTAATTACCAATAAGTAGGTAAGGGCAACTAATTGGCTCACGAGAGCAACTAAAAGTAACTCTAGAGCAACTAATTCACCTGCGAGAGCAACCAGATGTAAACGGAAAGCAACTAAATCGCATAATAAAAAGCTATCTTCATCTGAGATAGCTTTTTTCGCTATTAAAATCCTAAAGCACTCCTGACATCTGCTGTATACGTCTGGCTTACTGGTAGCTCCGTGCCGTCTTGGAGTAGCACAAGCAAATTAGAAGAGAAATCTCGTATGATTCGATCGATAAAAGCTACATTGACAATATAAGATCGGTGAATGCGTAAAAATGATTCTGGTAGTCGTTGTTGTAATTCTTTCAGCGGAATACTCGTTTTGTAAGGCTCTTTATCTGCGTAAAACCATGTTTTTTTCTGAAGGCTCTCCATATATGCAATTTTCTCAATTGGTATTGGTCGCCATTCTTCTTCTAATTTCCCTGTTAAGAAACGATAGGGAGTTGGATTTATAACCGGTTGTTTTGAAGGCAGTATAACAATAAGAGCTCCAGTTTCTTCTAAAATATTGATAGGATAGGCGATTCCATAATAAGGTTCGCTTAGAATGAAATCCTCTACTATCCCCTCTGTTCTACAACAGGTCTGCATAGCTATTTCAGTAATGCTCCCTTCTTTCACTTTTTGCCCATTCTCTAGCCGCAGATTTTGTTTTTTGGCATCACAATAAATGTACTCATCCCTTACAGCGATAGCGATAGAAGCTTCTTTGGGAATCCAATCCTCCAACATGGCGATATATGGTAATAGTTCATCCTTCGATATTTCCATCCATTCCCCTCCATTATAAGAATTCCTCGTTCATCGGCCTTATTTCCATTTCATCCTCTAAAAACAGTTGTTTATCTGAAAAACCATGCAAAATTCTGAATATTGTTATATAGTAGATTACAAGAAAACAAACTGTTATGGAACAGTGCAAAAGTAATATTTTTAACTGTTTCATACATTAAATGAGGAGAGGATGATGAATATGTTAACAAGACAACAACAAGTAGAACAATTACGTGCAGAGTGGGATCAAGAGAATCGTTGGAAAGGGATTGAACGCCCTTACTCACCAGAAGAAGTGATTAAACTTCGCGGCTCCTTACAAATTGAACATACGCTAGCTCGCAAAGGTGCGGAGCGTTTATGGAATTCGCTTCATAAGGAAGATTTTGTTAATGCGCTTGGAGCTCTAACAGGAAATCAAGCAGTACAACAAGTAAAAGCAGGACTTCAAGCGATTTACTTAAGTGGTTGGCAAGTTGCGGCAGACGCTAACTTGTCAGGTCAAATGTATCCAGACCAAAGCCTTTACCCCGCAAACAGTGTACCAGCAGTTGTAAAACGTATTAACCAAGCATTACAACGTGCAGATCAAATTGACCAAGCGGAAGGAAGAGAAGATCATTTCGATTGGTTCGCACCAATTATTGCAGATGCAGAAGCTGGTTTTGGCGGTCCGCTAAACGTATTTGAGCTAATGAAAGGCATGATTGAGGCAGGGGCAGCAGGTGTTCACTTAGAAGACCAGTTAGCTTCTGAAAAGAAATGTGGTCATCTTGGTGGTAAAGTACTGCTTCCCACACAAAATGCGATTCGCAATTTAATCGCTGCTCGCCTAGCAGCAGATGTGTCCGGTGTTCCAACTGTATTAATCGCCCGTACAGATGCGGATGCGGCAGATATGGTAACAAGTGATATCGATCCACGAGACGCAGAATTTATTACAGGAGAAAGAACGCCAGAAGGATTTTTCCGAACAAAACCAGGTATCGAGCAGGCGATCGCACGAGGTTTAGCATATGCACCTTATGCAGATCTTATCTGGTGTGAAACGTCGCACCCGAGCCTAGACGAAGCAAAACAATTCGCCGATGCGATTCATGCGCAATTTCCTGGGAAATTACTCGCATATAACTGTTCACCTTCCTTCAACTGGAAAGCAAACTTAGATGATGAAACAATTGCAAAATACCAAGTGGAGTTAGGGAAAATGGGCTACAAATTCCAATTCGTAACGCTTGCAGGATTCCATGCATTAAACCACAGTATGTTCGAACTAGCGCATGACTACAAAACAAATGGAATGGCAGCTTACTCTAAGCTTCAACAAGCAGAGTTCGCAAACGAAGAAAAGGGTTACACAGCGACGAAGCATCAGCGTGAAGTAGGTACTGGATACTTCGATGACATTTCACAAGTAATTTCTGGAGGAACTTCGTCTACGACAGCGATGAAAGGTTCTACAGAAGTAGCACAATTTATATAATCAATCATGGGGATGGGAGGTTATTAATAAATGAAACAAACCACTGCTAAAAACATTGAAATAGTTGGAAAAGAAACAACAGCAAGTAGAGAAATTCTAACAGCAGAAGCACTAGACTTCATAGCATCGATTCACCGCTTGTTTAATGAAAGAAGAAAAGAACTTCTAGAAACTAGACAAGAACGTCAAAGGCAACTTGATAATGGCGGAACATTAGACTTTTTAAAAGAAACGAAAGCCATTCGAGAAGGGGACTGGACAATTGCTCCACTTCCGAAAGACCTTCAGGACCGCCGAGTTGAAATTACAGGTCCTGTCAATCGCAAAATGGTCATTAATGCGTTAAACTCTGGTGCCAAAACATTTATGGCTTGCTTTGAAGATGCCACTTCACCTACTTGGGAAAATATGATTGAAGGTCAAATGAACATGCGAGACGCTGTTCGAAAAGCGATTTCTTTTAAGCAAGATAACGGGAAGGAGTATCGTTTAAAGGAAGAAACTGCTGTACTAATGATTCGTCCAAGGGGCTTACATTTGCTTGAAAAGAATGTACTCATTGATGGAGAACAGATTGCAGGTAGCTTCTTCGATTTCGGATTATACTTTTTCCATAATGTGAAGGAATTGCTAGCTCGCGGAACCGGTCCTTACTTTTATTTGCCAAAGCTAGAAAGTCATTTAGAAGCACGATTATGGAATGACATTTTCCTATTTGCACAAAAGCAGTTAGGTGTTCCGAATGGAACGATTAAAGCAACTGTATTAATCGAAACCATTATGGCAGCATTCGAAATGGATGAAATATTATATGAGTTGCGAGATCATTCGGCTGGGCTGAACTGTGGGCGTTGGGATTATATTTTCAGTTATATTAAACGTCTTCGCAATCAACCAGATGTCATTTTACCGGATCGTGGTCAAGTAACGATGACATCACCATTTATGCGTGCGTATACGCAACTTTGCATTCAAACTTGTCATCGTAGAAATGCCCCAGCAATTGGTGGGATGGCAGCACAAATTCCGATTAAAGGTGACGAAGCGGCGAATGAAGCGGCATTTGCAAAAGTGCGAGAAGACAAACGAAGAGAAGCAACCGATGGGCATGATGGAACGTGGGTAGCACATCCGGGTCTAGTCTCTGTAGCTTTAGGTGAATTTAATGAGCATATGCCTACGCCTAATCAGATTCATCGGAAACGAGAAGATGTGAAGGTGGCAGCAAGGAACTTATTGGAAGTCCCTCAAGGCTCCATTACAGAAGATGGTTTACGTTTAAATTGTAGTGTAGGGGTTCAATATATTGCTTCATGGTTACGCGGAAACGGAGCAGCACCGATCAATCATTTAATGGAAGATGCTGCTACTGCTGAAATTTCGCGGACACAAGTATGGCAATGGATTCGCCATCCAGAAGGGAAACTAGAAGATGGCCGTAAAGTTACGGAAAGTTTAGTACGAGAAACATTGCGAGAAGAACTAGAGAAGCTAGAAAAAACATTTGGCAACGAAAACTATGCAAATGGTCGTTACAACGAAGCAGCTGAGCTTTTCCTTTCCTTAATAAGTGAACAAGATTTTGTTGAATTTCTCACGTTGCCAGGCTATGAAAAATTATAGGAGGTGATTTGCATGAAAACAACTACTCAAGAAGTAAATACAAAGCATTGTCGTGAATGCGGATGTGAGATTCATGAGAAAGTAGAATCATCCCTTTACGAATGTGAACGTTGCATCGGCATGAACGAAGAATAAGTCAAAATGAAAGCCCTATCCTTCTTGTACAAGAAGGATGGGGTTTTTAGGGTTTAGGAAACGATAAAGTTTATGATAGGTAAAATAAAATAAAATAAAATGAAATTAGCAGTATTTTCTTGTTGTAAAAAGAACATATGTTTCATATACTAAACGAAAAGGGGGAACATTTGTGCGTGATTTGTTAGAGAAATATTTCATCCGAGGACAGAATATTGAATTAATATACCTATCTAAATCGAATGAAATTAGTAAGAGAAGAGTTAAAATATTGAACGTACAAGAAAACTCTTTTCAAGTGTATTGCTTTAAAAGGAAGGCAAAACGAACATTTCTACTAATGAACGTATTAGCAATCGCTCCTGTTAGTCAAAAAGAAAGCAAGGTGATCTAGGTGGATAGTTTGGATGAAGCGATGGATAGACTAGATTTATCGAAAGTACGGGATCGAGGAAGTAAAAAATGGGTTGCGATGATGCTGCCAGAACACGTCAAACTTCTTAGAGAATACATGGAAGAACAAAAGAAGGCTCCTCGCCCTGTACTAGATGAATGGGATTTAGATATCATTCAAGAAAATATTCAACTAGCGATGAAACGAAATGTAGAAGTTGAAATAAAAACATGGAGAAACGGAGCGTTTTATATTCACTTAGGGAAGGTAACTTGGGTGGATATAAATAGAAGAACTATTGAAATGGAAGACGTTCTTACATCATTCACATTGCAACTAGATGAAATCGTGGATGTAACGATTTTGTTATAACAAAAAGATGCAAAATAAACCACCGACCAAAAAGTGGCAGGTGGTTTTATTGTGCGGAAAAATTTCCGAAATTAAGCTTTTACTGGACTAAATTCATGAACCCATACAGTCATATGAGGCAACCAAGGCATACCCGGATGATAAGACAAAATAGATTGTTTATAGTCTTCTACCGATTCAAAGCCTTCTTGTTGTGCATGCGCATCAGTCAAATCGCCGAGCGGTTGAATATACACATCATCAATAACAAAAGACTGGCCATTAAGTTCCATCATTTCCCCAATATCTGCATAACGTCCGTTGCGTCGGGTAGCAGTTTTTTTCCCCTGTAATACTAGTTCTATATCGGATTCCTTCGTGATTAATCGTTCAATTGAACAAGTTTTGGGAGGTAAATTTGTTTTTTCATTATTTGTCATGTGAAGCCCACCTTGTTAAATAATTTTACTTTGCTATATATATCTAAGTGTATATGTTAAAGGCATTTCGGGCTAGGATTATAAAAGAATATTTTAGTTAGGTGAATGAGTATAGACTTGATCTCGTGTAAATGGCTCTGACACAACGAGATGTGCAAGTGTAACTGGAGATTTACCTTCCTTTTCAAAATAAATTTCTTCTACCTCGGGAAAGTTATCGAAATAGGAACGTACAATCGTTCCGATGAACATGTTCTCCCCAGCACTTCCTTGTACATTACTTAATCCACTGTCCATATTTAATATTAGCTTCGTGTTATTATTCTCCAAACGATAATCAATTAATCCAACTTCCAGCACCATAATCTTATCAAAAATTTGACGGACTATATCATCTGAAGGATCAATGGTTATTTCATATGGTTCTACATACTCGGCATTCGCATCCGCTTGATAGACGGTAATTGTTTCCGTTGATACAGTGCTTCCTGGTTCTTCATTTCCAGCCCACTTATAAGCTGTCTGTTCTTTTTGTTCACTTAATTCATTAGAAGTAGACCACGCAATGAGCGTATAAGAACCAGCAGGTACTTCTGCTAACTCGGTTTGTAGCTCAAGTGGTATGACTATTTCTTCATTTGGCTTTAGTACTTTTTCTTGAAGCATTAAGACAAACGTTTTATTGGCTGAATACGTATAAACAATATTATTTTCATTGTCTAAAAGTTGATATTCAATTTCCTGTCCACTTGGATATATTAAGCTCTTCTCGGCTTCTGTGTCATTTTTAATCGTAAAAGTGGCATTGCCGTCCTCATTTACTTCTAATTTAGTTAAAATAGTTTTGTCTTCCTGCGGTTGCGGGTCTCCTCCACCTGTAGTCGGATCTCCATTACTTGTTCCACAGCTCGCTAGGAGCAAGATGATGAAAATCGAAAATAGGCCCCAAATAAGTTTTTTCATGGAATCACTCCTTTATAGGATTAGACTGTTTACCTCGTAGAAAGTTACATGCTCATCATTTTCCTTTTTTCTTAAGAAATTCTTCATAATTATCCTTCTGAAATGTTAAGAAATGAACGGTACAATAAGAAACATAAGAAGAAAAAGGAAGGCATCCTAAGTACGCCACATCCTGTGGCAACGGATGCATGACCCGCATCGTGCGGGCCCACGGGAGGTAAGCAGATGACGCAGTTTACAGTATTAGTGACTGATGATGACCAAGATATTCGTGATGGTATCGAAATTTACTTGAAAAATGAAGGCTACAACGTGTTGAAAGCCGGAGATGGACTAGAAGCTTTGCAATTAATAGAAGAAAATGAAGTACATGTCATTGTATTAGATATTATGATGCCAAAAATGGACGGGATAGCAGCGACATTTAAAATAAGAGAGCAAAAAAATATCCCAATAATTATGCTGAGTGCGAAAGCAGAGGATTCGGATAAAATTCATGGATTATCCGTTGGAGCAGATGATTATGTAACGAAACCTTTCCATCCAATGGAGCTAGTGGCACGTGTGAAGTCACAACTTAGACGCTATACGAAGCTTGGCACTTACCAAGGGCAGAAAGCGGTTATTGAAGTAGATGGACTCGTGTTAAACAAAGAAGCAAAAGAACTTACTGTTGAAGGGGAATCGGTGAAACTTACTCCAATTGAATTCAAAATAACAGAGCTACTCATGGTGAACGCAGGGCGAGTTTTCTCCATTAATGAAATATACGAGCGTGTGTGGCATGAACCAGCCTACAACGCAGAGAACATCGTAGCAGTGCATATTCGAAAAATACGCGAAAAAATAGAAGCAGATCCGAAAAACCCAAGATATGTGAAGGTGGTGTGGGGAGTTGGCTATAAAATCGACAAGTAAATGGAGCTTACTACTGTCAATTTTAGCAATTGCGTGCGGCATCATTTGTCTAACCTACTGTCTAGCGAACTGGATGCCACTAATCGAAATTAAAGAAAGTTTTGTTCAAATTATACGAAATATGAAAGGGGGAGTTGCAGGATGAAGCATGCAATAGGAAGAAATACATTACTTAGCACGTTGGCGGTAATCGCCATATTAGGGCTGTTTATACTAATCGAACAAGGACGAAACTTTATCGGTACAAGCTATTTCGATAGTGATGATTTTGGGTGGCAGCTATCTGAATTCGAATCATCCATAGTCCCACTACTTTTAGCACCGCCAGATAAAGAAGAAGTGAAGAAAAAAATTACGGTGACACCAGAGGAAATAGAGGAATACCGCTATAGATATGGGGACCTAGAGAGCCAATTAGATTCCATCAGAAATCAATATCAAAGTGAGACAGGGGAAGTAACAACAGAAACAGCGACAGAGGAAGTACAAGAAGGTGCATCTGAAGAAGTAAGGACAGTGCAAACACCGGACGAGGCTAAACTTGCAGAACGTGACAAAAAGTTAGCGGATATCACGAAAAACTTCACAGATGATAGCTATGTAGAACAAAAGATTCGAGCAGAAAAAGAAGCGCAGGTAGATGCTTATTACAAAGCCATCGAACATGCAAAAAATGATTTATTAAGTCAAAAAGAGGACTTTGTATATGACTTAAAAAATGTCGAAACAGGAGAGCGCTTTACGAACGGAGAAATAAGCTCCAAAAACGCTTTTAAAAAGGAGTATTCCACTAAGTATGGACATTTAAGAGAGCGCACTGTTTATCAACAAGTGGATGATAGCTGGCTAGTAACTGATATGATGGGAAATCCATTTGCACGTTTTGAAGGAACCATTGCTATTCCGGAATCGAGTATTTTAAGTGGACATAGAGCTTCTGAATATCAATACTTTTTAACAAACCAACGCAAGTTTTATGGAGTAGTCGTAGCAGGAATTTTAGCGGCGGTTGCATTTATTTTATTATGGAGAAAAAATAGCGAAACGTTTCGACATAAAAGCAAGGAAGAAAAATATCGTCAGTTGCCGATCGATGTAAAATTAGCATTTTTCCTAATAAGTATTTTGTTGGCTATTACTACCACGACAAGTTTAGTGGGATTTGTTTTATATAATGATTATGACATGCAAGTATTTACTTTTATTTTTGCAATAATTTTTACAGCGTTCACGCTATATCAATGGAAGTGGATGCGCGCAGGTTTTGGTACAGTAGATTGGAAAAATAGCCTTACTTATAGCTGGGGAAGATCATTACAAGGGTTTTTCTTGAAACAGTCTATCGGGCTTCAAACGCTCATCATGTTAATCGTTGTGTTTTTCTGGGGCGTTGGAACGTTACTTGTACTCATGCTACCAGTGGCATTAATCGTGTGGATACCAGCAACTTTATTAATAGGAATCCCAGTACTTGTTGTTCTAATGTCCAGAATGTCGTATTTAAACCGTATCTTCGTGAAGACAGAGGAAATGGCGAAAGGTGTTATTGGAAATGAAGTTGAAATAAAAGGGAAGTCAGCAATTGCTGAGCATGCGGAGCGTTTAAATGAAATACGCAACCTAATCAAATCTTCTCATTCTGAGCAAGCAAAAAGTGAACGTTTAAAAACGGAGCTTATCACAAACGTCAGTCATGATCTTCGCACGCCATTAACATCTATCATTACGTATACAGATTTGTTGAAAAATCCAAGTATAACAGATGAAGAGCGAGCATCTTATATTGCAATTTTGGATAAAAAATCGATGCGTTTAAAAACACTGATCGAGGATTTATTCGAAGTGTCGAAAATGGCATCGGGCAATATCGAATTAGATAAAAGAAAGGTCGATTTAACGCAATTACTGCAACAGGCTATAGCTGAACACCAAGAGGAAATTGATAAATCTGGGCTAGAATATCGAGTGGCAATCGGTATAAAACCAATCATGTCTTATGTCGATGGACAAAAATGGTGGAGAGTACTTGATAACTTAATCATCAATACGTTGAAGTATGCACTGGCAAACACAAGAGTGTATATCAACTTGGATCTAGTCGATGGAGAAGCGGTTTTCGTTATCAAAAATATTGCGAAGTATGAATTAGGAAATGATGTGAATGAATTAACCGAGCGATTCAAACGAGCAGACACATCGCGCCACACAGACGGCTCCGGACTAGGTCTGGCAATAGCGCAATCGATCGTCGATTTACACGGCGGCAGTTTACGAATGGAAGTAGATGGAGATTTGTTTAAAGTAACCGTGAAAATTGCAGTGATTTAACAAGAGCGGGGAATCCAATGGAGGATTTCCTGCTTTTTTATGGGGTGTTTGGTGGTTAGTTGGAAAAAAAGAGCGTTTAGTTGGAATGTTGGAGCATTTAGTTGGAATTTTTCATAGTTTAGTTGGAAAAAAACACACTTTAGTTGGAAAACGCAAATTTCACAAAAAAAGGGCCACTGTTCGTTTTTAACAGTGGCTCTATTCTTTAATAGAAATAGTTATTCTTGTAGCTCCGATAACGCTTTGGTTTTTTGCATGATGTAATAACGAGATTTATGATGATTGACGGGATGAAGAGCCATTTTGTTTAGCAGGTAGTTTGCTGCAAACTTGTCTTTGAGTTCGAGAAAGTAGACGCATTCACTATTGGAAATAGTATCTTTGACAAGGTAGAACCAATCTTCAATAGCTTGTTGTTGCATTATCTTTTTAGGTGTATTGCAATTTATGCAGTTTCTTTGGTTGTTTATTTTGACATGACAGTTTGGGCAAAATAATCCTATTTTTATGTGAGAAAGTTCTAATGGATAGACTTTGGCTAATGGCTTAGGGATGAATTCATTCGATCTCGATAATAGATTAGTAAGTGATTGATGAAATTTTTGAGTTGAAATAGCATCAGGGAGTTGGTTGTATTCTTCGATATGGTGGGAAATATCGCAGCCCATCGTAATGTTGGCATACTGTGGGGGAAGTACAACATGTGTTTTAGAATAGGCAAGCACTATGAGACTTTTTATTGGGATGTTCACTTTGTATTGTTGCAATAGAAGTTTCAGTTTTTGTACATGTCGTTTTAATTGCTGTTCGGGGCATTTCAATGGCGTCGTTTCGCCGTCGATTTCTCGAATTAATTGGTTGGGATTTCGTTGGAAGTATATTTTGCCACGGATATTTTTAATTTCTAATATTGCGAAGTATTTTTTGGTTAGAATAAGCGTGTCGATTTGAAGGTAATTATTTTCATCTATTTGGATGTGGAGATCTTTCAAAATAGCATAATGCTTCGGAAAGTTTACTTGTTTGAGAAAGTTGTCGACGTAGCTTTCTCCGCTATATCCAGCTTCGATGGCTCGAATCTTTTTTTCTATTTCGAGATAAAGGCTTTGGTTCTTAGATATACGGTGTAGCAAACGTTTATACACTTGAACAGTTTTGGGTAATATTCGTGGATTATCTACGAGAATTCCTCCTTTTAGACAAAATAGTATTGTATATTGTATTGAAAATACCATTTCATTAGAAAATAAGCAAGGTGTAAATACTTAGTTGGAAAAACAAGAGTTTTAGTTGGAATTTTGGAGCATTTAGTTGGAATTTTTCATAGTTTAGTTGGAAAAAACGAGCGTTTAGTTGGAAAACTGTCATTCAACCCAGAAAACCTTATGGGCATAAAAAATACCCATAAAAAACAGAGGAAAAGCTAGCAAAAACAAAAAAGAGAACTCCCCATCATGCAGCAGGTCATCCTCTTTTATGTCTATAACGGTTTCTGGATTCATCTTTTTCTTTCTTTAACTCTTCCATTTGGCCTAACAATTGATCGAGCTTATTTTGAATGTCAGTAATTTGTTGTTGCTGATCTTGCGCTGCCTTCTCAACTTCCTTAAAATCACGATTTGCTTCATACAACGCAATACCTGTTCCGATGGTATCTACAACATATCCAATCGAAAGAATGACAGATGCTATAAACCCAACAGTTAAGCCAAAGTTAGGTGGTAATCCATCATCATTCGGTTCGTCAGGTCTCATATATGCTAACATCCTTTTCTTCGTCTTTTCATTAGCATATGACAAATATCCATTATCGGTTATTTTTTCGGTGTAACAAGCTGATGTTCAAATGCATAAATAACCGCTTGCGTTCGGTCACTTACTTCCAGTTTCGATAAAATATTACTAACATGCGTTTTCGCTGTTTTTAATGCGATAAAAAGGGTGTCCGCAATGTCTTGATTTGTTTTTCCTTCCGCCATAAGGAGCAATACTTCAACTTCACGGTCCGTTAAATCTTCATGCAATGCATGTTCAGAACCTTGGCGCATGCGCTTCATCATTTTATTCGTTACTTCAGGTTCTAGAACGGCATCACCACTAAGTGTTTTACGAATGGAGTCGGCTATATGGGATGCTTTGGACGTCTTCAGCAAATAACTGATTGCACCGGCTTCAAGCGCGGGATATACTTTATCGTCATCGATAAAGCTTGTGACAATCATTACTTTTGCTTCCGGCCACTTTTGTACGATTTCACGTGTCGCTTCTGCACCATTCATAATGGGCATGACCATATCCATTAAAATGATATCCGGTTTATGCTGGAGTGCCATTTCTACTGCTTCTTGCCCGTTTACTGCTTCTGCGACAACATCCATATCAGGCTGCGCTTGTAAATAAGCAGATACGCCAATTCGAACCATTTCATGATCATCCGCTAATAATATTCGAATCATTTTCTATCTCCTTTTCACGGTTCGTTTCCGTCAGTATTTCACTTTTCTCAATCGGTAATTTCACTTCAACAATCGTCCCTTGAGAAGGAACCGAAACGACTTTGCAAGTAGCACCAATTTCGACTGCTCGTTCTTTTACATTTTCCAAGCCGTACGAGCCTGTTTTTGCATCTGTCAATTCAAATCCAACACCATTATCTTGTACTCTGAAAATAGCAAGACCATCACGTTCAACAAACAATATATCGACCTCTGTAGCTTTTGCATGACGCAACGTGTTTGACAGAGTTTCTTGCGCAATGCGGAATAAATGATCTTCTGCTCCTTTTGGTAGCACCACTTCTTCTAATCGGTAACGTATAGTAAAAAAGACTTTTTGTTGTAGCTCGACTAAAAGCTCTTCCATACCTTGTTTCAATGATTTATCATGCAATGCTGCTGGACGAAGATGGAGAAGTAATGCCCGCATTTCGAGCTGGGCTTGTTGTACAATTTTTTCCGTTTGCATTAATGTTTTGGAGGCTTTTCCGTGCTGCGATTCCTCTATTTCTACCATTGTAGAAAGAAGCATCGATGCCGCAAATAATTGTTGTGAAACTGAATCATGCAATTCTCGTGCTAGTCTTTGTCTTTCTTGGATGATTCGTTCTTGAATAAGCTTATCTTGTGCTTCTGCTTTTTCATTTGTAATTCGTTGTAATGTTTTTCGTTGCGTTAATATAAGTTGTTCTAATTGAGTAGCTGTAACATGTAGTCGCTTGGAATACATATACTTTTTCTTGTTAGGAACATAAGTTTCTGCTTCTAATAGTGGTCGTAAGCTGGATTCGATTTTTTTTTCTTGGTCTCGTACCTTTTGGAGTGTATTTAATGAAAAACTAAAACTCATAAATGCTAAAACAATAATAATCCAAACTCCAAGAGGTATTTCCGCATACGTATTCTCCAGTAAAGACCACCACATTAAATCGTTTGGCCAACCCCAAACGACATATAAAAGAAGTGCTGCGAGTGCCAGTAAAATAATAAATATAGAAAATCCTTGCCCTAGAAATATCTTCATTTGCGAATCACCTCGATATCCCCAATCCAAGTAGATACAGTGATCACTAACTCTGCAGCATATGTCACACCATCCAAATAACCATCCTTTAATACGATTGATTGGTTCCATAAGCGCTGAGCGCCACGTCCGAAAATATTCGCCTCTCCAATAATGGTTGCATAATGGAGTCGCACAGGAATTTCATACGGCACATAAATGACCACTTTTCCGAGCGTTTGGCGAATAGAAATAAAAGAAGTGCCTTTCGGTAAAACTGTTTCCGTTACATCAATCACATGCTCCCCGTAAAAACCTTGTACATGAACATCCTGCCATTCATATGCTTGAAAAGGAGTCGTCTGAGCGGAAAATAACTTATTCTGAATGATACTATTTGGCGTTTCTTCATATACATTCCCAAATGGGCGCACTACGTTACGAATCGGTTCATTTTTCCATAGTTTATAAAGGATGTACAACATAATAGCCATCAATAAAAGTCGTAAACTCCACATAGAAAAAACAGCAATAAGCAGAAAGATAACCCCAGACCAAAATAAAAAACGACGTTGTTTACGAAGGCTAAAGTAGATCATTCCAATGCCAAGAAGGGCTAATACAATACTACCGTTTCCAAAAACTGTAGCCTCAATGAACATAAGAAAAACAAAACAGATGAGAATAAAGGCAAGCTTGTTCGTTTGGTTTTCCTTCATAACGTTTCCCCCCTTTTTACAAACAGTAAGATACAGACTTAAGACGTTAAGTACATAGCTTATTGTTCGTTATGATATAGAGAAAGGAGAAGATTACTTCTCCTCCAATCATTATCTATAGTTTACACAATTTCCTGCTTAGTTTGTGCGTTTTTTTCTAACATTACTAAACGTTGCTCCATTGAAGTTACTTCATGTTCTTTTTCAATCTTTTGTCCTAGGCGTTCAATATAATGTTCCATCTCTTGGAAAGTGCCGAAGTTTTTTTCTTTTTGTTCCGGTTGTAGCACGCGATCCATTTGGTGATGTGCACGTGTGACATTTTCTTTGCCCATTAATTGTAATTGGCGAACTTTCATGTCTTTAATCTTGTGCTTCATCTCTTCGTATTTACGTTCTAAACCGAAAAGTTCTTCTGTCGTTTGTAAAATACTATTTTTTAGTACAGCGGTTCTTTCGCTATAAGCATCTACTTCTGCTTGTGCAAAAGCAACTAAATCTTCTTCACCGCTTGCAGTTGCAAGCTCTACTTGAGAGCTTCGTTTTTCTACCATTTGAGTAGTTTCTTCCAGTTCTTTTTCAAGCTGTTGTTTTAATTGGCCTTGGCGTTCTAACCATTTACCAGTTTGCTCTGTTTGTTTTTCTGCTTCACGAATGTATTGGTTTAGCATTGCGATTGGGTTTTTTTCTTCTTTTTTATCGAATAGTTTGTGTAAATCTGCCTCTACTGAATATTTGAATCGATTCCATAATGATGTCATGTTTGTTTCCTCCTTATTTTGAAAGTTCGTTCCATTGTTTTTCGAAATTGACAAATGGGTCATCTGATTTTACTACTGGTTTGGAAAAGCTTACGGATTCGTTATTCCACTTTTTAACTACGTACCAGACACCTACGATTGCTAAAATTCCGAAGAAACCAGGTACGTTCACTACCGCAGAGATTAATCCTAGAATACCAACGCTTGCCCAAAAGATTTTTAAAAAAGTAGATTCACTCTTTAAATAGAAGTGCATTCCTGCGAATACGATTAACGCTGACACACCTAATCCTAATAGGGAACCTAAGTTAGCAAGAGCTACGATTCCTGCAGTAATACCGAGTACTAATAAACCAAATTTTTTCATGTGAGTGTTCCTCCTCTCGTTTGTAGTTATAGCTTACCAATTCCACGAACTTCTCCAAACGGGCTTAGAATTGATTTTCGTATCGGTCTAGAGACTTAGTAGTAGTTAGATCAATCACGCCTTGGAGTGATTGAGTCCAAATTTTGAATTACAATTAACTCCTTTCAAAATTTGTGACATCCGCCGGAGGCTTAACTTGCTTACGCAGAAGCAAGTTGGAATCTGTTATACTAATGAAAAATACATAAAATGGAGAGCAAAAATGAAGAGAGTGGGCGCTATTGTACTAGCAATTGTTGTTTATACTGCCATTGTGTTTTATTTTGGTTGGTGTGTTTTCACATGGTTGGAAGTATTCTTACCAGTGAATAAGGTGATTTTCTCCATTGTATGGACACTCATTGGATATGCCTTATTTATCGCAAGAATCGACCACCGATTACGGTTATTTCATATAGTAGGCTCCTACTGGATGATTATTATGCAATATGGAATTATCCTTTTTCCAATAGCGACTATTTGCACGTGGATTTTCCCGTCACAACTAATAGTTATTGGTTCGATAGTTCTTTTGCTATTTATAATAAGTATTGTCGTAGGTTCGTACAATGCCTACACGCCAGTCGTTCGCGAGCTATCGATTACATTGCCAAAAAAAGATTCGAAGTTGGAAGAGTTAAAAGTAGTAGTTGCTTCTGATTTCCATCTTGGTTTATTATCCAATAAGGCGCATTTACAACGTTTTGTGAAAAAATCGAATGAACAGCAACCAGATGTCGTATTATTAGTAGGGGATTTAGTGGATGACGATCCGATTTGGTTTGTGAAAAAAGGGATGTCCGAAGTGATGAAACAACTTACTTCTACGTATGGTAATTACGGGGTACTTGGAAATCATGAGTACTATGGCAAGAAAATTCCCTTACTAGTAGAGGAGATGGATGCGTCTAATGTGCAAATGCTATTAGATGAAACTATTTTAGTAGCGGATTCGTTCTATTTAACTGGTAGGGAAGACTTGACGAATAAAGAAAGAAAGCAACTTTCAGAGCTAGTTCCACTTAAACAGAATCTTCCTTGGTTTGTGATGGATCATACGCCTTCGAATTTATTCATTCCAGAAAAAGAAGGAGTCGATTTTCATGTATCTGGACATACACATCGAGGACAGATGTGGCCAAACCATCTTTTTACACGGAAATTATTTGAACTCGATTATGGATATAAGCAAAAAGGAAGCTTGCATGCAATCGTATCATCCGGTTTTGGTTTTTGGGGACCACCAATTCGTTTAGGGAGTCAATCAGAATTTTGGATAGTAAACATTAAGTTAGAGGACGTGGGAGTATAATGGAAGCATGGATTGCAGACTGGATGAACCAGTTTGGATACCTGGGTGTATTTTTATTAATATTAGTAGAAAATATTTTCCCACCAATTCCTTCAGAAGTAATTTTAACACTCGGAGGATTTATGACGACAACAACATTGATGACCAAGTTTGGTATAATTGTTGCGTCGACTGCTGGTTCGGTTAGTGGAGCAGCTATTTTATATTGGATCGGTACACTGTTAGATGTAGAGCGTTTAGAGAAAATAGTGCAGAAGTATGGGAAGTTTTTACGACTGACGATTAAAGATATTCATAAAGCAGACGCTTGGTTCGACAAGTATGGAGTGTGGGCGGTATTTTTCGGGAGACTAGTTCCGCTTGTTAGAAGTCTAATATCCATTCCAGCTGGTATGTCGAATATGAAGTTTAGCTTGTTTTTATTGTTCACCACGCTTGGAACACTTATTTGGAATACGGTTTTAGTTTCAGTTGGAGCAGCAGTCGGTGAGAATTGGGATGAAATTGTAGGGTATATGGATATTTACTCCAATATTGTGTATGCTATTTTAGCAATTGTAGGTATCGCATTTCTTGTTTGGTATTTTAAAAAACGTGACTAAGGAGATCTTATGGAATTTCTAGAATTATTAAGAGCATTAATATTAGGGTTTGTTGAAGGTATGACGGAGTTTGCACCTGTTTCTTCCACTGGTCATATGATTATTGTGGATGATATGTGGCTGAAAACAGAGAGCTTTTTAGGAATGTATTCTGCAAATACGTTTAAGATTGTCGTACAATTGGGGTCGATTTTAGCTGTAGTCGTTGTTATGTGGAAACGTTTATTTAGTCTAGTAGGATTGTATAAAATAGATAGTGAACAATCGAGTAAACAGTTTAATTTGTTGCATGTAATTGTTGGGATGCTTCCTGCAGTTATTTTAGGATTCGCGCTTAAAGATTTTATCGACGATAATTTATTTGGTGTAAAAACAGTTATATTTAGTCTTGTAGCAGGATCTATATTAATGATAATTGCAGATAAGCTCGGACCCAAAAAGCCGAAAATCGTTAGTCTGGACCAAATTACATATGCACAAGCATTTAAAGTAGGATTGGTTCAATGTCTATCATTATGGCCAGGTTTCTCCCGTTCAGGTGCAACGATTTCTGGTGGTGTTTTGTTTGGAATGAGTCATAAAACAGCAGCAGATTTTACATTCATCATGGCTGTGCCAATTATGGCTGGAGCAAGCTTAGTGTCCGTACTGAAAAACTGGGAACATATTAGTATGGATGATATGGGATTTTATGTAGTAGGTTTTATAAGTGCATTTGTATTCGCTCTAATTTCGATCAAATTTTTCTTAAAGCTTATTTCACGTATTAAACTAATGCCGTTTGCTATTTATCGTTTAGTGTTAGCGGCAGTGTTAGCAATTATCGTTTTTATGTAATGAAAAGAGGTGGACATTTGTAGATGTCCATCTTTTTATTTGATCAAATAACTGTTAAAATGATTCTTTTGATGCAATTGATTCTTTCCACTGTACAAGCCTAAACACAATATGTTAGGCTATATAAAGAAATGAAACACTATATGTAGTATGTGAGCGATAATTAGGTACCTTTATGGATTAAAAGGGAATTCGGTAAAATACCGAAGCTGTCCCCGCAACTGTAAATGTGGACGACTGTTGAAATAACCACTGCGAGCAATCGTGGGAAGGACAGCAGGAGGATGAAGCATGAGCCAGTAGACCTGCCTTTTTATCGTACAAAGCAACACTTTCTTCGGGGGTTGAGAGGTGGAAGCGAAGGACACTCTCTTAATCTTTCCGATTTAATTGTCCTGTTGTTTCCTACTTTACATTTTGAGCGTTGGCTCAGCCGAAGAGGTTTGAGACATCGCTTTTTATATCCACAAAAGTGCACACTCCTCATACCAACCCACTAACCCAATAAATAGGGAGGAATTTACATGACAACTATTTCAAACACAGAAAAACAAGAGGTATTACATAAACTAATCCAAGAATTTGGAGAAGAAAAAATAGCACCACTTATAAAAGCACACGAAAGATGGACAATGAAATTTCCAGAAGGGACAATTTCGGAATGGTCCAAGTCGATGTCGCTAGAAGCACTAAGCTATTTAGACGAACAAGAAACGTATTGGACGTTTGTCGCAGCTCGTATCCATTTAGCAGATGTGTATGAAGAAATAGCGATGAATAGAGGGACAACTCCCGACGCAGTATATAGAAAATTTGCAAGCAATGTGCAAAAACTCATTTCCAAAGGACTTTACGACAAGCGCATTGCTGAAGCGTACTCAGATGAGGAATTACAACAGCTAGCGGAAATAATCGTGCCAGAGCGTGATTATTTATTCACCTATATCGCATTGAAAACATTGCTAGATCGATATGTTGCAAAAGACTTTGATAAGTCAACTGTCGAGCTTCCACAAGAACGCTGGATGATGATTGCTATGACGCTAATGAAAGACGAAAAAGAAAATCGTCTTGCCAAAGTAAAAGAGTCTTACTGGGCAATGAGCAGCTTATATATGACTGTTGCAACTCCAACCTTATCGAATGCAGGGAAACCTCATGGGCAGCTTTCAAGTTGTTTCATTGATACAGTCGATGATAGTTTACAAGGAATTTATGATAGCAATACAGACGTTGCGACCCTTTCAAAATTTGGCGGTGGAATCGGCGTATATATGGGGAAAGTAAGAAGTAGAGGTTCGTCGATTCGTGGATTTGTCGGAGCATCAAGCGGGGTATTGCCATGGATCAAACAATTAAATAATACGGCAGTAAGTGTCGACCAGCTTGGTCAACGTCAAGGGGCAATTGCTGTCTACTTGGATGTTTGGCATAAAGATATTTTCACATTTTTAGATTTGCGATTAAATAATGGAGATGATCGTCTTCGCGCACATGATATTTTCACAGGGGTATGCCTACCAGATTTATTCATGGAAAAGGTAGATGCACGTGAAGAATGGCATTTATTTGACCCACATGAAGTTCGCCAGTTAAAAGGTTATTCATTAGAAGACTTTTACGATGAAAAACGTGGCGACGGGTCATTCCGCGAAAAGTACGAGGAATGTGTGAACGACAGTCGTTTATCTCGTGAAACAGTGCCGGCAATCGATTTGATGAAACGTATTATGCGCTCTCAACTCGAAACGGGTGTACCTTTTATGTTTTATCGCGATGAAGTAAATCGAAGCAATCCAAATAAGCATGCAGGTATGGTGTACAGCAGTAATCTATGTACGGAAATTTTCCAAAACCAAAGCGCTACTTCTTTCGAATCGATTCAATTAGAAGACGATATTATTGTAACTCGTCGTAAACCTGGAGATTTCGTTGTTTGTAACTTATCTTCTATTAATCTTGGACGAGCAGTTCCAGCAGATGTTTTGGAACGTCTTATCAAAATACAAGTGCGCATGCTTGATAATGTAATTGACTTGAATATGATTCCAGTTCCGCAAGCGCAGCGCACGAATGCAAGATATCGTGGAATCGGTTTAGGTACTTTTGGATGGCATCATTTACTTGCTTTAAATAGCATTCGCTGGGAATCAAACGAAGCAGTAGAGTTCGCAGATAAGTTATACGAAAAAGTCGCTTTCTTAACGATTCAAGCATCTAATGAGCTTGCGAAAGAAAAAGGGGCATATCCTTTATTTGAAGGGTCGGATTGGCAAACAGGAGCTTACTTTGAAAATCGCAACTACGAGAGCGATCAGTGGAATGAACTGCGCCATGAAGTAGCTACAAATGGTATTCGAAACGGCTATTTAATGGCAGTTGCACCGAACTCATCAACATCTATTCTAGCTGGAAGTACGGCGAGCATTGATCCGATTTTCCAAAAATTCTATTCCGAAGAGAAGAAGGATTATAAAATTCCAGTAACAGTGCCAGATTTGAATTCAGAGACAACATGGTTTTATAAATCAGCTTATTTCATCGATCAACATTGGACATTAAAACAAAATGCGGCACGCCAACGTCATATCGACCAAGGTGTTTCGCTAAACTTATACGTGCAAAACACCATTAAAGCAAAAGAATTACTAGACTTACACTTAGAAGCTTGGAACAGCGGGCTGAAAACGACTTATTACGTTCGTTCTACTTCCGTTGAATTAGTAGATTGTGACTCTTGCTCAAGCTAATGAAAGCAATCATTTGTTACTTAAGCTATAGCGGTAACACAGAAGAAATAGCTGAATTAATAAAGGATCATCTCGAAACAAGTGGATATGTTGTGGATATGTATATGATAGGATTCGGCGCAGTGCCGGACCTATCCACATATGACAAGTTGTTTTTTGGAACGTTTACATGGGATAGAGGAAGCACACCGGATGAAATGAAAGACTTCGCTCGGGAAGTTGGCTATAAACCGGAAAATGTATATGTATTTGGTTCTGGGGATACCCAATTTGGCGGAGATGACTTATTTTGTGGAGCTGTGGATAGATTAGTGAAGTTCTATAACTGTAACTACGACGGCTTAAAGATAGAGCAATCCCCAAGGGGAAGCCAGGAGAAAATAGTAAGTAAATGGATAGAAGGAGTTTTAGAAAATGGAGAAAGCAAAAACATTAGACCCTAGAAATCCTAATAAATCGACAGGAATTTTTAACGGCAAATCAAGTGGTATTTTAAATTGGAATGATATCGCTTATCCACACTGGTATAAAATATATAAGCGATTACTGGGAAATTACTGGCAAGCAGACGAAGTGAATATGTCGAGTGATGTAAAACAGTTCAAAAATTTAACGAAGCCAGAGCAAGATGCTTATTTAAAGGTTATCGGGTTACTTGCAACGCTTGATGCGCCACAAACAAGAACAGCATTATTACTGTCGTTATATGCAACGGATCCTTCCGTTCAATCCATTATGGCTGTAATCGCACAGCAAGAAGCGGTTCATAACGAAAGTTACTCATATGTTTTATCATCCGTTGTATCACTAGACCAACAAAATAAATCATTTGAGTTTGGAAGAACTGACGCTATTTTGTTGAAAAGAAATGAAAATATTGTTAAATACTATAATGAATTTGTGGAAAACCCTACAACTGAAAATATAGTCAAAACATTAACATATACAACATTATTAGAAGGCTTATTTTTCTATTCCGGTTTCGCATTTTTCTACAATTTAGCCCGTTACAATAAGATGGTTGGTACATCTACTATGATTAGCTATATCAACCGGGATGAACTGGAGCATGGTCGCTTTATCTCCGAATTGTTTAGAGCTACGTTATCCGAAAATCCAGAGCTTAATAACGAAGAACTAATAGGCTGGGTTTACGACCAATTCAAAGAATCGGTCGAGCACGAAATCGAATGGTCTAATTATGTTTTAAAGGACATCGAAGGAATCGATTTAGATGATATGGAAGGCTATATCAAATATCGTGCAAATAAAATGCTGCGTCTGCTCGGGCTTAATGAAATCTACCCTGAATATGTAGAAAATCCGATGAAATGGATTCGTGCATATGCGGACAATATAGATGGTACGAAAACAGATTTCTTTGAACAAAAATCTCGCCAATACGTTAAAGTGAATGCGATTGACAATGGATTTGATGATTTGTAATAAGCATAAGCGCTGGATCAGTTATGGATGACTGATCAAGCGCTTATTTTTATACTTTATTCCATTCTAAAATTTCAATCCGATTACCAAATGGATCATTTAAATATATTCGATTAGCCCCTGGTAAATCGGTATCTACAATGTAGCTAACTTCATTTTCCGTTAAATGTGTTTTCAGCGCATCCAAATTTTCTATTTGAAAAGCTGGGTGTGCTTTTTTAGCGGGCGCAAATGGTTCTTCAATGCCAATATGAATTTGATAATTTGCAAATGTGAACCAGACTCCGCCTTTTTTTCTTAATGACTCTGGCTTTTCGATTTCTTGAAACCCTAGTATTCCACTAAAAAACTGCTTTGCAATTGCTTCTGAACCTTTAGGAGCTGCTAATTGAACATGATCGATTGATTTAAAAATAAATGACATGATAAATCCCCCTTGTTTTGTTCTAGTTTAAGCTTAACCTAAAGTGAGTCATTTGAAAATTTTATTATAATTATAGATTGGAATAAATAAAACTAATGACCAGTTGGATTTCCCATTAAAGTATTTTAAACTTTTAACATTAAATGGTGAAGAGCAACTAACAGGCTAGTGAGAGCAATCAATTAAGAAGCAAGGGCAACCAAATCTACAATGAAAGCAACCAATTCACCATTGAAAGCAACTAAAAAAGTTTCCACCTCTAAACAAGGTGGAAACCAATTACATTTTCATCACTATTTTATTTACCGTATTCTTATTTCGAGCGGTAGATGCCATGTCAAGTTTCTTTTCAAAAAAAGCATTCGTAAATTTTGTCTGATGATAATTTTTCGACAAGCTAATAATGACATTTCGACGATTCCATACTACAAACTCATCATCTATTAAACTATCTAATAATGCTAATTGCTCGTCGGAAACTTCATGTGCTAAAAACATGACGTACACTTGATCTTTCAAGAAAATGGGATGTTGCTGAATCTCTTCTAGTTCTTCATTTGACCGGACAACGACTGGTATATCAAAGCCGTACGTTTCACGAAGCGCATTTTCCAATCGTAGAATGTCATACGCTGCGTTATCAAAAATCACATTCCCAGTTTGAATATACGTCCGCACATTTTCATAGTCCATTTCTTCAAACAACGCCTTTAATGACTTCATATCGACTTTATTTTTAGCGCCCAAATTAATCCCACGAAGTAAAGCAACAAAAGACACACTCATCACCCCTTAGTTAATATCTATTTCTATATTAACTAAGCCACAGCCCATTCGTACAGCTTAAAACTAATACAATTAAAAACAAAACGACTAATACTACATCTACTTTTCCAATCGAGATCACTTGGAAATAACTACTTCTACGCTCTCCCGTAAAGCCTCTTGCTTCCATAGCAAAAGCTGCACGCTCAGCCTTTCTAACAGCACCAGCAAGCATAGGAATTAGTATACGACGGATACCAAGCAACCGCTGCAAAGCATTTTTCTCCTGAGCAGCACCTCGAAGTCGATGAGCTTGTTGGATTTGCACAAATTCATCTTTTAAAACAGGAAGGAACTGATAACCGACCATCACACCATAAGCAATTTTAGGAGAAAGCTTTAATTGTTGCATTAAACTTAAAATAAACGTCACAGGATTCGTTGTGAAAGCAAATAATAAAGACAAACTAGAAAATGCTAAAACCCGAAAACTCAACGAAAGTGCATGATTTAACTGTACTTCCGTAATATGCATATTCCAAATAGACCACACAACAGGTCCTGATTGCTCCTCGGCAAAAACAAGCGTCGTCCAAAAGTAACCGAAAGCCGTCACGAAAAACGGCAGCATAAACAACAACCATTTTTTCCAGTTAATCTGGCTTAAGAAAACTTGTAGCACTAACACAGCAATCCAAAATACAAACGGCGTCCAAGGATCGAAAAAAAACGCCATCGTGAACATACAAACAGTAATTGCCAAAAACTTTACGGATGGATTCATCTTATGCAAAGCATGCTTCACGATGCATCACCTCTTTCGGAGGAAGCAGATGATGGTCCAACAACAATTGCTCATCACTCCACATAGCCCCAGCTTCAAACTTCCCAGTCAAACACCCATCCCTCATCAATAACACAGAATCCGCCAAACAATATGCAAATTCCATATCATGCGTGACGATTAAAAATGTCGTTCCCTCGCAAGCACGCTCATCAATCAATTGAAATAACTCAGCTAAAGCTGCAGCATCCTGACCGGAAGTAGGTTCATCCATTAAAATTACTTCTCGACCGTCGGAGAGCATGGCTGCAATCGCCACACGACGTTTTTGCCCGTGACTCACTGCAAAGGGATGTGCATCCGCAATAGGGAACAACTGCAATCGAGTCATCATTTCATCCACATTTATTCCACCGCCAAATCCAACTTCATCTTGCACGCTTTTAGTTAGAAATAAAAACTCAGGAGACTGTGGAACATACCCTAGTAACTTAGGCTCTACAGACCCGCTAGAAGGAATTAGCTGACATAATGCTTTCAACAGCGTGGACTTTCCGCTTCCATTTGGCCCGGCAAGCACTGCTATCTCACCCCGATTTAACGAAAAAGTAGTTTCTTGTAAAAAAGACTTTGCGCTTACTTTATTCACTACTAAAGAAACGTCGTCTTGTTTACTACTTTTTCTCTTGTCAAAGGGAGGGGGCTCCTTGTTTTCCTTTAAAGAAATGCTTCTATCAAAAAAATCTCCCCATAAATCGAGTCTATGCTCAATAGCAACTATGGTCATCGAACGCTTTTGCTGTAGCTCATCTAACCACTCAACATACTTTTTAGCCGTATATGGGTCTAGATGAGAAAGCGGTTCGTCCAATAATAGCACTTCCGGTTGCATTATGAGCGCACATGCAGTAGCAATACGTTGTTTTTGACCACCAGAAAGTTTTTGGATAACTGAGTGGCGAAACTCACTCAAGTCCGTCAGTGTCAACACTTCAGAAATCCTTTTCTCCATTTCTTCTCGCCTCACGTGCAAATTTTCAAGTGTAAAAGCGAGTTCTTCTTCGACTGTTTGCATGCAAAACTGCGAGTCGGGGTCCTGAAAAACTGTAGAAATTCGGTGATTTATTTCCCCGGGAATAAAAGAAGAGCTATCTTTCCCGAAAATTTTTATCGAACCATTCAAAACACCATCGCAATTATCTGGATACAATCGATTACATAAATAAAGCAAAGTTGTTTTCCCACATCCACTTGGACCGTTGATAACTACCCGTTCACCGCGCAAAACGGTAAGTGAAAGATCCTCAAGTATCCATTTTTCCTCATCCGGATACCGAAAACTCACTTGCTCAAATTGAATAATTTTATGCACGAGCCTCACCCTTTTTGGAGCGTGAAATCGCATATCCACGGAGAGAACCAGTGGCAAGTAATCCATCTGCTACTGCTTTACCACCTACTCCGGCAATCATTGCCCCACTTGCTATACGAATGCCAAGCATTAACGCCACATATCCAGTGCTATACACTGAAAATCCACCTAAAAAGTACCCATAAACAAAGCTAAATACCGAAGAACCGACTCCAGCAAGCATCAGTACCCATAGATCAAAGCGTTTATAACGAGTAGCAGCAAACACAGCTTCCGCCCCTAAACCTTGCACGAGACCTGAAAGTATTAAACGTGGTCCAACTGCATTGCCGAGTAAAACTTCAATTGCAGCAGCGATCGTCTCCGAAACGACTGCAGCACCAGGTTTACGAATAATATACATACAAATAATTGAGACGATAAACCAAATACCGAAAATCCATTCATACGCAATTGGACCAATAAAACCTGACCAAATATTACCAACATGTACAAACAATAAATACACGATTCCAAACACTACAGAAAATAAAGACATTAGAACAATCTCTTTTAACTTCCAAGATTTCAACATATTAAAGACCTCCGTGCGAAGGACTATTAATACTCATCGAAACTGTCATGACCAAGTGTTTATGTTCTTCAGAACGGGCGTGCGTAAATGTCTCTTCATAAAATGCAAACACATCATGTATATCTCCGTGAATACCGCTTGCATAATGCATGGATTCATTGAAGACACCAAGCTCTTTTGCACGTTCTACTTCTCTGTAAATGACGTCCATATAATTCGGATTATTCATTGGATATAGTGCAAATTGAGAAGATACGTATTGCTTCGTCGTATCCGTATTTGCGACGTTATCACCTTTATCTAAATACGCATCTCCTGAAGTATCCCCGGGACAACCGGCAGAGAAAGTCCCTGATAACGCAACGTGCTCACCAGTTTTGGCAGCATGTAGCGTAAGTGCTTTTGCGACGTTAAACACATGCACCTGTTTCCCGCGAATAACTGTCGACACATCATCTGTATGCATCCAAACATTCGAGGTATCCGTTTCTTGAAGTGCTCCTTTAATCACCGAAATAAAATCATTTGTCATCGGATGTAATGAAAAACGAAATCCGACGATAGGGCTTAAACCACATTGCATAATAAAAAACCTCCCGATAAATTTTCATAAAAAAAGACTACATCCGTGAAGATGCAGCCACTTATCCAATATGAAAAATTCGGAAAGTCACCGCACTTCCTCACGCAGGTATTATCCTGATCGAGTTATAAGGGATCGGAGCAAATGCTCGCATCTCAGCCATAATGGGCACCCCTAGTGCGAAAAACGGTATGTAGTTTTTTAAATGTGCCCCCAGTATACCCTACGAAAATATTATTGTAAATATAGTTGAAAAATTTCATTAACTCGTCCATGCTTAAATCATTAAGATATATGGAGGTAAAAGGTTTGAAAAAAATATTTATCACTCGTAAATTACCAGATGAAATAGTAAATCCATTAAAAGAAAAATTCGAGGTAAAGATGTGGCATAGTGAAGAAATTCAAATGACATATGAGGAGTTAAAAACGGAAGCAAAAGAGGCACATGCACTTTGGACGGTGCTTTCAGATAAAGTAGATCGTGAATTGATGGAAAGTCTACCGAACTTAAAAGTAATTAGTAACTTAGCAGTTGGCTACAATAATATTGATGTCGAAGCAGCAAAAGAGCGTGGTATCGTCGTAACAAACACACCAGGTGTATTAACGGAAACAACAGCGGATCTTACATTTTCCTTGCTTCTTGCTACTGCACGTCGTGTGACGGAGGCAGAACGTGATCTTCGTGCAGGTAAATGGAAATCATGGACGCCGATGGGGCTAACCGGTATGGATGTTTTTGGTGCAACGCTTGGAATTATCGGCATGGGGCGTATTGGAGAAGCTGTGGCAAGACGAGCAAAAGGATTTGGAATGAAAGTCTTGTATCACAATCGTTCTCGTAAAGTGGAAGCAGAAGAAAAATTCGGCTTCACGTATGTTGAACTGGACACACTTCTGCAAGAGTCAGATTTTGTTGTTTTATTAACTCCCCTAACACCTGAAACGAAGGGGTTAATCGGTGAGCGTGAATTGGAGCTTATGAAAGAAACGTCCGCCATTATTAACGTCGCACGTGGTGGTGTTGTTGATGAACAAGCTTTGTATGAAGCGCTAACGACAAATAAAATATGGGCGGCAGGACTCGATGTATTTGAAGTAGAACCAGTGCCAATGGATCATCCATTACTCACATTACCGAATGTAACGGTGCTACCTCATATTGGAAGTGCTAGTATTCATACTAGAATGGCAATGATGCAGATGAATGCTGAGGATATTGAAGCCGTATTAGAAGACAAAGAACCGGAAAATAGAGTAGTTTAACCTAAATGGCGTTCTTGCATTGAAAAGTTATCAATGTAAGAATGCCTATTTCGATTTCCTTTTGAAACTACTATTGTCCCAATTAGCACTTCGTACTTTACACATATTTTGGTATGAGTATTTCGAAAATATGGTATAGTTTTAGTATAATTATCCAATGGAAGAGGTGGCAATTGTGTTTCGAAATGGCGATCTATCGAATGTAATCGGCCTGGATGTTGAGTACTCTATACCAATCGTAATCTTGTCATTCTTTCTTATTTGTATCGCTTCGTATACAGCATTAGAGATGAACAATCGTACGGAATATCACACTATTTTTCCTCAAAACGTGTGGTTTGTACTAGGTGCCATTGCATTAGGTTTTGGAATATGGTCCATGCATTTTGTAGGAATGTTCGCCTTTACTTTACCCATTGCTATTCGTTTCGATCGTTTTCTAACAGTAATCTCTATTGTTCCAGCACTCCTCGCTTCATTTCTTTCATTTTATATAGCAAATCGAACGACCAGGTCATCGTGGTATAAGCATATTCCAGGTGTAATAACAGGTATAGGAACGGTTATAACCTTTTATGTTGTTATTCTTGCTATGAAAACAGAAGCGTATTATACAGTAAATTTAGGAGTACTATCACTTGCAATAATTGCGACTATTATTTTTTCAATTGTTTCAAACCGGATATATAGAAATGTTAAACGGACTCGATTGACTCAGCTATTAGCTTCTATTGTACTAAGCATAGCTGTCGGTAGTATGCATTACATTGGTGTAGGATCGATCGGTTTTTATATTCCCGATTACTATTCGCCAACTTCCAGAACTTTTCAGATGGTTAATATGGATTTGCTAGTAGTTAATATTACGATAGGAATGATTATTTTACTTGGAATATTAATATTATCGACTGTTATTGATAAATATATAGAATATAAGGCAGTGAATTTTGATATATTAACCAACCTTCCAAATCGACGTTTATTTGAACTAAAACTAAAAAAACCTGAATTTCCACAATATCTAGCTATTTGGCATATACATGATTTAGATCATGTAAATAGAGAGCATGATTACCAATTTGGAGACGAAGTGATTCAGCATATTGCTTCTATTTTAAAAACGCTAGTACCTCCCAAGACGGAAATTTACCGAATAGAAGGACATAGATTTGGTTTTTTGGTAAAAAGTTCAGTTGATGTTCACTTACAACAATCAATGGATAGTATTTCTGATGTGCTTCGTCAACCGCTCGTCGTTCACGGGAAGGAAGTTTTACTACAAGCAGTATGCGCAATATCGAAAGCAAATAATTACGAGGAAGTCGAAAATATTTATACTAATGCACTTGCTGTATTAAACCATCGATCGATCCTGTATAATCACGACGTAATCCATTATGATTCGTCTATACATACATATACATTCGAACGTGAAATCGCAGAAGATATTACACGTGCAATGCAGGAAGAAGAGCTTTTTCTTTTATACCAGCCAAAAGTAAATGGAAAAACAAATGAAATTACTGGGTTCGAAGCATTACTTAGGTGGAATCATCGGACCCATGGGTTTATTTCGCCCGGCGTGTTTATCCCTATTTTGGAAGAATATAATGGAATGGTAGAGGTAACAGATTGGATTGTGGATGCTGTATGTAAACAAATTTCAGAATGGCAAAAAGAGGGGATGTTCTTACCGAAAGTCGCGATTAACATACCAGGTCAATATGTCACTTCCTCGAGGTTATTTACAGTTTTGCAAAATACTATTTCGAATTATAAGACGAAACCACAGCAAATAGAGTTAGAAATTACCGAAACAAGCTTTATGAAAAATATGGAGGAAGCGATGAAAGCAGTTCGTAAATTCCGCCAAGCAGGTTTCTCCGTAGCACTCGATGATTTTGGAACTGGTGTATCTTCGCTATCTTATTTAAAACAAATACCCATATCTACCTTGAAAATAGACAAGTCATTTATCGACGAAGTACCGCACTCAGAAAAAGACTCTTCTATTATTCAAGCAATTATAGGACTCGGAGAATCTTTAGAATTAGCGATTATTTTTGAGGGAGTGGAAACAAAAGGGCAATTAGAGTTTCTAAAGACTGCATGTAGAACCCCAGTAATACAAGGTTACTACTTTGCTAAACCGATGAAACCAAATGAACTAATCAAATGGATCCAACTTTTTAGAAGTTCGAATAGTGAAGTTGAAAATAAAAGCCCTCAATTTACTTAATAGAGGAACAGTCTAAACAAAATATGCACATAGCTTTTCAATATGCTCATGAAGTAGTTGCCTATGATACGTAAAGGTTTGAATGGAATGCTTTCTCCGGGTATATTTATTCCTATTTGGAACTTTGAAGAGACCTTATTTGTTCAAGTGACGATTAATATTCCGGGTCAGTATGTCACTTCACGGAGGTTATTAGAAGTATGAAAGCATACATTAAACGATGATGCCAGAGCAATTACAAGAATGGAGGATTAAAGATGTCGAAAGGACAGTTTGAATCAGAAATGAATAGTCACCCAATCGATTCAAGGTCACTTATTCCATTCATTAGCAAAGAGTTCAAAACCCATTTTACGAAAAATATTACGGCGTTGTATCATTACACGAATCTAGAAGGAGCCCAAGGGATTATTAGCAATAAAACCTTTTGGGCTTCCCATATAAAGTTTATGAATGATTCCAAAGAATATAGCCACGGCTTAGAAATATGTGAAGCGATTGTACAAAACTTAATACAGGAGTTTCCGAAAGAAAATCCAAGGCGTGCCTATTTGGAAGAAGTATTTACAATTTTAGAGGAACAAGATACCGATATTTTTGTCGTATCTTTTTGTGAAAGAGAAGATTTACTTAGTCAATGGAGAGGCTATAGTCGTAGCAAACATGGTGTATCTATTGGCTTTGACTATGTTGCTCTTTTTGACGTATCCTTTCATCTAAGTGAAGAAAATTTTTTTCCAAGAAAAGTAATTTACAATCATCAACTACAACAGCAAATTATTCATCGCATTATCGAAGTTGCATTAGCTAGTATAGAAATGAATGCCGACAAAACGGCATATACACCGAAAGAAGTAGCAAGAACTATTGGATACTTCTTACCTCTCTTTAAGCATTCTACGTTTTCCGAAGAAAAAGAATGGCGGATCATCGTAACAAACTCCAAAAGCATGCCCTATCAACACGAATTGAAATTCCGTGCCCGCGATAATATTATTTTGCCTTATATCGAATTATTAACACATAACAAAGTAACGCAAAATGATAACAAACTCCCAATCAATCAAATAACAGTAGGTCCCTCTGGAACGAATGAGTTCACGGCAAGAAGCCTTAACTATTATTTAAAAAATGTTGGATATCCAACCGTACCAATAAAAATTTCACATATTCCATATCGCTAATGAGGGTAAATCAGCAACGGAATCAAAAAAACCCCCCCAATCATATTGGAAGTCTAGTAATACCTTTTTCATGCGCAAGTAACCATTCTTTTCTCCACAAGCCACCTGCATATCCAGTTAGTTTCCCGTCAGAACCGATAATTCTATGACAAGGAACTACGATACTTAGCTTATTTTTGCCGTTTGCACTTCCTACTGCACGAATCGCTTTTTCATTTCCAATGCTAATCGCAATGTCTTTATAAGATCCAGTTTCTCCATAAGGAATAGTTGTTAAAGCATTCCACACATTTTTTTGAAATTCTGTACCAACGCTAATAGAAGGAAATGAAAATTCTCGTTGCTCCCCTTTAAAATATTCATCCATCTGAACGTAGCATTCTTTAAGTACCGTAGGAGTTTCCTCCGTTAATGAATGTACTACCACACCTTGCTCTGCAAACAGGATAGAATGGACTGCTTCATCAGTACCGACGATTTCCAAAACCCCAATGGGAGTTCGATAGTCTACTTGAAATAGTTTACTCATATAACGCACCCCTTTTTCGATACTCCTAATATTATAAGCTTATAACAATTGGTCAATCTAGGTAAAGGATTTTGGGGTAGCTTCCACGAATTAAATAGTAAAGGAATCGGAAAAGGAATACTTTTTAGTTATTACATGATGCGAACCTGTTTTCACATGTAAGGGGAGGGAAAGAAACGTGACGATTGTAAAAATGACTAACTTAACCAAAAAGTTTGGGAAGTTTACTGCTTTAAATTATGTGAATCTCGATGTGAATGAAGGGGAAGTGTACGGTTTTATCGGTCCAAATGGGGCAGGTAAATCCACAACTATTCGTCTACTACTCGGTATGATTAAGGCAACTGAGGGTGAAGCAAAAATTTTTGGACTAGATGCCTGGAGTGATGCTGTTGATATTCATAAGCGAATTGCATATGTGCCCGGAGATGTTAACTTATGGCCGAACTTAACAGGTGGAGAAGTAATTGACCTATTTATGAAATTACGTGGAACTGGAAATAAAAGCAGACGCGAAGAAATGATTGAAAAGTTCAAATTAGACCCATCTAAAAAATGTAGAACGTACTCAAAAGGGAATAGACAAAAGGTTGCATTAGTTGCCGCATTCGCATCAGATGCGGATTTATTTATATTAGATGAACCGACATCAGGACTTGACCCGCTGATGGAAAGAGTATTTCAAGAATGTGTTATGGATGCCAAAGATGATGGGAAAAGTATACTACTATCCAGTCACATTTTATCGGAAGTTGAAAAATTATGTGACAGAGTAGGGATCATTCGTGAAGGTAAAATTATCGAAACAGGTACCTTAAATAATTTACGTCATTTAACTCGAACAAATTTACTTGTCGAAACGAAAATACCGATTCATGGATTAAGTGAGTTTATTGGGGTTTATGCAATGGAAGAAAAGAATCAATCACTTTCATTGCAAGTAGATGCAGAATATTTGGATAGTGTAATTAGACATATTAGCCAGTTTGGCATTGTGAGATTAGAAAGTGCACCACCTACATTAGAAGAATTGTTTATGCGCCATTACGAGGGAGCAGGAGGTGCACTCTGATGTCAAAAAAGCAGTTCAAACATACATGGATGCTCGGACGATTTCAATTACGTCAGGCTCGTTTACGGATACTTATTTGGATTGTAGCATTAGTACTAATAACATGTAGCACAGCTTCCGCATTTTCGAATTTGTACAAAAATTTGGAAGAAAGACAGGCGATTGCACAAACTATGTTGAACCCTGCAATGACAGCAATGGTCGGTCCTAGTAATGGCTTAGATAACTATACAAATGGAGCAATGATGGCTCATCAAATGCTGCTTTTTACAGCCATAACCGTGGCCATCATGAGCGTTTTATTTGTAGCAAAGCATACCCGAACAGAGGAAGAGGATGGTCAGATTGAAATGGTCCGTTCCCTACCTGTAGGACGTTTGTCGAATTTAAGTGCAACTGTTCTAGTTGTTATTGGAACAAATATGTTGTTGTCAATCCTAATAGGTTTTGGATTGTATATATTAGGGATCGAGAGTATGGATTTAGAAGGATCGTTATTATATGGAGCAGCTTTAGGTGTTACCGGAATTTTCTTCGCAGCAGCCACTGCAGTATTTGCACAACTATCCGAGAATTCGCGCGGGACGATAGGGCTAGGTTTTGGGGTACTAGTTCTTTCATATTTAATTCGAGCAATAGGTGATGTTGGAAATGAAACCTTCTCTTGGTTTTCACCACTAGGAATTGTAGTGAAAACCGAAGCTTATGTGCACAATTACTGGTCACCGATTTTTTTATTGGTTGGTTTAGCGTTGCTTTTAATAATACTTGCATTCTATTTGAACTCTATTCGTGACTTAAATTCAGGATTTCTTCCATCAAAGCCAGGAAGAATTCATGCATCGCCCTTTTTGCAAAGTCCGATTGGTCTCGCTCTAAGAATCCAACGTACAGGAATAATAGCTTGGGGAATTGGGATATTTATATTAGGTGCTTCTTATGGCTCTGTATTGGGGGACTTGGAATCATTTTATAAAGATATAGAAATAATGGATGCTTTAATAAAACCAGTGGAAGGTTTTTCATTAATAGAACAGTTTATTCCTGTGTTAATGATGGTAATGGCAATGTTTTGTACGATTCCTTCACTTATGGCAATTTTCAAGTTAAAGGGTGAGGAGAAGAAGAATCATACGGAGCATTTACTAAGTCGAGCAGTATCACGAACGAAGGTAATCGGAAGTTACTTTGTAATATCGATGGTTATTAGCTTGGGGATGTTATTGTTGGCAGTAATTGGATTATGGTCTGCAAGTACTAGAGTAATGGATAATGCTATTCCGATTAGTACAATATTAGAAACAGCGTTTGTTTATTTGCCAGCCATGTGGACGATGATTGGCCTTGCTGTATTATTGGTAGGCTTATTTCCTCAATTCACAGGCTTCACTTGGGTATTTTTTGTTTATTCATTTGTTGTCGTTTATCTTGGAGGTTTACTTCAGTTACCCGATTGGATGAGTAAACTCACACCATTTGGGTATATTCCACGGATTCCAGTGGAGGAGATGAATGTTATGACGGTCTCCATGTTGATAATTGTTGCGGTGGCTTTAATGATTGTGGGGTTCGTCTTTTATAATAGAAGGGATATTATAGGTTGATAGAAATAAGAATTTATTTAAATTTATCAAAATGTAAGGTGTTGTCATCGAGTATTCCTATTCGGAATATGCTCATGGTAACGCCTTTTTTACATGATCTTTGAAGGTAATTCTGGAAGGTTTGATGAAGAGGTCCAGTTTCGGGATCTATATTTCAAATTGGATTAATGAGAAAATCCAAAAAATGCATGTATATTGACTCAATACTAACCATTGGTTACTATATAACCAATGGTTAGTATTGAGGGGAGGGTGATGTAAATGAAAAGTAAACAAGAGCAACGTTCTGAAGAAACAAAAAAACAAATATTAGAATCAGCCGGAAAATTATTTGCTACAAAAGGATACGATGCTGTAACAATACGGGAAATTGCAAAGGATGCGGGTTGTTCACATACAACCATTTATCTTTATTTTAAAGACAAGGAAGCATTGCTTCACGAGCTATCGATGCCATCTCTGCTGGAATTAAATCAGCAATTACAACAAATTTCAAAGATGAATACGTTATCTGCGGAAGATAAATTAAAAAAAATTAGTCTAGAGTATATTCACTTTTGCCTACAGAATCGAAATATGTACGATATTTTTTTCAACGCAAAGTCTTCAAGGGTAGATGAAGAGGTGCCAGAACTGGCAATCAACAAACTACGATTGGAAATTTTTTCACTTATGAAGCTAATTATTCGAGAATGCCTTTCTATTTCAAATGAGGAACAATTATTGACCTTATCTCGCATTTATTACTATCAGTTGAATGGTATTTTAAGTACTTATTCGTATCAGCATGAACCGCTCGATGTATTAATGGAGCGATTGACGCCAACGTTTGACATTGCTATTGAAATTCTTTTATTAGGCTTCAAAGAAAAATTAAAGTAAGGGGATATGACAATGAAAGCAGAAAAGATTTCTGAACATATTTGGAGTTTAAAAACGTGGATGATAATTCCTATTCATGTGTGGGTAGTCGTAGATGAGGACGGGGTGACGTTAGTAGATGCCGGGATGCCGATGATGGCAAAAGGAATAATGAAATTTATTAAACAACTGAATGCCGGACCTTTGAAACGAATTCTCCTGACTCATGGTCATGTAGATCATGTTGGAGCGGTAAAGACGATCTTGACTGAAAATGAAGTGCCGGTATATGCGCACCAAATTGAAATTCCTCATTTGGAAGGGGAACTTCTATATCCAAAACGAAAAAAAATGGAATACAATTTACCTAAACAATTAACTAAACCGCTCTCAGAAGACGAGTTTGGAAACTTGCAATCAGTTGATGGACTGATACCATATTTGACTCCAGGGCATTCCCCGGGTCATGTTGTATATTATCACGAAAAGGATCAAGTGCTGTTAGCTGGTGACCTTTTTAATTCTAAAAAAGGAAAGCTACATCCTCCTATGTTCACCCCTTTCATGGATGAAGCAGTAAATAGTGCTGCCATTGTAGAGAAATTAAAACCGAAACGATTAGAAGTATGCCATGGTAGCTCAGTGTTTAACCCTGCTGAACAGTTAGAAGAATATGTTCGAAAAGCAGAGAAAAAACACGGAGGGATTTAATCGTGCTAATTGTTCAATATACGGTATTTGGACTGTTTTTTCTAATGGAATTATGTGCACTTGCTGCCTTTTCCTATTGGGGTTTTCAAATGAATCGTGGATTGCTTATAAATAGTTTACTAGGATTAGGAACACCACTTCTAATAGCGGTTTTTTGGGGTACTTTTATTGCTCCAAAAGCTTCCATTCCAGTGTCAATTCCATTAAGAATTATTCTTCAATCTATTATATTTGCTCTAGCCGTAGCAGCTTTATATTTTTCAGATAAAGGAAAGCTTGCAACTATATTTGGTGTTGTTGTATTAATTGAAATGATACTGATGTACACGATAGAAGAATGATAATATAGTGTTTTTTGTAGTAAAATATAAGATATCATCCATAGGGAGGAGATTCTTATATCAGCAGATATGGAGACACAAATTATCGACGACATCATGCATCAGATCGTTTCAAAAACAATGAAGCATGGAGAAAAACTACCTTCTGAAAACGAACTCACGACCAAATATAAAGTGCCAAGAATGACGGTAAGAAATGCTCTAACAAAACTAGAAGAACGTGGATATATTTACTCGGTGCATGGAAAAGGTCGATATTTAAAAGAAGCATCCACTCAAATCCAATTGCATTTAACAGGAAAAACGAGTTTTACAGATAAAATGAAAGAAGCAGGATATGATTTAAAAACAGAGAATATATTCTGCGAAAAAATAGCGTATAATGATCAACTCTTTCAAAATATAAACGCAAGCAAAAAGGATAACGTCTATAAAATAGGTAGAATTCGCTATATTAACGGAGATCCAATTGCCATTCACATTTCCTATGTGTGTGATAAGATGTTCCCGGAAATTGTGGAAGATGGTCCAAAGATCGAGTCGATGTTTACTTACTATCGAAAGCTCGGATACAACGAATTTGCCAGTAAAAAAAGCTTGTTAAGTATTACGTTTCCAACTTCGGATGAACAACAATTACTCTCTTGTAAAAGTATGGTGCCGCTCATCGTCGTGGAAAGTGATTGTATCGACTTAGCTTCAAACAAAGTGCTCGAACATACGAAAATACTGTATCGAAGCGATAAATTTAAATATGATATTACGATGGATTGACCAAAAGCAGGTAAAGGATGAAATTATTCCTTTACCTGCTTTTTAACGTTGTGTAGCAAATCGTTGTTAATAAGTCCTAAAAAAATGTGTAGTTTCTCTATTGATGAATCCAGTAAATGGCTTAGGGCAACCAACAAGTCATTAACAGTAACCAATTCTAGTTGAAAAGCAATCAAATCAATCCTGAGAGCAATCAAATTACTGTTGAAAGCAACCAATTCTCAATGAAAAAGGTTTACTTGAAGTGAGATGACGATGTATATGAAGTATTTTCCCTAAATAACGGCAATTACGCCAACCTACCAAGTCCAATTATTAAGCAAATTTACAAACATTTACGATACCTTAAAACACAGCAACTTGGCGACAAGTTAAGATGAACTTGCAAAGGAGGATTCAACTTTATGAAAAGAAGAAGACGAACCGAAATTCTCATTCAAGAAAATGGCCACTTAGCAGAAAAGCTAGCGGAAACAATTATAGATGTATATGAATGCAAAGAAATTCTCGCACCGCAATATGGATTAACGATGATCAAAATGCGAGAGTCCGCTAAAAACTCCTTATTTTATATAGGGGAAGTCCTTATAACGGAAGCAAAAGTGGAGATAAATAATTGCATCGGAATAGGAATCGTTGCAGGCATGGAAGATGAACTTGCCAAACATCTCGCAATAATCGATGCAGCATATAAAGCAGAATTACCAGAAACCATTACGTGGCAACCGCAGCTAATCGAAGCGGAAAAACAAATCACAAAAGAGCTTGTGAGAAAACAAGCAGAGCTTTTCAAAACGAAAGTTAACTTTGAAACGATGGAAGTCTAACGAAATAAGGAGGGATAGTATGGCTATTGATCAAGTACATGATTTGCAACAAGTTTACAGAAAAATATTGCATAGTATGTCGCGACCAGGCACAATTTCTTCGCTAGCTGATAACACAAGAAAAGTAGATTTCGACCTCTCGTGCTTTCATGCAACATTCTTAAGTGCAATGACATTTTTAGATGCGGAAGTGACTTTTCATATTCTTTCAACAGACCAACAAAACTTAATAGATAAAATTTCCGCATACACATCTTCAAAATTTGCACCGATTAACGAAGCAGATTTTATCATTATTTTACGGGAAGATACAGAAGAGTCCATTCAACATGCATTTTCTCAATGTAAAAATGGCACACTCATAGATCCACAACAGTCGTCGATTTGGATTATGGAAAGTTCACCCCTATCTAATGTGGGCGAACTAACATTAACTGGACCTGGCATACAAAATACAGCCGAATTACATACGAGTTTAACCTCGTCATTGTGGCAAGCAAGAAACGTACGAACGAAGGAATATCCACTAGGCATTGACTTGATTATTACGGATGAGAGCGGCCAAGTTGTCTGCATTCCTCGTACAACTTCAGTGGAAATGAAGGAGGTGCGCTAATGGGTTACGTTCCAGTAAAAGGTGGTACGGAAGCAATTGATGCTTCTATCAAACGTTTAAAATACGAGCGTCTTAAAGGAAATGAAATAATAGAAATCCAGACAATTATATCCACGATGCGTGGAATGATTGATCAAGTAATGTCCGAAAGCAGTTTATATTCACCTTTCTTAGCGGCACTTGCGATTAAACAAGCGGAAGGAAGTATGGAAGAAGCCGTTTTCCTTATGCGAGCACATCGATCTACATTGCCTCGCCCTTATTACAGTAAGACGGTGGAACCGGAAACAATGCTAGTTGAACGTCGTATTTCCGCAAGCTTTAAAGATATCCCGGGTGGCCAACTATTAGGTGCGACTTATGATTATACGCATAGATTATTAGATTTTGATTTGATAGACGAAAGTTCGGAAAGTGTTGAGCGGTGGTTACACAATTATGAAATGGAATTGCAGCAGGTAGAAAATTTCGATGAAGTGAAATATTTCCCTAAAGTAGTCGATTATTTACGCGAAGAAGGGCTGTTTGAAAAATACGAGGAAAACAATACAGCTCCTAAAGATATTACTAAACAAAGTTTACAATTTCCTTCCACTAGAAGTGAGCGACTGCAAGTGATGACAAGAGGACAAACAGGAGCTGTCACGTCTCTTGGGTATGCCTCGCTCAGAGGATACGGGCAAGTGCACCCAACAGTTGGGGAAGTGCGAGTCGGTGCTGTTCCAATTTATGTAGGGCATCCAGATGACATGGAGGATGACTATTATATCGGAGACATTAAAGTAACCGAAGTGGAATCATTCGTCCCAACGCAAGTGAAAAATGCCAACAATGAATATGAACTACAATTTGAAATTGGCTACGGTATTTGCTACGGGCAAAATGAAACGAAGGCGATTGCGATGAGTATTTTAGATCAATGCCTTGAGCATCCGGAAGCTGATTTTCCTACACATGATGAGGAATTTGTTTTATTGCATATTGACTCTGTAGAGTCGACAGGGTTTATTTCCCATTTGAAATTACCACATTATGTGACGTTCCAATCCAAACTGGATAGTGTGCGTCAAGTGAAGAAAGGGGTGCAGGAAGTTGAAGCCTAATACGCATTTTGCTTTTTTCGATGAAGGATCTAAAAAAGAAATTCGCCGTGCGATTATGAAAGCTGTCGCAATTCCTGGGTATCAAGTGCCATTTGCTTCTAGGGAAATGCCGATTGCAAGAGGTTGGGGGACAGGTGGTTTGCAAATTACGCTTTCCATCATCGGAAAATCCGATGTGCTGAAAGTAATTGATCAAGGTGCAGATGAGTCGGTGAACGCCGTTAGCATAAAAAAACTAGTTTATGAAACAACCGGTGTAGAGCTAACTGAACAAACGGATAAAGCGAGCATTATCCAATCGAGACACCGTATACCTGAAGTGGCGCTAACCGAAGACCAAATTATCGTCTTGCAAGTGCCAATGCCCGAACCCCTTCGCCCAGTGGAAGCAAGCGAGTTAAAGACAAAGAGCATGCATGCAGAAGATGATTATAGTGGAGTTTGGCTCATGTTATTCGAACAAATTATGAAGTATGGCAAAACAGCTACTGGAGCAGACCATCCGGTTTATGTAAATGATCGATATGTAATGGCTCCGAGTCCCATACCGCGATTCGATAACCCAAAAATGCACGAATCGGAAGCGTTAATACTGCTTGGAGCAGGGCGAGAAAAGAAAATTTATGCAGTACCACCTTATACGAATGTAGAATCGCTTGCTTTTGAAGATTATCCATTTGCGGTTGAAACTTTCGAAGGTAAGGATTGTCACTTATGCGGTTCAACGGATGTCTTTTTAGACGAACTTATCGATCCGCAAACAGGAGAAACGATTTATCAATGCAATGATACAAGCTTCTGTATAGATCAGTTGAATAAGAAAGAAGAAGTTGAGGTGCAGACGAGCTATGCATGAAGAACCAATATTACAAGTTAGAAATCTACAGAAGCAATTCGGTACAGGGTGTGTAGAATGCCGGCAAATGGAAACTAGAAAACTAGTGAAAAACTTTTGCAAAAGTTGTGGCACTGTATATGCTTGCCAAAATATTTCATTCGACTTGTATCCAGGAGAAATATTAGGGATTGTCGGAGAAAGTGGAAGTGGAAAGTCGACGATGATGCAATGCTTGTATTTTGATAGCGAAGTTTCATCAGGAGAAGCATATATCAACACACCCGAATTGGTGAGCAATAATGTATTTGAAATGTCTGCTCAGCAAAAGCGCTCCATCCGAAATCATGTGTATGGCATGGTTTATCAAAATCCAGTGCAAGGTTTGAAAATGAATTTTTCTTCAGTCGGTAATATCGCTGAGAAACTAATCGCGGCAGGAAACCGAAATGTTGGACAAATGGAAGAGACGAGCAAAAAGCTGTTAGAAAATGTGCACATCCCGTTGCATCGTATGAAAGAAGAACCGAGAAACTTCTCTGGTGGGATGCAGCAACGTGTTCAAATTGCGAAAGCATTATCAAACAATCCACCTATTCTGTTTTTAGACGAAGTAACGACAGGACTAGATTTATCTGTACAAGCGAATGTACTCGATTTAATCAAAGTAATCCAACGTGATTTAGGTATTAGTATGATTGTCGTATCGCATGATTTAGCTGTTATTCGCATGCTAGCAGACCGGACTGTTGTTTTACTGAACGGAAAAATTATCGAAGAAGGCTTAACAGATCAAGTGTTAGAAGACCCACAACATGAGTATACACAACAATTAGTTTACTCATTATTATAGGAGGAACGACTACTTTGTATATTATTCATAACGGAAAAGTTATAACAGAAGAAGGAATTATTGAAGGGAAAGCTGTCGTAGTTGTGGGAGAGATCATTGAGGCGATTATTCCTCAGGAAGAAGTATCCGGTTTTTCTAATGCAGAACTGATTGATGCAAGAGGTGGGTATATTTCTCCTGGTTTCATTGATATTCATTCGGATTATATTGAAACGATTGCATCACCAAGACCAACGAGCATGATGGATTTCAATATTAGTTTAAGAGAAGCAGAAAAGATATTGATCAGTCACGGAATTACAACGATGTTCCATTCTCTTTCTTTTTACAAAGAAGATGTGTTTACCCATAAACCGATGCGAAATCCGAAAAATATTCAACGAATGGTAGATGCAATTGATGCGACGCATAATGAATTGCATTTAATACGACACCGGTTACATGCGCGTTTTGAAATAGACAATATTGATGAAGTGGATAGTCTTGTCCAAAATATCGAAGATGGCAAAGTGCATTTACTATCCTTTATGGACCACACTCCTGGTCAGGGGCAATATCGTAATTTAGAAGTGTACCGTGAAACATTAAAAGGGTATCGCAATATATCAGATGATGATGTAAATGTGCTCATTGCGGAACGACAAAGTACAGAATTTTTAACGATTGAAAAGATAAAAGAAGTGGCGGATATTGCTTTATCTAAGGGGATTGCGGTTGCCTCTCATGACGATGATGACATAAAAAAATTAGCATTAGTGCAATCATTCGGAACCACGATTAGTGAATTTCCTATTACGCTGGAAGTTGCTAGAAAAGCAAAAGAAATCGGCTTACACACAATTGCGGGTGCACCAAATGTATTACTTGGAGGCTCGCACTCAGGAAACTTATCTGCTGCAGAAGCTATTTCGCATGATTGTGTGGATATTCTTTGCAGTGATTATTACCCTGCAGCGCTACTCCATGCCATATTTGATTTGCATGAAAAATACGGGAATGATTTACACAAAATGTTCATGATGGTTACGCTTAATCCTGCGAAAGCAGTACGTATGGATGATGAACTAGGCTCGATAAAAGTTGGGAAAAAAGCTGACATTCTTGTCATTGAAAGAATGGAAGATGGGTACCCAATGCTGACTGCAACAATGGTCAATGGTGTGTTAATCACGACGACCAATTACCGGATTAAATAATGAAATGAGGAGATAGCCATATGGCGATGCTAGAAATAGTGGATTTTGGCAAGCGTTTCACCATTCATCATTTAGGAAAAACGATGAATGCTATCCAAAGTATTAATCTTTCGTTGGAAGCAGGAGAATTCATCGGAATTGTCGGTAAGAGTGGTAGTGGAAAGTCCACCATACTAAAGAGTATTTATCGAACGTATTTGCCTGACGAAGGGAAAATTATGTACGACTCCGAACGCTTTGGGGAAATTGATTTGGCACAGGTTTCAGAAAGACAAATGTTGTATTTGAGAAAATACGAAATTGGCTATGTATCCCAGTTTTTAAGTGTGATGCCTAGAACGACATGCCGCCAGCTCGTAACGAATGCATTATTAGAAATGGGCGAGTCGGAAGCAGTTGCATTTGAAGAAGCAGAAAAAGCATTAGCTCATTTTGAATTGGACCCAAAACTATGGGATAGTTATCCAAATACTTTTTCCGGTGGGGAAAAGTTACGACTAAACATCGCGATGGCAACTGTGAAGAAACCTAGATTATTACTTCTAGATGAACCTACTGCGAGTCTAGACCAACAATCCAAAATAAAAGTTCGAGAAATCATCGAGAAACTTAAAAACCAAGGCACCACTTTAGTTGGAATCTTCCACGATATCGAATTTATGGACGGTTTATGTGACAAAGTGTATGACATGCAGAAAAGACAACTAACGACTACGAAAGAAGTAGTAAGTTATGAAAGTTGATCTACACGTGCATAGTAGTTACTCTGACGGGTCAGAAACTGCTGAAACCGTGATGAAACTTGCAAAGGAACGAGGCGTCACCCAAATTAGTTTTGTCGACCATGATACGGTTAAAGGACTATCTGAAGTACTCAAACTCGGTGAAAAATATGGAGTTGAAGTCATAGCTGGTATTGAAATTTCAGCGTATGACTTTAAAAGAGATCGGAAAGTACATGTACTTGGCTATAACTACCATCCAGATGCAGTGCATATCCAAACTATTTGTGAGGAGCTACTGAAACGACGTCAAGCGCATTCTCTTTGGCAAATCGAACAAATTAAAGCAACTGGATACGAACTAGATTTGAGTGCAATTGCAGAAACTGCTAGGCCATCAGAGACTATTTATAAGCAGCATATTATGCATCATTTAATAGATTCAGACTATACATCACCTGCGTATAAGCAATTGTATAAAAGCTTGTTTAAGGGTGATGGTGTGGCGTCAGGGGACGTTGTGTATATCGATGCGGTTGACGCTGTGAAAGCAATTGTCGCAGACGGGGGAATTGCTGTTTTGGCACACCCTGGTCAGCTAAATTCATATGATTTGATTCCAGAACTTGTGCCCTATGGTTTAGGGGGAATCGAGCGAAATCATCCGGATCACACGACCGAAGATCATCAAAAGGTGGAAGCTTTAGCACAGCAATTTGGTCTGTTCATGACAGGTGGTACGGATTTCCACGGGACATATGGAGCAAACATCGAACTTGGAGAGATTACTAGCCCATCTAATCTTCTTAAAGTTATAAAAAGTTGGTGTAAATAAAGTTAATAGTATATAAAGTTACTGTAAATTCCCACAATTGTAAAAAATAATATGGTTCAATGTAACAGTAAGGTGAACTAACAACTTTGCACTGCCATTTTATTTTGCGAAAAGGAGAATTATTAATGAAGAAGAGTTGGATTGGAATTACCCTGTTTTTAGTAGTTGCTCTATTATTATCAGCATGCTCAGAAGGAACAGCTGGAGCTAAGGATGCAAAAGTGGATGACGTTATTAAAATTGCTTGGTACCCAAATGAATCTGGGACAGATATGAAATCATCACGTGATGAAATCGGTCGAGTAATTGAAGAAGCAACAGGCAAAACAGTAGAACACCAATTAACAACAGATTATGCGATTGCGATTGAAACATTAATCAATAATAATGCAGACCTTGCTTTTATGGGAGCACAAGGATATATTGAAGCAAAAAATGGAAATGATTCTATTCAACCATTAGTAGTACCTACTGGTAAATCAGGTACGTTAGATGATGCATTATACCACAGCTGGTTAGCTGTAAATGTAGATGCACAAGACGATTTTAAAGTAGACGGAGAATTTTCATTGGATACGTTAGAACAAAAAAGTATGTCTTTCGTATCGAATAGTTCAACATCAGGATTTGTTGTTCCAACTTCATCAATTATTGGATATTATGCAGAAAAATCGGGCTTTGAGGATTTAGTTCCGGAAGATTTAATGGAAGGCGGACCGCTTTTCTCGCAAGTATTATTCGGTAACTCACATCAAGGTTCGGCAGTAAACTTATTAAGTAATAATTCAGAAGTAGCGGCTTTCTGTGACACTTGCGTAGGAAACTATGTAGAAGTTGTAGAAGGAGAAGAAAATAAAGTAGGAGCTGTTTATAAAGTAAAAGACGATGCAGCAGAACCTTTTAACACAGTAACTGGAAAAGAATTTATCTTAATGTCCGTGACACCAGTACTAAACGCACCATTCGCAGCGAACTTAGATGCATTAGGTCAAGAAGATTACGATACATTAAAAAAATTATTCTCTTCTGATGAAATTGCAAACAATAAACAAATCTTTGTTCCAAAAGATTCTGGTGAACCAGGTTTATTCTTCAAAACGGAAAATGAAAGATTCGCAGAAGTGGAAGATGCATGGTTCAATCCAATCCGGGAACTTTCTAACTGATGAACGATATTTTTGAAAAATTAGAGCATGCATGTTATACAGTGCATGCTCTAATTTACAAAAAAGGAGGTAAATAGCGTGGCGTTAGTACAAGTGAAAAACCTAGGTAAATCTTATAATCCACAAACGAGAGTGTTAAAGAATGTTAGTTTTGAAGTAGAAGCTGGAGAATTCGTTTCGATTATTGGTCTATCTGGAGCAGGAAAATCGACATTACTACGATGCATTAATCGAATGGTTGAAATCGATGAAGGAAATATCATTTTTGATGGCCTTGATGTGGGAAGTTTAAACAAAAGAGAATTACGTAAAATGCGCACAAATATCGGAATGATTTTCCAACATTATAACCTCGTACCACGCTTATCCGTTATTGAAAATGTATTACATGGTCGTTTAGGATATAAAACGACGCTACAAGGTGTATTTAATCGATTTACTGAGTTTGAAAAAGAGCATGCATTTTTTCTATTAGAAAAGTTAGGTATTGCAGATCATGCATATAAAAGATGCGATCAGTTAAGTGGTGGCCAACAGCAACGAGTTGGTATCGCCCGTTCTCTCATTCAGGAACCAAAAGTTGTGCTTTGTGATGAACCAATCGCTTCACTAGATCCAAACTCTTCTGAAGTTATTATGGACTACTTAAAATCGATTACGAAAGAATTAAATATTGCGTGTATCGTAAATCTCCATCAAGTAGAAATCGCATGTAGTTATTCGGATCGAATTATTGGTTTAAGTAAAGGCAACGTTGTATTTGATGGTCCAAGCTTCATGCTTACTGCTGACAATACAGATGAAATTTATGGAACAAAAACGGTAGAGACTAGAAAGCTAGTCACTGTGTGAGGGGCAACTAAACGTGAATGAAAAAGCAATGCGGAGCCAGCGAAAATGGCAAACAATTATTTGGGTAGCGATTATTATTGTCTTTACGTATTTAGCATCTGACATTACGAATTTTAACATTGTTCATGGGATTGCAACATTACCGAATGCCATTACATGGATATTTTCCAATTTGTATGTAACTCCAGAAACGTTTGAGAGATTGCCGAAAATACTAGAGAAATTAGCCGAAACTATTCTCATGTCTATTGCAGCAACAACAACAGCGACAGTCTTTTCTTTGTTCTTAGGGTTAATGGGCTCTAAAACGACTGGTACTAGTAGTATTCTAGGTGTATTTGCTCGATTTGTTGCTTCTGTTGCACGAAATATTCCAGTAGTCGCTTGGGCATTAATACTCCTTTTATCATTTGGTCAAAATTCGATGACAGGATATTTGGCACTATTTGTAGGTTCCTTAGGCTTTTTAACGAGAGCATTTATTGAAACGATAGATGAAGCTAGTCATAGTGCAGTGGAGGCGCTCCGAGCTACAGGTTCTACTTACTTTCAGATCGTCTTCAAAGCGGTTATTCCTCAATGTCTACCTCAATTGATCAGTTGGATTTTGTTTATGATTGAAACGAACATCCGAAGCGCCACACTAGTTGGCATTTTAACAGGGACGGGAATTGGATATTCTTTTGATTTGTATTATAAGACGCTTAACTATAATGCAGTAGCACTTGTTACTTTTACAATCGTCATCTCCGTAATTATTATTGAGCTTATGTCAAACAGAATACGGAAGGTGATCCTATAATGGAAGCCACTACCTCTTATGTCAAACGAAGAGCAAACGGTCGAATTTCGATTAAATCGGGGAATAAAGTGGAGCAAGTGATGACCGGGACAATCATCACTCTATCGATTCTAACAATACTAGCCTTTTTCTTCTTCAATTATGCAGGACTGGATGTAACTAAAGCTATCCCAGAAACGGCTTATAACTTGAAAACAATGTTCTTAGAGCCTGCTTTAAGCCATTTCACTTGGGGTGAAGCAATATATCAAGTAGGGATTACCCTTGGGTTAGCTTTCCTAGCAACGATTCTTGGCGCAGTTATCGCATTCTTTCTAGCCTTAATGGCGGCAACGAATCTATCTAATCCATGGATTTCCAAGACGGTACGAATTGTCGTAGCCTTCATTCGTGCGGTACCGACTGTTTTATGGGTTCTTATTTTTGCAATCGCAGCAGGACTCGGAAGTGAAGCAGCTGTTCTAGGTATGCTTTTCCATTCCATCGCTTACTTGGTCAAAGCATTTTCAGAGGCTTTTGAAGAAGTAGATAAAGGGATACTGGAAGCTCTGACTGCGACCGGTGCTAACTGGTGGCATATCGTCACACATGCGGTTTTACCATCTACTTTTACTTATTTGTTATCTTGGACGTTCTTGCGATTCGAGATTAATTTCTCTGTAGCAGTCGCAATGGGAGCAGCAGCTGGAGCAGGAGGAATTGGATTTGAATTGTTCATGGCATCTGGATTCTACTTTGACATGCGTGAAGTTGGGTTAATTACCTATATGATTTTATTGCTAGCAGTTGTTTTGGAGATTATGTCTACTCGATTGAAAAATCGCTATTTTCCAGCAAAAGCAAGTAGATAACAAGAAAAAGGCTTTCCTTGTAAAATGTACCCTATAGAGTAGACACTTAAAAAAAGGTCTACCTATAGGGTACTTTTTTGTATAATTAGAAAAAATAAAGAAAATACAGGGGAAGATTATGAGTAAAATAGTTTTTACAGAGAAAGA
>NZ_VDGG01000020.1 GCF_006861775.1 Psychrobacillus soli | reverse complement strand
CCTAAGCGGCGGTGAAGGCTCATCGCTCACCCCACGGAAAGCGTCCGCCCAGCAGCGGAAATCCCAGCGGACACTCATTTTCAACCCACTACGTCGCAGTATCTCTACATAGCGTACTGAATTTTCTTGATGAAAGAAACCGGTACGAAATGGTAAAAATGCAGAAGCATAAAATTCACCTTGTATTAATATAATTACCATGGTAAACTTATTGAAATTCAACATTTTGAAAATTTCATATATTATTTCTTATCCAGAGAGACGGAGGGATTGGCCCGAAGATGTCTCAGCAACCAGCCAAGTTTAGGTATGGTGCTAACTCCAATAGACGGTGATCGTCTAGAAGATAAGAAGACTAACTTCAATTTTTTTGAGGATTCTCTTCTTATAGGGAATCCTCTTTTTATTTTACTTTATTTGAAAAGGATGATTATTAATGACAAAAAAGTCTTTAGAAACCGAATTAGTTCAATTAGGAAATCATAGTGATACAAACACAGGTGCCGTCAATCCACCTATTCATCTATCAACAGCTTACATACATGCCGGGCTTGGTCAATCCACTGGGTACGACTACACGCGCACAAAAAATCCAACTCGCGCCATTTTAGAAGAAGGGATTGCCAAACTAGAAGGCGGAGATGCCGGTTTTGCCTGTAGCTCGGGTATGGCAGCAATCCAGTTAATATTGTCGCTTTTCCGATCTGGAGATGAAATCATTGCGCCCGATGACCTTTACGGGGGAACATATCGCCTGTTCGATCAATATGCGGACTCTTACAATATTTGCACGTCTTACGCTAAATTTGACTCAGTCGCTGAAGTAGAAGCATTAATAACGAAAAATACAAAAGCAATTTTCATTGAAACTCCTACAAATCCACTTATGCAAGAAATTGATATTACCGAATACAGCATCTTAGCAAAAAAATATCAATTACTACTGATTGTGGATAATACGTTCTTAACTCCGTATTTACGACGCCCAATTGAACTAGGGGCAGATATTGTGATGCACAGCGCAACGAAATATATTGGTGGGCATAATGATGTGCTGGCTGGTCTCGTTGTAACGAAAGGGAAAACACTTAGCGAAAAATTACTTATAAACCATAACGCAATAGGAGCAGTTCTCTCCCCTTTCGATTCATGGTTATTAATACGCGGGTTGAAAACACTTCACTTACGCATGAAACAGCATGATGCAAATGCGAAGAAAATCGTGGATTTTTTGCGAAATGAAACTGCTATAAAAGATGTTCTTTATCCTGGAATCGGTGGCATGCTTTCTTTCCGCTTACAAAAAAGCCAATGGGTTGGACCTTTTTTAGAAAACCTTCAATTAATCGTTTTCGCAGAAAGTTTGGGTGGTGTTGAAAGCTTTATTACATACCCTGCTACACAAACGCATGCTGAAATTCCAGAAGAAGAGCGTACCGCAAGAGGCGTGGATAATAGTCTGCTACGCTTCTCAGTTGGTGTGGAAGAAGCAGATGATTTGATCGCGGATTTGAAACAAGTTTTTGCAGTATTAGAGAAGGATGTGATTCATTCATGAGTAACGTGAAAGAAAATCTAGCAACTAGCTTAATCACTGCTTCCACTCGGGGGAATTATGAACAAAAAACTGGTGCAGTAAACGTACCAATCTATTTATCTTCCACGTACCACCAAGAAAGCTTTGATAGCTTTGGGCCATATGACTATAGTAGATCTGGCAACCCGACAAGAGACGCCCTTGAAAAAACGATCGCAGAATTAGAAGGCGGCACAAGAGGTTTCGCTTTTGCCTCTGGTATAGCGGCAATTTCCTCAGCTCTAATGCTCCTTTCTTCTGGGGATCATATCGTTGTAACAGAAGAAGTATACGGAGGAACATACCGTTTCATAACGGAAGTTTTACCAAGATTCGGCATTGACTATACATTTGCAGATTTCACAAATGCAGAAGCAGTAGAACAAGCAATCCGTCCAAATACGCAAGTAATTTATATCGAAACCCCTGCAAATCCACGATTAGGTATCACGGATATTGAAGCAATTGTCGCACTTGCAAAAGCCAATGATTGTTTGACCTTTCTAGACAATACTTTTATGACTCCCCTCTATCAGCGTCCGCTTGATCTAGGTGTGGATATCGTGTTACATAGTGCTACGAAGTTTTTATCGGGTCATAGCGATATAGTTGCTGGGCTAGCTGTCACGAAAGATGAAGAACTTGGAAAACGTCTAGGATTTATCCAAAACTCTTTCGGTGCCATTTTAGGTGCACAAGATTCTTTTTCATTAATTCAGGGCATTAAAACAATGGGAGCCCGCTTAGCGCAATCAACAGAAGCCGCTCAAAAACTTGCGACCTATTTAACTAATCATCCTTTAGTGGAAGAAGTGTTGTACCCAGGCTTATCTACACATCCTGGATATGAAATTCATGCAAGACAAGCGAAAAGTCCGGGGGCAGTATTATCATTCCAACTTCCGAACAGAGACACTGCGAAAGCTTTTGTAGAAAGTTTACAAATCCCCGTTTTTGCAGTAAGTCTTGGTGGCGTAGAATCAATTCTTTCCTACCCTGCTACCATGTCACATGCTGCAATACCGAAAGTGGAACGGGAAAAAAGAGGAATTACAGATGGCCTTTTAAGGTTCTCTGTTGGTCTGGAGCATATAGATGATTTAATCGCAGACTTCGACCAAGCACTAACAATAGCATCTAACATTAAACAGAAAGTAGGAATTTAACATGACAAAACAATTAATCCAAAAAGCACCATTTCGCGCAGATCACGTAGGAAGCTTTTTACGACCAGCACGTTTAAAAGAAGCACGTGCCCAATTTGAAAATAATGAAATAACTGCAGATCAACTTAAACAAATTGAAGATGAAGAAATTACGAAACTCGTTGCCAAACAAAAAGAAGCAGGTCTACAATCCGTAACTGACGGTGAATTCCGTCGTAAGTGGTGGCATTTTGACTTTCTTAGCGGCTTAGATGGAGTCGAGTTTTATGAAACAGACAAAGGTCTATCATTTAAAGGTGTGCAAACTCGAGCACATGGCATTAAAGTAACTGGAAAAATCGGATTTAGCACCCACTATATGATCGATCACTTTAAGTTTTTGCAAAGTGTGGCTGGTGATGCTGTCGCTAAGTTCACAATCCCAAGTCCGAATATGCTTTACTTTAGGGCTTCGATTGAAGAAGGAGTTTATACTAACGATGAGGAATTATTCAATGATTTAATCGTTGCTTATCAAGGTTTTATCCAAGCATTGTACGATGAAGGCTGTCGTTATCTTCAAATTGACGATACTTCATGGGCAACTTCTTTCTCAGAAGAAGGAATTGCCGGGCTGAAAGAAAAAGGATTGAATGTAGAGGAAGCGCTAAAACTGTCAGCACGTACGATTAATGAATCGATTGCGAAAAAACCGGATGATATGCTTGTAACGATGCATATTTGTCGTGGGAATTTCCGGTCTACTTATATTACAAGCGGGAGTTATGAACTTGTGTCGGAAACAATTTTTGGCGGGCTAGATGTGGATGGTTTATTCCTAGAGTTTGATGATGAACGCTCTGGTGACTTTGAACCGCTTCGTCATATTAGTCGTCGTCCCGATTTATATATTGTACTAGGATTGATCACTTCGAAGCGCGGGCTACTTGAAAACGCGGATGAAGTGAAAGCAAGAATTGAAGAAGCTACTAAATACGCTCCACTAGAGCAGCTTTGCTTAAGTCCACAATGTGGGTTCTCTTCAACAGAAGAAGGAAACATTTTAACCGAAGAAGAACAATGGGAAAAAATTCGCCATGTTGTACGTATCGCTGAGGATGCTTGGAAATAACTTAACAAGAACAAAAGCGACTGTCATTGGCCCGATTTAGCAAATGGGAACGATGAATAGAATGAAGCACATAATAGAGATAAAGTGCCTTAGTCATCGTCATCTCAATCCAAGTAAACTTGCTATTTTATGAAATGGTTGCTTTCACTGGCAATTTGGTTGCTCTCGTGCTGTTTTGGTTGCTTTCGGAATAGAATTGGTTGCTTTCCATGACCAGTTGATTGCCCTAATCCATTTCCTGGAATAACACATTTGAAAAACTGTATGAAATTTTGTTTTTTTAGCGAATCGGCACTAATAAGATAGTTTCCTAAGCAGTCAAAAACGCCAAAAGAAAGTTGTTTACTTTTCTTCTGGCGTTTTTTGTTTAATTGATCAATCGTAAATTTGCTTCGCTTGAACCACTAACCTAAATTGATTGGATCGTTCAGGATAACATGTGACCAAGGATAGAAGCGTCATGCCTTTCTGCCGATTTAATATATCCACGTTTTCTGGCGTTACGATCATCGACAGTTAATTGATCCAATTGATCAGATAATACATGTTTTATTCACCATTTCACCTCCTATCCACATACTTATCACTAATAATTCAGTCTACTATTTCTAATACCCTGTTTATCTACGTTTAATCCTCAACTTAAGTTAAATTGCATGTTTGCAATATTAATAGACGGGTAAATAACGACTGTACGTTAACATGTGAAGGAGGAATACGAAATGGAAAATAAGTATGAACACCAAACAGATGACGTTGTACAAGAAACTGGAGATTATACATGTGAGGAAGGCATCACGAAAAAACTATATAAAGGGGATAAATTCCCTTCCTGTCCACAGACAGAAATGGCCACTTCTTGGAAACATGCGGAAGGTCATGTCCATAAAACTGGAGAAGTAGTACCAGAATCCGGAACATATATAGATACCAATGGACATGAAATGCCATTAGTTAAAGGCGATGTTTTTCTAACTTCTCCGAAAACGGGGGAAGAAATTGAATGGCGTCATGCAGAAAAAAAGGAACAGATTAAATAGAAACGATAAAGCCTCAGTAGGCCGATTACAAATGTACTCGTCTACTGAGGCTTTATGTTGAAATACTGAAAATGATTTCGCACCTCTTTGGCTTTATAAAGTGCTTCATCCGCAAAACCCATTAATTTTTCCGGACTAATAGCATCGTCAGGATAAAATGCAACACCAATACTGGATGTAGCAATAATTTCCTTGCCATCTATTACATATGGCTCTTTAAAATTAGCATGCATTCTCTTCATAATATTATTAATCTTGTTCTTATCTATATCTTTTAATAAAATAAGAAACTCATCTCCACCGATTCTTCCAATTATATCTTCATGTCGAACATTTTCTTTCATCCTTTTGGAGAACTGGATAAGTAGAGAATCCCCTATTCCGTGACCTAGTGTATCATTCACTTCTTTGAACTTATCCAAATCAATAAATAATAAGGCGAGCATTTCTTTTGTCACTTTTGCTTCTTCTATTCTTTTATCCATCTCTTCCATGAATGTGCTTCTATTTACTACATCCGTCATTGGATCGTGGGTTGCCATATAAGTTAATTGGTCTTCGTAATACTCCCTTACAGTGACATCCCGAATTATTGCTTGAATGACGATTTCTCCTTCAAACTTTACTGGAATTGCAATGATTTCGACCCAAATATTTGACCCGTCCATCCGAGTAAGTTGTTGAATCGTCGGCTCTATCTTGACCATTTCTTCTTGCCGAAGTAATCGAATCAATTCATTTTCGCTTTCTATGTTCCCTATATCCATGTAATCCAATAAGGATGTTCCAATTATATCTGTGTCTTTTTTTGCACCTATTATATGAAGCGCTTGGGGGTTAACAAATGTGATTTTGCCACTACTTTGAACGATAATAGCATCCGGGGAATATTCGACTAATGTTCGATAACAATTTTCTGTTAACCGAAGCATACGCTGTGTTTGCTTTTCCTCCGTAATATCTTTATACATAGCAACTGCTAGTACATCCTTTTTATTTATCGACCGGTAGGATGCCAGAATATCTTTTATCTCGCCATTCTTATGCTTTCTTTTCGTTTCAAAATAAGAAATGCTTTTCCCGCTTCTTAATAGATCGAGCTGTTTCTCATGGTCTTCTGAAGTAAAATCATCTTCAAAAAAAGGAATTTTCGACAAGTTTTTTACTTCATCTAAAGACCAGCCTAATATTTTGGCGAAGGCAGGGTTAGCTTGTATAATGGCACCATCTTTTCGCAAAATAAAAATAGCATCATTTGTATTTTCCCAGATTAATAAATATTCCTCTAAGCTAGGATTGGATATCATAGTATTAAATGTACTCAATGCACCATTCGCCTCCTTTCCTCACGATGAAAGAATTATTACGCTTAGCTAATATTTAAATAAAAGATACGAATTCACTAACTGGTTTACGGTAACCTCTTGGTTTTCTACTTTCTACCTTTTCTTTACCGATTGTGATCATTAAAGCCGGCTCATATTGATCACTTATATTTATTATTTCCTTCACTTTGTCCGGATCGAAACCAATCATCGGACAAGTATCCCAGCCTTTTTCTTTTGCTGCAAGCATGAACATCATTGCGGAAAGCGATGCGTTTCTAATGGCTTCGTCGCGTTGGAAGCTATTCCCTCTTGTTTCGTACAGCGAAACAGTATCTTCTACCATCAAATCGTATTCTTGTTTATTGACGATTCCAAGCATGAGCAAGCCTTCATTAATAGCCGCCGTGTTTTTATACGCTAGTTTGTCTCCAAGCACGATAATGACTGCGGAAGCGGAATGTACTTTATATTGTCCATTTGCAGCAGCACGGATTTGTTCTTTTACTTCTGGGTTTGTTACTACTATATATTTAGAATGTTGAAGATTGAATGCAGAAGGAGCCAGCTTTACCAATTCGAATATTTCGTTTAAATCTTTTTGCGGAATTGGGTTGTCTTTTAGAAAGTTACTTGCCGAGCGACGTGCTTTTATTACTTCTATAAACTCCGTCAATGCTTACTCCTTCTTTCCCACTTTTTTTAATAAGTCGATGAATACTTCTTTTTCCTGATCTGTAATGCAGGAGAAGATATCTTCAATAACTAATTGATGCTTTGGAAAAATTTCATCCATTAATTTTTTTCCTTCATCTGTAATTTGAATATATACTACGCGGCGGTCTTCTTTGCAATCAATTCTTTCAAGTAGACCTTTCGCCTCTAATTTATCCATTACGTACGTAATAGAACCCGAGTTAATAAGAACTGCATCTGAAATTTGTCGCACTGTTTGTTTTCCTTTGCTGTACAACGCTTCTAATACCATAAACTCAGACGTGTGCATATTATAATTATTAATATCCTTCTTCGTCTGTTCTTGTACTATTTTGGAAGCTTTCATCAATACAACGAAGGATTTTAAAGATAGATTATTTGCCACTGGGACCCCTCCCCTTTTCACTTGAATTTAATTATCTCAAATTAAAGATATTATAGCTTTTATTTCAATTTGCGTCAAATAGATGATAAAAAAATGCCAAGATGAGTGATGCATTCATCTTGGCATTTTACATATTATTTAGCGAATTGTTTTTAAAGCACCGCTCCACGCAAGCACTTGGTCTAGCATTGTGTTAGCATTTCCTTCATGGTAATCAGCAGGTTTGAAAACGCTCATGTTTTCGAAATCAGACATTAATGAAAATGTTACTGCTGTGCGAACATCTGCTACTTGAAGTTCACCTAAAATTAAACGCATATTTTCATGTGCACGAGTTCCGCCTAAACTACCGTATCCTACGAATCCAGCAGCTTTGTTATTCAATTCTGGGTTTAAGAAATCTAATGCATTTTTAAGTGCGCCACCGATTGCATGGTTATATTCTGGCGTTACAAAAATATAGCCATCGTATGAAGCCATTTTATCTGACCAAGCTTTAATTGCTGCGTTTGCTTCGTCTTGTCTTTCTGCAGGAACTTCTTCCCCTAAGAAAGGTAATTTATAGTTTGCAAGATCTACTAATTCATATTGTGCGTCATTGCGTTTTGCTGCAAAGTCATACATCCAGTTAGCTACCGCTTCTGCATTACGTCCTTGACGAACACTACCAATTACAATACCGATTTTTAAATTTTCTACCGTCATTGTCTCTTCCTCCTGTTTGGCTTTGCCAAATATTTTGTCTAAAAAACCCATGAAAGATCAACATCCTTAACTTGAATTAATATATCTCACTTTGATATATTTTGAATTCAAATTAACTATAGATGATTGCAGTATGAAGTGTCAAAATATTAGCTCATAACACTATTATTATTTTCATTGGTACTGTTTTCTAGCCGAGTGGATTAAGTTCATGGCTTAATCATCTGTTTAATCAACAAAAAAACCTCCACTAATCGGAGGTTTTTTCTTTTCTTCTGCTGTTTTTAAGGGACTAGCTCGATCTTCTTTAAATAGTATGTTTCTTCCCTAGCCATATGATCTGCCATAAGCGGCGTAAAGGTTCCTAACGCTTCTTTTTTATTCTCATTTCTTCTAATTCCTTTAAAAATACTTTGAAGATGGTCATTTCTAATTCGATATCTTGATGAAATTTATGCAGATTCTCGAAATGATAATGCCAGTTGGAATCACCCTTTTTACATTATAAAAGTATATGCATGATGGAAAAGCAGTGTCACTGTTTAACAACTGCCATATCTGTTTTCAAATTATTAAAAAAGAATAGCCAATTAATGTTATAGTTATTTAATAGATAAAAGTGTTTTGTTACAGGTGCCAGGCACCTGTAACAAAATTGTAATATATTAGTGGGGTGAATTTTTTGGATTTATTGTTGATCATTTTACCTGTGTTTATTATCTTTTTTATTGGTTTTATGGGGCAGAGATTAATAGGATTTGATATTAAGTCTATTTCTACGGCGGCGCTTTATCTTATGTCGCCTTTTTTGGCTTTTCGCACGTTTTATACGCATGCGCTCACAATTGATTATTTTTATATGGTGTTAGCTTGTATCCTTCTTATTTTAGGACTTTTCCTGTTCGTTTGGGTAACTGCACGTTTGATGAAGTCTACTCGTCCGCAATTTGCGGCGTTGATGCTCGGTGCCGCTTTTCCGAATAGTGGTAACTATGGTGCTCCAGTTGTACTTTTTGCTTTAGGTGCTGTTGGTTTTGATTATGCTGTTATCATTATGGTTTTACACGGTTTATTCATCAATACATTCGGAATCTTTTTTGCTTCTTTAGGGGGAGAAGAAAAGGCATCTTGGCGTCAATCTTTGCAAAGAGTCATACGCATGCCACTCATTTATGCAGCAGCATTAGGAATTATTTTGCAATTAGTCGGAGCTTCGGTTCCTAAATCGATCATGGACGGGGTAGGACTCGTTGCAGATGCATCTATCCCAACGGTTATGCTCGTTCTTGGTATGCAGTTAGCCGTTATTTCAAGAAAAAAAGTTGCTTATCGATATGTATCAGTTGCAACTATAATTCGAATGGTTATTTCCCCTGCCATTGCAGCGTTAGTCGTTTATTTTATGCCACTGAATGATATGATTAAAACCGTATTTATCATACAAGCGGCCATGCCAACTGCAGCAAATACGACGCTTCTTGCGCTTCAATTTGGCACAGAACCAGATCTTGTATCTTTTACGACGTTTGTGACGACCATTATTAGTATTGTCACCATTCCTTTTGTATTATTTTTCCTTGGAATATAATTCAGCTATACAGCCTTCTTTCATCGTACTATGAAAGAAGGCTTTTATTTTTTTCGACAATATTCTTGAAAATAAGTTGTCCCCAAGTATTATTATAATCGAGGCTTTCATAGGATAGTCTGAAGGAGTGATTTAGGTTGGATCAATCGCAATTCCGAGGAACGTATAGACCTTATATCTCACCACGGGACCCTTGCCCACCTATTTTAGTGAAAACTTTTGTTTTACCGCCTCAACTCTTTACGAATTTCCAACAGCCCGGTCTTACACAAAATTCTCCAGAAGAAGCCTTAAAACAAGGTTCTCTTTGGCCGCAGCTTGTGGATGGATTTTCTCGTGAGGAGGGAATTTCATGAATGCAAATGAAGAAGAATGGAATATGTTAAAAAAGGTGCAACAAGCGGATTTCGTAGTAGTAGAACTAACTTTATATACGGACACACACCCCAATGACATCGAAGCTTTGAAACAATGGCGAGACGCAATAAAGGAAGCATCTAGGGTTCGAAGGGAATACGAAGCAAGATTTGGTCCTCTTTCTCTTTTATCCGTTCCTTCATCACAGGCACTAGACGTAGGATGGCGCTGGAGCAATACACCTTGGCCATGGCAAAGATGAGAAAGGGGAAAAGCAATGTGGGTTTATGAAAAAAAACTGTTATATCCAGTAGAAGTCACCACTTGTAATCCAATGCTTGCAAAGTACCTGATGGAACAATATGGTGGTGCTGATGGTGAACTTGCCGCTGCTTTGCGCTATATGAACCAGCGTTACACTGTGCCAGACACTGTTATCGGTGTTTTAACTGATATTTCGACAGAAGAGTTTTCTCATCTTGAAATGCTTGCAACGATGATTTACAAGTTAACAAAAGATGCTACGCCTGAACAATTGGAAAAAGCGGGTCTCGGCGCACACTTTGTCAATCATGGGCATTCGCTTTTTTATAATAATGCAGGTGGTGTGCCGTTTACATCGACCTATATCCAATCTAAGGGAGATCCAATAGCCGATCTGTATGAAGACATCGCAGCAGAAGAAAAAGCTCGTGCAACTTATCAATGGTTAATCGATATTTCAGACGACCCCGGTGTTACAGATGCGTTAAGGTTTTTAAGAGAAAGAGAAAACGTCCATTCCCTCCGATTTAGAGAATCCGTAGAAATATTAAAAGACGAAAGAGACCGAAAAAAGATATTCTAAACATTTGTTACAGGAGTGTTACTGGTGCCTGGCACCAGTAACACTCCTGTAACACACTTCCATATATACACATAAAAATGCTTGATAGCGAGGGAGGTTTACCTCAGCTATCAAGCATTTTCATTGTCTGAATGGGAAGTAAAATTCTTTTCAGCTATACATGTAAATACGGTTTCTGCCATTCCTTTTCGCTTCATACAAAGCTTGATCGGCTTGTCTAATTAGTACTTGTAACAATAGACTATTATCACCCGCTTCGATGAATGCATTTGAAATACCAAAGCTAGATGTTATACAAATTTCCTTCCCATTAATGAGCGTACGTTTTGCAAATACTTTCTCTCGTATAAGATCCGCAATTTCATACGCCTCATGTAAAGAGATGTTCGGCATACATACGATAAATTCTTCGCCACCGTAACGTCCTATTACATCAGTTTCTCGTATGGTTTCTTTCGCTATGCTCGTTACATGGGCTAATACAATGTCCCCTGCCTCATGACCATATGTATCATTTACCTTTTTAAAATGATCAATATCAAACATAATAACTGATACATACCCTCCAGTAATAGCAAGATCATCCATTATAATTTCAGCTTTTTTCATAAAAAATGTTCGATTAAGCACTTGGGTTAAACCATCCATACTGGCTAATTGCTTTAACTTTTCCTGCATATTCACTCTTTCGGTTACATCGGCAAAGGTTATGATCTTTCCTAAAAGCAGATTTTTTTTATTTTGTATGGAAGAAAAACTAATATGGAAATATGTAATTTTATCATCTACACATATCTTATAGTCACATTCCCTGCCATCATAAATGATTTCAGCAAGTTGACGCTCTTTACTAAGTATATCCGTTAACATTTTTCCAATATCATGGGAATTCAACATTGGGATAACTTTTAAGATTGCTTTGTTGTAGTCGACTAGTGCCCCATTTTGATTTATAACAATGACTCCCTCTTTCATACTTTCAAATACTTTATCTCTCGCAATTGGCGCTACATTAAACATTTGAAAGGATAAAAGTGCTACACCGTGAAAGATAAAAGTAATACTCATGGAAACAGGTCCAAGATCCATTCCATACGGACTTAGTCCATTTAAATACAAACAGCTCGCTAAAATAGGAATTATAAGCCCCATCGCCATTAGCAAAACTTGCATACGGAATCTAAATTGAGATTTTTTCAATTGCATCAACAACATAATAATAGCTATCATCAAACATAAAAAAACAAAGATAGAATGAACGTAAAACCAAGGACCATATTCCAATTCTAAAATAGGAAAGGGCCCGTCGTTACTTAACTTCATGGAGATATAATATAAATGATGAAGATCGTTTGTATTCAGCATAAAAATAGTAATAATCGGCACTATAAAAAGAACATAATGTATCCACTGCTTCAGTTTTTGTCCTATATATTCAAAACACATTAATAAAACGAAGACCGGTATAAAAGGTAAGGCAAGATACTCGATTCTTAACCAAAATTGCACTTGCTCCAAAGATGTGCTTGCTAGTTCGAATGCATAGGAAAATGTGAAGATAGTCGACAATAACGTTACTAGAAAATAAGACCATGCACCAGGTGCTTCTTTAAGCTTTAATTGGGCATACAAGCATAAAAAGAAGCTTATCACTCCAGCTAATATAACTATTAGTATGTACATTAATAATTATTACTCCATTTCCAATTAATTCATATAGTTATATGTATTATATAGCAGTTTATTGCGCCATGACTATACTAAAGTTTCAGATTAATAATGCATGACCTTCTAACTTTTTTACGGAAAAAGCGACAATTAAATAGGTAAGAATAAAGCGCTTCATACGAAAATCTCCGTATAATTCGCCTATGACAGTGAACAATAATTTCAACGACAATCAACTTCCCCCACTATAGCAAGACTAGGAGGAATTATTTATGAAGTCTTTAGTATGGAAGATTGGACTATTTATTATTTTGATTTTTTGTATCGCTTATGCTTCAAAAGCAATGGATAAAGGAAGACCGTATTATGAACAGAAAGGATATGTGCTTTGGGACATTAAAACAGAAGAAAAAGTGATAGCCCTCACATTTGACGATGGACCTCATTCCACATATACTACGCAAATTTTAGATTTACTTGCACAATACGATGCAAAAGCGACATTTTTTGTCATTGGGGAACGTGCGGAAAAAATGCCAGACATTATTCTTAAAATGGGACAAGCAGGTCATGAAATAGCAAACCATACGTATTCGCACCCTTATAATATCACTTCGGAAAAACTGAAAGATGAACTAGAGAAAACAAATGAAATCATTCACGATATAACTGGTTCCTACCCGCTATTTTATCGTCCGGTAGGAGGAAGTTACGACGATAGTATTATCAATACAGCGGTGGAAAACGGTTATAGAGTAGTTATGTGGTCATGGCATCAAGATACAAAAGACTGGACATCGCCCGGGGTAGATAAAATCGTATCAACAGTACTATCAGGAGCTAAACCGGGCAATATCGTGTTATTTCACGATGCAGGAGGAGATCGTTCTCAAACAGTAAAAGCACTCGAAGAAATACTTCCCGAATTAGAAAAACAGGGATATGAGTTTGTAACAATTTCTGAGTTGCTAGAAATAACAAGTATGAGCTTAAAAAATTAACCATTCTAAGATACTATAGCTTGGATATGTATTACGGGTACTTTGTGTTACGGGTGCCAGGCACCCGTAACACAATTGAAATACTTCTATATAAAGAAAAGCAAACCACCTATAACATTGGTTTGCTCTTTTCTTTCTTTTACAATTCCTTGTGGGGTAAAAATGTTACTCGAATTTCTCTATCAGTTCACTTAAGGATTGCGAAATCTTTTGTAGATCTCCGCTCATTGCTTCTAATGTTCCCATTGCTTTTGTTTGTTCCGCTGCAGATTCTGCTACTTCTATCGTCTGGGTAGCTGTATTACGTGCAAATCCTTTAATATCCTCGAAAGCCGCGAGAATTTCTTCTGAACCAGCAGACATTTCCTCTGTAACAGCTGAGTTATCTTGAATTTCTAGATTTATTTGGGCAATCCTATTTACTATTCGTTCCAGCATATTACCAATTTCTTGTACGGATTCTGTTCCTTCTATAACTTTCGCTGATGTCGCATCCATAACATCACTCACTTCATTCGTTACAAGTTCAAAATTATCAATAAGTGTTCTTATTTCTTCTGCCGATCGCTTCGATTGTTCAGCTAACTTTCTAACTTCGTCTGCTACTACAGCAAATCCTTTACCTGCCTCACCTGCTCTTGCTGCTTCAATTGCGGCGTTTAATGCGAGGAGATTGGTCTGCTCTGCAATTCCTGTCATCACTACCGTTATTTCTTGAATTTGTTTGGATTGGTTGCTAAGTTCAGCCACTTTTGTTCCTGTTTGGTGAAACATTTGTTGCACATCTTTTATTTTTATAACAACTTCTTTAGACTCCTCATGTCCTTTACTAATAAATTCCGCAACGTCATTAGAAGTATTTGTCATGTCATTTCCTGAATCTGCAATTTTATGAATACCAATGGCCATTTCTTCAAGAGCAGTAACAGACTCTTCACTATGTTGTAATGATTTTGCACTACCTTCCGCTAATTCAACCATATGAGCATTAATCATACGGTTCGTTTCCATCGTTTCTTCAATCGTTCCATATAATTGAGTAGAAGATTGTGAAATCCGGTTAGACTGGCTTGTTATCTCATTCATTGTTGCACTTAATTGTTTATAGGATGCTGTAAATGCTTTTGCTAATGCGGAGATTTCATTTTCCGATTTAAATTTAATAGCCCCTACTTTTTTGGATGCCATCGTCCATTTTCCTTCTGCAAAATCACCTAACGCTTCACTTACAACCCCAAGTGGCGCAAATGTTCTTTTTGTATATATGTAAAATATGATAGTAAGAATTAAAATAATGACAAAAAATAGTAACGCTACAATTGGAATAGTTGTTTTAAGAAGATTACTTTGGATTTCTTTTACGTTCTCCGCAGCAATATCTACCGCTAAAATTCCCACTATGTCGCCATTACTAGCTTTAATAGGAGAAAACGCTGATAAATACCTTCCAAACTCCGGATCGTCAATAACTTTTGTACTTACAGATTCCCCTTCTAATACTGCCTTCACATCGTTATAAGTCGTGCCGGTTGTTGGTTGACCGATCGTTGCGGCACCTTCAACACCCTTTGCATATCCATCGATCATTATTTGCACCGCACTTGGATCGGCTTGCAATGTATAAACATATAGAACCCCGGTACTATTCAATACATTAATGAGCTGATTACGAATATCCCAATACGCGTCATTTTCAACAGAATCTTCAGTAAATTCCTTATACTCATCCCCATCTATCTTACTAGCTAAATAATTCGCCGTTGATACAGCTTGACTCCGAATTGAATCTTCTACAGTTCTAAGCGTACTCATAGTGAACAACGCAGATACTGCCAAAAACAAAAACAACATAACTGTAATAAGAATTAAAGCCATTTTAGTGCTTAATGATTTACGTTTCATCTTACAACCCCTTCTCCCTAAATATGCGTATATATTACTATCGGTATAAATGACACTTACTTTGAGATGACCACCGAAAAATATTTTGTTTGTTACTAGTGCCTGGCACCCGTAACATTCTTGTAATAAAAATGCTTGGTAACAGGTGAAAACCTGTTACCAAGCATTTTTTATTTTTTATCTTTTTCAAATAGCACTATTAATGAAGGAAGAAGAATACCTCTAATGAGGAAAGTATCCAAAATTATTCCTACCGCTACGATAAACCCGAATACAAATAGAATCTGAATCGGCTGTGTCATGAGCACGGCAAAAGTTGCTGCTAATAAAATACCTGCTGAAGAAATAACCCCTCCTGTATTGGCAACTGCAATTTGAACTGCTTCTTTTACATTGTGCTTTTTACGTTCTTCTAAAAATCTCGAGATTAAAATAATATTATAATCAATTCCAAGTGCTACTAAAAATACAAATGAGTAGAGCGGAACTCGGTTACTGATTGTGTCTATATCAAAAAACAAGTTGCATAAGAACATTCCTAAACCAACAGCCGCCAAGAAAGATAATAATATGGTACCCATCATATAAATTGGCATTTTAATTGATTTGGTTAAAAATATTAACATGCCAAAGATTAGTATCGTTTCAAGTAACACAATTACGAGTAAATCTCGATTATTAATCGAACGATCGTCTACTTTATTTGCCGTTTCGCCCGCGAAGTAAAGAGTTCCTTCGATGTTACTAGCTTTTACAATGCTATTAGAGTTCTCCACCATCTCCTCTAACGCATCCATTGATTCAATGGAATAAGGATTTTCTTCAAAAGTTAATTGGTACTGAATCGCAAGACCATCCTCCGAAGTTCCTATCGGACGAACACTACTCACTAAATTTTGCTTGGAGAGCTGCTCCATTAAACTTTCTTGTACGTCAGGGGTAATCTCACTTTTAGATTCAAAAAGAACGGTCGTTGGAGCAAGATCTCCCTTTTCAAAGTTTTTTTCTATAATTTCATAACCAACGCGCGATGGCATATCGCTTGGAAAAGACTTGATCGTATCAAATTCGTAATTTAGATTGAACATATTTAATGCCGATATAACTAAAATAACTAAAATCGATAACGCTGAAACTATAGGCTTTTTCACAATAAAGGAACCTATTTTATTCCATAAGTCATTTTTTCGAACTTCTGTGTCCCCAAACTTCGGAATTTTAGGCCAAAATGACTTTCTTCCAAAAAGCGTAAATAATGCGGGGATTAACGTAACCGATGCAAACATAATAACGAGCATCGTAGTTCCAAAGATTGGGGCAAAGTTTCTATAATCACCGAAATGTGCAAAAAACAATACTAACATGGCAGCAAGTACGGTACCACCCGCAAAAAAGACAGGTATTCCTGTTTCACGCATTGCCCACTTCATCGCATCAAATTTACTTTCATGGTTCATCAGTTCTTCTCGATAGCGAGAAAAAACAAAGAGGGAATAATCAATCGTAGCAGCGAATAGCAAGATGGACATGATGGATGTAGACTGGGTTGCCAACTCTAATCCACCCTTTCCTAACAACCCTAATAATTGGTTAACCACTTCGTAAACAAATGCAGCGGCTACAAGTGGTATTAATGCAAGTAAGGGAGAGCGATAAATAACGATAAGTAATATTAAAATAAGCCCAACTGTTGATAATAATAAAACAATGTCCGCTCTTGAGAAGAGATTGATCGTATCTACAGCTATTCCAGCGGGACCTGTCATATAAATAGTGGAACCTGTTCTTTCAGAAACAATTGATTTTATTTTCTCTAAGCTTACTTCTAAGTCCTTTGTATCTATTGATGAGTTAAACGTTAGTGGTATTACTACCGTCTCCTTATCTTCAGAGAAAAATCCTGCAAGTGCTTGCGGTGGAAGGCTACTAAACGGAATCATATCTTTTAGCCCATTGATATTGGCATCACTTACCTCATCTAATGCCTCACCTAGAATTTTTGTATTTACTTCCCCATTTGGAGATTGAAGAACAAGAATTCCAGGTAAACTTTCCGCGTCTTTGAAATGCTCGTCGATATTTTTTTGCGCAATGACAGATTTTGCCTCTTCCGGTAAAGAAGCTACTCCCGACACTTTATATTCTTTTGCGCTTGGTGCGAAAATGGCTAACATCACGGTGATAGCTACCCAAACACCTAGTGTAATCCACATTCCTTTTTTCATCGCGACAAAATCCGTAACATGACGTAACACTTTCTTCATTTTTTTCACTCTCCTCTTTTTTAGTGACACCAGTGTCACTTTGAATAAAAAAACATAACTATCTTTACCATTATGTGTAAAGGTGACAGTTATGTCAATTAATCTTTCTTTAACATTCCATGAATTAATACTTCTTTTATAGAAGCAATCCATTCTTCTTGAGGTATATTAAAGTGGTTTGGAATTGCAATCGTTTGAAAAATCATTCCTAATAAAACTGCTGTAGGCAAGTGACTTTTAATAACATTTTCTTTTCTTCCTAAATCAATAAGTCCTTGAAATTGTTGATACATATCAATATGGTATTCATTCAACCGGGATTTGTTATTCTCTACTCTTTTCGTTGTATTTACTGGAATTTGTTGAATAATCTCTAATACTTGGTGTATATTACTCTGCTCGAAAATGAAATCGATTAATAAATCAAGTTGAGTCTGGAAATCACCAGATTTATCAAGTCTATTAAAATTATGAAGAAAACGATTCATCTCATACATAAGGAATTCGGAAATTAACTCATCCTTATTTTCATAGTATTTATAAATACTTCCTCTAGAAACATGCAAAATAGCCGCTAATTTACTAAAAGTAAATGCTTCATAACCATCCTGAATAATCATTTGTTTCGTCGCTTTAAACAACTGCTCATCTGTAAACTTTCGTTCCCGCGCCACGCTCGTCACCTCATTCTACTGTCAAGTATAGTACATACCAACTAATAGATAAACCATGCCCTATCCCTAAAATGTTACAAGAGCGTTACGGGTGCCAGGCACCTGTAACGCTCTTGTAATAAAACTTCCACTATTTGTGATTGGTAATGGCTATTGCAATTTGGTCAATGACTGGGATGGTGCTTGTTTTTGTATCTTCCGTGAGTATTGTAAATATAAGTGTTTCTCCACTTTTCGTAGTTGCATAGCCAGCAAGTGATTTTATATTTTCTAAACTGCCTGTCTTGGCCAAAACATTTCCTTTTGCCGGTGCTACTTTCAGTCGATTTCGAAGTGTTCCGCCAACAAAACGATCAGTATTTCCTCCTATTGGGAGGCTGTTTTTATAAGTGTTATACCAAGGTTCAGAACGGACTTCGTAGAGCAGGCGCGATAGTTGACTCGAAGTTACTTTATTGGAGTAGGACATACCCGATGCATCTTCAAACTTCCATTTGGATGTATCTAGTCCAATCGATGCTGCATATTCACTCATTACTAGTAAACCAGCATTCCAGCTCCCTTCACCGTATTTAACTTTTCCCATCTCTTTTGCTAACATTTCTGCGTGCGTGTTATTACTAAGCTTCATAAATGGGACGATCAATTCTTTTAGTGGCATGGATTTTCGTGATAACAACGCTTTTGCATTTTTAGGTGTTTTTCCTTGAACGGTTTTAGAAGACCCCGCAAATGTAATACCCTTTGCTGTTAATGATTTTTTGAAAATGTCTAGTACATAAAGGGTTGGATTCGTTACAGATATCCATTCTTTAGTCCCCGAAGTACCGATCGGAGCGTTTCCAGATATAATGACTTTATTTGTCCCAACTTGACGAGTTATTTTTAGTGTATTTTTATTTCCTTTAGGTACTGTTTTGGAATTATTCACAACTTGTAAAACACTTGTTACAGGAGTTAGAGTTACTTTTGTTGCTTTCCCGTTTGCTCCTGGCTTTGCTTCCACAATGACAGATCCCGCATCAAAATCCCCATTAGGTGAAAGTGTTAACGCCGAAATTGGCGCCGCATAATAGTAAGGCTCATCTTCTGCTAAAATTCCAGCAGACAAACGAACATGATCATACCACGTATCATCTCCAACTAAGTTTCCAGAAACTCTTTTCACTCCTTGTTTCACTAACCCATCCGCAAAATTGTCAAAATGGTTTTTCAATAAAGTCGGATCCCCTTGGCCCCGTACATATAAGTTCCCATTCAGCGTTCCATTTTTCACTTTACCGTCCGTTAGCACAGTAGTGGCAAAACGATAATTTTCTCCAAGCGTATCCAGTGCCGCAGCTCCAGTTAAAAGTTTCAGTGAAGACGCTGGTGTAATGCCTTTATCTGCATAATGCTGATACACCACTTCCCCAGTAGATGCTTTTCGAATTGTTACACTCGAGGTAGCATTTTTCATCCTACTATCTGCCATAATATTATTTATCTTGTTTTGTAAACTTGCATAAGAAGTAGCTGCCTCTACGCTAGAATCTTCTGTTAGAGGAATAAATACAGAACTACTGATCATCAATAGAGCGACAAAACTAACTAAAATTTTTCTCCAATTGTTCACTATGTACCTCCCAAGTTAAATTATGTAATTACTTGTAGTTTAACACGTAATTATCAGGAGATGACCCTAAAAGTTGTGCAGGCGGATTTTTAATTGTCATGATTGCAAGCTACTTCATAAAAGATTTTCATTGGAATTTCCTTGGATTTCCTCTTTTTTGAGTAGATGCAGTGTTTCTACTTGCTTCTTGGATCATGAAAAAAGTATGAACACACTAGTAAAGGCTACGCCAGTACTTGGAGTAGCCTTTATTCCTATGTTTGGATCGGTGAGAGCGCTTTTGTCTGATCCATATAAATAAAAGCATCATAACGACTTCCGATTTTGGAAGGTACATAATTGCTATACGCCTCAAATTCTGGATTGTACACTACCCCTATTGCTCGATGACCAATCCAATTATTAAACAGCGATCGGTTCTCCTCATTAAATATCAACAGCTTATTAAATGCGCCAGCTTTATGTAATGCATCTTCCCAAGATTCTTCCTTTGCAGGAGGCACATCTATTTCCTTATATGGAAGTTCCCATTCGTTCGATGCGATAACTGTACCTCTATGAGTACCAAAACCAATAGCAAATACATTTTCTTTTTTATTTTGCAATCGCAAAATTTGTCCTACATTCACCATTCCAGCTGCTTCCATATCCGTTGCGGAGGCATCTCCTATATGTGTATTATGTTCCCAAATAATTATTTTTGCATCTTTACCATGGTAATCCATAATTTCATTGATCGCCTCAACCATATGCTCGTCACGAACATTCCATGATAACTCATCGCTTCGCACCATCGCACGATAGTATTCTTCTGCATTCCTAGCAACCATCGCATTTATTTTTAAGTTTAAATCCGTTTCTTCGGTATCTTTATACTTATCTTCGTGCGCACGTATGGAAGTCAACAGCTTTGATACTTCCTCTACACATGCTTCCGAAATATTCACAGAGGATATGGCATAAGTTTCGGGATGACGGTTAAATGGTTCAAAACAAGAAAATGCTTTTTTTGCAAATGCCAAATCAGTTCCTTGAGGATTTGTTTTACTCAAATAAGTGATTACTTCATCTAATGATTCCCATAAACTATATACATCTATCCCGTAGAATCCTACTTTCTCCTCTTTTTGCTCATTATGTTTTTTTAACCATGTAACAAACTCGGCAATTTCTTCATTTGCCCACATCCAAGTCGGAAAGCGTCTAAAAGCTTTAAGCGCATTTTGAACATTCACTGTTCCTTCTTTATAGCCTTTTATAAACCTATTTATATGCTGAGTCGATGGCCAGTCTCCTTCCACTGCAATCAGTGTAAATCCTTTCTCTTCAATCAATCTTTTGGATAACTCTGCACGAACTGTATAAAACTCAGAAGTACCGTGACTTGCTTCTCCTAAAAGTACAATTTTTGCATCTCCAATTGCTTCAAGAATAGGTGTTAAATCTTCTTTCGTTTCATAAGATAGAGCGTATTTTTTAATCGCTTCTTCTAGTGGAATCAATGAGCACACTCCTTTTCATTGTAGTTTGAGCTAGGGTTTGTTCTTTCATTCACTTCACCTTACGATACGCTCTCTTATTCATAGCTTTGCAATTTACTTTAGATTTTACAAAATCATGGTACTATTGAATAATAATTCTCGTTGAACCGTACATTGTATAGAAAGCACGGTGACTTATGAAAACTATTTTAAATAAACTTTCAAAAAGACAATGGTTATTATGGTGTGGACTGTTACTCTTCGGCTTATTCTTTATATTAAATCGAGATTTAATCATGTTACTTTGGAATGGTGACGTAGAAGCAATTCGTAAGTTTTTAAATAAAAATATGGGGTATGCTTTATTTTTCATGTTTTTAGTCATGCTGATTCAAAACTCTTTTACTATTTTTCCATTAATCCTCGTAATCACAATTAATATGACACTATTTGGGTTTATCAATGGTTTTATATGGAGCTGGCTAACAGGTGTACTTGCTTCTTTGCTTGTTTATTATGGGGCGCGCTATGTTTTCCAAGAGGTTATTGCGGAAAAATTCAACGCAAAACTTATTGAAAAAATAGATGCAAATGGGTTTGCTTATGTATTCCAAGCAAGAATTTTCCCATTCGTCCCTACGAGTTTAGTCAATATTCTTGCTGGTCTAAGCACTATCCGATTATTTCCATATGTACTTGCAACTTCAATCGGTAACTTTATTTATTTCTTCATCCTCGCACTAATACCAGCGGGAATATTATCCGCTAACTGGGATGAATATATGATTTGGATTATTGTCGCAGCAGCAATCCTTTTATATTATTTATACAAAATAGTTAAACGGAAAAGGAATTCTGCTAGTCATGAAAAAGACAAATTATTCCCTTGAACGGATTGAATGCTTATGAAAATCGCTATACTGACATATATTCATGACAACAAATTAGCAATTAAAGCATTTTTGAAATAAATAGACGCCTGCAGAAATATTGCATTTTACAAAGCGAATCCCTTTGAACAATATATCGTTCAAAGGGATTTTTTCTGTCTTTACTAGGCAAAAATAGAAATGTAATGGAATCACACATATGTATCTATATATAATATATTTTTGACGCCACTTTACACACTCTCACTTTAAAGCGTTAAAGTATATTGAAAAGTTTCTGAATACTCCCTATAATTAACAGCATTATACATAGAAATGGAGATTAGTAACATGAAAGACTTTTTCAGTAAGTTATTAACCGGGATGAGCATTGGGATTGTAGTGGCATTGATCCCCAATGCATTGCTAGGCGAAATTTTAAAGTTATTAATCCCTCACTTTCCAGCATTACAGCATTTATTTGACATTACTGTATTTGTCATGAGTTTGTTACCAGTAATGATCGGCGTTATGGTAGGAATTAAGTTTAATTTAACGCCAATTCAAACAGCAAGCGTTGGTATTGCTGCATTGGTTGGTAGTGGAGCTATCCAAAAAACTGCAGATGGATTGTTTGCACTTCAAGGTATTGGAATTGTTATTAACACTGGAATTACTGCAGGACTCACTGTATTATTCGTGCAGCTTGTCGGCAATCGATTAAAAGAATATTCCATCCTACTTATTCCTACATTAAGTATTTTAGTTCCGGGGATGATCGGGTATTTACTATTACCATTTATGAAAAAGTCTACCGGGTTATTAGGTGAAGCTATTGCACATGTTACAACGCTACAACCAGTTTTGATGGGAGCAATTATAGCAGTAGTGTTTAGTCTTATTATTCTCTCCCCAATTTCTACTGTCGGGGTCGCGACAGTTATTATGCTTTCTGGAATTGGTTCAGGTGCTGCAAATCTAGGTATTGTAGCAACAGGTGTTGGTTTAGCAATTGCAAGTTACAAAGCAAATAGTCTTGGAACCGCACTTGCACATGTTCTAGGTTCACCCAAAATTCAAATGAAAAACTTCTTTATGAAACCGAAAATTGCTTTTCCTATGCTTATTACAGCAGCAATTCTAGGTGCTTTAGCAGGAGTGTTAAATATTCAAGGAACACCTTACAGTGCAGGGTTTGGTTTGTCTGGATTAGTCGGTCCTTTAAATTACATAAACTTAGCAGATGGTGGATGGACAATTGAAAATATCACAATCATGTTAAGTACGTTTTTAATTCTTCCGATTTTGTTAAATGTCGGTCTTATCTATGTCTTTTCTCGAAAGTTAAAATGGATTAAAGCAAATGATTATAAATTAGATTTTGAATAAGTGTAAAGTGCCAGGTATCCGATCTATTCATAGCATCGGTTCCTGGCACTAATCATTTATTTAGCATTTTCATCCGGCTGATGAATACCAATAATATTTCCTTCTGAATCCGTAAAATATCCTTGCCAAGCCATTCCTGGTAAAGGATGTTTAGGAACAGAAACTGTACCGCCATGAGCTAAAATGGCTGCTTCTGTCGCATCGTAATCTTCCACTTGCATCGTACAAACGAATGCATTCATACTTTGACCACTTTCAGGTGATGTTGTTCTGCGTTGCATTAACGCACCATCAATCCCCATTTCCTCTTTGTTCCCTGTAATAGCTCCAAAATAAGGTGTTCCTGCAAATCCGCTCCAATCTTCAAACTGCCAACCAAATACCTCACCATAAAATTTCTTAGCCCTGTCCATATCATCCACATGAATTTCGAAATGCACAACTCTTCCCATCTAAAAACCTCTTTTCTGAAATTAATAAAAGTACTTACAATCTGATTATGCTATAATTTCTGAATTTTTTCGATATATAACCTTTTCCTTTATAAACAATTCCGAGATAACAAAAGGGAATGATAAATGGGATGACGCGCATAATAGGGATACTGCTTCTTAGTGACCACTGGGAATTACATACTTACTCCGTATCAACTCACTAAAAATAAAATTTCCTCCAATTTACGACTGCGTGAATCCAGTAAATGGCATAGGGCAACAGATCGTTCATTGAAAGCAATCAATTCTACNATCAAATCCGTGCGAGAGCAACCAAATCGCCGGTGAGAGCAACCAATTGTTAAAATAGCAAGTTTACTTGATGTGAAACGCCTATGATTTCGACATATTATAGGTACAAGATGTCTTGAAGCAAGCCGAACTCTTCTCTTTATATGAACCTTTTGAATAGTAAAAGACTGCCTCCTAAGTGAAAGATACTTAGCTGGCAGTCTATATTCTTAATGATAAAACTCTTCCGGGATCGCACCAATTGTTCGGCGATGGTATAATAGCGGCTCTTTACTTTCATTTTGAATGTCTAGAACTTCACCTATGATCGTTGTGTGATCTCCTGCATCAATTTGGCTAAATACTTTACATTGTAAAGTAGCTAACGTATTTGCAAGTACTGGTAAATCTAACTCCGACTTTTTCCAGTCACATTTACTGAAACGGTCTTCTACTTTGCTGGAGAATAACGTACATAGATCCCCTTGATCCGCCGCTAAAATATTTACTGTAAATTTGTCTACCTTTAAAAAATCTTCATACGAATACACTCGCTTATCAATAGACCATAGGATAAGCAGTGGTTCTAGAGAAACTGATGCAAAAGAGTTCACTGTTAACCCCATTGGTTTCCCCTCTTCGTTAAATGCTGTTACAACCGTAACACCTGTCGGGTAATTGCCCATTGCCGCCTTAAAGCTTGCTATTTGTTCCGCTTTCTTATCCATATGAACAACTTCCATTCTTTTTTCTTTTAAGCATATCAAAGTCATTATATTCTTTCACACTTTTTGATTCTACATAATTTTATTTTTGTTTAAATCATATCAGGAAGGGTAAAGATAGTTATACCACAAATAAAACAACAAATGGAGGAATTATAATGACTGTCAAATTAACTGTAGAAAATGCCGTACAAGCAAAACAAGAAATCGAGACATTGGAGTCACAAGGGTATTCAAAAGACCACATTCATATTTTCGCCCATTTCAAAGAAAGAGCCGACGATATAAACAATGCTCTTGATACGAAAGATGTGGGTATGAAAGAACAAGGCTTCCTTGACTCCATGAAAAATATGTTCACTTCTCGCGGAGATGAACTTCGAAACAAAATGGAATCAGTAGGTTTATCAAAAGAAGAAGCTGCCGCTGCAGAAGAAGAGCTCGACAAAGGAAAGCTCATAATTATTGCACATAAACCTGCATAATTAATATATAGAAGATCCAATAAGTGGTACTAGTTTGAATCTAGTACCACTTATTGTTAGTACACATTTAATCGACACACAGTGTTCTTTTCTTTTAGTGCTTTATCAAGCTAATATAGAATTTGATAATAAACAAGTAAATTGTATAACGCCAGTCTCTTAAAGCACAAAAATCCCACTGAATCGTATTCAGCGGGATTTTTTCTTCACTTATGCTTTCGTAACCACAATCTCTTCATCTAACACATCTACATGCACCTTCGCAATTGTATCTTCTTCTAAAAGAAGATCCGTTAATTGATCTTCAATTTTGTCTTGAATGACTCTGCGTAGAGGTCTTGCACCAAAGCGTTTATCATAACCAAGATTGACTAATGCTTGTTTGGCTTCAGCTGTAATCGTAATTTCAATATCATTTTCCTCCATAGTTGTTTGTAAATCTACTAGCATGAGGTCCACAATTTCCAGTAAGTTCTCTTCTGAAAGCTCGTTAAATGGAATGATTGCATCGAAACGATTTAGAAACTCTGGTCTGAAGTACTCACTTAAATTTTCTAATATCGTGACGGATTCATGTTCGGTGCGGTTGAACCCTACGTTCACTTTTTTGTCGCCAGTTCCAGCGTTACTTGTCATAATGATGACTGTTTCTTTAAAACTGACGGCTCGTCCATGTGAATCTGTCAGGCGACCATCTTCCATGATTTGCAAGAATATATTTTGTACATCTGGGTGTGCTTTTTCAATTTCATCGAGCAATAGAATGGAGTATGGGTTTCGGCGGACTTTTTCTGTTAATTGACCTGCCTCTTCATGACCAACATAACCTGGAGGTGATCCAATGATTTTAGATACTGCATGTTTCTCCATATACTCACTCATATCCAGTCGGATCAATGCTTCGCGTGAGCCGAATAATTCTTCGGCAAGCACTTTCGTAATTTCTGTTTTACCAACACCAGTTGGACCAACGAAAAGGAATGAACCGATTGGGCGATGTTTTGATTTTAAACCTGCACGACTCCGGCGAATAGCTTTAGCGATTTTATCAACAGCACTAGCTTGACCAATCACTTTTGCTCCAAGACTTTCAGCAATTCCTTTCATTTTCGCTTGTTCAGCTTCTTGCAGTTTCGTAACAGGAATCCCTGTTTTTTCTTCAACAATACTTTCAATATGTGCGATAGACACATCTACACGAGCTACTTCCCCATCTTTTTTAACTTCTTCCAACTGTTTTTGAAGTTGGATTTCCTCATAACGTAAATTTGCAGCTTTTTCATAGTCTTCGGATTCAGCTGCTTGTTCTTTTTCTTTGCTTACTTCATTTAATCGGAATTCAATCGAATGAGAGTCTTTTTCCGAATGGATAAGATTTAAACGAGCACCCACTTCATCCATTAAATCAATTGCTTTATCTGGCAAGAAGCGGTCTTGAATATAACGTTGGGACAATGTAACAAAAGCTTGTATGACTTCATCCGAATAATGTACTTCATGGAATTCTTCATAGCGATCTTTGATACCATATAAGATTTTCACGGTATCTTCCGCAGACGGTTCTTTTACAATAATTGGTTGAAAACGTCGTTCAAGTGCTGCATCTTTTTCAATTTGACGATACTCTTTTAATGTCGTCGCACCGATTAGTTGTAAACCTCCCCGTGCCAAAGCGGGTTTCAAAATATTTCCTGCATCCATTTGCGAACCTTCAGTAGATCCAGCACCAACTAATAAATGGATTTCATCAATAAATAAAATGACATCTTTTCTTTCCTGAAGCTCTTCAATTAACTTCTTCATACGCTCTTCAAATTGGCCACGTATACCTGTATTCGTTACTAATGAAGCAACATCCAACAAATAGATTTCCTTATTCAATAACTTGAATGGGACGTCGCCTTCAAGTATTTTAACTGCAAGTCCTTCGGCAATAGCAGTTTTACCAACACCAGGCTCACCGATTAGGACTGGATTATTTTTGTTCCTTCTATTTAATGTTTCCATCACACGCTTAATCTCTTGATCACGACCAATGACCGGGTCGATCAACCCGTCTCTTGCTTCATTTGATATATTTCTACCGAGTTGGTCCAGCAAACCATTTCCTGATGATTGAACTGTTCGCGCTCTTGTTTGATTACCACCGTTCCCTTGGGAAAAGTGTTTTGCAAATGCATCATTTCCATTAAATGATGACATCCCTCCTGCGCCTAGTGTCCCTTGAATTTCATTAAAACATGGCTGACACATATGCATTTGTATTCTTTGGTTATTCATTTGTAATGATATATTCATAGTTGCTTGATTGTTACCACATTGTTGACACTTCATCTTCCATTCCTCCTTAAATCTTTTGTTTATATTTCAACTATTTGACTTTGACTATATTTGACTATAACTAAATTATACTCTGACCTGTTTTGACTTTCAATATTTTTGCTTACACCATATTAATCACCCGATTAGACGAAAATAATAAGAAGTTTCGTTATCTTGCTTTTATATACTTATATACACTATTCACGTGGTACTTGCGGGTATACTAAGAATAGAAAGAGGTGATTCCATGAATAGTAATAAAGATGTTATGCAATTGACTGATGAACGATGGCAAGCTATTACACATAATGATAAGTCGTACGATGACAACTTTATCTATGGGGTAACGTCGACAGGTATTTGCTGCCGGCCTTCCTGTAATTCGAGAGATCCGAAAAGAGAAAATGTACTTATTTTTAACGATGTCGAAGAGGCACTAGCTGAAGGTTTCCGCCCTTGTAAGCGATGCAAGCCTGGTGGTATACGTTTACCGGATGAAGAATGGGTAGTCCAAATGCAAGAATATATAAACGCAAATTACCCCAACCCATTATCATTGGAAAAATTAGCTGACATCTGTCATGGAAGCTCTTATCATTTACAACGGACATTTAAGAGAATTGTAGGAATCACTCCTATGGAATACATCCAACAAGTTAGAATTTCGAATGCTATGAAAAAACTTCAAACTACGAGTAAATCTATTGCTCAAATCGGTTTAGAAGTGGGATTTTCAAATACACCTTATTTCATCACGTTATTCAAAACCAAAACAGGTCACACGCCAAAGCAGTATCAAAAAATCATAATGGAGGCACATGAAAATGGAGAAAAAAAATGAAAATATCGTCTATTGGATGTTGTGGAATCACGGACAATGGAACATGTATATTGCTGCAACATTAGAAGGGTTATGTTATATCGGTTCACAAAATGCCTCATTCGAGGAACTTACTGCATGGGTAAAAAAACGACTGCCTAACTACGATATGTTGGAAAACGAGGAGGTACTGCAGTTGTACGCCGTAGAATTGATTGATTACATCGAAGGATTTCGAAAAGAATTCACATTGTCCTTGGATCTTCATGGCACACCGTTCCAACAATCTGTCTGGAAGGCATTGCAAGACATTCCTTATGGACAGACAGTTTCATACACAGATATTGCAGAACGAATCCAAAAACCACAATCCGTACGCGCAGTCGGAACCGCTATTGGTGCCAATCCTGTCTTAATCGCAGTTCCATGTCATCGTGTTATCGCAAAAAGTGGAAAATTGACTGGCTATCGAGGCGGCTTAGAAATGAAAGAGCAATTATTAAGACTGGAAAAGTAACGAAAAAATACAAGATATAAACCTATCTTAAAACTGTCGTCTGTCCCCTATACATACAACGCCACATGAACGGGATAAAAAGAGAGATTACTTATGTCAACTCCCCATTTTGGTTAGTAGTTTAAATTTTTCGCGACCTAAATTGTCTGTTTAAGGCAACATCAGTAGCACATCTCAATCGACTGAATATTCTGTAACTGAGAATTTATCAGGATAATTGAGAATATAAAAGGAAAAATAAAGTATACTTTTCTTTCTTTTGTGGGAGCATGGAAATAAAATAGGATTCAGCATTTCATTCATACAACAACTATTAGTATTGGCACTGAGTGACAAACCTACTGATAAACTCAAGCAATATTGTTGACAAATAAGCTCACTTATACGACAATAATTATGTAATTATAATTATTATAGTTAAGAAGCAGTAAGTATATTATCATTACTGCCGTTTAGGACTGGACTATATAACCTAAACTAACTATGTACAAAAACACACTAGGAGGAATATTTATTATGTCATTAATAGGAAAAAAAATACTACCATTCAAAGCATCAGCTTACAATAGCGGGAACGGTGAGTTCATCGAGGTTTCTGATGAAAACCTAAAAGATCAGTGGAGTGTCGTTTGCTTTTATCCAGCAGATTTTACATTTGTTTGCCCTACTGAACTTGGAGATCTTCAAGATCAATACGCAACACTAAAAGAACTTGGAGTAGAAGTATATTCCGTTTCAACGGACACACATTTTACGCACAAAGCATGGCATGATCATTCAGATGTGATTAGCAAACTGGAATATATTATGATCGGTGACCCTGCACAAACTATTTCACGCAACTTTGATGTGCTTGACGAAGAAGCAGGCCTTGCACAACGCGGTACGTTCATTATCGATCCAGACGGCATCGTTCAAGCAGCTGAAATTAATGCGGATGGCATCGGTCGAGACGCGAGTATTCTCATTGACAAAATCAAAGCGGCACAATATGTTCGCAACAACCCAGGTGAAGTTTGCCCAGCAAAATGGAAAGAAGGCGAAGAAACACTTAAACCAAGCCTTGACCTTGTAGGGAAAATATAAGGAGTAGATGGAATATGCTAGACACAGATATAAAAGCACAATTAGCCCAATATCTTGAATTGATGGAGGGCGATGTGCTACTTAAAGTTAGCGCTGGGGAAGATAAGGTCTCGCGTGAAATGGCAGCGCTAGTGGATGAATTAGCTACGATGTCATCCCGCATTAAAGTAGAAATGGTGGATTTAGAAAGAACACCGAGTTTTAGTGTCAATCGTATCGGTGAAGATACTGGCGTTACTTTTGCTGGTATTCCACTTGGACATGAATTCACTTCATTCGTTCTTGCTTTATTGCAGGTGAGCGGCAGAGCTCCTAAAGTAGATGAGAAAGTAATCGAGCAAGTGAAAAACCTTGAAGGCGAGTATCACTTCGAATCGTATATTAGTTTAAGCTGTCAAAACTGTCCAGAAGTTGTACAAGCACTTAACCTAATGAGCGTGTTAAATCCTGGTATTACGCATACGATGATTGACGGCGCAGCGTTTAAAGATGAAGTGGAAAGCAAAAACATCATGGCGGTTCCGACTGTATTACTAAATGGAGATTCATTCTCTAGCGGTCGTATGACTATTGAAGAAATCTTAGCGAAACTGGGAAGCGGACCAGATGCATCGGAATTTACCGATAAAGATCCGTATGATGTACTCGTTATCGGCGGTGGACCAGCGGGTGCAAGTGCAGCAATTTATGCGGCACGTAAAGGCATTCGTACAGGGATTGTTGCCGATCGTTTCGGTGGTCAGATTTTAGACACAGCTTCGATCGAAAACTTCATTAGTGTTAAACATACTGAAGGCCCTAAACTTGCTTCAAGTCTTGAGGAACATGTAAAAGAGTACAAAGTCGATGTGATGAACTTACAGCGTGCGAAACGTTTGGAAAAGAAAGATCTAGTTGAAATTGAACTGGAGAACGGTGCCGTTCTAAAGAGTAAAACCGTTATCCTCTCAACAGGAGCGCGTTGGCGCAATGTTGGAGTTCCTGGCGAGGCTGAGTTTAAAAACAAAGGCGTCGCATACTGCCCACATTGCGACGGGCCATTATTTGCAGGTAAAGATGTTGCTGTTATTGGTGGTGGTAATTCCGGTATAGAGGCAGCGATTGATCTTGCAGGGATTGTAAACCATGTAACCGTTCTTGAATTTATGCCAGAGTTGAAAGCCGATTCTGTTCTACAAGAGCGTCTTTATAGCTTGCCGAATGTTACGGTTCTGAAAAATGTTCAATCGAAGGAAATTACCGGTACTGATAGCGTAAACGGTATTACTTATATTGAGCGTGAAACTGGTGAAGAACATCATATCAAACTAGCTGGTGTATTTGTTCAAATCGGTCTTGTGCCGAGTACAGAATGGCTAGGTGACGCCGTTGAACGCACGAAATTTGGCGAGATCGTTGTCGATAAGCGTGGCGCAACAAACGTACCTGGCGTATTTGCGGCAGGAGACTGCACGGACAGCGCATATAAACAGATCATTATTTCAATGGGATCAGGTGCGACTGCTGCTTTAGGTGCATTCGATTATCTAGTTCGAAATTAATGAACGAATGAGGAACAGGTCATCAGAAAAGTGCAAGTACCCTCTAAGTACAAAACCTGTTTTGTAACGTTTTCTGAGGTCTTTGGACAGACTTTTTGCTATATCATTACCGATTGATTTTTAAGAGAGGCTGGTCGTGACTAACGTCACGACCAACCTCTCTTTTCTCGGTAATCTTATGGCGTTTGTCTGTCCGTCGCCTTCCTTCAACTATACGAATAAGGTTAAGTTCTTTTTGGATAATGAGTGAAAAGATGCTTTCCAACTTATAAAAAAAGCACCCGAAGATGCAATTTCGGGTGCCCAAGTAGCTCCTCTATACAATAGATGCTAACTATTTGTGGGTCATATACTCTTTTACCAATAGAAGAAAATTAGCTGAAATGCTCTTCTTTTAGATTCTTACTAGCTAATAGATCCACCCCCTCTACCTTACCTTATGTACAATCCACTGCATTTTCCTATCCTTCCATGTACAAGTGATTTTATGCACTCAAAAATTATATACTGATCTTTTAGTTATTCTTTCTTTTATGATTGATTAGAAAACATTTGCTTGATTGTAGTGGAAGGCGGCGACTCCAGCAGGATGAGTGAGAAAGATGAGATATTACAACGTACGCTTTCGGCGGTGATGGCTCATCGCTCACCCCGCCGAAAGCGTACGCCTGGAACGGAAATCAACAGTATTATGGAATCGATCCTTTACTCCAAAACAGCCGAGACACTGGGTTTATGAAAAGGAAGATTATATACTTTCTTATTCTTTAAAAAATGAACCTGTTCCTTTTTTGTGCTTGTTCTTTACTCCCCCATTCTTAATCTTTCCATTGTGACTGTCTTGCCGCTTTGGGAGGCATCTCCCCAATCACCCAAGCAATTATTAACACATGTTGATGTGGCCCACAAAGAATCGAATATCTTCTGTAGTACATACAACCAAATCGCTCAAAGAGGACAAACGATTAAAGGTTTGTGGATAAATTCGATACAAGGTGAAAAGCAATCAATTCTCAAAGTTAAGGGCTTAGTTAATGTGAGATGCCAATTACTATGAAGCACTCTTTACACTTTCACATACCATAAGTTTTAAAAATTCCTAGAGCAAAAAATTGTCCTCAGCTATCATAAAATAGCTTGGACAATTGGTATGAGAAATCGATTAATTTTTAACAGGGAACCAACCTTGTACAGTCGTCATCAGTTCCCAAAATGGATCTTGTACTTGGCGATGAGTCTGATCGTTTGGATGAATCATCATTTCACAAGTTAGTAGTGTTCTCTGACAAAATCTTAAATCAATTATTTCTAAAAACAAAAATTCGATAGTTAATTTTATTATTTGAAACAAAATACTGAATGATTGTTTGTATGATAGAAGATATTTACTGCATCATTTCAAACTGCTGTACCATGAAGTCATAATTCATTGCACCCATCGTGACAAATTGAATTCGCCCATGCGAGTCAATCATATACGTAGTGGGATAAGCCATAACCTGATATTCATTTGAGACAGCAGATTCGTCATCTAAAGGAGTTGTCAACGTCAAGTTCAATTCATCTACAAACTTTTGTACAGTACCCAGATTCGATTCTGTTTCAGTTAAATTCACCGCCAAAACTTGTACGTCCTTATTTTTCTGGAACTTTTGCATATCAGGCATCTCGGCGCGACACGGGGGACACCATGTTGCCCAAAAATTTAGCATAACTCGTTTACCTTTATAATCTGACAACTTCACTGTCTCACCATCTAATGTAGTAAGTTCAAAATCAGGAGCGAGCTCACTTTTACGAATTCCTACCTTTTTAGATTCTTCTCCTGAATTATTTATCTGTTGCGCGGTTGTTCTATCCTCTTCCTGAGTAGCTTTTTCCTTTGAAGCGAATACAAAGTCGTAAACTGCCCAACCAAGCATCCCCATTACTATTGCTACAAGAATCGCCTTTTTCATTCCCCATTACCTCCTTCACCCTAATTTTTCGAACCATGTATCTTGCACTAATTTCAGTAAAAACTCAGTGATGCGTGGCATTTGACCGGTAAATAATAAAAGTCCCATCATTATCATAATCACAGCGCCTGTTTTCATAATTACTTGACTATGTCGAGTAATCCACTTGGTTGATCCTAGGAAAAATGTCAAGAGAAGAAATGGCAATCCAAACCCCAATGCATACATTACCGTGTATATGATTCCTTGACCTGGGTGACTTGCCGCCAGGAATAAAATTGAACCGAAGATCGGCCCAATACAAGGTGTCCAACCAGCTGCAAAACCCATGCCCACAAAAAATGTACCTAAATAGCCGACTGGTCTTTTGGCAGATTGAAAACGCCTTTCCTTCATTAATGCTGTAATATTAATCCATCCCCCAACGAAAAGCCCCATGAAGATAATGAACACTCCAGCTAAACGTTGAATAAGGAGCCCTGTATCACCTATTAATAATGTTTGAATAAATTGCCCAAAATAGGAAGCTCCCATTCCTAAGGCAATAAAAACAAGGGATACACCTAACAAAAAGAATACGGAATGGCTTAATAATTTACTTCGTATTTTCATATCATGATTTCCTTGCAGTTCCTTGACACTGATTCCAGTAATATAGGATAAGTACGCGGGAAAAATCGGTAACACACAAGGCGATAAAAACGATAATGCCCCTGCTCCTAACGCTAAAAACACCCCTATCCCTAACATCGTATCTGTCTCAATTCCCCCCACTTATAGCACCCTCCTTCTTTTTTTGATAAATAATTAATAAACAACTTATGATGAGCATTAAAACTAAAAACCATGGTGCCATAGTATAACCAAATACCATCATGATTGGCATCTTAACTGCCAATCCTAAACTACCTATTGTCCATCCAAGGAATATCAATAGATTCAACCAGTGAGGGGATACAAAATCACGCATAACTACAAATGCAACTATTAACAACGCGACTAAACCTATATATCCAATTGAATAAGTATTATTATTCCAAATAACTCGCATGAATTCGTACACAAATGAGGCAATTAAAAATATATGTGTAAAAGCATTTAATAATGGAAGCACATCAATTCTTCTGCGCTTAGATTGAATCACCATTGTTATCAAACTAAATAGAACAGCTACGTAAAATGCATGTGAGTTACTTGGATAAGACAATATAGCCAACGGATCTACTATAAAGATCGAAAAGTTCAAAATGATTTTTCCTAACCAAATAAAAATAACGAAATTCACCAATTGACCTAATATTTCTTCCATATTGATTTTCTTTTTTTCCTTTGCTAAATCACTTATAAAGTAGTAAGTGAGAAATCCCATACTCCAACTTAAAATGATAATAGCAATGGACAAATGTATACTCGTCAGTGTCACAGTTAAACCCTCCCGACTTATTGCTTCATATCTTTAGTACTAAAGCTTTGTGAAAGTCTGATGAAATTGGGTATTCATTTAATTAAAATGTAAATCAATTCTATGGCCAAAGCATTACCAGATACATTTAATTTGTTTTGGAATTCTTTTAAAAAGACATTTGGTTCCTTACCATAAACATAATTCTCTGTTCGAAAACGTGCATTCCAATGATTCATCTCTTAATCATCCTTTCTGTGTATTTTTTGCATCTTTAATTGCTAAATGAAATATTTTCAATAAAAGTGAATGAACCAAAATCACTCTGGTTCCGTAACAATCATGTTATAAACTTTACTCATTTTTTCACGCAAAGATTGCATTTGAACAAAACGTGCTTCCCTTATAACTTCTTTACCATCTACAAATAAAAGTAGTGCAGGTACCGTAAAAATCGAAAGACGTCCAGCTATTTCTTCGACATCATCTGCATTTATATGGCCTAGTTCAATGAGTGGAAATTCTTTCAGTAAATCCTTTAACTGAGGCAATATAGCGTGACATACGCCACAATTAGTTCTTGATACATATAAAAAACTAAACTGATGATCCTCGATAAACTTTTCTACTGAGGTAAGTGATGTTAATGTAACCATACCTTCTCCTTTCATTTTCATAGGGTTAATTTTTTGATACCAGTCACCAGTAATCAAACATACGTATTAATTGCCTCGTTTACTAGGGACTTCTTTATTTTGTAATGAGTAGCTTGCCAAATTCCTTTTTCACCTTTTAAGATTAGAAGTTGAGGTGATTCATGCTTCACTCCTAAATCTTTTTCAATTGTATTCGAAACAAGCCTATCCTCCTGTACAATGACGATGTATTTAGGAAGTTCTGTATCAAGCGCTTGTAATTCTTTCATGGCTGATAGGCTACTTTGGCAAGTCATACTGAATTTAAATAGAAGAAAAGGTTGTTCTTTTGACTTTCCCAATAAACTTCGCCATGCTTCTACCGATTTAATCCGTTCCATATAGTTTCACCTCCAACATCCCAACTAGCGTCAAAAGGATTGCGCAAACAATCCACACCATAGCACCTATTTTAGACCCGGTGCTCGTCTTTTCTCCATTGCTGAATTTCTTTTTTTATTTCATCAGGTGTCATGCCAGTTAATGCGGCTTTTGAAACAAGACCAGGAAACTCATCATCTGAAGCAAAGCGCAAGGCTATCAGTTGCGGCATCGTAATATGAGAGTCGATTGGTGATCCTGTTAACATAAAATAGCGCAATTGTTCCTCCACTCGAATCGTCCGATCTTGAACTTTTAACGCATTCATCCTTGCGAGTAGTCCTGCAATAATACTCATGATAACTAAAGCCATTATTAAAAATGTAATGAAGGAAAAATCATCTTTCACGATGCTCGTAATTGTAAAGATAATTGCCACCAATAATGTAATTGCACCAATCGGCATGAATATAAAATGTTGTAAAGGGTGAAGTCGTGTGTGATTTTCATAGGTTTGCAACTTTTTTTCTTGCAAGTTTATACCTCCTATCGATGATTTCGTATAGTATTGCCTTCTTTATGAATGAAACTTATTAATTGTTCGTAAATAATATATCTAACCAAATCTTCACTGCCGTTACAAATATTAAGAAAGCTAGAATCACCTGTAACACTTTTGTATTTACCTTTTTTCCAGCCATCGCCCCAAGTGGTGCGGCAAATAAGCTAGCAACCACCATAATAAGTGATGGTAAGAATTCCACTTGCCCCGTTGACACTTTCCCAGAGATCGCACCAATCGATGAAATAAGTGTGATAGCCAAGGAAGAGGCTATTGTCATTCGTGTAGGTATTTTTAAAACGGTAAGCATGATCGGTACTAACAAGAATGCGCCTCCTGCACCAACAATACCTGCTCCTATCCCAACGATTAATGCAAGTAATGCGGCAAGCCATTTGTTAAACTTTATTTGCTCTAGCGGTATGTCATCAAGTCCTTTTTTAGGTATGAACATCATGACGGCTGCAATTATCGCTAAAATTCCATATACCAAATTGATTCCACTTTCAGGCATATGTGTAGAACCTAACCCCCCCAAAAAACTACCGATTAAAATACTAACACCCATGTAAGCGATTAATTTCTTATTTAAAAATTCACCTTTTCGATAAGCATAGACACCGCCAATCGTCGCAAAGAACACTTGGATTGCAGTTATTCCTGATACTTCATGGGCTGTAAATTGGGCAATACCAAGCGCAGAAGGGATATACAGCAACATAGGGAAATTAATAATGGATCCACCTATTCCTAACATTCCCGAAATAAATGAGCCTATTAATCCAATGAAGAAGATGATAGCAATAAAGCTTATATCCATTTTAACCTCCTTCTAAAAAGGGAACCTACTATGGGTTCCCTTTTTGGTCATCTTCAACCTTTTTATCGAACTGCACAACGATTTGGTCCAATTTCCATTTCACGTTGTGTTTCTTCATCAGAGGTAACTTTCCCCATATTCATCTCTCGAATTTCTTGATATGCATTTGGCTGTGGCGGTAAATTTTCAGTCACCATTTTTCTAAATTCATTTTCATCCTTAATGTTTAGTCCATGATTTGTTTCATAGAGCGTACTTAACTTTTCAGATACACTACCATCTGCATTTAATTCATCAATAATCATAAAGTGTGCTGGTAGTACCATTAGTTCCCCAGATAAATCTCTGTATCTCGTGTATAGACTTTCTCTTAAATCTCCAACCCAATCTTCCGCTAACCCAGCAAGGTCCGGTCTTCCAATTGAATCAATAAATAAAATATCTCCTGATAGTAAGAACCTTTCGTCCACAACAAATGATGTCGATCCAATTGTATGACCTGGAGAATATAACGCATGAATATTTATAGAAGCATTACCAATTGTCACTACATCTCCATCTTCTAGTGGTTCATAATCAAACGTTACATCTACAGCATCTTTTGGTGGAAGCCAGTATGTTGCGTTTGTTTTTTCAGCAAGTTTTCTTCCACCAGAAATATGATCGGCATGTAGATGTGTATCAAATACATAGGTAATTTTTGCGCCAATACGATCGGCAAATTCAAGATAGACATTCGTCATTCTTGCCGCATCAATAATGGCAGCCTCACCGTTTGAGACGATCATGTAAGACAAGCATCCCTTACCAATTCGTACAAACTGATAAATCTCTCCACCCCCTTTTAAATCCCCAACTTTAACAGGTGCTAAATGTTCACTCCATGCTTTCATTCCACCGTCTAGGGAAAAAACAGATATTCCCGCCTCTGTAAGCATTTCTGCAACCATGATAGATGAACGCCCTTTTGCACAAACAACGAGTGTATCTTTATCAGTAGGAATCTCATCCAAGATTCCTTCCACCCCATCCATTAATTCGAAGTATGGAACATTTAAATGATCAAAGTTTTCACCTTCGATTTTCCAGTCTGCGAAATCATTCGTATTTCGAACATCTAAAATAAATAGTTCTTCTTTGTTCAATACTTTTTTTGTTACTTCTTTTGAAGTCATTGTATTTATATACATACCCTTACCTCCTACGGTATATTATTGTTCAAAAAAATATTAAAATATCCATGTTATATCTGTGTCTTTATTTCAAAGAAACTTTACCTTGTACTTCAATAATAACGCCTGCTTTTTTCAATAAATTTCCGACTTCGCACCCTTTATCTGCTCCTTCAATTGCTCTTTGTGCTGATTGAATTTGTGCTTCTGTTGCATCCGCAGATAAAATGATTTGTGGATAGTGAGTTATGTTAAATCCATCTTCCGATATCATGACCTCTGAATTTATTGTATGTTCTACTACAGGTAGTTTTCTGCTATCAAGCATATAAGTAAGAGTTGCTATAAAACAAGTTGCTGCTGAAGAAACTAGTAACTCTTTTGGATCTGCCCCGTTCCCGCTCCCCCCAAAAGAGGTTGGAATAGCGACTTTTGTATCAAGATACTCTGCTTTTAGCGTCCCATTCCCTGTTACTCCACCATGCCAAACAATATTTAAACTTGTTTTCATTTCTGCCATCGTTAACATTCCTCCATTACAATTAATAATATGCAATCTACCTGAGTAAACAAGCCGCCACTTATAGAAGCGGAATACTTCTACTAAGCCAAGTTAAAATGTCAATGTTACATCCGCGTCTTTAGCAAATTCTAAAAATGTGACAGCACCGCCTACTTCAATTCCATCTATAAAATCCTCTTTATCTAATCCCATAACATCCATTGTCATTTGACAGCCAATAAATGTAGCACCCATTTCTTGAGCCATCGCAACTAATTCTGGAATGGATGGAACATTGGATTTTGTAAATCCTTCTGCAAAATGCTCTTTTCCTTCCGGCATCGGAAGTTGCTGATTTGCCTCTTTGTGGATTAAGTTCAGTCCTTCGAATGTGAAGAAAATCGCTACTTCTTGATCTGTTGCAGCAGCTGCAGTTGCGATATTAAACACTTTGTATGCATCAAATAATCCACCATTGCTTGCGATAATTGCTACTTTTCTATTCATTTATTTTTCCTCCATTTCTTAATGCGATCATAATATTATTTGGATCAAATCCTACAATCCATTGGCCATTTACCTCAGTTTGAGGCACGCCCATTTGCCCCGTCGTTTTTACAAGTCGTTGCATCACTTCAGGTTGTGTTTCAACATTCACTTCATTAAAAGGGATGTTTTGTTCTGATAAAAAGTTCTTCAGCATGACACAATACGGGCATTGTGTTGTTGTGTAAACTGTTACTGAATTCATTTTCAAATCTCTCCTCACTGATTATTTGTAAATCCTTTTCATTCCCCTATCTTTAATACTGCTAGGGGTATTAAAACTATTAAAAAATTTACTCTACCTTGCCTTCCCAAGAAAGCATGCCACCTTGCATATTGATCACATTATGACCTTGGTCTTCCAGGAATTCTGTTGCACGACCACTTCTTCCTCCTGAACGACAAACTAGGATATATTCTTTTGACTTATCTAATTCATGCATACGAAATTCGACTAATCCTAATGGAATGTTTATTGCTCCGGGAATTTTCCCTTCTGCTACTTCATCTACTTCACGTACATCGATGATATTTAATAGCTTTCCTTTATTTATTAAAGACTCTACTTCTTTTGCAGTCATTTCTTTCATCGAAATATCCTCCTTCTCTTTTTTATGAGACCCAAGCACTCATGCCACCTTTTACATTTGTTACTTTTGTAAACCCCAATTTCTTTAACACTTTACTTGCTTTTTGGCTTCTCATCCCACTTTGACAAATGACAATCACTTCTTTTTCCTTTGAAAGCTCCTTATCCGCTTTTCGAGAAAGTTGGTATAGAGGAATATTTTTAAAACCCCGGATATGATTTCCTTTAAACTCACCAGGTGTACTGACATCAATAAATTGCTTATCCTTGTTAACTAGTTCCTCTTTTAAATCAGTTGATGATATATGTCTAACACCTTTTGTTGGTAGAATAAGCTGTAAGATAAAAAACAAGAATAGCGTAATTACTATATAACTAACGTATTCCATCTGTTGCATCTCCCTGTTAAATACCCATTACACATACCGGTATGGGTATTTACTTAATTAAAAAAAATTAACCCTTTCTTATCCAAAACTTTAATACATCACTTTCCTCTTCATGCTTCAAAAGTTCATGCCCACCTGATTTAGCCCATGCTGGAAAATCGCTTTTAGCCCCCTTATCTGTTGTATGAATTTCTAATACTTGACCTACTTCAAGTTCGTTTATGGCCATTTTTGTTTTTACAATTGGCATTGGGCATGCTAATCCCTTGGCATCTAATACTTTATTTATCATCATATTTGTTCCTCCATCAGATTATTTTTACCGGTACCCCTATGGGTATATTAACAAAAGAAAAAAAAGCTGTCAACCAAACTTTCTTATCTGCTTTTTACAAGTAAGTTGACAGCCTCTTTAATTAGTTCGTCCGTTTTTTCTCCATTTTTTTCAGCCTCTTGAACACATTCAACTAGGTTTGAGCTTACAATCACACCTATTGTTCGATCTACTGCTGAGCGAACAGCAGACAACTGTGTAATGACCTCTTTACAATCTTTATTTTCTTCCATCATTTTTAGAATCCCTCGAAGTTGCCCTTCCATACGCTTTACTCTATTTTTTAGTTGATCATTATATTCCATAAGAACTCACCTCCATGTTAATCACAAAATTACTGACAAGCATTATAATATACCCACGCAGGTATGTTGTCAACATTACCATCTGGGCAACTCTATTGATACACACTACTTATTAATGACAATCGATAATTTATAATTTGCATGTTCGTTTAAGTCTTCCAGAAATTCATCCAGTTTTTCATTAGATGGAAATTTACACTCAAGAAGGTAACAACCGTCTCCACTGATTTTATTATTATGGATTATGTATGGTTCTTGTGTTTTTAAAAACGATAGATAGGGTTGATGATAAGTGCTTTGTGTGATAATCGTAATAAAGGCTTGTATAAAATAGCCCATTTTAACTTGATTCACTTTAATTGTATACCCTTCAATCACTCCGCTATCCTCTAATTTTGCAACCCTCGCAGAAGCAGCCTGTCCAGTCAAATGGACTTTTTCCCCCAGTTCTTTCATAGTGATACGACTGTTCTTGGTTAGTTCATTTAAGATACTGATATCTGTGTTATCTAACATTTTCTCAACTCCTTTCATTAATCAAGTCAAACCCCAAAAAGACTTGATATTATCTATATATCGGTGATTGTCCATAGTATAAACTAGATACGAATCAAAGAAAAGGAGTTGTAATTATGGATATTAAACAAATTCGAAATGCTACGCTAGTTGTTCAATATGCTGGCAAAAAGTTTTTAATAGACCCAATGTTAGCAGAGAAAGGAACTTATCCACCTTTTGGACCTCAAGTAGGTTTTCCCGATGCACCAAGACAAGATCAAAACAATCCTTTAGTTAGCTTACCAACTTCACTCGACAATATCATATCTGATATTGATGCTGTCATTGTCACTCATCTGCATTTAGACCACTGGGATGATGCTGCTATAGAAGCATTGCCAAAAGATATTAAATTATTTGTCCAGAATGATGAGGATGCTTCAGCAGTTCGCAATGTTGGTTTCAATAATGTAGAGGTTTTACAAGAGGATACAGTCTTTGAAGATATCCAATTCATTAAAACAAAAGGCGAGCACGGGAGAGGCCCACTGGTAGAACTTGCTGGTCAAGTGTGTGGTGTTGTCTTCAAACACCCCAGTGAAAAAACTTTATATCTAGCTGGAGATACTGTTTGGTATAAAGGTGTTCAAGAAGTAATCGAAACACATAAGCCAGCAATCATCGTTGTAGCTGGGGGAGATAATCAATTCCTAGAAGGCGGTTCGCTCGTAATGGGGAAAGATGATATCTATGAAGTCTATAAAGCTGCACCAAGCGCAAAAATTATTTCTAACCATATGGAAGCTGTCAATCACTGGACATTATCAAGAGAAGAATTGAAAAGCTTCAGTCAAGAAAAAGAGATTTCCGATAATATTTTAGTACCGGATGATGGCGAATCTTATTCATTTTAACAAACAAAACAGACAGAACAAGTAATATTTCTGTCTGTTTTTTATTTATATTTCATAGTTGTAGAAAGTTCCAATTACATAGGATAATGAATGATCAAATATTTATATTTTACTTTTAACATTAATTGCTGTTAGCATCCGGACAGGATCGAATCCAGAAATCCATTCCCCATACATATTTGTTTGTGGAACCGTGAATCTCCTTGTTTTCCCAATTAATTTTATCATGGCAATTGGATGGATATCTACATTCACCTCTTTAAAGGGTATATCAGAATCATTTAAAAAATCCTTCACCATTCGGCATACAGGGCATAGTGTGGTTGTATAAACCGTTACGTCATACTTCATCTTTATATCCTCTTTTCCTGTCGTATCTTTTTTAAACCATATTATCTGTTAATACATAGGCGATAATTTGCACTCAATTTAAGTGAAATTTTTCATATCTAAATTTAATAACCAGATAACCTCACAAGAAAAGATTGTAGAGTTATTTTACAATCAATAAAGTTGTTTAGTACAAAATAAATCTCCTGAAAAAATGAAGAGTTAATACTATAATCGAAATTACGAATAAATGAAAATAAATTGACGAAGCAATTTAATTTTGCTCCTTCAAAAAAATATCCAACTAACTACATATCACTCAAATATTCGGAATAATTCAAATGGAAATTCACTTCTCTTTTTTGCTTTTATTCTCACGAGTCCAAACAAAAATTACAGAAATAAGTAATAGTGAAAGAATAGCTCCAGAAATTGATAGCATTGCATAACTAGAATGAGCGACTACCATTCCGGATAACGCACTTCCAGAAGCACCTGATAATGCAAGCAAGACATCAACTGACCCTTGCGTTTTGGCGCGAACAGATGGATGTGTTGCATCTACGATAAGAGCTGTTCCGCTAATTAAACCGAGGTTCCAACCAATACCAAGTAGTACTAGCGCGGTTATAAGTAGTGCAAATGCTGCCACTATTCCTGAGGTCAAAAGCGTGATACCAGCAGCAACAGCCATAGCACTTCGACCGATCTTATCTACAAGCGCGCCTGTGAAAAGCAAAGGAAAATACATGGCGCCTACATGAAAACCGATGACCAACCCTACTTCTCTCAAACTATGACCGTGATTTCCCATGTGTATAGGTGTCATTGTCATGATAGCTACCATAACAAACTGCGTCAATATCATAATTGTAGCACCTAGGGCAATTCCCTTTTTGTTTATTGTAGAACCTTCCAAATTTGAACCTGCCTGCTTAGCACCGTCCTTCTCTTGGACATTCGCAATAGCCGTAGCTACAAGCAACGGGTCTGGACGGAGGAAAATCAAAGATAAGCCCCCTTCTCCCTGATAACAACAAAATCGACTCTCCATAGGAAGTCGATTTTGTTAATATCACTATTTATTGGAGCCGAAAACCCAGCAGTTGAGCGAGGAGATGGAGGCTACGCCTGTGTAAAAGGAGCTATTTCAACGATTTTCTTTTTAGAAAAAATCTTAATTTTAACATATATACTTCAGCTTTTTTATATTGGTTCGTCTACCTGTAAGTTAATGAAACATCCTTCATTTTGTTACTTATTTTTGATAGGACCATGGTTAATCATAGATAATGGTTCATTAATCTCAAAAATCTTGCCACGAATATCTTGAATACCAAAAGACGTTAATCGAGCTGAGTGCATTTCTAAATAGGCTTGGGCTGTTTCCTTTGTTTCGAATAGATAGATACCTCCAGCTTCTTTTGCTGCTGCGTCCTCCGTCCAAATTTTCCAGATCATACCTGGTTCATCATTAATGCTTTGTGCTAATTCTACAAAGCCTTTTGACATTTCTTCTCCATATGGACCTTCCATTTTAAAATCTACTTGTAATAAATAAGCCATTTCAAGTCTCCCTTTTCATTTATTTATATTTGTTCGTCTACTTGTAAGTGTTTGAAAAATGATTCTTTCATATACCTTAATCTACATTAGTCTCATCAGTACATCAAATATAAAGATTACACTTAAGATGTCTGCCATTCAAACAAACATTTTCGTATCAATGAAATATCAAAACTTACAGTTCTAGAACAACCTCTTTTATACTACTTAAACTTTTCTATAAACTGTTGCGCAACAAGTAAAGGGTTATTCGCTTTCATTATTGCTGACACCACTGCAACACCGGCAATTCCTTTATGCTGTAAAGTATCCATATTTTCTAGCGTAATACCACCAATGGCCACTATAGGAATTGAAACAGATTGTATGATTTCTTTCAGTACTCCTTGAGGTAAAAGCTTAGCATCTCCTTTTGTACCCGTTGGAAAAATAGAACCCACTCCTATATAAGTAGCCCCATCCCTTTCAGCACTCTTCGCTTCTTCCAGAGTTCCTGCTGAAACTCCAATAATAAATGACTCAGGTACGATTTCTTTTACAGTAGCAAGAGGCAAATCAGACTGTCCGATATGTACCCCAGCTGCATTTACTGCGATTGCAATATCAATACGGTCGTTAATAATTAGTGGAACATCGTATTTATCTAGTAGCTCCTTTAATGCCTTAGCTTTCTCATAAAACTCCTTTCCAGAACTATTTTTTTCTCGGAGTTGTACAATCGTAACTCCTCCTTTAATGGCTTGCTCTACTACTTTCAACAATACATCTATCGAGACTGATTCTTCCGTTACTAAATTCAATGTCATATCAAGATTCAACAATAGAGACCTCTTTTCCCCAAATATATTCATCCAAATGAAAAATTTCATCCATCAATTTAACTTTAAATTGACCAATTCCTGCTCCTTCAGAAAGATTCTTTTTCGCTCTTTCTCCTGCTAGACTCATGGCTGACATGCCCGCAATACTTGCAGAAAAATAATCATCTGTCGTTCCTGCAAAGCTACCTATTAAAGACGTTGTCATGCATCCTGTACCCGTTACTTTAGTTAACCAAGTATCCCCATTTTCAATTTGAACGATTTCTTTTCCATTGGATACAACATCTACTTTTCCACTCACTACCACTACACAAGAAAAAAGATTTGCTGCTTTTGTTGCAAGTTGTGTAACATCAAAAGATTTATCCTCTGCATCCACACCACGCGTTTTCCCTTTTCCACCAACTAATGAATCTATCTCACTTGCATTTCCTCGAATAATTGTTACTCTTACCTTTTCTAACAGTTCTCCTGCTATTTTTTTTCGATAAGATGTAGCTCCTACGCCTACCGGATCAAATATAACGGGTATTCCTTTCTCGTTTGCCGCTTTTCCAGCAAGTATCATTGCAGAAAAAGTCTCCGCTTGAATCGTCCCTATATTCAGCACTAGTGCGTTTGCTAATTGCACCATTTCCTCTACTTCTTCTACACTTGTTGCCATTACAGGCGAAGCTCCAATAGCAAGGGTTACATTGGCACAATCATTGATTGTTACTGTATTTGTTATATGGTGAACGAGCGGGTTTCTACAGCGGACAAGTGAAAAAAGCTCACCTACTACTTTTTTATTCATTAAGTATTCTCCTATCTATTTCATCCCCATTTTTGAACTCTCGTATAAATCATAAAAATGATGTGTCGGTCCATGTCCTGAACCTAAAGCCAAACTATGCGTAATGGCAGTCGTTATATACTGTTTTGCTAATGTTACTGCTTCAAGTACAGTCGAACCTTTTGCTAGATTCGCTGCAATTGCAGATGATAATGTGCAACCTGTACCATGGGTATTTTTCGTATAAATTCGTTTAGCTTTTAACCAATGGAAGTCCTCTCCATTGTAAAAAAGATCATTTGGAGGACCCATTAAATGGCCACCTTTTATCAATACAGCTTCGACACCCATTTCCATTATTTGCTCACAAGCTTTATACAATTCCTCTTCCGTTTGCAGCGTTCTTCCTATCAACACTTCTGCTTCTGGAATATTTGGTGTGATGATGGATGAAAGAGGAAGTATTTCTTTCTTCAAAGCTTCCACTGCAGATTCCTCCAAAAGATAATGCCCACCTTTAGAGATCATGACAGGATCCACGACGATACACTTCGGTTTATATTTTTTTAATGCTTCTGCTACTACATGAACTGTTTCGACATTTCCAAGCATACCAATTTTCACCGCATCTACTTGAATATCATCAAATACTGCTTCTATCTGATCTTGAATAATTTTCAAATCAATTTGTTGAACAGAACGTACCTCTTTCGTATTTTGGGCTGTTACTGCAGTAATTACTGACATGCCAAATGCACCGTTTGCAGAGATCGCTTTAATATCTGCTTGGATACCTGCTCCTCCACCTGAGTCAGATCCTGCTATTGTAAGCACTGTTTTCATCTAATAGTCCTCCGATCACTTTGTTTTTCATCATCACTTTTAACAACCCAAACGCTAGCAATGCTCCCGTAAACGAACTAAACATAAAGGCTGGCACAAACCCAAATACCGTTAGCTCTTTACCAAATAGGAGAACTCCAATTGGATAAGTTGCGATGGCGCCGAGAATTCCAGTACCAATCACTTCTCCAACAAATGCAAATCCAAGTTTTTTCGTTTTCATATAAAAGATACTAGCTAAAAGCGCTCCAATAACACTTCCTGGATAAGCAAAAATAGATCCTGTACCTAACAGATTTCGTAAAGTAGAAACGATTAATGCGCCTGCGACTGCATACCACGGTCCTAGTAATACTGCCAACAGTACATTTGCAAAATGCTGAATGGGAAAAATCTTTGCAAAACCAACTGGTATAAAAATGAGATGACTAGATATGGTCGTTATTGCAATAATAAGCGATGTCAAAGTTAACTTTCTTGTTTTATCCATACATTTCACTCCTAAAATCAATTATGCCTCAGCGTAATTGCGTCCAGATTTTGAATTGCGCTTGCGCAATTAACTCCCTTCAAAATCTGTGACATCCGCCGGAGGCTTAGGCCAACAAGATGTTGGTCACTCACACGTTGCCGCAGGACGCGGCGATCTTAGCCTGAGTTCCTCTATTCAGCCATCTTTTTGCTGAATCAAGTTAGATTGGCCATTCTTCTAGTTGATAGTTCATTTCCCAAAACAAATACTCGAACTTCGATGTCATTTGGAAATGTTCTTCGATCTGTGCAAGCTCCCATTCTGGCTTTCCATCTGTTAACTGATCCATCAGCTGTATTAACCACTTCGCACCTGCTGCAAATTCATCGGAATCATATGTTTCAATCCATTTTGCATATTTGTTTGTGGATAAGTTATCACCATATTGTGCACGCAATAATTTCCCTATCTCCCAGTAATCCCATGCACATGGAAGTAAACAGGAAACTAACTCTACTAGGGAACCGTTTTGCGCAACGTTTAACATATATCGTGTGTATGCTAGGTTAGTAGGAGTTGGTTTAGTAGCTTCCAATTCCTCTTTTGTAATTCCAAACTCTGCAGCAAATGCCCGATGTAAATCCATTTCAAAATGGAGCGTATCGTGAAGTGTTTTCGAAAAGTTGGTCATCATTTCTAAATCGAGTGCTTTTTGAACTCCTACCGCAAATAGCTTGGAATAGTCTAGTAGATAGACGTAATCTTGCTTCATATAGTGGATAAACCTTTCTTCTGCCAATATTCCCTTTCCTAACTCCTGCACAAATGGATGTTGATGATTTTTATCCCAAATTGGTTTTACATTTTCAAGCAATCGATCACTGAATTTTTTTGTTGCGTTCATACGACTTTCCTCCCAAAATAATAGTTATTTTATTTTTTTGTGTTACACCATTGATAAATAAATAACAATAGTGTTTTAGTAAATGAAAGTAATTCCTCTATATTTAGTTTTTCATCTACGGAGTGTGCTTCTTCTAGTTTTCCTGGACCATAAATAACAGTTGGAATTCCTGCTTGTCCTAGCCAACCTGCATCAGTCACAGATTTGGACATTCCGATTTCGACCGGATTTTTCTCTATTTGCTGATGACACGCTGCCAATAATTGAACCGCTGGGTGTTCCGCATCCATTTTTAATGCCGGAAATATTTCGCCACGTTCTTCAATCATTGATTTTCCACCCCAGCGATATTGAAGAGGATTTTCTCTTAACCATGGATCAGCCATAGCAACCTGGTTTAAATGATCTTCTATTTCAGTAGTAACTGATTCATATGTTTCATTCGGGTAAAAATGTACGGTAATCCAAAGTCTGCATTCATCCGCTATAAAAGCGGCATGTCTGCCACCTTCTATAACCGCAGGATTAATCGTAGTTGTTCCAGCTGCAAATCCAGGATATTGTTTTGTCACAGCCCAATGTCTTTCCAAATCTTGAAGGCCCGCGATAATTTTCATCATTTTTTCTATGGCACTTGCGCCTTTTATTAATCCTCCTGCATGCAACATTTTCATCCTCATGGCATCATGGAAAACTTCTTTACTTTTAATCGTTATCCAGCCCGTTATCACTCCTCCTTGACCGTGAATTTGACGATTACTTCCATCTACTACTAGTGCAAAATCAGCCGTGTATCCTCTCTCTATACAAGAAAGCGTTCCCGCCTCTCCTGCTTCTTCTCCAATAACAGACTGAATTTGGAGATCTCCTTTTATTTCAATATTTAGCTCTTTTAATAGTTTTATAGCAAACAAGGTTGCAGCTACTGCGCCTTTCATGTCAGAGGTTCCTCTGCCATATACATATCCATCTTTTTTGGTTAGATTGAATACTGGTACCGTCCACGCGGTTTGATCTCCTACTTCTGCAACGTCAATATGTCCGTTTATGATTAAGCTATGATAATGCAACCCGTCTGTTCCTCTTTTTATCCCTACTACATTCGGATCTTTTGGAAACACATCCCAACTATCCGTCTCCAATTGGTTTGCCTCTAAAAAGTTGGCAATATAGCTTTGCACTTCACTTGTATTTCTAGCTGGGGGACTAACTGTCGGAAAACTAACTAAATCTGCGAGTAATTGAAATAATTCTTCTTTACCCTCATCAACTGCTTTATTTATTCGATTTTCTATTTCCTTCTCCATTTCTTTTCCCCTTCCAAGTTATATTTTTGAAAACAAAAAACCGCTCTCCATAAACGGAAAGCGGCTGTTTTCTACATAATTAAACTAAACATACGACAGTAGGGGTCCAGCTGCTTCCCTCCGCTAGTATTAACTAGTTCAGGTTCAAAGGGTTTACATACAAGATGTGTCTCAGCCTAAAATAGGCTCCCCTAGCAGTCATCTATTTAATTGTAAATGCAACTAAATCGTATCATAAATATAATTAATTACAAGAATGTTTCGTTAATCGGAATTCTTTATAAAATGATCAACCCTTAGCCGCTTTACTAAATCTTTACATTCTAATAGAGAATTTTATTTTGACAGAATTTTCATTATATAATACATTAACATTGTTAACTTAAGTAATGAAGGAAAATGCTTTTGTCGTGAATAACAGTGAGTTGGATCAGCCTGATATTTATATAAGCAATTCGATTTGGGCAAGTTTGCATGGTCTCACATCTCTTTTCATTGCTTTTCCACAGTTTGATTGGGGAGAACAAAGTAGACTAATTCAATTTCATGTCCAAGCGATTATCCATGGGCTCAAAAACTCAATTTAACGAGGAGACAAATTGATGAATAATAAAACTTGGTTTATCTTTACTTTTTTAGCAATCGGAGTAGCTGGTTATGCCATTGTCCAATATTTCATCTTGGGGGTACATCAAGCAGGACTTGTTCAATTGAAGCTTATGCTTCTATCTAAATTAAGTACGTTCTGGTACATCATGCTTTATATACACATTGTATCTAGTGTATTTTCATTAGCAATTGGTCCTTTTACATTGTCTAGAAAGTTTAGGGAAAAGAATATCATACGTCATAAATGGTTAGGGAAGATATATTTAATTGGTATTTTATTTGGAAGTATCTCTGGTCTTTATTTAGCCTTTTACGCAACTGGTGGATTGGCTGGACAGCTTGGTTTTAGTTTTTTAGCTATCTTTTGGTTTTATACTGCCTATCAAGCTCTCGCTAGAGTAAAAAAGAAGAAAATCCTAGACCATCAAAAGTGGATGATTCGGAATTATTCACTAACCTTTGCGGCTGTTACACTCCGAATTTGGTTGCCTGTGTTTATGTTGATATTTGGTTTAGAGCGTTTCGAATTCAGTTATGCTATTATCGCTTGGTTAGCATGGGTGCCGAATGTACTCGTCGCAGAGTTGTTTATCCAACGAAAACTCAATAAAAAGCAAGCAAACATCCGCCCTAATTTAAGTAGACAGATTCCAAAACAATTTTGAATTGTTTTGGAATCTATGGCGATGAAGCTTCTTATACCACTTCTGCTACTGCCACTACAAACTCATATAAAAAGTATCCAGCAAAACCTATTAATATCAATCCAGCGATAATCGATACCCATTTGATCATTGTTTGATTCATTACTTTTCTTGTTACCGAAACAATTGCAAGTAGACCAACATCATGAAGTAAGATACCAGCTAAAATACCCGAACCGACGATTAAAAATGTGGTTGGTTGTGTCGTATCATAAGAATCGGAAAGTACTGCTCCAAAGACCGAAATCCAAAACACGAGATTTCCTGGCGAAATAGCTACAAGTAAACCATTACGATATGAACTTAAAAATGATTTGTTTGGTTTATCGCCAGCTAGCGTTATATCCTTATCAGAATTTTTGATAGAGTCATAACCTAAAAATGCCAGGAAGCATGCACCAATAAGCCACATCGGTATTTGAATATAAGGTACAGCAAGTACAGAAGCTAATCCCATATACAATGCAATAATTAATAGGAAATCGACTGTCATTCCGCCTAATCCTACTGCCCAACCATGCATAAATCCATTTTTCAAACCTTGTTTTGTCATTTCAACCGTCATTGCTCCTACAGGCATTGCTATAGCAAGACCTGCTAGTAAATAAGTAAAAAATAAACTCAAACCAAACACTTCTTCCAAATTTGTTCCCTTCATACGTCCGTTTGTCTATATTTTAGCATAAAAATACATATAAATAGCTTGTTTTTGAATAATTATGCGTATAAATTTCATAATAGGTAACAAAGACTTGCAATATGATTATAGTTGATTTCCGCTTTAATCAATGTAATTAGAAATCCATATGAACGAATGATTTAATATACACTCCATGCTATTTGACTAAGAAAGCAGGGTGTTACTATTCAAGTAACACCTTTAGTTTACAACCAGTCAACCGCTCTTCATGTAGTATATTAATTGCCCCTCATAACAAATCAAATTAGAAAATACACCATAAATATGCAATAATAAAAGAACAAACGTTTTCAATTGAGGAAAAGAGATCTTCCTGTGAAACCTGTCATTCTATTATGTGGACGAAAAAGTAGAGCAACATTAAACTTGGATAAAATTTATTGAATCTCATAACTGACAAGGGCTATAGAGCATATTCGTGGAGACTTTTCCAAAGGGATTAATTTCAACAAAATTATAGTGTCAAAAAACAAGCTTGGTGAGCTCATAGATTTTAATTACTCTCACGATAAATTTGCTAATGAAAACGGAATAATTGTGGAAAGCGGAATGAATCCTGCCTTTAGTGTAGAATTATTAAACCAATTGAAAAAAAATAGCAGATGAAGGGATTTACTAAAACCTATGCATACCTCTGAGGATTTTATATCCAATCTGAAAAATCTACATGGGCTCAACAAACCACAATTAAATTTATTAAAATCATTAAGAAACCAACTTAATTAATTTGAAGATTAAAAACTTTATGTAGATTTTTTGTGGCTACTATTATCGATTTTTGGCATATAAAGTGCTAGACTAGTAGTTGCAGCAACATATAGCGGATGGGCGGTCGACACTCCCTTGAGAAAGGGGGTGTTTATATGGTGACTTATGATGCAATGAATATGCTATTTCAATTTGGTATATTCCTCGCTACAGCGGCTACAGCCGTTATCGCGCTGATCGCTCTTTACACCAATAGAAAAAAGTAACCACCCTCCGCTACCGACTAAGTATGCAGGGTGGTTACTCTTTGAGTTAAACATTCTTACAACTGGTCAACCGCGCTTCATGCGGTATGTCTGCTGCATTGACTGGGTGTTAACGCACCCAGTCTTTTTTAATATATGTTCATTTTATCACAATTATTCAAGAAACACACCCTTATTACTGCTTCCCCTTATTTACTCCTTGCACTTTCCTTCTCAAGTAAATCGTGTTAGAAAATCTTCTCAATTTATGCGATAATAGAACTAACGTTTCTATCAAAAGAGAAAACGAGGTGTTATCTTGAAACCAGTAATTTTAGCTGAAAAACCATCCCAAGCAAAGGCATACGCAGATGCTTTTTCTATTAAACGCCACGAGGGCTACTTAGAAATCAACCCATGTCCAATCTTCCCCGAAGGTGCGTATATAACTTGGGGAATCGGTCATTTAGTTGAATTAAAGGAACCCAAAGCTTATGATCCGAAATGGGATAAATGGTCACTAACTAGTTTGCCAATTTTACCAGATCGTTATGAATTTCAGATTGCGAAAGGAAAGTACAAACAGTTCACCATCGTGAAAAAACTGATGAAAACGGCGGTTACTGTTATTAACGCATGTGATGTGGATCGTGAAGGATCGAATATCTTCTATAGTATATACAACCAAACCGGTGCAAGAGGACAAACGATTAAACGGTTGTGGATAAACTCACTAGAAGTAGAAGAAGTAAAAAAAGGGTTTGCGAATTTACAAGATAATCGTAAAGATTTACTTCTATATGAAGAAGCGAAAGCTCGGCAAATTAGTGACTGGCTCGTTGGAATGAATGGCTCCAGATTATATTCTCTTTTATTGCAAGGACAAGGTATTAAAGAAGTCTTTCCTATAGGGCGTGTGCAATCTCCAACAATCTATTTGATTTATCAACGACAAATGGAGATAGAAACCTTTGTTTCCGAGCCCTTCTTTGAAATTGAAGCAATATTTACAGCAGAACACGGCACTTATAAAGGAAAAGCAAAAGCGAAAGAACCAAAAAGAGAACTTATCCAGGCCCTGCTTGCAAAGCATAATATCCAACCAAATTCACCAGGTGTTATTACTTCTGTGGAAAAACTGGATAAACGGATGCCACCACCGCAGCTCCATTCTTTATCCACATTACAAGCAACTGCAAACAGATTATGGAAAACGAGTCCGGCAGACGTATTGAAGACGATGCAAGGACTTTACGAAAAGAAGCTTGTTACGTACCCTCGTACGGATTCGCGTTATATTACGCCAAGTGAATTTTCCTATCTTGCTGCACAAGTATCCGATTATCAACAGCTCATCGGGCACCCCTTCACTGTCACTTCGCTTGCACCTAAAAAGCGTTATGTGGATAGTTCAAAGGTCCAAGAGCATTATGCCATCATTCCGACAAAAAAACTCCCTACACAAGCCAAACTTGCAGGCTTGTCTAGTATCGAAAGAAATTTATACGAAGAAATCGTCCGCACCACACTCGCTATGTTTCATACCGATTATTTATATACAGAAACAAAAGTGACAACGAATGTAAATGGGTTATCTTTCTTTACGACTGGAAAGACGGAACGTGATAAAGGTTGGAAAGCATTATTTGTTCGTTCATCTAAGGAAACTGAAAAAGACGAGCCCTCCCTACCTCCTTTACGTGAGCAGGAAATAGTGGAAAGTAATATTGATATAAAAGAAGGAAAAACACAGCCTCCGAAACCTTATACAGAAGGTCAACTAATCGCCATGATGAAGACTTGTGGAAAGCTTGTGGACAATAAAGATGAGACAGAAATTTTAAAAGAAGTAGAAGGCCTTGGTACAGAGGCAACTCGAAGTGGCATTATCGAAACGATCAAACGCCACGGGTATATTAATGTCACGAAAAATATCGTGTCAATTACGGATAAAGGACGTGTTCTTTGCCAAGCAATAGATGGTAATCTTCTTGCAAGCCCCTCGATGACAGCTAAATGGGAAACGTATTTACGAAAAATAGGTAATGGAGAAGGTTCGATAGATCGCTTTCTAGGTAGTATTGCTAAGTTTATCCATAGTTTGATGCAAGAGGTACCAAATCAATTAAAAACAAAAAACATAGATTTAAAACTAGCTCCTCGTGCATCAAAATATGATGCGAAATTCAAAAGAGATCCTATTGTAACTTGTCCCAAATGTCAAAAAGGTTCCATAATTGCCCATAAAAGTTTTTATGGTTGCACGGAATACAAAAATGGCTGTACACAGACGTTTAATGGATACTTTTTAAAGAAGAAGATTACGCCGAGTCAGATTAAACTTCTTTGCACAAAAGGTAAGACAAATATGATTAAAGGCTTTGTAGCGGAAAACGGGCAAACATTTAATGCTAGCCTTTCCTTTGTAGAGGGTAAATTGAAGCTAGATTTTAAAGAGTGAAAAAAGATTTTTATTAATAACTTGCGATTCTATGCGACGACCTTGCGATTCGGGGACCCTATCTTGCTATTTTCCACATATTATTTGCGATACAATGAAATTCATCAAAAAAGAAGCCGCCCTTCGACCAAAAAGGGCGGCTTCTTTCACTCAAAAGGATAAGCATGAAACAACTGTGCACATACATCCTGTTGTAGTTGAGAACAGATACCTGTACCAAGATTGCTCATTTCCTTCACCAGTTATTCCAAAGAAATCTTCAAAACATCATCCAAATATTTCGTTTTTTGATAGCCATAAATCTCTAGTTTTTTAGGAATCATCTTTTCACCTTGAAAACGAGCACTTTGAAGCGTATTAAAATAATGGGGTTGCTCGATTTCATCATATGGATACAAATTTTGATTCATATCGTATTGTACTCCGTTTTTATCCACGATGATTGCGTCTGAATTCATCTCCGTAATACTCGGTACCTCTCCATTCTCATCTACAAAATTGAAATTGAGCCACTCATACGCACGATTCTTCACTTCATAATTACTTATAACAAATTCAGTAGACGTTTCATCTTCCTTCATGTCTACGGAGATTGTACTTCCCGCATATTCAAAAGTTTGAGTACGCTCTGGAGTAACATCCAATTCAACAGTTTTTTTGTCATTAAAGTATAACTGAACAGATTTAAGTTGAACGTTAACCTCTTTTGGTATTTCTCCAAAAAGAGGATCAAATTGTGTTTGAAGCGTACTCCAACTCGAGTCTTGCTGCCAATTTACAAAAGAGGTACCATTCATATCAGCTTTCACTTTTTTATTATTTACTTCTAGATTGTTAAAATCAACAAATTCTATTAGTTTCTCTGGCAGTTCACGATTAATACCAAATTGAATAATGGTCACTGTTGGCGCAATGGTTAGTTTGTCAAATCGAATTGGAATCCCTTCTATTTCTATTACTTCATCCAATGCATATTCGACAGAAGGCTGCTTTGTTACAGGTATCTCGAATTTCCAATCCCCTGTTTTGTTTTCATTGTTCCCGTAATCCCAAAAACCTTGCTGCTCAGGAGAATCACGATTCAATTTATGAAGATTATTGATGGAGAGTTCGATTGTCGCTTTCTCCGTTTTAAGTGGCATCAGACTCAGCTTTCCTCGATATACGCTCTTTTCTTTGTTATTTAGATCTGAATCTAAATCAGGAGGATAATACTTTGGATAATATGTTCCATTATCCATAATTTCATATTCATTCCACACTGAAACTCCGCCACCGTAATTCATCATAAATTGACTGTCTTCCACTGTGTCTTCAATTTCATAAAAAACAAGTGTCTGCACATCATCAGCAATTACACTCTTAATCGTAATTTTTACCCCTTCGCTTTCTGCTTCCAGGTTTAGCCTCTCACCAAGGTCTTGTTGTAGAAAGGCACGCAATTGCGGATCCTCTTCTGACCATGAATAGTAGAGGTTGGCAAACGTCCCTGTAAAGAAACCTATACCTATTAATAATACGAATACACTTGCAAAAACAAGTCCTATTCTTTTACGTTTCTTGTGCTTCTGCTGTCTTTGCTTCTCGTTTTCTTTTAGCTTTTCTTTGACATTTTCCATGAGAAGAATTGGCATATGCAAATCTTCTATTTTATCAGTAAGATTTTCCAGAGTTGAGATGATATCCTGAAAATTTGCCAACTCCTCCTGACATTGTGGACACCCATAAATATGTACTTCTAAATCAATCTTTTTTGACCGTTCCATCCTTCGATCTAAGTAATCGAGATAATCCTTTTGGTACTCCAAACAACCATTAAAGGTTGATCCGGACCATATTTCATTTCTAAGAGATTGAATCCCGGAAAACAACAACTCTCTCATCTTATCCGCTGAAACTTGTAGAAGGGATGCCGCTTCTTCTTGAGAAAACCCTTGTCCGTATGTAAGAACAAGCGCTATTTTCTCATCCCGCTGCAATTGGGCCAGTGCTTTAAAACCCCCTTGATGAGTTGCACTTTCCACTGAAACTTGCAAACTTCTATCACGAGAAAGCTCCCGGCAGCTATGTATGAATATGGATGTAACCCATGTTTCGAATCGTGTTTTATTTTTAAAATGAGGCAATTCCTTTTGAATTTTTAATATGGATCGGTAAAAAAGCTCTTCCATTTGCTGTTGACTACTCAAGTAGCACGATCCAAGTATATAGAATGATTGTTGATGCTGATTTATCCAATCTACGATGGATTCCCCACCATTTTCTCTTATGGCAGCGATAGAAACGGGATCTGTTGTTGCTGGAATCATCTAAATGCCCCCCTTCTTGTTACTCGCTTTAAAAGTTTATGACCGCACACTTATTCAAACGGATAAGCATATGCAGTATTTCCCATCCGCCCTTCCGTAGTAACTGCTTGGGACAACGAATTCAATATCGCTTCTTCCGTTACTTCTACCGCTCCTTGAAAAAGATCATTCATGATTGGATGATCATCCCTCAGTTGGGTCCTAATTTCTACGCTATCTTCCGCAAAATGGGTAACTTTATTTGCTGTGGAGAATGCAATAACTACATCCCCACTGCCGTTACTAAAATGACTACCTGTTCTTCCAAGTCCGATGCCACATCTTTTTGCTACTCTCTTTAGTTGTCTACTGCTAAGTGGGGCATCTGTTGCCAAAACAATCATAATAGAACCATCAGCAGGTTTTGGAAAAGTTGGAATAGAATTCATTTCTTTTACTTTATAGTGATCACTTTGAAACTCTTCTTTTCTTCCAAAATTACTGAGAACTAGACAACCGATTGTATAATCCCCAACAATACGAGAAGAGGACCCAATACCACCTTTATACCCAAAACAGATCATTCCTTTTCCTGCTCCTACAGCACCTTCAGCAGCAACGTCTGAAGAAGCCTTTTGAATACATTCTATTGCATGTTTCGGTTCGATTGGCAATTTACGGATAGAGTTCAACCTGCTATCATTGCACTCTCCGACAACTAAGTTAATCGTTCCAGTAGTATCTCCAATCTCCGAATTTCCCTCTAACATATATTGTAATGTCCCTTGTGTAACTGCTGGAACAGCAAATGTATTCGTCAGCATAATGGGCGATTCTATTAGTCCTAGTTCATCCACTTGTACAAGACCAGTTGTTTTCCCAAATCCATTAAGTACGTAACTTGCACCTACTACTTTTTGTTGAAATAAATTTTCCGAATGCGGTAAAATAGCCGTCACTCCAGTACACGCGTATTCTCCTTCACCTAAGGAATGATCTAATGTCATATGCCCTACTTTGACATCTGCCACATCGGTAATACAATTCTTTTCACCAACAGGCAAACGCCCAATTACAATACCTCTTTGTCTTATTTTCTTTGGCTTATTTTTTTTCAAAGTTTTACCTCCAATTTTGCTGTCTCTTTCCATCTATTCACATATAAATTCCTCTTTATCTGCATATAAGCGAATGACATCCTTGATTTCTTCGGCACGATATTTTTCATTTCGATTGTTTGTAAGGCTATGATAGATAGAAGCTCTTTGTAGAAAATCGGAGCTAGCCCTTCCAACACGATTGTATGCTCATCTTTATGCTATTTTATGAGTGTTGCGACTTTGCAAAATTGTCAAAATTGCTATGTATGTCATTTGTATGTAAAAATTCTAACTTCATCAGGAACTCCAAAATTTAGTTTTTATTTCATTCTACCATTTCTGACAATTCTATCAAAATAGATACGTTAAATAATTTCTTGGTTTTACTTTGGGAAATGGGGAATAGTATAAATAGCAAATAGTAGGAGGTATGCAGTGTGGAATTTATAAAAGTAGATGGACGTATTAACAAAAAACGATTAGCACTTAGCATTCTTGTTCCTGTTGTAGGAGGATCTATTACTGGATGGTTAGCAAACAGAAATGCACAAGATAAATACAAAAAGTTAAAACAACCTTCCTTTGCCCCTCCAGCCGCTGTCTTTCCGATCGTATGGACATCCCTTTATACTATAATGGGCATAGCAAAATATCGAGCGGATGAAAAAATTAGTCACACAAAAGAAGAGGCTCAGGTAATTCCCTTATATGAATTACAACTGGGTCTTAACTTTTTATGGTCTTTTCTATTTTTTCGTTGGGATCTTCGAGGGACTGCTTTGATAGAAATGTCTGCTATGCTTGCCTTAATAGCTTTAACAGCGTATGAATTTCAAAAAGTAGACAATACTGCTGGAGCGCTTATGGTGCCGTACATCGGGTGGGTTACATTTGCCCTTGGTCTTAATTACGCTGTGTGGAAACTAAACAAATAACATCTCTTTTTTTGATTTTATAGCGTGTTTGTGAAAGGTTCTTGGTCCCCATTTAGCCATAATAAAACAGAGTTTGAGATAATCTAACGTTACTTCAGACTCTGTTTTCTATTTTTAATTGCTTCCATAATGAAAGTAAATACCTTATTTCCCCCTTAAAATCGCATATATTTTTCCTTTGTCATTTGTAAAAATGCAACCGCAGCAGGTGACAATGGCACGTTTTTCACATAGCTGACAACTACCGTATTTTTGTAAATTGGATTTCCCAAAGTGAACAGATTCGCTTCCGTTTCCACATTATCTCGCTCTAGCACACATTCTGGAACAATCGTTAAACCTAGCCCGCTATTGGATAATCGGAAAGCGTTCTCCCGTATTTCTCCTTTTACGAATTTAATTGTGTCATAAATTCATCAGTTATGTGAACTTTTTTTGTCCTTGTACATTATTGCACAATGTATTTTTAATTCAAAATAACTATGTAGCTATTAAAATTATAACTAAACTATTATATTTGCATTCAACCGTTGGGGTGCATGGATTTTAATTTTTCAGATAAATGATGCATCTCTTCTAATTAAGCCCTTAGTCCTAGCGTTAGAAGGAAGATATATAAACCAATTAAAGTAGTTTGAATTCTGTTATGATTAGTTTATTAACTATTTATTTATTACACTGGAGGTTGAGAAATGGGTAATAATATGATATCAATGATGGATGCTTATATGATTGAGACTTTGCGCAGTAACGGGCTATCCAATGAGCAAATGGTTACACTCCTGGAGGAAAAGCAAATTAGCGATTTGGAGCGTATAAATACAAAGTTTAATTTCAATAATTTGCTAAAATTATACGAGCAAGATAAGGACATCTTTAAATCCGTCCTTCAAGATGGTTATATGGTGAAGTTTTTAACAATGAATGGGCTCAAAAATCTTTTACAAATGAAGTTTAATAAAGTCGCTGAACAAGATTATCAGATTACGGATACGGGAATCCAACATCTAGAAATCGAAACAAAAAGTTTCCATACTTTAAAACAACTTCTATCCATCAATTGGGTAATACAAGAAAATGCTGACACTAGCAACAACACTTCAAATAAAATAGTAGATATTCATATTGTTTAACGAGTTTATACCCATTTAATAATTTTCAAAACAGTTTGACTTTTTCTATTCAATTTGTTACATTCAAATACAATATCTTAGATGAAGAGAGTAGCAATATCCGATTATGAAGCGAGCTAGGGATGGTGAAAGCCTAGTTAAGAAGAATTGTGAAACGCACTTTGGAGATGCGCAAGCCGGAAACTCACCGTTATAGAGAAAGTGGCCAAATAGGCAAATTGAGTGGTACCGCGGAAGTTAAGCTTTCGTCTCATTAATATAATGAGACGAAAGCTTTTTTATTTACCTAATAACCAATGTATATTACAACAATGTTACGGGTGCCAGGCACCTGTAATAATAATGAGGAGGAGTACAATTGAAAAAGAAAATAGTAGAAATACTTCAATGCTTCACATCTGAGTTAATCGAAGAAGATATGATTGAAATACCTACTTATGCCCACTTGGGTGATTTTGCTCTTCCTTGCTTTCCATTTGCTAAAAAACTCAGAAAATCGCCTATCCTTATTGCACAAGAACTTGCAGCTACTATTAAGGACGAAAAAATTGAAAAAGTTGAAGCAGTAAATGGGTACGTAAATATTTTTATGAAAAGAACGACATTTACCTATTCCATTTTGACTACTATTCTCAAACAAGGAAAACAATATGGTTCTTCCCACATAGGTTCTGGAGGCATTATTTCGATTGATATGTCCTCTCCCAATATTGCAAAACCATTTTCCATGGGGCATTTAAGATCTACCGTCATTGGAAATTCTATTGCTTTATTACATGAAAAAAGTGGTTATAAACCTGTTAAGATCAATCATCTTGGCGATTGGGGCACCCAATTCGGGAAGTTGCTAGTAGCTTATAAATTATGGGGAAATGAAAAGAAAGTTCGAGAAACTCCTATTGAAACGCTTTTAGCCCTTTATATTCGCTTTCACGAGGAAGCTAAAGTAGATGATTCCTTAAATGACAAAGGAAGAGCTGCATTTAAATTGTTAGAAGATGGAGATGCAGAAGCATTAGCACTTTGGGAATGGTTTAGAACCGAGTCACTTAAAGAGTTTCAACAAATATACGATCTGCTTGGGGTGTCATTTGACTCTTTCCAAGGGGAAGCTTATTACAATGACAAAATGGAACCAATTGTTGGTGAGTTGCTTCAAAAGAATTTATTACTCGAATCTGATGGTGCACTTGTGGTAGATGTTGGAGATAGCTTCCCCCCTTGCCTCATAAAAAAATCCGATGGCGCAACTTTGTATGCGACAAGGGATATTACGGCAGCTATTCATCGAAAACGGACTTACGACTTTGCCAAATCATTGTATGTTGTAGGAAATGAGCAAAGTTTGCATTTTGCGCAATTAAAGCTTGTGCTTGGCAAAATGGGCTATGAATGGTCAGACGCTATTCTTCATATCCCTTTTGGTCTTATCTTAAAAGACGGTAAAAAGTTATCGACACGTAAAGGGAAGATCATTTTATTAGAAGAAGTTTTAAATGAGGCAATTCAGTTAGCTGAGACGACGATTGAAGAAAAAAATCCTCTTTTAGCAAATAAAAAAGAAGTTGCGAAAATAGTCGGTGTTGGAGCTGTTATCTTTAGTGATTTGAAACAGCATCGAAAGCATGACATTGATTTTGACTTGAAGAAAATGCTTCAAACAGAAGGTGAAACCGGTCCTTATATTCAATACACGTATGCAAGAGCCTGTTCTATTTTAAGAAAAGCATCTGCACAAAGCGCTTTTGAGGTCACTGATGTGAATGATTACGAGTGGGAAATCATTAAATCCATCGAGCAGTTCCCACCGGTTATTGAGCGTGCAACAGCTGAATATGATCCATCTTTACTAGCAAAATACGCCGTGCATTTGGCGCAAACATTTAATTCATTTTACGGAAATGTGCAAATAATGAAGGATACCTATTATTTATCTTATCGCATTGCGCTCGTTCAATCTGTTGTAATTGTATTAGAAGAATCATTAAGACTACTTGGCATTAAAGCACCTATGGAAATGTAACATACCCATGAATTACTACAGAAAGTCCAATTCCCCTCTCCTTTTTTGAATACGTTAATCAATAGGGGAGGTGAAATTAATTGGATAATAAGCAGCCATGTAGTAAATGTGGCAATGTGCATACTAGCAGAGGCAGAAGAGGTCCTATGGGATTGGAAGGTCCGCCGGGGATCCAAGGTCCTCCTGGTGAACGAGGTGAAAGAGGACCTCGAGGATTTACGGGATTAGAAGGTCCACCGGGAAAAAAAGGGGCTCAAGGACCTCCTGGTGTTGATGGAACGACTGGTGGAATTGCTGAATTTGCATACATTTATAACATTGGTGAACAACGGATTCATCAAGAAGAGGATATTTCTTTCGATTCAAACGGCATTATAACACAAGGGATTTCACATACTGCTGGAAAATCTAAAATTACGATTAAATATAGCGGGATATACGAGATTATCTATCACGTTACTGGCAAACAATCGAATCAGTTAACCCTATTTGCTAACGGGATTGAAGCAACAAATACAACCTTTGGTGCAGATGATGGAAATGCACAGAATTTAGGCATTCAAATCCTCCAATTAGAGGCCAATACCGAGTTAACACTTAGAAATCATACATCTCAAACTAGCCACCTAGACTTATTAGTAAATGCAGGAGGCACACAAACAGGTGTGAACGCAGTAATCACTATTAAAAAACTTTCTTCTAATTAAGATTACGTATAGCATTTAACTTTTACACAAAAACTTCCCGCCTATTGCTCAATTGGCGGGAAGTTTTCAATAGCTAAATTTTAAATTGTCTCACCATGTCGTTCAATGAATCAGAAATCGTCGTTAAAGAACTGGCAGCCGTTTGTATTTCTTCCATGGATGCTAACTGCTCCTCTGTAGCTGCTGCAATTTCATGTGCACTTTCAGCGTTCTCCTTGAATAACCCAGAAACTTCTCCATACTTTTGCGCAACCGTCGTAAAGTCTGTTGTCAGTTGTTCAGTTGCCGCTGCAATTTCTTGTACCTTTCCAGACACCTGTGAAATAGATTGAATGATTTCCTGAAATTGAACGGAAGTAACAGATGATAATTGAATTCCACTATTTACATTTGTTTTTACTAATTCAATTGTATGGACCGTATCGTTTGTAGTACTTTGGATGTTGGTGATTAATGTTCGAATTTGATTAGCTGACTTACTGGATTGTTCCGCTAATTTTCGTACTTCTTCGGCTACAACAGCAAACCCTTTGCCATGCTCACCCGCTCTAGCCGCTTCAATTGCAGCATTTAAAGCAAGTAAATTCGTCTGATCCGAAATTTCGTTAATAATTGTTGTAATTTCCCCGATTTTAATAGCATCTTCCGCCAATGAGATAATCTTTTCGTCGGTTGCACTTACTGATTGATGGATGTCCTCCATGGAAGTTACGATTTCTCTCACGGATTTCTCGCCACTATCTGCTTGTATACTAACTTCATTTGTTTCTTCTGATACTTCCGCCGTTCGGAGTGTCATACTTTGCAGCATGCGCAAAGATTGCTCTACAGCAATCGAACTTTCATTCAATATCTTCGTTTGATCACCCATACTTATGGAAACATTTTGAACATTTCCCGCGATTTGATTGGATGTTCGTTTCGACTCATCTGCGCTAGCTGAAAATTCTTCCGCTGACGAAGCAGCCTGCGCAGAAGAAAAACTAATTTGCTGAATCATTTCCTTTAAAGAAGTAAGGAACTGGTTAAACGAACTGGCTACTTCTCCTAACTCATCCTTGTTTTTCACATGAAGAGCTTTCGTTAAATCTCCATCCCCACTAGCAATATCAGTCATCTGTTCCTTTAATTGACGTAAAGGAACTAATATAGCTTTCAATAGAATGATACTCAATACGATGCCAAATACTACTGCAACCAAGGAAATACCGATTAAAACTGCTTGACTTAATGCGGATTGAAATTTCAAATCCCCCCCTACTTCAGCTGTCTTACTATCTAGCTGTTCAATGAATGCTTCAAAGGATGGATCTAATACTTCTTTCCGAATTCTTCGTTCTTCCCCAAAATGAATTTCCTCTGACTTCGTTCGATTTATCGCATTGTTTTGAATGACTAATTGACTTTGTGCCCAAAACTGTTCGTAATCTGATTTAATATTTTCTATCGTTTCCTTCGTAGAAGATGTATTCGAGAGTGCAATCATTTTATCGAATTGTTCTTTAATATTTGTAGACTTTTCTTCCATTTGCTTCGCATATGTATTGTCGCCTGTGAGGAGAAGCGCCCGCTCATCATTGGAAAGACCCGCAAGGCGATACTGAATTTGTTTCGCTATTTTTTGCATTTCCATCAGCGTATTCAATTCGTTATTTTTTGCTACTGTATGAGACAAACTCCACGTTGCGAACCCACCTACTACAATGAGTGATATGACCAAAATGGAAGTAACAAGAATCAGTCTTGTTTTAATTCGCATATTTTTCTCCTTTCTCTTTGAAAATTTTCATTTTAAAGTATAACAGAGAAAATTTATAAATGATTCTAGTTCGAATAAATACTTAATTGAGTCATGTCTACCCTGCTACATTGCGTACAAACCACCACATTTTCCTATCGTTTAAAATACCAGGAACACTGGGTTCATGACACACAAAGTTATCTACTTTCTTCAAAACAGACGTACCTATCCTTTAACTAAAATGATAGATAGTCTTTTTAAATGAGGAGAATTTATCTTCCTCTTTGTAACATCCATGTTGTAAGCCTGGTTGCCTATGGTTGGAAACAATGATATGCTTAAAATGTTAGATAAATTCAATAATTGATTTTATTTCAAAAAACCAGACGATTATCCCCTATTTTATTTCACCTACTTGTTCCTTAACTGAATCTATCAGTTTCTATTGCTACTAACTTCCTTCGTCATAGGTAGATACCATTTTGAGAAGATCATTTCTGAACTTTAACTGTATGTCTTAGCAATGGCATAGAGGCATCTCTTTTATCCAATTATGGATAGGCTGAGAAGTCCTTTTTTTATACCTAAAAAAGGACTGGAAGGAATTTGTCTAATCAAGTATAGAAGAAACCATCCGTTTAAGTCCGTTTGGTTCAACTAACAATCAGCAGGAATGATGAGAACCTACTGATTAAATTTAACTTAAATTGACTCATCATATTTTAAAGGAGGTACTTATGCTCAAGTTTGAAAATGTAAGCAAAGTGTATGCAGACGGTTTTAAAGCCGTAAATTCCGTAAATTTCGACATTCCAGAAGGAGAATTTCTTGTACTAATTGGTCCAAGTGGTTCCGGAAAATCCACAACGATGAAAATGATTAATCGAATGATTTCTCATACCAGTGGCACTATTTCCATCGATGGAACAGATATTACAAAATTAAACGCCGCAGAACTTAGACGTAATATCGGATATGTTATTCAACAAATTGGTCTTTTCCCCCATTACACAATCGAAAAAAATATTGCCATTGTTCCAGAACTAAAAGGATGGGACAAAGAAAAAATTAAAGCCCGTGTAAAAGAATTATTAACTATGGTCGGACTTGACCCGGAAGTTTATAGCTCTCGTTATCCAAAAGAACTTTCTGGTGGACAACAGCAACGTGTAGGAGTTGCAAGAGCCCTTGCATCTAATCCACGTGTCATCTTAATGGATGAACCTTTTGGAGCACTCGATCCAATTACGCGTGATCAACTACAAGGAGAATTACTTTCCCTTCAACGTAAACTAAAAAAAACAATTGTTTTCGTCACACATGATATGGACGAAGCATTAAAACTTGGTGATCGTATTGCGATTATGAGAGACGGTCATTTACTTCAAATCGACACCCCTGAGAAATTATTACAAGAACCTGCTTCTGGATTTGTAGAAGAGTTTATCGGAAAAGACCGCATCGTTCAAAATCCGGAACTAATGCCAGTTGTCAGCGTCATGACTGAAAAAGTTGTTACATCTTACCTTCATCGATCTCCAGAAAAAGCGCTATTAATGATGCGCCAACAAAAAATTACTTCCTTAATAATTTTAGATGATAACGATGATACCCTCGTCGGAATTGTTTCTGCTTATGAATTAATCAAAAAAGTAAATACGATCCAATCCATTGAAGAAATTATGCTTGTTCCAGAATACGTTCTATTAGACTCCGCAACCGCTAAAGACGCAATCGTTATGATGCCCAATGTACGTTCTGGGGTTATTCCCGTATTAAGCGAAGCAAAAAAAGTAGTAGGATTAGTGACTCGCGGAACATTACTCACTGCTTTGTCCAGCCAATGGACGGAATTGGAGGATCTAAATGAATAAATTAAATATATGGGAACAATTCATGCAACAAGCGGAAATGCGTTGGCAAGAAGTATTAGAGGCCACTTCGGTTCATATTCAACTCGTATTTTTCTCTATGTTAATCGCTATTGTATTAGGAATTGGATTGGGTATTTTAATCACGCGAGTGCCAAAACTCTCGACAATTGTATTAGGTGGAGCAGGTATTATGCAAACGATTCCGAGTTTAGCCCTTCTTGGATTCATGATCCCTATTTTTGGAATTGGTGTAAACACTGCGATTGCCGCACTATTTTTGTACTCATTACTCCCAATTATTAGAAATACGTATACAGGAATAAAAGATGTCAATAAAGCTACAGTAGAGGCTGCTAAAGGAATGGGAATGACAAGCCTACAAGTATTAATAAAAGTGGAACTTCCCCTTGCCATTCCAATGATAATGGCAGGTGTACGTACTGCCGCTGTTATTAACGTTGGAACTGCGACACTTGCTGCATTCATCGGTGCCGGCGGACTTGGAGATTTTATCTTCCTAGGCATAACTCGAGGAATTGACGGTTTAATCTTACTAGGTGCGATTCCTGCTGCGCTATTAGCAATTATTTTGGAGATTTTCTTTACCTACCTGGAACGTTGGACAACACCAGAAGGGTTAAAATAAAGGTGATAACATGACAAAAAACAATCTCATAAAATCTATCCTTCTCCTTCTAGTAGTAACCTCGCTTACAGGATGTATCTTCAAAACAGAAGATTCTTTAATCGTAGGTTCAAGAAACAATACGGAAAGTATCATATTATCTAATATTATGGGGCAGTTAATCGAAGAAAAGTTAGGCATTGACGTTACTTATAAAGAAAACCTAGGAGGTTCCAATGTAGTTTGGAACGCGATGGTTAACGGCCATATTGACGTGATTCCCGATTATACAGGAACGATTGTGATTAACTATTATCAAGAAACTGCTGGAAATGCGGAAGAGACTTTAGCAAAAACAAAAGAGCTAGTAGCAGAAGACGGCATTACTGCATTAAATTCTTTCGGTTTCAACAATACTTATACTTTGGCACTAGATGAAGAAGAAGCCGAACAATTAAACGTTAAAACGTTTAGTGACTTTGCAAAAGTTTCAAATGACTTTGTATTAGGCGCTGTGTTCGAATTCATTGATCGACCAGACGGCTTACCTGGTTTCCAAGAAGAATACGACATCGAGTTCAAAGGTGTGAAAGGAATGGATCACGGTATTATGTACCGATCGATTAATGCAAAAGAAGTCGATGTGATCAACTCCTATACTACAGATGGACAACTACAAATGTACAATCTACGTGTGTTAGAGGATGATAAGGGCTATTTTCCACCCTATCACGCACTCCCGCTAGTTCGAACAGAAACTTTAAAACAATATCCTGAATTAGAAGAAGTACTTCTTCAATTAGCCGGGAAAATTGATGAAACAACGATGCAAATGATGAACGCTAAAGTGGATAATGAAGGAATGATGGTAGAAACAGTTGCCAAAGAATTCCTACAAGAAGCTGGTTTCATAAATTAAGAACAAAAACGCTAAAGTGCCTGTCTCTAGCCCGATATAACAAATGGGAACGATGAATGGAATGACGCACATAATAGGGATAATGCGTGGTAAAAGACCTATTAGGTGACCGCTAGGATTTTCACTGCAGTCGTACGCTTTCCACCGGGTAAGCGATGAGCCATCCCCTGCCGCTTAGGCGTCGTAGGGATGTCTCATTAGCCCACTCATCCGGCAGGAGTCGCCGCCCATAGCTGTATACTTTAGAAATACTCCATAAAAAATAACGAAAAATTGTTTCTAGTTCACTCTTTTTTTTCACCAAACTGATTCATCTTCTTTTTTATTGGGTACAGAAGAAGTATGAACTAAAAA
>NZ_VDGG01000002.1:92576-196977 GCF_006861775.1 Psychrobacillus soli | reverse complement strand
ACAACTCAGAACGAAAGCAATGGGATTTAAAAAAGATGGCTCCGGAAGCATACCGAAACCATCTCATCGCAGCCTAAACTGCAAACTCTCTTTTTATTAAACTGTCTACTTTAAAGGGCTCAGTTCATTTCTATCGGCTGGAAGCTTTTTGTATAGGAAAGGATGAGGAGGCAAAAATTTTTCTTCCAGAAGTGAGAAACCTTACGTCAATATTTTTTATATCCACTAAGTCCACTTGTCGCTCACCTATTAAGGAAAGCTTATTTGTTAGCACACGTATCCAACCTTCTAAATATTATAAGTGTTTATTGGGAAAACCGCATTTACATTAGTAGCGAAGAGCCTTACCATAAGTGAACGGTAAACAGATTATTGTTTTGAAAGCTAATTTCTAAAAGAAATTGTAGTAGTTATTCGGAGTGTTGAAATGAAGAGGCTTTTTGAATACAATTGGCAGAGAAGTGACGAATGGTTTCACCGTTGTAAACAACTAACGAAAGTTGAAGGAGATTAAATTTATGAAAAGAGTTTATTTAGCCAGCCCATTTTTTAATGAGAAGGAAATTGAATGCTTAGAACAGGTTGAGGCAATTTTGGCCGAAAAAGGTTTGAAAGTATTCTCACCGTTGAGAAATCCAATTGATGAACGTGTTGAAGTTGGTTCACGTCAATGGTCAATTGAAACATTTATGAATGATATAAAACATATTAAGTGGGCGGAAATCGTCGTAGGTATCTATCATGGCAACTATTCGGACAGTGGAACAGCATGGGAACTTGGTTACGCATATGCTACTGACAAGCCTGTTGTTTTAATCCATCTTGGTCCAAACAGTAATTTAATGGTGCATGAAGGTTCACATGCAAATATTACTTTAGAGGAACTAAAAGACTATGATTTTGATCAATTTGCTAGCTCTTTCTATACAGGTAAAATGCTCTAATGGTTCAAATAATAAAGGGGACCACTGCATCTTAATAGCAGTGGTCCCTTTACTTATCGTTATCTTACTGATAATCCAATGGGAATACAAAGCGGTGTTTGATCAACAGGATAACAAAAGGTCTGTATCTTGTGCTAAGGCCATTGCAATCCATGCTCTTTGTCTTTGTCCCCCAGATAATTCATCCAATGTACGATCCGCAAATTCAGTCATTTTTGTTGCAGCTAATGCACGTTCTACAATGGAATGATCTTCCGGTGTTGGTCTAGAAAATAAGCCCTTATGTGGATGTCTCCCATAGTAACATAGCTCTTTAACAGTGATATCTTCTGGTGCATCAAGCCCTTGAGGTAAAATGGCCAATTTTTTAGCGATTTCTTTGTAAGATTGCTGATGAATCGCTTTTCCATCTAAATAGACCATCCCTTCCTGGGGCGTTAATAACCTAGCCAAGGATCGTAAAATAGTTGACTTACCACACCCATTAGAACCGATAATCACACTAATTTTACCTTCCGGAACTTCTAAACTGATATTATTAAGGATTTGAGTTGTCCCATAAGAGAGAGAAAGATGCTCTGCTGATAAAGTTGTCATGACTTTTTCGCCCCTTTCTTATGATTTTTTCGTTCAGAACGTAATAAATATAAAAAATAAGGTGCCCCAATAACTGCTGTAATTATTCCAGCGGGTATTTCCATTGGAGGGAATAATCCTCTTCCTAGACTATCGGCAATTAATAGAAGAAGCGCGCCGAAAATCGCGGAAGTAGGGAGTAATAATTTGTATTTAGATCCTACAACTTTTCTGGCAATATGAGGAGCAATTAAACCAATAAAACCGATAGACCCTACCGTGGCAACACATACGCCAATTATAATTACCGAAACGCCTAGTAAAACATACCTTAGTGGCTTTGATCTTTCACCAAGACCTGTAGCGATATCATCACCAAGACTCAATATATCCAATTTCGAAGTTAAACCAATGAGTATTGGGATAAGAATGAGACATGGAAGCAACAGATATACTTGATCCCATCCTCTAGCCCATAAACTCCCTGCCAACCACAAAAGAGTCATATTCACATTGTCGGGAAACTTGACCATAAAATATTCGATCCCCGCTTGGCATATTGCCCCTAGAGCGATACCGACTAAAGCAATTGTAGTAGGTTGAGCACTTTGTTTATAAACAAATAACATCAAGATTACTGCAACAATCGCAGCTCCAATAAAAGCGGAAAGGGGCAGATAAATAATCGGAGCCGTTGGAAATAGAACCATGACCATTACAGCCGCTAATCCAGCCCCTTTTGTGACTCCAATTACATCGGGAGAGGCTAATGGATTGCGGAGGACACCTTGTAGAATAGCCCCAGCTGTAGCTAGTCCAGCCCCTACGATGATAGCGATTATAATACGTGGAATACGATAATTGTATAGAATAAATGCCTGACTTTGTTGTCCATTTCCAACTAAGTATTGAATGATTTCCGAAGGTGTAATATAAATTGCGCCGAATCCTAAACTTAATATGGATAAAGCTAGCATGGCAATCATTAGTGCAAAAATAATCATTTTCGGATGAAAAGTAAATTTCGACATAAATTTTCTTTTATTCACTGCTTAATATTCCTCCCTTTTCTTGCTAGATAAAGGAAGAATGGCGCTCAAGTAATATGCAATATCGAAGGAGGAATAGCATGAAGCAACTTTATATAAAGCAAAAAGTGTTCAGTCTAAGTGGCAAATTTACCGTAAAGGATCACCAGGAGCAAGATGTTTATTACGTGGAGGGCAGTTTTATGCAAATTCCAAAGACATTCTCCATTATGAACACAACTAGAGAGGAAGTCGCACTCATTACGAAAAAGGTATTCAGTTTTCTACCGAAGTTTTTTGTTGAGGTGAATGGTCGAGAGGAGTTAACAATAAAGAAGGAGTTTTCCTTCTTTAAAGCACGCTATACGATTGATGCGGCAGGTATGGAAGTATATGGCAACTGGTGGGATATGGATTTTCAAGTATTAAAGCATGGTGAAGTTGTCGGTAAAGTAAGCAAGGAGTGGTTCACTTGGGGAGATAGCTACCAAGTTCAAATATTGAATGAAGAGATGGAGACCATCATTATTGCGCTTGTTGTCTCAATTGATTGTGTGAAGGCTGACCAAGCAGCTGCTTCCTCAGCATCGACTATGTAAAATATTCAAAGTAAAAAACATTCCTACTATGTATTATCGGATGGCTTCGAGGGAGAAGGTCATATCTCTGTCCTTCATTCCTTGATTAGTAGAGCATTCATTTTCATTATACTTAGGGGTTTACGACTAGTCATTGACTTGAGTGAAAAAGGAATTTATTTACACTATAAGTATATAAAAGGTTGATGTATATCTCTTCTGGAATTTCCCCCATAATCTCTCCTTGATTCCACGACTTTATCCTACAATATACGACATAGATTGAGTTTGAGATGTTTTAATCTTGAAATAACTATGCTAAACTAATATAAGGATATTGATACAGAAAAGATGTGTTCCTAGGTTGCGTCTTGTCTTACTGCAACGCCAAAGAAGGAGCGTCTACATCCTTTCTGCAAAACTTAGGATATAAGGATATGGTAAAAATGAGTAACGGACAAACAAAAACAGATGTTATCTTAATTGGTGCCGGAGTCATGAGTGCAACTTTGGGGACACTGCTAAAAGAATTAGCACCAGACTGGAAAATTACAGTGCTAGAAAAACTGGATAAACCAGGAGAAGAAAGCTCTAATGAGTGGAATAATGCGGGAACGGGGCATGCTGCACTGTGCGAGCTAAACTACACGACCGAAAAACCAGATGGATCGGTAGATATTAGCAAAGCAATAAAAATCAATGAACAATTTCAACTTTCTAGACAGTTCTGGTCATACCTCGTAGAGAGCGATCTAATTCGCAATCCAGAGGACTTTATTATGCCATTGCCGCATATAAGCTATGTACACGGAGAACAAAACGTTAAATTTTTGAAAAACCGTTTTGAAGCGCTTTCAAATAATCCGTTATTTGAAGGAATGGAGTTTTCTGATGATCCAGAAAAACTGATGGAATGGATTCCACTTATGCTGAAAGACCGAGTTTTGGATAAACCGATAGCAGCAACAAAAATCGACTCTGGAACAGATGTTAACTTTGGTGCTTTATCGCGTATGCTGTTTGACCATTTAAAGAGTCAAAATGTTGATATTAGATATAATCATCAAGTGGATGATATTAAACGTACGAATGACGGTTTATGGGAAGTAAAAGTGAAAAGTGAAGGCGGTAAACTTGAATACCTTAATGCGAAATTTGTCTTTATAGGCGGCGGAGGCGGAAGCTTACCTTTACTGCAAAAAACGGGTATACCTGAAAGTAAACATGTTGGCGGATTCCCGGTAAGTGGATTATTCTTAGTATGCAAAAATCCAGAGGTTGTAGCGCAACATCATGCAAAAGTATATGGTAAGGCTGCAGTTGGTGCTCCACCAATGTCTGTTCCACACCTGGATACACGCTATATAAATAACGAAAAGTCATTATTATTTGGACCGTTTGCTGGCTTCTCACCAAAGTTCTTAAAAACTGGATCAAATATGGATTTAATAGGTTCTGTAAAGCCGAATAATGTGATCACTATGTTAGCAGCAGGTGCAAAAAACATGGCATTAACGAAATATTTAGTTCAACAACTTATGTTATCGAAAGAACAACGTATCGAGGAGTTACGGGAGTTTGTTCCAAATGCCAATAGTGAAGATTGGGATATCGTAGTAGCAGGACAACGTGTACAAGTGATTAAAGATACAGAAGCAGGCGGTAAAGGTACGCTTCAATTTGGTACCGAAGTTGTCACTGCAGCTGATGGTTCAGTTGCTGCATTACTAGGTGCTTCTCCAGGTGCATCTACAGCTGTTCATGTTATGCTTCAAGTAATCAACAAATGCTTCCCACAGCATGTAAAAGAGTGGGAACCGAAAATTAAAGAAATGATTCCTTCTTACGGCGTGTCTTTAGTGGAAAACCCAGAGCTTTTCCGCGAAATTCATGCTTCCACAGCGAATACTCTTGGTTTAAGTGAGGACATACTGAACGAAGTGGATTTTCCCGAGGAAGAAACAAAGAAATTAGAAAAAGTTTAAATTTAAAAAGAATCTTCCACCCAAATTTGGGATGGAAGATTCTTTTTAAAAGTTTCTATTTAAAAATAGGAACTTTCTTTAACACGGCACAAACCGGAAGAGCAATACACATACCTACTACAATTTGAACGAGATTTCCGGGAATAGAAGCTAAAGGAATAACCCAACTACCAAATATAACTCGTTCGCAAATATAATAAACGCCTAGCATAAAAGGAACAGAACAAATTGTTGCTACTAGATTGAAGACATAGCTGTTTCCATTACGACCATTTGACCAGGCAATTTTTCCAACAATGTATCCCTGTAAACCTCGAGCAACAATAGTGAAAGGCGCCCACAATGTCCACCCCATCATTAGATCAAATAACCCCATCCCAACAGCACCAGCAATTGCTCCTTTTTTAGGGCCAAATAAAATGGATGCTATAAAAAGCATGGCTGTTCCGAGATGAACTAAACCACCATTTGCAGTAATAGGCAGTTTAATGTTTAAAAGAACCGTTGCAACAAATACGAGTGCGATTAACATTGCGGTTATGATCATATCAACAGTATTTGTGTTTGAATAACTTTTTACTGGGTTCATAATAATGAGCCTTCTTTCTTTATTTCATTTTTGAATATCTTAGCAAGTAATTGGCTCCTTTAAAAGTGTCAATATTGTATAAAGTTTAGAGGTCAGTTTTCACTGTCTAAAGAAATGAGAAATGCATAAAAAGCACATCAATGGCTCAAGTTGATGTGCTTTCTATTTAGATTTCACTATGCAGAAGGTAAATGATCGTTTCTCATAATAAAACTCATATGCCTCCCACTTCTTTTATCTTGGCGATAAGAGAAGCCATTCGGATTCAAAAATGTACATGTTCGATCAATTGTAATTTGCTTAGATGGAATGCCTACTAGTTCACATTGCTTTTTCACAGTAAGCTGATTGTCAATATGGTACTTATTAGTTTGGTCATTGTAGTATATAAAATCATCCGCATAGCCAAGTTCTTTAAACTTAACATATACATCTGCATCCACTTCGAATTTCTCTTGGCTTAGCGCTGCACCAATTTGGACGTGTAAATCAGTTGGATTACAATGATCCACTTGCTTTAAATGCTCAAAAAGTTTGAAGGATATCTCTTTAACTGTTCCTTGCCAACCGGAATGAATAACACCTATAAGACCACTTACTTCATTGAAAAAAATAACCGGGACACAATCGGCAGTGAAGCTGGATAATAGCAAATTTGGTTCATACGTGTACAAGGCGTCCGTATCTGCAATGGCTGTATCTATCTGGTTTGCTCCGCGCCCTTTGTCCGCATACGTTACCTTGTGGAAATTTGCACTATGTGTTTGATTGGCACAAACGAAGTTTTCTAGTCCACATTGTAAAGAAGTAGCTAAACTTTTTCGATTTTCTAATACATGCTTCACATTTTCACAAGCATGAAGTGCCATATTGTTACTCTCAAGCTTTGTACTATCTTTCATGGTCATCCCTGCTATGAACTTCTCATTATTTACGTAAATGTTTGTTTTCATTTCATCACCCATTTTTTACTATATATTAGTATATAGTAGAAGTATAATGAAACGGTTGTCAAAATACCGTGACATGGTACTATAGAGGCATAATAGGAACTGTGTTTGAATGGAGGAAAAGAAAAATGGCTAACTTACCTAATTGCCCAAAATGTAACTCAGAATATACATATGAAGACGGAATTCTTTTCGTTTGTCCAGAATGTGCCCATGAGTGGACTGCTGGAGGAGCAGAAGAAAGTGAAGATACACAAGTTGTGCGAGATGCAAACGGCAATATATTAAATGACGGAGACTCTGTTACTGTCATTAAAGACCTTAAAGTTAAAGGTAGTTCATCTACTTTAAAAATAGGGACAAAAGTTAAAAGCATTCGTTTAGTCGACGGGGATCATAATATTGATTGTAAAATTGACGGTTTTGGTCCGATGAAGTTAAAATCGGAATTTGTTAAAAAAGCATAAAAATAGCGAAAAGACGAAGCATATAAATGTTTCGTCTTTTTTTTCTTCTCGATTGTTCGATGTTATACTCAAATTATTAAATAAGCCTTTCTAGGAGAGTTTCATGATTTTACGAAATAGTAAGTTTGCCATTATCCTGACTGTCCTGTTAACTGTATTGGCAAGTGAGTTTAAGGTTATTCCTTTTAGCGGGGAACATTTTCGTTTTGGTTTAGGAAGTATAACGTTCTTTTTACTTATCCTTATTCGACCACCTGCTTCAATCCTTTTAACAGGGTCTATTACGGGACTAGCAGTTGTGATTGCACGTATGATAAGGGAGACATTATTATATGGAGAATCCTTCTGGCTAAGTTTTGTTAGTCACGCACCTGCATTTTTGTTTTATTTTTTCTTTGCTTTAGGACTACGAATGATAAATGTAGAAAAGTATAAAGCTACTCCCTTTCTATTAGGGGCATGGGGTGTTGGGTTTGAATTTATCTCAAATAGTGTAGAGCATTCTGTACGAAATTGGTTTATGTATAAGGAGAGTTTAGGTTTTGAGGAATTAGCATTACTATTAGGAGTGGCAGTACTTCGTGGCTATTTTGTAGTAGGCTTGTATAGCTCTATTGCTATTGCCGAGCAAAAGAAACGAATGGAAGAAATGCTTGGAGTCAACTCGGAGTTATATGCGGAAACCCTTTACTTGGAAAAATCGATGGATCATATTGAACAGATTACCGCTTCTAGTCATGATTTGTACCGAAAATTAAAGCAACACGATATGCACGTATTAAGTGTACAAGCATTACATATTGCACAAGAGATTCATGAAGTGAAAAAAGATTCCCAACGAATTTTAGCCGGATTAAAGAATATGACAAAAGGGAAGAAAGATGACCCTATCTATTTGTCTGAAGTACTTCAGCTCGTGATCCATGCAAATGAAAAATATAGTGAGCTGTTAATGAAACATATACACTTTTCCATTTCGACAGAATTCGATTTTGAAACCGATCAACAAATTCCATTACTCGCTTTACTAAACAATATCGTCGCCAATGCCGTAGAAGCCATTTCGGATAAAGGGGAAATACATATAAGTATGTATGAGGAACCTAGTTATACTTTCTTTACGATAAAAGACTCTGGAAAAGGAATTCCAGAAGAAGATATATCGCTTATTTTTGAACCTGGTTATACGACAAAGTATAACGACAAAGGAGTTGCCGCCACTGGGATTGGACTTTCACATGTAAGAGAAATTATCCAAACGCTAACTGGTGAAATCCGAGTGGAAACGATGAACGAAGGAACTGTTTTTCATATCCAACTTCCGACGAACAATATAAGAAAGTGAGTGAACCAACCTGCGTTATTTTATTGTAGATGATGATACAGCAAGCAGAAAAATGTTAAAAAAGATTATAACGGAAGGAGATCTTGGTTTAGTAATTGGTGATGCAGATAGCGGTATCAGTTCGTTATCACCAATCGCTACAATGCACCCAGATGTTGTGTTAATCGACTTTTTAATGCCCGAATTGGATGGCATTGAAACGATAGAACAATTAAGAAAAAAGGGATATGAAGGGCAATTTATTATGATCTCTCAAATTGTTAATAAGGAAATGGTCGGCGAAGCCTATGAAAAAGGGGTAGAATTTTTTATACATAAGCCCATAAATCGAATAGAAGTTCAAAGTATCTTAAGAAAGATAGCGGAGCAATTTAGATTGCAAGATTCTTTACTTGCAATTAAAGAGTCTTTAGCAAATATTACTCCATCTAAACCAATTTATAAAAAACAAAGTGTGAAAGAAATCGTTTATTCTATCTTAAGCGATATGGGGGTTATTGGAGAGGTGGGAAGCGATGATATCATTGCAATGATGGAGTTCTTGTTCGATCAACATGATTCCATGACCCAATTGCCTCCATTAAAAGAATTATACGAAGCCATTTCGACAAAATCAGGAATTCCTTCCGTCAATATTCAAAGGGAAAGTAAAGCAATAGAACAACGCTTACGTCGAACAATACTAATGGCTATGAACAATATAGCTTCTTTAGGTGCGATTGATTACATGAACCCGGAATTTGAACATTATGCACCTCGTTACTTTGATTTTCAAGAAATTAGAAATCAAATGATCCAAATGCAAGAAGGAAGGAAAGACTTCGCCAAAATGAAAGTAAATAATAAAAAGTTTCTACAAGTTCTTTATTTAGAAGTACAAGAAAAATACAACCAGACTCCCAAAAATAGATAGCGTTGTAAAATATTTAGTAAATGTAAAAATCGGTGACGAACTTTATTATGAAATTCACTCTATTTGGTGTATTTGCTTTGATCGGGGTAACGGTCTCTAAATTCGGGTTGGAATCATTAGTCCCACTCGGTAAGTTAATGATATTAGTGTATGCGACGATGATTTTATTCATCATTGTAGTGCTTGGCGGTATTGCGAAGCTGGTTGGTGTGAACATTTTCCACCTTATGAAAGTATTGAAAGACGAGTTGCTTCTTGCATATACGACTTCTAGTTCGGAAACGGTATTGCCTGAAGTGATGGAGAAAATGGAAAAGTTCGGTTCACCAAAAGATATTGTAGCATTTGTTGTTCCGACTGGATATTCCTTTAATCTTGATGGTTTTACATGTTGCATCTATTGAGAAACTAGCTTAAAAATATAAAATTATGAACAAAAACCGGCTATCCATTTGGAGGTCGGTTTTGTTATGTGCTTATAATTGGTTTCTGATTGGGAACGCTTTTGACTCTTGCCATGCATATGAATGCAAAGAGCATGCTACCAGCAGTTGCATTAAATAGAATACCAAAACCAAATAAATCAATTAGTAACCCTAAAGTCGGTGGTGAAATGATAGCTGCTAACGAGGAAACGAAATAATATAAGCCCGTTCTTGTTCCAAAACTATGTTCAGCTCCAAGGGAAACGATGTATGGGTAAGAATTAATATTGATGCATGCCCAAAATACGCCTCCAACTAACAGAAGACTTCGTAACGAAAAGACGGATTCGACCCAATTTAATAAGAAGAAAACAAAAAATAAACCGACTATGCCAAATAAGATTACTTTTTTCTTACCAAACTTTGCTCCCAAAATGCCACTTGGAATAGCTGAAAGAACAAAGCTTAATGAAAAAAAAGCTAAAGAAAATGCAGAGGCACTTTTCGATAAACCAAGTTCGTTTACTCCGTATAATGTAAATAATGCTTCCATTCCTTGTATAGCCATAAACCAAAAAAAGATTGCGGCTAAAAGAAAAATAGTTGGTTTATTTAATTCTGCCTTGTAGTTTATTTTTGGTTTCATTGGTTCGATGAAAGGAATAGTGTCTTCTTTTTCACGGATATTTCTAAAAACGACAACTAACGCTACTATTAAGGTAGCGGATACCGCTAAAAATGGTAACGACTCTTTGATACCAAAAAGGTATGAGCCTATACTAAATGCTAAAATACCACCGCAACCACCCATAAAGTTAATCACACCATTTGCTTTTGTACGTTTTTCTTCTGGTGTAATATCAGGCATTAAGGCAATGGTCGGTGATCGAAAAATAGCCATGGATAAATTCATGCACACCATAAATAGGATTAATGTAAGCAAGCTTGTATGAAAAGGAATAAGGCCATAGAATATAGCAGCAAAGGGAATACCGATGAGTAAATAAGGCATACGGCGTCCAAATCGAGTATTCGTTCGATCACTGCGGTTTCCAATGTAAGGTTGTAAAAAAAGAGCAAAATAATTATCAATTGTCATTAGAAAGCCAATGAGCGCTGTACTCGAAAGGTAATCATTCAGAAAGTATGGGACGAATCCATTGTATAAAGCCCATCCTAAACTAATGCTAAAAAAACCAAACCCTAGTAGCCATATTTTTTTCATTACGCTCCCCCTCGTATAGGCTTTATGGGTAATAGAAGACCCCAATTTAATTAACGGGGCCTTATCTCGCTTCTCTTACAGCACCTTCTTCGTGTTAAAAAACTCTTCAAATAGTACAGCGGACTGGGCAAATTGTAATCCTAATTGCCATTCTCCAGCTCCTTTCAATCGATACTCCACTACTAGTTCTAGTTTTTCAGCACGTGCTCTGGAATCCTCATACCATACGATATGTCTTTGACCGTTTATATCCCAATATTGGTAAAAGGGCTGTTGGTACTCGGTAGAATAAGAGATTGGTACTTGGGCTGCCATTGCATTTTCAACTGCTTCATCTACAGAAACTGCCCTAGCACTTACCGCGTTTCCGTTGTCCATTGTCCAATCGTAGCCATAGCGGGGAACACCAAGAATGATCTTATTTCTGTTCATATGTTGAAGTGCAAACTGAATTGTTTTTCTTACTTCCGTTATCGGAGCTACAGGGCCAGGTGGGCTACTTGCTTCGTGAAAGTCATAAGCCATGAGAAAGACAAAATCTACAGATGCTCCAATTCCGCCATAATCATACCCTCTTAACCAGGGGATATTATCATTCGTCTTAGGTGGAACTGCAACAGATGTATAATATCCTTCAGGACTTAATCTAGCCCTTAATGTATGCAAGAAGCCAGTATATAGATCCCTTAGTTCTTCTGGTACTTGTTCAAAGTCAATATTTACTCCCGCGTAGTTCTTGTTTTTAACTAATTGATATATATTGTTGATAACACGATTTCTAATTTCGGTTGAACCTAATACTTGCTTCGTTAATTCGGGATCAAAGCCGGTAGAACTCAAATTCGTAATAACGACAAGAGGAGCTACTCTATTCTCTCTTGCTGTTTGTATCATTTGCTGATCGTCTAATGTACTTAAGCTTCCATCTTCTAAAACATGATACTCAAAGATGCCTAAAAAGGTATTAATAGGTGCATATCTTTCTATAAGTCTCGTATTTCTATCGGGGGTTGAAGGTGTTATATAACTTAAATTTTCTGCGCTGTACTTCGTTCTTGGAGGCAAATATAACCTCGTTCCTATCATTAATACATCCGAATGCAATCCATTGAAAAGTCGTATTTTTTCAATAGAAACGAAGCTCATTTGAGAAATCGTATACAGTGAATCCCCCGGTTGCACAATGTATATATTTGTCGGAATAAGTAAATCCTGACCTACTACTAAATTGTCGGTTGTTAAATTATTAATAGCGCGTATACTGTCCATTGAAACTTGGTACTTGTTTGCAATGGAAAATAGAGAATCGCCCGCTTTAACTACATAAATAAATATAGAAATCCCTCATCTCCACTTTAGTCATTCTTTTAACCATATGTCATTGCTTTTTTATTCATAACTAATGAATCGATTCCTTTGAAAAGAAAAAACAAGCACCCACTTATAAAAGTGAGCGCTTGTTTTTACTATTTTTTATCTATAAGTGTCGAAATGGGATACATGATTTCTTATGCTTGCACTGCATCTGCTAGCCATTTTGAAACTATTACCAAATAACTTTCCAATTATGATTGACGCTTGCTTTTACTGTCCGTCTTTCACGTATATAGTTGACGATTATTTCTGTCATGTCCATTGGAATATCTTTAATAACGGGCTTATCTTGGAACATGGTAAAATTGCCTCCGCCTCCAGCGCGATAATTGTTCATCACGACATCGTATTCACCATCTAACTGTATAGGAGCATCTTTAACATTTAAAGTGGTAACCCGTTTTCCAACTGGATTACGAATGTCCAATACGTACTCGATGCCTTCCCACATATCGTAGTTATAATGCTGAGGTTTTGGGTATATATAAGCAGGATTTACTTCTAGGGAGCCTTCTTCATTCAAGGTAAAGTATTGAGCACTTTGTTCCAATGCTTCCTTTATATCTTTTCCAGACAACCGAAGAACTTTCAGTGTATTCGGGAACATATAGTTGGCAATGATATCACGCATCGTTACATTTGGTTCGAAACCAGGAGAAGCATTGTTAAACAAAGATGTGTTGGAGATTTCTACTCCAGCAATGTCCATTTGCACATTGTTAATAAATTCAATAGCAGCATGGTCACTTGTTCGAACAATAAGAGGATCGGTGATTAACATATCACCTTTGATCTTGCCGATTGGCTGATCTAGCCACTTTTGTGTTTGTTCTTCTAAATTAGCGGTCATTTTGAGAACTTCTTTATCCGCTTCCACATCATCTACTGCCAATAATTCAGATGTTTTATGCGTAATTTCATTTTCTTCATTTAATGTGAGCACTATTTTACCAATCATTTGTCCATTATTAAATGGTTGAACAATTTCTACGCCATTAATATTACCGGTTAACGAGCGATGTTGGTGTCCAGTCAGTAAAACGTCAATTCCTTCGATCTCTTGGCATATTGCATACCCTTGATTTTCCCCGGTTAATTTTTCGGTTGGTTCTCCAGTTACGATGTCACGCTCAAAACCACCATGATAGGAAACAATAAGTACATCTGGATTTTCTTGTTCTTTTATATGCGCTACCCATTTCTTTGTATCTTGAAGGGCATCATGGAATGCTAGACCAGCAATATTTTGTTCATTTTCCCAGTTTGGAATGTAATGAGTTGTTACGCCTAATATAGCTATTTTTGTGCCTTCTACTTCTTTTATTGTATAAGGTTGACCAAAATAAGGTTGCTTTGATTTTTCACCTACAATATTTGCGGATAGCCAGGGGAAAGTAGATTCCTGCACAGCCTGATTCAGCATGCTCATACCGTAGTTAAATTCATGATTTCCAATGATTGCAGCATCATAGGACAAGTGATTTAAGATACTAATCATCGGATTACTTTTGTCTTTTAAAAATTGGACATAATAATAGGTTAGAGGTGTACCTTGGATGAGATCACCATTATCAATTAGTATTAGTTGCTCATCTAAAGCACGTTCTTGTTTGATTTTTGTAGCAAGTTTACCGAGTCCAATGTCTGCTATTTTGTTATTTCCATAGTTTAGAGGATAGATGCTTCCGTGAATATCGCTTGTTTGTAATATCGTTATTTTTTTCATCCATCATTTCACCACTTTCTGTTGAGAGTTTCATTTATCATAACAAAGTTTTCATAAAAACTTGCTTCGTTTACATAAAATTTACAGTTTAAATATCGGTAGAAATGCATCTTATGCATTGTAAAAAAGAGTAGCCAGATTTTTTCAGATCGGCTACTCATGTCTCTTTTATTTAAATGTATGTATACGGAAGGGGGTGAGGTGTAAATGTTTGGGGAACAACCAATGAAAAACCAATCAAATGATCAGCGTACTATAAACACAGCTTCGCAAAAAGAAGCGTGCATATAGCGTGAAACGAATCAAATGCCTCGTCCAAAAGGCAATATGGAAATCAGTCGATAAAATGAATGGTAGCTGATCGATTGGTTAATAGCTGTTAAAGAGGTAATCAATTTTTACCAATTAAGCAATATAATCTTCCTTAGGAATGTCTGTAGGGATACCTTTACTATAATACTTTCCTTTAGTAGAAATTGCTAAAATAACGGTAAGTATAGCCGCTAAAATCGCTGCGAAAAATGCTGCGGTACTTTGCAAAAATGAACCCATATATCCTAATGCGGCTATTGTTCCTAATCCACTAGAGATAATTAGAGAAACGACTCCAACAGGATTCCATTTATATAAAAACTCGTGTCGAGCTTCATAATAACGAGGTCCGATTTTAAGAAGCTTTTTCACAATCATTGCATCGGTGACTAATATTGCTGCCCAAGCGAGTAAAAAGACTCCTTGGAACGTCATCGCAGTATTTAGATGATCTACAATACCACCGAGCATTAAGACAATCGCACATATTCCTGAGACGACTACCCAAAAGCGTCTACCAGGTGTAAATTTAAAAATATTCTCGAAGAAATTAGAAAGTGATAAAGAACTACTATATATATTTGTAACGTTTATTCGTAGTTGTGTTAACATCGTGAATAATGCGCCGCCAATACCTAACAGTAGAACGATATAAACTCCTGGATTTGGTTCACCTAAACGAACACCAAACCATATACCGAGACCACCCATTACACCAAAACAGAAAATTTGGGGAATAAACCCAATGGCGAAAGATCCTACTTTGATATCTTTTGGCTTAAGAAAACGTGCGTAGTCCGAAGAAAGTAAAGCGGTAAGACCCATTATTCCATGCTGCATTCCGATACAAAGCAATAATGCTTGTCCTCCCATTTGAACGCCTTCTGGCATATATGTCCAAAAAGCTCCGTCATAAACAGAAGGTTTGTAGAATGACATGATAATGGCAGCCACTAAAAAAATACCGAAAATCGGCAGAGACCACTTTTGTAATTTATCGAGCTGTTTGATTCCAAACCAATTTAATGGAATGACGATTGATCCGAAGAAAATGATAAGCGCCCATTCTGGTAGGGCGGGGAAGAAGGTGTGAATTGCGGAAACTAGAATTAGTCCTTCAAATGCACAATACATGATGAAGTTTGTTGCATAAATGAATGAGGTTAACGATGCACCTATGTAACCAAAACCTCCACCCCTAGACAATAAATTGACGTTCATACCGGATTTTGCCGAAAGATAGGCAATGAATGTTCCGAGTATACCAGCAACGATTATCGCGTATATGGAGGATATGATGGCATTGATGGCTCCGAATTGGAGTGCCATAACGCTTCCCATTTGAAAATAAAAAATTGCCGTTGCGATACCAAACGTGATGTTAGTAATACTAAACCAACCCATATTTCTCTGATCTCGTGGCACTCTGTCTAATGAATAATCATCTTTCATTTCTTCTGACACTTTGTGATCTGCGACTTGGACAGATCCCATAATATCAACTCCCTTATTGTAAAAATTACTATTTAATTTGATTTCCATTTTTGTGTATCTATTCGTATCCCAATTCATTCATTCTTTATAATACCAGAAAAAGCAAGGTTTTATCAAATGTCCCGTTTAAAAGGGAGTAGTTTATGGCCATTTTTACGGAGTAGACACAATAAAAAATCCTTGTTAAAAGTAAAATATTGGATTGTTTTCTTTAGGGAGACAGGTTGACACATAGCATCCTATTATTGTAGACTATGAACAATAATTAAATACGACCTCACTTAATAAGTGGGGTAGAGGCGCGATATTTATTAGTCCTTAGTGGAGTTTGAGAAGCAATGATACTAAGGAGAAGGGGATGTCGCCGAAGTTTGTAAATATTTCTCGGTATTACATGCTGGGTCTGTAGTGAACAACTACAGGACTGTCCACTTTAAACGTCCCAGTTTATCGTGGTGTGCTATCTCATTTGGGTAAAGTAGAGGATTTAGGGCAACTATACAAATTGCGACCTGAGTTCATCTCAAGTCTTTTTATAGGTTGTCCTTTTTTATTGTTTTTAAACATAAACTGATTATAAAAGGGGAGAAATACACATGAAAAACAAATTACTATTGTTAACAATGTTCGTATCAATATTTTTACTTTTAGCAGCATGTGGAACGGATAGTACAGAAAAAACTGGATCATCTTCACAAGAAAGTGATAATACATTTACAGTCGGCTTGGAAGCTGGTTATCCACCATTTAACTGGACTCAATTAGATGATTCTAACGGAGGAGTAAAAATTTCCGGAAATGCAGAATACGCTGGTGGATACGATGTAGAAATCGCTAAAAAGATTGCAGAAGGTTTAGGGAAAGAACTAGTAGTTGTAAAAACAGAATGGGATGGATTAGTGCCATCTTTACAATCGGATAAAATAGACGCAATTGTTGCTGGTATGTCACCAACGGAAGAGCGCAAACAATCAATCGATTTCTCCGATAATTATTACACATCGAACTTTGTAATGATTGTCAAAAAAGGTGGACCATATGAAAATGCTACATCTATTCAAGACTTTAGTGGAGCGAAAATCACTGGTCAATTGAATACTTCCCACTATGGTGTAATCGATCAAATCGAAGGTGTCCAAAAACAACCGGCTTCTGATAATTTCTCAGCAATGCGTGTAGCTTTAGAATCAGGTGTGATTGACGGATATGTATCTGAACGTCCGGAAGGAATTAGTGCTTCCGCTGCAAATGAAAACTTTGCAATGGTTGAATTTACAGATGGATTTGTTGCGGATGAAGAAGAAACTGCGGTAGCAGTTGGTCTTAAAAAAGGTAGCGAGTTAACGGAACAGATAAATGAAATATTAGGGAAAATTTCAGAAGAAGAACGCCAAGAAATTATGGATAAAGCAATTCAAAATCAACCAGCTGCTGAATAATGAAGACAATCGAACCGGCTGCTACTTATTGCAGTCGGTTTTAACTTGAATCAGCAAGTATGATTAGCGGAACACTGGCTGTTATCGCCGCATCCATGCGATAACAGCTAATTGACCTGCATCACGCAGACGAAAGCGCAAATTATAAATCTGGACGTAATTGATTACTTAAAGGAGGGAAAGTATGAGTATTGAGTGGATTATAACGATGGTTATTAATAATTGGCCACTGTTTCTTCGCGGGGCAGGTATGACACTCTTAATCTCCATAATTGGTACTATTGTTGGTGCAATTATCGGTTTATTAGCAGGTGTTATTCGTACAATACCAACGCCTGAAAGAAAATTTAAAAGAGTTTTATTAAAAATAGTGAATATCATTCTTTCCGTTTATATAGAGTTTTTCCGTGGAACTCCAATGATCGTACAAGCAATGGTTATATTCTATGGTTCTGCAATGGCTTTTGGAGTAGATATGGACCGAACTGCAGCAGCTATATTTATCGTATCGATTAATACGGGTGCTTATATGGCAGAGATTGTTCGTGGAGGAGTTATTTCTATCGATAAAGGACAATTTGAATCTGCCCAAGCGATTGGTATGAACCATATTCAAACGATGCTCCATGTTGTATTACCACAAGTAGTTCGCAATATTTTACCTGCGACAGGTAACCAATTTATTATTAATATTAAAGATACTTCCGTACTAAATGTAATTGGGGTAACGGAACTATACTTCCAAACAAAAACAGTGGCCGGAATTAGCTTCAAATACTTTGAACCGTTTTTCGTAGCATGTATTTTGTATTTCGTTATGACGTATTCAGTAACATTAATACTACGTTATTTCGAAAGAAAACTAGATGGTCCAGAAAACTACAGTATGATTGGTCAACCAGCACAAGTAACTTTAACGAATACGAAAGAAAGCTAAGACGAAGGAGGAGCAGCAATGGAAAAAGTAATTGATATACAACATTTAAGCAAATCCTTTGGAGCACGCGAAGTACTAAAAGACATCGATTTCTCTGTGAACAAAGGAGAAGTGGTCAGTATAATCGGTTCGTCTGGATCTGGTAAATCCACGCTTCTTCGTTGTATTAATCTTTTAGAAAAACCAAGTGGTGGTCAAATTATTTATAACGGTGAAAATATTTTAGACGACAAACACGATATCCATGCTTACAGAACAAAGCTAGGAATGGTTTTCCAACAGTTTAACTTGTTTAATAATCATAATGTATTAAGTAATTGTGTCGTTGGGCAAGTAAAAGTGTTAAAACGTTCTAAAGAAGAAGCAGAAAAAATAGCGATGAAATATTTAAAAGTCGTTGGTATGGATCAATATGTGAACGCAAATGCAAAACAATTATCTGGTGGACAAAAGCAACGTGTTGCAATCGCTCGCGCACTTTCGATGGAACCAGATGTGATGTTATTTGATGAACCAACATCGGCTTTGGATCCTGAAATGGTAGGGGAAGTTCTAAAAGTGATGAAAGAACTTGCTGAATCAGGTCTTACAATGTTAATCGTTACACATGAAATGGAATTTGCAAAAGAAGTTTCGGATCGTGTTGTATTTATGGACAAAGGGGTTATTGCAGAAGAAGGAAGCCCAGAGCAAATTTTCAACAATCCAACCCAAGATCGTACAAGAGAGTTTTTGAAACGTACGTTAAAATAATGAAGGACATCGGACATCCATTTATGTTGAAACGTAAATGGATGTCTTTTTTAATAAAGAAAATAGCTGATAGTAATAAATTAGCGATTAAAAATAATAGATTTATTTCACGGGATAAGACGATATATTACTATGCATTGTACATAATAGAGAAAGTGCGTCGTATCATCGTTGTCTCAATCCAAGTAAACTTACTATTTTAAGAAGTGGTTGCTTTCACTGGTAATTTGGTTGCTCTCGTGCTGATTTGATTGCTTTTGGAATAGAATTAGTTGCTTTCATTGACAGTTTGGTTTCCCTAAACCATTTATTGGATTCTCACAGTANTATTTATAGGAATAATATGTCTTAAAGCTCGCTGAACTCGCCGGTGTAGTATTTGTTAAACTGGATTGTCGCGTTCAAGGGAATATTGTTTCGTTCAACCATTGAGACATCCCAACGTACGCCTAAGCGGCGGGGATGGCTCATCGCTCCCCCGGCGAAAAGCGTCCGACTGCAGCGAAAATCACAGCGGTCACCTAATAAAGCTTTTTACGACGCATTATCCCTAAACAGTGACTTATACCTTATATCGCCAAGATAGGGGTATCTGCATTCTATAATCTTTTGTTTCCTAAAGCATAAAAAAGCACAAACTGACAAGTTACTTGCATCAGTTTGTGCTTTTGTAGGATTTGAATAAAGATTGATCAAAGTGGTTTCTTTTCTTATCAACGAGTTTGCTGTTTTCATAAAAAAGATTGGATATTTTATTTAATTTTCTCAGCCAACTCTAAAATAATTCCTTCTGGCCCGCGAACGAAGCATAATTTATAAGCGTTTTCGTAGTTTTGTATCTCACCAATAAGTGATGCGCCTTTCTTTGTCAATTTGGTAACAAGGGCTTCAATATCTTCAACAGCAAAAGCAATATGCTGGATACCCAGAGTATTTGCTAAAGGATGCTGGATGCCATTTTCATCTGATGGCGTGTGAAATTTTACTAGTTCTATATTTGCGTCACCGTCTGATGTTCGCAACATTACTAGTTCTATATTTGCATCACGGTCTGGCGTTTGCAACGTTGCAATTTCCTCTTTAACGTCTTGAAGCCCTATTATCTGCTTCATCCGCTCCACCCACTCGCCTTCCACTTTTCCTTCCCCTACCATTTCAAGGCCAAAATCAAGAAAAAATGCTTTCATGGCAGGAAGATCATTGACGATTATACCCACATGATCGATTCTATGGATTTTCATATTTCCAACCTCCTTGTTCCTAATTTTATCACATATGTCTCCTATCCATTTTTGATGTTCTTTTTCTTTTAGACACAAAAACACCCCTTTAGATAATCATATCTAAAGGGGCAAAACGATGCATCTTTTTAATAAACGGTACTACTTTATTTCAAGGCACAGTGCTTTTACCTATTTTTTTATTATAAACCGCATTTTAGTTGTGCATTACAGTTCGTACAAGTGTTACAGCCGCCCATTTCTTCTACAGTTCCTTTTCGGCAAACTGGACAAGTGTTCCCTACTTCCGATCCAATCGTTACATTCGTCGAGCGTAAATCTTGGATTGTGTCGATTAACACGATTGGACGTTTTTCGATTACTTTTTCTTCTTGTTCATGGTCATCTAATGTGTTTTCTTCGGCTTTTAGCGTTAATACTTGCGCATCGCGACTTCCATCCACGTATACAGTACCGCCTTTTGCTCCACCGTTGTATAAACGCTCGTAAACAGCTTCTACTTGTTCCACTGTATAACCACGTGGAGCATTCACTGTTTTGGAAATGGAACTATCAATCCAGCGTTGAATAATACATTGTACATCTGCATGTGCTTCTGGTGGTAATTCCATTGCCGTTACAAACCAGTTCGGCAGATTTTCTTCTTCTGCTGTTTCATTTTTCGTTAAATATTCTTTGACAATGTCTGCTTTTACTTCGATAAATTTCCCTAAACGTCCGCTTCTGTAATACGTAAACGAATAATAAGGTTCTAGACCAGTCGAAACACCAACCATTGTTCCAGTAGAACCAGTAGGAGCAACTGTCAATAAATGCGAATTACGAATGCCGGATTCTAAAATAGTATCTCTAATTTCCTCTGGCATAGTTTGCATAAATCCTGTTTCTGTAAAAGCTTTTCGAAGTCGATTCGTTTCTTCTTCTGTTTCGCCTGTTAAGAACGGGAAACTTCCTCGTTCTTTTGCTAGTTCTGCAGAAGTTTCATATGCTGCAATAGCAATGGTTTTAAATATCTCATCTACTAGAATATTGCCCTCTTCAGAACCGTATTCTTTTTCACAATAAATAAGTAGATCGGCTAATCCCATTACCCCAAGTCCAACACGTCTCTCACCTAGTGCTTGTACTTTATTTTCTTCTAAGAAATATGGTGTTGCGTCAATAACATTATCTTGCATGCGTACACCAACGCGTACTGTTTCTTTTAATGCTTCATAGTTTACTGTTTTTGTTTCTTTATTTGCAAATTGTGCCAAGTTAACAGCTGCTAGGTTACAAACAGAATATGGAGCTAGTGGTTGCTCACCACATGGGTTGGTTGCAACAACTTTTTGCCCATATGCTTTTGCATTTGTTTTTTCATTTGCATTGTCAATGAAGAAAACTCCTGGCTCTGCTGAGTAAGTTGCACAAATATTAATCAGATTCCAAAGTTCTTTCGCTTTTACTGTGCGGTAAGTTCTTACAGCATAACCCATTTTCTCCCACTCACGAACATCGCCAACCGTATGCCAATTTTCGTTGTAGAATGCCATTTCCTCTTCTGTATAAGATTCAGTCGCTGGGAAACGTAGGTTAAAGTCTTCGTCATTTTCTACCGCTTTCATGAAATCATCTGTTAATGTTACTGAAATGTTCGCACCTGTTAAAAATTCAGGATTATGAACCGTGTACGTTCCACCGTCACGAAGTTTCGTTTCTGCATCACGAATAATTTCGTTGCTGAATCCTCCGAGGCCAGGAATTGTTTTATAGTTAATAATACCTTGATACATCGCTTCTTCTTGGAATGTTAAAGGTTTGAATTTAAGCTTGTCCTTCGCTAATTGTTTAATCGTTTCGTCGTTTGTATTTTCGATTAGGAATCGTAAAATACGTGGATTTTGCATTTTCGAAATGATGAATTCCGCAATATCCGGATGCCAATCTGCCAGCATTATCATTTGTGCTCCCATTTTGTTACACCACCAATAGTGGGGTTAGGTCATTTCTGCCTAACTCTTATGCTTTCACATAAGTTCAGACTATATCATCAAAGAAATATAATAATTCTTTGTCTCGTGCCTTATAGAATCATTACTGATATCTATAATTTACTTCTTCCATAGCAATGCGTTAGGAAGTTTCAATAGTCGTTGAACGTTGATCTTTCGTTTCCGAAGACCCTTCGCTGCTGATTGTCCAATCTCTCTTCTTTTCAAACCTTCACGCTCACTATTACTAGTCACGTTGTGGTGAAGAAAGCTCTAAGGATGTTCCAGCAATTCACGAGATTACGTCGCCGATATGTTAACGACGTGATCCACCTTGTTCGACAAGATGAGTCAATTTAGCAATATCATCTAACCAAGAAACAGAACCGGAAGATTTTCCGTTTACCCCGCGCGCTAGTGTGTTACGTGGACGAAGTGTTGAACCGTTTGTCCCAACTCCACCACCGCGGCTCATAATTTCCATTACTTGTTTACGATGATCGCTAATTCCTTCACGCGAATCAGCTACAAAAGGCATTACGTAACAGTTAAAATACGTTACGTCGGTTCCTGTACCTGCTCCGTATAATACTCGTCCAGCAGGGATGAATTTTAAAGAAACTAATTGCTGATAGAACTTCTCGAACCATTCCGCTCTTTTTTCTTCTGTTTTTTCAACCGAAGCAAGTCCAGTAGCATTTCGCTTAGCAATTTGTTCGTAGAATACTTCTAAAGGTTTTTCAATTACGCTAAGAGGGCGGGTTACAACTCCTGATGCAATTTGATTACTATCGTCAATTGCACTTCGGTAATCTTCTTCGATCAATACATCTGCTGTTTTCGCATCAAGATTAATCGACACGATATACCCTAATCCTCGCGCTGGAAATTTCGGGTCATCTTTTACCGTTAATACGACAAAATCTCCTATTTTCAGTGTTTTTTTCTCCGTATCCTTAAAAGAATAGCGGTCAATCATTACTAGTCTAGATACACCTTTATGTGTCAATGTCATGTTGTCCGTAATTGGGTGTACTTGTGGAAATAGTTCAATATCTTTGTTTAATTGCTCAATGTTAATGGTTGCATTTTTATTTTGAGATGCTAATACCATCATATTGCCTCCCTTTTATCCAAAAATAAAACACACCATATAGTGTGCAGTTATTTACACACAATACTATATGTTGTGTCGTTTTGCAAATGAACCGTATTACTTCAAACGTAACCGCCTCAGTAGTCAACAGACTAAATGACTATAAAAAAATAAATTATTTTCTAAAATTCCAATCATCGTTAGCATAACGCGTTGCATCCAATTCTTTCACATATCTTTCTTGTTCTTCCGTCAACGTATATTCAACCAATTCTATTTGCAATGCCTCTTCAAAACCTTTTTTAAATGCTGTCTTGCATTCGTCGATTGTTACAGGATTTTGACTTATTTTGTTGATCGCAACTGCTTTTTTGGACAAACTCCCTTTGACGCGTTCTTTTAATGCTTCGGAAGAAAATTTAAATGTCTGAATTAGTTTATCCTCATCTAAATCTAATAAAATTGCCCCATGCTGTAAAATAACACCTTTTTGTCTCGTTTGTGCGCTTCCAGCCACTTTTTTACCTTCTACTACAAGCTCGTACCAACTTGGTGAATCGAAACATACAGCAGACTTAGGCTTTCTTAAATCTTGCCTTTTTTCTTCTGTATCAGGTACTGAAAAATAAGCATCTAATCCAAGATTTTGAAAACCAATTAACAAGCCTTCACTTATAACTCGGTATGCTTCTGTTACTGTGGCAGGCATATCAGGATAACTTTCTGTTACAATCACACTATATGTAAGTTCATGTTCATGGAGGACGCCTCTTCCGCCGGTAGGTCTTCTAACAAATCCTAGCCCAAGTTGCTTCACTGCGTCCAAATCTATTTCTTTTTCAACTGATTGAAAATAGCCAATCGACAAAGTAGCAGGATTCCACTCATAAAATCGAACAATTGGTGGGATAAGCCCTTCACTATGCCAATCTAACAGCGCTTCATCCAATGCCATATTATAGGACGGACTACAAGGACCTGAATTTATAAAATACCATTTTGTCTTTTCCACTCGAATCTCCCCCTCACAACGATACTCATTTTATCAAATAGATTGAATTGTATCTAGTAATTCTTTTATAATGAATAAGGAAACATAGAAAGGGGAAAGACCGTGACTACTAGTTTATATTTTTTGATCGGTGTAATTGTTGCATTATTAGTCTATGCTATCGTTCAAGCATTGCGACTAAAAAAAGCAGTTACAAATCTTACGCAAGAACAATTCATCTCTGGCTACCGTAAAGCCCAATTAATCGATGTAAGAGAACCAAAGGAATTTGATGCTGGCCATATACTTGGAGCAAGAAATATTCCTTCGTCACAACTTCGACAACGTTATAAAGAAATTCGTGCAGATAAGCCTGCTTATCTATATTGTCAAAGCAGTGCAAGAAGTGCTCGTGCAGCAATGTTTTTAAAGAAAAAAGGATATACAGAGTTAAACCAACTACAAGGCGGCTTCAAAACCTGGACTGGCAAGATTAAAACGAAATAATTTAAACTTGCATGTAACAGTTCTTAATTCTAGACAATTAGAAAGGTTCTTCTTTTAAGAGGGACCTTTTTCTATACCATCCCACTATTGGAGGAGCTAAATGCTAAATCATATTTTATTTGCCCACAATGAAGATTTCAGACAAACACATCCTAATTACGAAGATTTTGCCATCGTATCCAAGCGCATTATTCAATTGTTAAAAGAACGTAAATATGCCGATTGGCAAACCATCGACATAGGTGAATCTATTTTACAATTAGACGGAAACTTATTAGAAATGATGGAGAATGATTTAATTAAGTATGAAATTTTAGCCTCCGTCTTCGAAACAAAAGCCCTAAGTAAAATCTCCAGTAAATCACAATTATCGGTAGAAAGTAAGCTCGAGATTGTAGAAACTTTTGAAAATAATCTAATCTTTTTTCCCGAATATGACGTCGCCATCACATTCTCTTTTAACTACTCCGGAGGGAATACTTGGCCTGAGTACTATTTCTTTTCCATTTCAGCGGAAACAGCACTTATTTTCTTACAAGAGATCAATGAAAAAATGCGCCAGTTACTCATGCAATCTGTTACCTATTTGGTAGATACCGAGCATGGGGTACAACGTAGAAAATACGGTGAGCAGGCAGTAGTGAACCGAGAAGATGTATTATTATCAGAAGGTATTAAACAAGATATTTTCCGCTCCATCGATGAGTTTTTTAAAGAGGATGGTCACTTTTTCAAAGATTATGGTCTTCCATATAAACGCGGAATATTACTATATGGATCACCTGGTAACGGGAAAACAACGTTAGTAAAATCTATTACAGGTTCTACAAAAGCACCAGTTGTCTATTGGCAAATTACCGAATTCACTGGTAGTCATTCTGTACAAGAAGTATTTGGTATTGTCACTAGGTTAGCTCCAGCAATATTAGTTATTGAAGATATCGATTCTATGCCAGAATACACGCGATCCGTCTTTTTAAACACATTAGACGGTGCCCAATCAAGAGAAGGTCTATTTATCATCGGGACGACAAACTACCCTCAAAAAATCGATCCTGCGCTCATTAATCGTGCAGGGAGATTTGATCGAGCGTACGAAATCCCTTCCCCTTCCGAAAATGTGAGAGAAAACTATTTGCGCAAACTCGATATTAAGCATATTTTCACAGACGAACAATTTGCTGACATGGCCAAACGTTCGAAAGGACTATCCATGTCTCAGTTGAACGAACTCTATATGTCCGTGGCCTTAAACTGGCACTACGACGGAGAACTCGCTTACGAGAAACGGATTGAAGAACTGATTAAACAAAATAAACGATCGATGAAAAATGAATGGGAGAAAGACGAATCCTCGATTGGATTTTGACAACCCCATCGAAAAATAAATTTCCGTTTGTCCGAAACTTCTCACTTCTTCATTACGTATCACTATTTACAAAAAAGCAATGACATACGATGTGCCTTTTGAAGAATATTAAAAAAGTGCGGTCCATTTGCGGACCGCACTATCTTTTTATGCTTTTGAATAACGCAACACCGGCTGACGAGCAGCTTTCGTTTCGTCTAAACGATTAATAACTGTTGTATGTGGTGCATTTTGAACGATTTCTGGGTTTTCTTGTACTTCTTTAGCAATTTGGATTAATGCATCACAGAATGCGTCTAAAGTTTCTTTTGACTCTGTTTCTGTTGGCTCGATCATCATACCTTCTTCTACATTTAATGGGAAGTAGATTGTTGGTGGGTGATAGCCGAAGTCAAGCAGACGTTTTGCCATATCTAATGTACGAACGCCAAGTTTCTTTTGACGACGACCACTTAAAACGAATTCATGCTTACAGTGACGGTTATACGGAAGATCGAAATGTTCTTCTAAACGTCTCATCATATAGTTTGCATTTAGCACAGCATACTCCGTAACAGCTTTTAGACCATCTGGACCCATTGAACGAATATACGTATATGCACGCACGTTAATGCCAAAGTTTCCGTAGAATGGTTTTACGCGACCAATCGTTTGCGGACGATTGTAGTCAAATGTATATTTGTCGTCCTCTTTAACAAGTACTGGGCTTGGTAAGAACGGAATAAGGTCAGCTTTTACTCCTACTGGACCTGAACCTGGACCACCACCGCCGTGAGGACCTGTAAATGTTTTATGCAAGTTTAAGTGAACACAGTCAAAGCCCATATCGCCTGGACGTGCTTTCGACATAACTGCGTTTAAGTTAGCCCCATCATAGTACAATTTACCACCAACACCATGGATGATTTCAGCCATTTCTAAAATGCTTTCTTCAAATAACCCTAATGTATTAGGGTTAGTTAGCATTAGAGCTGCTGTATCTGGACCAGCAACGCGACGTAGGTCTTCTAAATCTACTAAACCATTTTCATCTGATTTTACTGTAATTGTTTCAAAGCCCGCTACTGTAGCAGAAGCTGGATTTGTACCGTGAGCAGAGTCAGGAACGATAACTTTGGTACGCTCTATGTCACCATTTGCTTCATGGAATGCACGAATCATCATCAGGGCAGTCCACTCACCGTGCGCACCAGCAGCAGGTTGAAGCGTCACTTCATCCATACCAGTGATTTCGATTAAATGCTCTTGAAGATCGTACATTAACTCCATCGCACCTTGTACAGAGGATTCATCTTGTAATGGATGAATATTTGCAAACCCCGGAAAACGTGCAACCGATTCATTAATTTTTGGATTGTATTTCATCGTACAAGATCCAAGTGGATAGAATCCTGTATCTACACCGTGGTTACGGTTTGATAGAGCAGTATAATGACGCATAATATCTAACTCAGATACTTCAGGTAATTCCGCTTCTACATCACGAAGCATACCTTCTGGTAAAAGTGATGCTACATCTACTTCCGGCACATCTAGTTCTGGTAAGTTATACCCAACGCGGCCTTCTTTTGTTATTTCAAAAATTAGTGGTTGATTATCCTTATGCATAAAGAGCCCCCATTTCTTGCACGAGTGCATCTATTTCTTCTTTCGTACGTTGCTCAGTTACAGCGATTAATACGTGATTTTTAAGATCAGAGTTAACTCGACCTAAGTCAAATCCTCCGATAATTCCTTTTTCAAGAAGTGCTTTATTTGCATCCGCAACAGAACCGTTTACTTTTACAACGATTTCATTGAAATGTGCACCTTGGAAAGGAACTTCAAATCCAGCTTTTTCAAACGCTTGCTTTGCATAATGTGTTTTCGTGATGTTTTGGATTGCTATTTCTTTCACACCTTTTTTACCAAGTGCAGTCATTGCAACGGAAGCTGCCAGTGCATTTAGTGCTTGGTTCGAACAGATGTTAGAAGTAGCTTTGTCACGACGAATATGCTGTTCACGCGCTTGTAATGTTAACACAAATCCACGACGACCATCTTCATCCGTTGTTTCTCCAACTAAACGACCAGGAACTTTACGCATCAATTTAGAAGATACCGCAAAGAAACCACAGTGAGGTCCACCGAATGCTTCCGCAATCCCGAATGGTTGTGCATCCCCAACCGTAATATCTGCTCCAAATTTACCTGGAGGTGTTAATGCCCCAAGTGCAAGTGGGTTTGCAGAAACAACAAATAATGCTTTCTGAGCATGCGTCAGTTGTTCTACTTTTGTTAAATCTTCAATTTGACCGAAGAAGTTTGGATACTGAACTAATACAGCTGCTGTTTCTTCGTCTACTAATTGTTCTAGTTTCGCTAAATCTGTTACCCCATCTTTTGTTGGAACAGTTACAACTTGAACATTTTGTCCTTTTGCATACATTTTAACAACATCAATATATTCAGGATGAACCGCTTCAGAAACAACTAATTTTTTACGACGTGTGTGTCCTGCAGCCAAATTACCCGCTTCAGCAAGTGCAGTACCACCGTCATACATAGAAGAGTTTGCAATATCCATGCCAGTTAGTTCACAAATCATTGTTTGGAATTCAAAAATAGCTTGCAATTCCCCTTGTGAAATTTCAGGTTGATATGGAGTATATGCTGTATAAAATTCAGAACGAGAGATAACATGATCTACAATAATTGGCTTGAAATGATCATACACGCCAGCACCTAGGAAAGACGCATATTTTTTGCTATCTGCATTTTTATCAGCAAGGTTTGCTAATTCTTTTAATAAAGCAGATTCTGCTTTTGCAGCTTTAATATTGTACTCGCCTTTAAAACGTACTTTCTCGGGAATGTCTGCAAACAATTCATCAATAGAAGAAATGCCGATTACGTCTAACATTTCCTTTTGATCTTGCTCAGTCATTGGTAAATAACGATGCTTCATCAATGGACAACCTCTTTCTTCGTATTATTTTTCTCTTTTATAAAATGGAGTAGCGACAGTAACTGCTTTTAACCGTTTGTTTCTTATTTCCACTTCTAACTCTTTACCTATTTCAGCGAATGTTGCGTCAATTAACACTAAGCCAATATTTTTTTTAAGTGTCGGAGATTGAGTTCCTGTAGTGACAAACCCAATTTGTTTTTCACCAGCATACACTGGGTATCCAGTACGTGGAATTCCTTTATCGATCATTTCAATTCCAATACTTTTTCTCGGTACACCGTTTTCTTTTTGACTAGCTAAAACAGTTTTACCATTGAAATCTTGTTCTTTTTTTAGCTTCACAACAAAACCTAAGCCGGCTTCCAGTGGTGAAATATCTTTTGACAGTTCTTGACCGTATAATGGTAAGCAAGCTTCAAAACGTAATGTATCACGAGCTCCAAGCCCACACGGAAGAAGACCATCTTCCTTACCAACTTCTAAAATATGGCTCCACAAATCTCTTACATCATTGCTAGCCGCATATATTTCGAATCCATCTTCCCCTGTATAACCAGTTCGAGAGATTAGAACAGTTTTCCCAGCCACTTCGACATTATTCTCGAAACGGAAGAATCCTATTTCGTCTAGATTTTTGGAAGTTAGCTTTTGTAATATCTCTTGTGCAAGCGGTCCTTGTAATGCAAGTAAACCGTATGCATCTGATTTATTCACTAGTTCTACACCATCTGTTACGAATTGTTTCATCCAGTCAAAATCTTTCTCAATATTGCCTGCATTTACTACTAATAAATAATGATTATCTTCTACTTTATAGACTAATAAATCATCTACGATACCGCCGTCTGTGTAGCACATTGCTGTATATTGCGCTTGTCCATTCACTAATTTGGAAACATCATTTGTCATCGTTTTTTGTAAAAACGCTTCACTTGCTGAACCTGTAACGATGATTTCCCCCATATGAGAAACATCAAATAATCCCGCTTTTGTTCTTACCGCTTCGTGTTCTTCTTTAATACTAGAAAATTGTACAGGTAATTCCCAGCCACCAAAATCAATTGTTTTTCCTCCATATGTTGCGTAATCATCAAATAGAGGTGTTCGCTTCAATTGCTCCGACAAAAAAATCTCCTCCTTAACTATTTCACACATAAAAAAGGACAGAAAAACCCCTTCAAAATTAAGAGGGTTCTCTGTCCTGGCACCTGAAAGTTTACCAATAATGGCTTTCCCCTTTGGTGGCTTTACGTGATATTAAACGAAAGCACTCTCCAGAGATGCGTCCTATACGAGTTCTTTTGCCTGAGAGATTCATAATATTCATTACTTGCTCCTTCGGCGACGCATCTGGTGCGTTCTCTCCCCGTATACTCATCCGCGATATCTGTATAAATGTCTTGCTTTGTCTATATCCTAACATTGAACAATAAAAGACGCAATACTTTTTGAAAAAATACTCAAAACACGAACTATTTTACAATAAATTTTAATTTCATTCGCCTTTTAGGCGATTTACTTGATATCCAGCATATTCTGTCACTTGTCGCAACGGCCGATTTTCAGTAAGTATTGTAATATGTGTCGCTTTCTTATAAACTCTTCTTCTCTTATTGTATAGCTGCTCTAACTCATCTCTTGAACTGTTTTGTACAATAGGTCGATTTTTGTCATGTTTAATACGCATCCAAATATCATTAAATGTTGCGTCTAAATACAAGACTAACCCCGTATTCCGCATAATTCGAATATTCTCCTCATTCATGGCAACCCCACCACCTGTAGAGATAATACATGACTCCTTACGGAAGTTTTGAAGGAAATCTGTTTCTAATTGTCGAAAGTATGCTTCCCCTTCCTGTTCAAATATTTCAGGTATCGTCCTTTTCTGCTTATTTACGATTTCTTTATCCATGTCGTAATATGGCATTTTCAATAAATAGCTCAGCCTTCTTCCGACTGCACTTTTTCCACTTCCCATAAAACCAACCAAATATACTTTGTACATAATTCACCAACTCGCTACATATCTAGATTCTTTTCTTGCAGATTAAATTTTTCTATTCTTTTGATAGTAGCATTAATATTGCTCATTTCCAACGAATCATACGTTCGATATTTCGATTGGTATGCCATGGTTGTTGCAAAAAGCGACAAACAAACGATAAATAATAGTAATATTGCCGCTGGTAGTAATACTCCTTTTTCATTCCGAACGAAATGTAACATAAAAAGTGTGCTCCTTTTCTACACCGTTCAAAAACGTGACAAAAAAGTGTAAAGAGTGACCTTCGACTGTAACAGACATAGAATTTACATGTAGAAGCATCGGCTCATGCCCTAATCTTTTCTTTTGTTTTCTTATTAGGTTTGCATATGATTCAATATCATACTCCTCACCATTTTTTAGGAATCGAATTCCTGGTTGGTCTTTTTGAATGACTAATGAATCAATATCATTTAAATACGTTTCCACGTTTTGGACAAATAGTGCCCACTCTGTATCCGTTGGGTTCGTAATCGTTTCTTCTATCCTATTTGTCCAGCCGATCGTCACTGCAAATACTTGAGAAAAAAGCATTAATACAGATAGCTGTATGATTCCTTCTACTAACGTATACCCTTTCTCGTTGGCGACGCTCAATCTAAAATTGTTATGCAATTCGTTTTCTCCTCTCGCATCCCTTCGTAACGTACACAAATTTGCGGAAGATCTATTTCATACGTGTAAGCAACCTTTTCAATATACATAGATCCAGTCCAACTGTTTTCTGTTATATACTTTTTTGTAGCTTCATTCATAACAATAGAAGCATGATATTTTCGTCTCTTCTCTTCTAGTTGTACATGCATATTATTTAATAATGGAATTAACGTTGTCGCGATGATAAACGTAATGGTTAGCGCTACTATTGTTTCTGGCCATGAAAATCCATTACTATTTCTCATAACTTAACCTACCACTACCAATGTACACTGTAACTGTTTTATACCCTTCTCTCGTATTAAACGTAAATGTACCGAATTGGCTCACAGTTCCGTTTGGATGAAAAGAGACTCTCTTTAAATTACTGTTTATAGAAAGGCGCATATGCTTCGGTAATTCGTATTCGAACAGATGAACATCTGCCCATCCCCCTAGATATTTTTTGCCACTTCCATCAAAATATATATGCGTATATTTAGTTTCGCCAATTGCAATCGACTGCATTCGTTGCATATCTAAATGAAATTGTCTGAAAAAACGCTGTTCTTCTGCTTGCTCTACTTTAGAAGTTGTTACATAAACAATGGAGGATGTAATAACCATTACGATAGACAAGACGAGAATCGTTTCAATTATGGTGAAGCCTTGTTCATTTCTTTTAACATCACCCATCTTCTATTCCGTAGTTTCTTTTACTACAACACTTCCGTCTGTAGCGATTTCTATTTCATCTCCATTTGGACAAGAATCTACTCCTTTTAAAAAGTCACTTTCACTTAACTCGGTTAACGTTGGTACTTTTTTATTTTCTATTTTATATGCTTCCACTTGGCCCTCCACCATCTTGATAAAAGCTTCACACCCTTTTTTATCAATATTCGCGGAGTGTTTCGTTACATTAGGTATGGAAATAAGTATCAAAATAGAGATAATAAGTAGAACGATCATCATTTCTACTAAAGTGAACCCTCGTTGATTCATCCAAATTTTCTTCATAAAATTCTCCTTTATACAATATTTATCATTTCATAAATTGGTAATAAGATAGCTAAATACGCACCGATGATGAAGATAGCTAATATTAAAAACAAGGTCGGCTGTATAATACTTAAATAGCGAGAAAGTTTTGCTTCAATTCGATCCGATAAAAATTCACTATATAACGTTAATTCCCTTCCGAGATACCCACTGTTTTCTCCGTGCACGATAAAATGATGAAAATCTTCCGTAAAATAATCTAAAAGTAAAACGGATTGAGAGAAAGATTCTCCGTGTACAATTTTATTTTTCATTTGTTCAGCCATAAATTGAAGTGCTTTATGCTCTTGTTGGTCTATTAATGCATCGAACGACTGTTGTAGTGGCATACCACTTTCGATTAATCCACCCATTTCTCTTGAGAAAACTCTAGTCAAAAGTAGTCGGTACCAACTATTTAAAACTGGTATATTCCGATAAAAGTTTAGCTGCGTTTCCACTTTTTTCTTATTTATGAAGAACAGAAATACGCTTAAAAGTAGTGCTAATAAAACAATTAATAGTAAAAAAGTATTTGGCATTTGCAATAGTATACTTGTCCATACGATTGTGCTTTCGGATTCAAGCGCCTCCCTCGTACCAAGTAAGGACTCCATATTCGGAAGAAAATATAGCCTGAAAATCGTAAACAACAATAAAATGACGACAAACAAAAAGAGGGGATATATTAACAAATTATTTAATCGTTTTTTTGCTCGTTCATAAATACCCGCATTCACTCCAAGAATCGAGACTGTTTCTTGTAATTGCCCATGAATCATCGCTAAATTAATAGGTAAAAGTAAGCGACTCGGAAAACCAAGCAATTTAAATACTTCTGTCACATTTAAACCGTCTTTTTGGACTTCCGTTACTTGATGAATCACTTTATCCGCATTTTTTACATGAAAAGGTAGCAACATAGTCACAGCTTCATGAAATGTATAACCTTCCTTCAATAAGTCACTCAATCTACTTAAAAATGGGGACTGCATATTAGCTGGGATTGTTTCGCCTTTTCTAGTGAAGTATTTTTTAATTTCTTTGAATAACACCTTCTCTTACTCCTCTCTCAATTTGATAGGAAAGAGTAATGGCATGTGGGATATGAAAATCCTTACCAGTAAAAAGAGAGTTTAATGCCTCTACTAAAAATTCATCTGAAATAATTTCGAAAATAGCAGAAAGCTCCGGTTGCTTCAAATTCGCTACTGTTACTAGCCTTTGCGTGACAATACCAGTAATGGTTTGTTTTAGTTCTTCTGAGGAAACACCTAGATCCATTAAACGATAAAGTGCCCCAACGCCATCTTTTGCATGAATTGTGGACACGACTAAATGGCCCGTTAAGGATGCCTGGATGGCAGCTTTAGCAGTGTCTTCGTCACGAATTTCACCAATCATAATCACGTCTGGAGAATGCCTTAAAATGGCTTTTAACCCCGTTGAATAGGTTACACCTGATCGCTCATTTACTTGGATTTGCAATAAATGCGATTGACTATTTTCGACAGGGTCTTCCAATGAAATAACATGTCGATTTAAGTTTTCCGAACAATATTTTGTGAGCGAATACATAGTCGTTGATTTTCCAGATCCAGTTGGACCAACAAAAAGAATGAGTCCTTGTCGATTGTTCGCAAGCTCCACTATTTTTTCAGAGGCATCTGGAAACAATGACAAAGCATGTATTATTTTTGCATTGTCATGTTGTTGCAAACGAATAACGAGACTTTCTTTTCCGTAAACCGATGGTAATGTTGAAACACGAAATGAGTATTTTTGAGAATTGAATGTTTGTTGAAATGAACCACTTTGTGGCTTTCTTTTTTCGCTGATATCAAGAGAGGATAAAAATTTGAAGAATGATATAATACGTTCACCCAAATGGAGGGTAAGCTTCCCTGCTTCAAACATTTGAGTGTTTTTCTTAAAATAATAAAAATAATTTTCTTCGTTTGGGATCATATGCAAATCAGAAGCACCAAATCTATGCGCTTTTCTTAATAATTGAACACATTTTTGTTCAATTGTATTTTCTACTTGTTGCATGCATCGTTCCTTTCTCCAGATACAAGCTGTGACCGCAAACAACTTGTACAAATTTAGTATACTTCTAATTTCAAAATAAATAAAGTCATTTTATTAAATTTTCTTATAATTCATTATTCACGCTGTATTCCCTAAATTATCCGTTTCATTAGAGATAGTATTAATATTATCGCTAAATGTTTTAGCGTGTCTTCGGAACGCGCTAGACTTAAATGTTAATAAATTATTAGGAATAAAATAGCTAATCAACAGTCGTTATAATTTCTATACAACTTTAATTTGTCATTTTGTTATTCTTAATTATAATTAAAGAGAAGATGGGAAAGGAGAAAATAGTATGCCGGATACTTTAAAGCTTACAAATACACTAGCCGATGAAACTAGATACTCCATTTATCAATTTATAGTGAAAGAAAAGAAACAAGTAAATGTACAAGAAATTGCCAATCATTTTGGCATACATCCAAATGTTGCAAGACTGCATTTAACAAAATTAAACGACTCCAAATTAGTTTCTTCTGAATTAGTAAACAACGGAAAAGGTGGACGCCCCGCTAGAATATATTTTCCTGCAGAAGATCCAATCTATTTAAGTTTTCCTAAACAAGAAAATCATGTATTGTTGCAATGGCTATTAGAGTTAGTCGATTCAATGGGAGAAGTAGCACTAACAAAGGCACAAGAAATTAGTTATCAACATGGACGATCAGTTATAAAATACGTCCCCTCTTCTACACAGACGTTTGAAAGTAAAATGGAAATATTAACAAAAGCAGCAAATGCAATTGGGTACATACCTCAAATTACAGAAAAAGAGGACAAAAAAGTCATTACTTTTTCTATTTATAATTGCCCTTTTAAAGATCAGTTACATAAATATCCAGCACTTGTTTGCGCACTTCACGAATCTTTTTTAAAAGGCCAATTTGACGCACTCTTTCCAACCAATGAATTTGTTCAAACAGAAAGCATGCAAAATCATTGTAGCAATTGCGTATATCAAATAGAAGTTCTATAATGAAACTGTAGATGAATCATAATTGTGACAATCGTATGTAGATTCAATTGTGAAATGCAATTATCAGTTTACAGTTATCAACATTATCATCTATAATGAATAAGAGAATATTTGTGTCGTTGCAAAAGGAGGGACTACAAATGGGCAATATGTATAAAGTGATGGCTTTCTGGACAGGGATTTTCGCAGTTTTCTTTTATTTAGGTGGTATGTCAGAAGCATCTCTAATATTTCTAGCAAATACGGGATTATTCCTTCTTTTAGGGTTTTTAAACCTTTCTGAACGTATGTATATGTATATCTTCGGGGCTTACTTAATGTTCTTCTTCGCAGGTTTTACATACTACACTACTTTTATGCACGTACCAGGCGCTGGACATTAATCGTCCAAAGAAGAAAAGCAGCTCATGTTGAGCTGCTTTTTTCTATTGTTAGAAAAAAACACACGTTTTGACTAATTAAAAGTAACCAGCAAATTGCGTTAACACAATAGGAACTTTATGTATAGGTGCTTTTGGAGTCTTTGAAAGGAACCAGTTCTACATTATGACCGAGACTTCTTTATACGTAGGGATGCGACTTTTTCGCATCCTTACGTATTTTTTCGGTAATCGTGTGGTAGTCGTTCGTCCGTAGATCTCCAAAAGCACGGGTAATCAAAGTGCTAAAGCTTTGGGAAACTAAAGAATAGCCCACTTTCCTAGCTAGATAAAAGCAGCCAAAGATCTAATTTTGGCTGCTCAGTCCTTTTCTATCGTATTTCCACCTTTTCGATTAGAAGGAAATGTCCCTCTTCAATATAGCGTCACCATGTTGCCCGCGCTCACTTTGCAAAAAATAAGCAAGGAACACTTGATCGAAAGTGATAGAGTGCCCGAAATTGCATCTTCGGGCACTTGCACAATGAATAGAGGGGTGGCTATTCTTTTATTTTGAAAAGAAATCGCCCTTTTCTTTTAAACATTGTAGGTGCGTGACGGAGGCCTGCACGATGCAGGTCACACAGTCGTTGCGACACGATGTCGCGTACTTAGACTATGCTCCTTTAATTATTCACTTCAAGATTATCGAAAATAGTTTAGCAGGAACTGACGCAGGCACTTCCTGCTAAACTTAGACCTCGGTAATGATGTAGCGATCATTTCGTCCTAAGCGAACCGAAAACGCACAAATATAAAATGGTATTCTTTCGCTTTTCTTGTTAGAATCCATTTAAAAATGGATTGGACTCCATTTCATCCTCGATTGTTGTCGCTGGCCCATGACCTGGATAAATGATTGTAGACTCCGGTAATGCTAACAGCTTCGTATGAATGGATTTCATCAATTCTGCCTGATTGCCGCTTGGTAAGTCAGTACGCCCAATACTATTTTGAAACAGAGTATCTCCTACTATCGCAAATTCTGCATCTGCAAAATAATAAGTTATGCTCCCTGGGGAATGCCCTGGTGTATGCAATAACTGCATTTCAAAACTACCAATTGCCAAATTCGATTCATTTTCTAAAATATTATCCGCAGCTTTACAAATAATAGATGGAATTTCGGCATACTTTGCAGAACCGTTTTTAGACGGATCAAGCAACCATTTCTTTTCCGCAGTATGAATGTATACAGGTATACGAAAAGCTTCTCGTACATCTTCCACTGCTCCAATATGATCGAAATGAGCATGTGTTAAAAGTATTGCAAGTGGTTTCAAATTTAACCTGCGAACTTCACTTATTAGTTTTTCTCCTTCTCCACCTGGATCAAAGATTAAACACTCTTTTTCCGCATTCGAAATAATATAACAGTTAGTTTGAATAAATCCTAGTGGATAGCTACGTATGTTTAACATTTAAATCACCTCTTTATTAGTTTAAACGATAATCCATCTGTTGTTCAACGTTTCGCCACTTTTTTCACTCGACAAAGTTGGAGAATACAATTACAATAGAAGAGGAATATGCAAAGCGACATTCATTTTCTGATGTCGAAAGGAGTGTCTTTCATGAACTTATTAATGGTTATTTTTGGACTAGTTACAATTTTAGCTGTAATCGGCACTTTCCAAGCTTTCAAAGAAAAGAATGTGCTAGGAGTACTGTTTAACTTTGGTACTTTTGCAGTTTTTGGCTTCTTTACAGTCATGACTGTTTTGAACCAAGGCTATCCACCAAGTTTACACTAAAATGTACAAGAAAAAAGCTGTCATACTATATGTATGGCAGCTTTTTTCTATTCCTTTAACTCCAACCAGGTTTGTTCTTTAAATGGATCTAATTGAATCCAATTTTCTTTTTCATACCCACCAAGGCAAACTGTTCCATTTGGGGAACAATCAATTGGCACAACATCTATTTCCCCAAATTGTTTTGCCCCATTTAACGAAACACTAGAGAGTACACTTTTATCTGTAAACGCATCCACATTCCCCGATTTTTTCGATTGTAGCATTATTAGCTGATTCGGCTGAATGATAGACATATTCGGCACAACCCATTCTGAATAATTACTAACAGCTGGAGAAGACCACTCGTAAACACGATTCGTTCCTTTCTCTTCCAATCGATACTCAAATTGGTTTTGTTTTTCGTTTATCGTCATATAAAACATGCTATCCCCTAAATTTTGTATATCCAATACATGATTCCAAGCCGTTTTTTCTAAAGTCTTCTCTTTTATGGAATAAAGGAAAAGTTCACTACCATCCAGACTACTTTCCGCCCATTTAAACACCATTAACCGATTATCGTCATACCACTTGATAAACGGATTCTCTACTTCGATTGTTTCTAAATTTTGTGTTATTCCATCATAAATAAACGTATCGTATGTCCAATCTTCGTAAAATGTCGTAAATACGATTAGATTTGGATTTTCAGGATGCCAGTTCATATACATTTCAGCAGATTTGAAAAACAAACTTTGTGCGACGTAACCATCCTTATGTAATAAAAGAACTTCTGCAGAGGAGGAATTACTGGATGTATGTAAAAGAATCATTTCTTTGCTCGGATGAATTTCGCCTTGAATAATTGGTGTTGTTGTAGCATATATCTTTTTCCACATTTCCGTGGACAATGTATAGGATTGAACCGTCCACTCTCCATTTTCCATTAATATGAAAAGTATTTCATCATCAGACATCCATCCAATGACACTATGAAAGACGGAACGATCTAACTGTAAAGACGGTATTTGTTTAGAAGGAGCCATTTCAATATCGGTATCGGTTGGATAAGATTGTGGGACTTCTTCGGTAATCGGTGAATCTGGGACTTCTACTTGGATATTCTTTTCTTTACACGCTTGTAGAAAAAACAAGCATAAAATCAGTATCGCAACCTTTTTCAATCGACTCCCCCTTTCTTATTTCAATATACTAAGTTCCTGCTCTTATCATTAGACGCCTTAGTTTGCTATTTGTTTCACCAAAAAAGCACAGACGACCAATGTCTGTGCTTTTTCTTACGGTTTTTTTTGCTCTGCCTGATCTAATAACAGATTTCCTGTTTTTAAATCATAGAATCTCAGTAAATCACCATTAATAATTTGATCCGAGTATCCCAGCTCTTGTGACGCACGGTCTATAAATGGCTGGCAACTTTCGATTTCAATCTGTTCGCCTGTTTCGTTGTCATAACAAGCATTATTTGCAAATACTAATTTATCCGTGACAAATCCACCATCGCGGAAAATAACGAACTCTTCATGTTCATCAGAAAATACATCTGCACCTAATTGCATATCTTTAGCAGTTTCCACACCAAGCAAATGCAAAATAGTTGGTCGGATATCAATTTGACCAGCAGTCTCTGTAATTTCTTCCCCTTTTCCACTATTCGGTATATGAACAAAGAATGGGACACGTTGTAATTTTGCAGATTCATATGGTGTAATTTCTTTCCCTAAATATTGAGACATTGCTTTATTATGGTTTTCAGAAATACCATAATGGTCTCCATACATGACAATAATGGAATTATCATATAAACCTTGTTCTTTTAAATCATCAAATAATGTTTTCAACGCTTCATCCATGTAACGGACAGATTGAAAATATTTATTTAACGTACGAGAATTGGAATCATAAGGTGGTATCAATTGATCCTCTTCATCCAAGTCAAAAGGATAATGGTTCGTTAATGTGATTAAACGTGAATAAAATGGCTGAGGCATTTCTTTCATGAGCGATACGGATTGCTCAAAGAATGGGATATCTTTCATTCCCCAGTTTACCGCATCTCCCTCGTTTACTTCGTAACTATTTACATCATAATATTTTTGAATGGAAAGTGCTTGATACATCATATCACGATTCCAGAAACTTTTATTATTCGGATGCATGACATTCGTATAATAGCCTTGCTCATTTAAACTCTCTGACATAGAGTGAAATTTATTTCCACTATGTGTAAAGAATACGGCTCCCCCACCTAACGGATAAAGGGAATTTTCTACTAAAAATTCAGAGTCAGACGTTTTCCCTAAACCAGTCTGATGGTAGAAATTTGAAAAATAAAATGTATCTTTATCTTGCGTTAATGAATTTAAAAATGGCGTTACTTCATGTCCATTCATATCGTTATTAATCACGAAGTTTTGTAATGATTCCATAGAAATGACGATTAGATTACGACCTTTTGCAAGTCCGAACATTTCTGCGTTTGGTTCCGCTTGGTTCGAACGGACGTAGTTATTTACTTCAACTAGCTCACTTCCATCAGCAAGTGCTCGCTGCGCGTGCGATTTAGATTGAATATACAAATCATATAAATGATAATTATATGAGCCTATATTTTTCACTAACATTTCCCGGTCGAAACTTCTTGTCAACAATTGCGGTCTTTCGATTTCAGATAGCCCTAAGTTCAAAAATAATATAGCTGCCGTTAACACAAAGTATGCTCTTCTAACAGCAGGTTTAATAACAGATGTTATTTCTCCAATTTTCAACCATTTTAATGCAATAATAATAATCGCAACATCCGTGAAATAGAAAATATCGGACCAATAAATGCTTTCTACTGCTGACGTACCCAGGTCTCCAAAATTACTTGTTTGGAACAATACTGGTAGTGTAATGAAATCTGTGAAAAAACGATAAAACACAGCATTTGCATATAACACCGCAGACAGTATAAAACTTATAGTGACGATATATCTATTTTTTATTTTAGGATTTTTGAAAAATAAAGAAATCCCATAAATAAATAATATAAAACTGAGCGGATTAATTAATAGTATTACTTGTTGCATCATATTCTCGATTTTCATATCAAAGCTTGTGTGGTAAACAATATAGGTTTTTATCCATGTGGCCACAATAGCTAGAACAAGAATAGAATGTGTCGGCCAACTTTTCTTTCTCATGCCTACATCCTCCCCTTTTTTACTCTTCATAGTATGAGTAAAAGTAACAGAGTATATCTTAATACTTTCTTCACAATAAATCAACAAAAATGGATAGGTTTGATGATATAATTTTACATGTCTCTTATTCTCATACCACTTAATAGACGGTTGTACATCTGAAAAGTTTCATTTTATTTACAAAAAGAAAAAAACGACAGATTTTCTGTGTGTCTGCCGTTTGTTAATGCTTGTATTTACTTTGTTCTTGCCTTAATAATAGTAAAGCCATTTGAAATTCTTTCGCATCAATCATTTGCATACGATAAAGCTCCCTTATTTCCTCTTCCATCATCTCCAAATCGGCTAACCGATCTTTCGTGTACACATAAATACCAAAACGTTTTATTAATTGCATAACGTCATATACTGAATTCATCTTATACTTCCTTTTCCCGATTCTGTTTACATGGTATTACTTCCTTATTCGTTACGATTTTATCGACAGGGATATCGAACGCATCTGTTACCACTTTGTCAACAACTTGAAAATCGAATGCTAACGACATTGTTTGTGCTGCATAATTTGTCAAAAATCGATCATAGTAGCCACCACCATAGCCAATCCGATAACCTGTTTTACTATACACAATTCCTGGCACAATAAGCAAGTCAATTTCGGTTGGTGCAACTGCTACCGTTAAAAGAGGATTAGGCTCTAGTAGCTGCATGTAAACAGTTTCTAGTTGGTTGTAGCTGTCTATTTTATAAAACGTCATGGAACGGTCTTTAGGGCTGCATTTAGGTACGACAACGGTTTTACCTAATTCCCATAGATGCTGGATGATTCCTTCTGTATTTACTTCAGGATAGGCAGAAATAGTAATTCCAATAACGGAAGCATTGTTCACATTTTCTTCTATTAAAAGACGGTTTTCAATTTCTTTTGAGTAGGTTAAATAGGAGTCATGATTTAAAGAAGCTAATTGGTTTTTCATATCATTTCTTAATATCAATTTCGACAAGTTTTTCCCTCCCAGACAATAGAAAAAAACCAAAACCGCATTTGGTTTTGGTTTAAGTTATTATTTCGTTTCTCTATGAAGAGTTGATTTCTTTTCACGTGAGCAATATTTTTTAAGTTCAAGACGTTCTGGATTGTTACGCTTGTTTTTCTTAGAAATATAGTTGCGCTCTCCGCAATCTGTACAAGCTAATGTAATATTAACGCGCATGGTTGTCCCTCCCACTCTTTGCCAGGATTAAATATAAAACTTGAGCATGATTTATACGACTAATCAATTATAGCATATAATCCAATAAAATCTACAATTAACACAAGAATTTATTCAAAGTTTTTTAGGATATGTTAGTATTAGAAGAAGAACTTATTATATAGAGGTGAATGCAATGGATTTTTCCATTATTATAATGATTATCGGTATATTAATGATCGTCCTTTCCTTTTTCGTTAAGGATTCCAGTAAAAAAGTAGAAGCCGAAGTCGAGGAACTTACTTTCTCCTTGTTTCAAGAGACGAGTGCTTTAAAACGCAGATTAAAAGTAGTAGAAGAAGAATTGTTAATCGAATCAACAAAAATAACAATACCTAAAAAAACGATGAAAAAACCAGTCGTTCATGAAATCATCAAAAGTCAAGTTCTGGAATTACATAAACAGGGATATTCGTTAAAAGAAATTAGTAATCGCTCCTCACTTACTATAGAAGAGGTGCAGTCAGTAATAGGTGGTGGCAATAGATGAATAAAGCTGCAATCCGTTCCCTCGGCATCGGTCTGTTTCTAGCCGGTGCCATTTTTCAAACAACCCAAATGCTTGGAAAAGAAGAGACGAAAACTGATGGAGTTACACAGCAATCATATGATCAAGCTCAGCACGAGTTAAAAAGTGTTAAAGATCAATTAGCCCAACTCCAACTAGACTTAGAAAATGCACAAACAGTACAAACAACTACTGAAATAGAAGAAAAGATAGAAACTGCTGGGAACTCGTCTACTAAAGCTGTAAATATCGTTCTTCATATTCAATCCGGTATGACGTCCAGCGATATTAGTTCTTTTTTGGAGCAAGCAGGAATTATACAAAATAAGCAGGATTTCGAAGATTATTTAGTTGCTCAAGATCTATCTGGCCACATTCAAATTGGACAATATGAACTTAACTCCACAATGACCATGAAACAAATTGCAGAAACAATTACAAAATAACTGCCCATATGAAAGATAGTTGGTGCAATATAGGATAATGTGTCGTAAAAGCGTTATCGGGTGACCGCTGTGATTTTCGCTGCCGGGCCGCCGCTTAGGCGTACGTGTGAAGTCTCATTTTGCTCAACAGAGGAACAAAGGCTAAGAGCGCCACATCGTGTGGCAACGCCTTCGTGACCAACATCCTGTTGGCCTCGGTTGGAGTCGTCGCCTGCAGCGAAAATCAAAGGAATTAATTGCTTACTTATTTAGTATAGACTCGCTAAAAACAAAATCTTATACAATATTTGGACTGCGCGAATCCAATAAATGGATAAAAGCAACACTCCAGTCATTTAAAGCGACTTATTCTATTCCGAAAGCTATCAAATGAGCATGAGAGCAACCAAATTGCTCGTGAAAGCAACCAATTCTTAAAATAGCAAGTTTACTTGGATTGAGATGACAATGACTAAGACGCACTTTCCCTATATCACGCTACATATAAAAAAGAAGCACAAGATGTCCTCGCTTAAACAGGACCTTGTGCTTTTCTTTTAATTATTTAACTCGTAATGCTTCCCTTTTAGCAAATACAATAAACGCTCTGCTAAGTTTGTCGCGTGATCTGCAGATCTTTCTAAATAACGACAAACAAATGATAATTGTGTAACTTGGCTAAGCTGCTCCGGCTTTTTTACTCCAACATTTAGAAGCGTTCGTATTGCATGCCCGTATAACTCATCTACTTCATCGTCTAGTTTCGCGATTTTCTTTGCCTCATCTATATTTTCATGGATAAATGCATCTAATATTTGCTTTAACATAGCGATTGTTTTCACACGCATTTCATCCAACAAATGAATAGGCTCAATATGCTCATCTTTTCCAATACGAATCGTTTCTTTTGCGATATTAACTGCATAATCACCAATACGTTCCATATCGGAAGCTATTTTTACTAGCACCATCAACCTTCTTAAGTCAGTTGCAACGGGTTGTTGTTTAGCAATTAATAAAATGACACGGTCATTAACTTCTTCTTCCATACGATTAATATGGACATCATTATTAATAACAGTTAACGCACCTTCAATATCATTCCCTAATAAATAATCCATTGATTTGTCCAATGTGCTAATAGCAGTATTACTTAATTCTAGTAACAAGTCTTGTACTTTTTGTAATTCTGCATTAAACTTTTCTCTTCCCACCATTTACTATTTACCCCTTTCCTTATCCAAAACGACCTGAAATATAATCTTCTGTACGCTTATCTTCAGGAGTTGAAAAAATAACATCCGTATTATCAAATTCTACTACTTCTCCATTTAAGAAGAAAGCTGTTTTATCTGATATACGCGCTGCCTGTTGCATATTATGCGTAACAATTATTATAGAATAATCTTGCTTCAATTCCTGAATCAGTTCTTCCACTTTTAACGTAGAAATAGGATCTAGTGCAGAAGTAGGTTCATCCATTAAGATGACATCTGGTTCGATTGCCAAACAACGTGCGATACATATACGTTGTTGCTGACCACCAGAAAGACTGTAGGCATTCGTGTGCAGTCGATCCTTTACTTCATCCCAAATAGCTGCTCCGCGTAAACTTTTTTCCACAATTTGATCTAAAATCTTTTTGTTTTTAATACCATGGATTCTTGGTCCATATGCAATATTATCATAAATGGATTTTGGAAAAGGATTTGGCTTTTGGAATACCATCCCGACTTTTGTACGCAACTCTTCCACACCATAATCATTATCGAAAATATTGCGGTCCCGGTATAAAATTTTACCAGATGTCTTCACAGTAGGTACTAATTCTACCATGCGATTTAATGTTTTAATATAAGTAGATTTCCCGCAACCAGAAGGTCCAATAATCGCCGTTACTTCATTTTCCTTAATTTGCAAATTTATATCTTTCAGTGCATGATGATTTCCATACCATAAATTTAACTGTTGTGTATTATACACGATACTTGATGTATCATTTCGTGTATTTGACCCATTTTCTAACGATTGTACCATTATACTTCCCCCTAGTCATGTTAATACCTTTTTGAGAATTTATTACGAATAAATATAGCGATTGAGTTCATGATCAACAAAAAGATCATTAAAACAAGAATTCCAGCAGCAGCTACAAATTGGAAATCGTGCTGCGGACGTTTTGCCCAATCGTAAATTTGCATAGGCAATGCGGTAAATTGGCTTAGTAAGCCAGTCGGAAGAAACTGAATAATAACTGGAATCCCAATTACGATAAGAGGTGCTGTTTCTCCTACCGCTCGTGAAAGTGCCAAAATAGCGCCGGTTAATATCCCTGGAATCGCAGACGGCAATACAATTTTCACAACTGTTTGCCATTTTGTAGCACCCATTCCATAAGAAGCTTCTCTGACATCATTTGGAACAGCACGAATTGCTTCTTGGGATGCAACGATAATGACAGGAAGTATTAACAAACTCATTGTAAATCCTGCAGCTAAAACACTATTTCCCAAAGACAACGCACGAACAAAAATGGTTAAACCAAGTAACCCAAATACAACGGATGGTACTCCAGCAAGATTCGAGATATTCATCCGAATAAAGTCAGTCAACCTGTTTTTCTTCGCATATTCTTCCAAGTAAATAGCAGTTCCAACACCTAAAATGATAGATACAGGTGCAACTACGAACATTAACCAAATAGAACCAATAAGCGCTGCTTTTATCCCTGCTTTGGCAGGGAAACGAGATCCAAAGTTTTGGAAAAACTCGGGCGTTAAATAGCCAATTCCTTGTGTAATGATTCGATAAAACAAAATTGCTAATGCGAGTAACGCGAATAATGTCGCAAAAAAGAAAATCGCTTTAAATATTTTATTTATTGTGAGTCGATTCATCATTCTTTTTACAACTGATTCATGATTTACATATTTCATATTAATATTCCTCCCGATATTTTTTCGAAATAGCGTGAGCAATTAGGTTCATCACCAGTGTAAATAAGAACAATGTGAAACCAACTGAGTAGATAGAATAGTAAATAGTTGTTCCGTAGCCCGCATCACCAGAAGAAACTTGTACAATATAGGCAGTCATCGTTTGAATCGATCCAGTCACATCCCAGTCGAATTTTGGCGTTGACCCTCCGGCAAGAGAAACGATCATCGTTTCACCAATTGCTCGTGAAATAGCAAGCACAACTGAAGCAATAATTCCAGATAATGCTGCAGGCACTACAACTTTAAGAGCTACTTCTAATTTAGTAGACCCCATTGCAAGAGCGCCTTCACGTATCGAATTTGGTACCGATGACATTGCATCTTCAGATAAAGATGCAATCATTGGTAAAATCATTATTCCAACAACAATACCTGGACTTAACGCATTGAATATTTTTAGATCTGGAATAAATTGTTGCAATAATGGCGTTACAAATGTTAAAGCAAAGAAACCATAAACAATTGTAGGAATTCCAGCTAATACTTCTAAAATCGGCTTAATAATTCTTCTTGTAGTCTCAGAAGCATATTCACTTAGGAATATGGCAGAGCCGATACCAAAAGGTACTGCGACAATAACTGCAATAACAGTTACTTTTAAAGTTCCAGCGATTAATGGTAGTATACCAAACGCAGGTTCTTTATTAGCAAATGGATACCATTCGGTACCGAATAAGAATTCAAAAACAGGAATTTCTTTAAAGAAAATAATTGTTTCGACTATCAAAGTTGCTACTATTCCAATTGTCGTTAAAACAGAGATCGAAGCTATTAATAATAAAATATATGGTATCATTTTTTCTATTAGTTGTTTTTGCTTCTTACTACTTGATTTTGCAATTAGCTCTTGCACTGATGGTTGATCAGATACTTGTTTTTGAGCCACGGTGAATCCCCCTTTTACCAAAACGTAAGAAAAGAGTAGCAAATATGCTACTCATTCACTTACACTCTCGGTTTACCTTTTCAAACTTATTTTAAACCTTCTAAAGTAGATAGACCTTCTTCATACTTTTCAGCTGGAAGACTTACATATCCAACTGCTTCAGCCATTTCACCTGCATTTTCAAGTGTATATTTCATGAAGTCATAAAATGCTGGGTTTTCAGAAAGAGCACTGTTTTTTGCATAAACGAATAGCGGGCGTGATAGTGGAGAATATTCTCCAGATTCAATTGTTTCATTGTTAGGTTCTACCCCACCAATTTTAACCGCTTTTAATGTATCTTGGTTAGCTAGGTAGTAAGCATATCCAAAGAATGCAATTGCATTTTTATCAGCTTGTACACCTTGTACTAATACGTTGTCATCTTCAGAAAGGGTTGCAGATTTAGCAAGATCTTCCCCATCAAGAATTACTTCATCAAAGTAGTCATATGTTCCTGAATCTGTACCTGGTGAATAGAAAACTACTTCTTCTGCTGGCCATTCTGGATTAATGTCAGACCATTTTTTAGTAGTTCCATCTTCGATCCATAATTTTTTAAGATCTTCCACTGTCAAATCTTCTACCCAGTCGTTTTCTTGGCTAACTACTACTGTTAAACCATCGTTCGCAAGTTGGAATTCAGTGAAGTCAATACCTGCATCTGCAAGTGCTGCTTTTTCCTCATCTTTAATAGGACGAGATGCGTTTGAGAAATCAGTTTCGCCAGCGATGAATTTTTCAAAACCGCCACCTGTTCCTGATACACCAACTGTTACTTGAACTTTACCTTGAACTCCAGCATATTCTTCTACAAGAGCTTCTGTAATAGGTGCTACTGTACTTGAACCGTCACCAGAAACAGATCCTTCAATTGCTGCTTCTTCTGCTGCAGGTGTTTCCGTTTCTGTTCCAGTTTCACCAGCTGTTTCTTCTGTAGGTGTTTCTTCTGTTGTCTCTGTGTCAGAGTCGTCCCCACAAGCAGCAAGCGCAAGCGCTGAACCAACCATTGTAGTCATTAATAAGTACTTCCAGCTTTTCATCAGGTAAATCCCCCTAAAATTATGTTTTTCTATTCTTTGTTACAAAAACTACTTTAAAGGTTTCATGTTGAGTCGGTATGAATCTAATGTAAAGCTTTTGTAAACTATACGTCGAATAGATTAAAATTATAAAAAACCGGTCAACCTATTCTTTTAATAGGATGTCCGGTTTTTTCGATATTATTCGGCATGTTCTTCATCAATCGAATCATTTGTATATGGGGCTTTAATGAGAGGTGTTGCTGTAGACTCATTTTCTTTTAATGTATTATTTTTTTGTTTTAATTCAAAATATTTGTCGACTAATTCTTTCGTAAGTGGAGTTGTAAAGTTCGTTTTGTAACTAGATTCTAATGATGCCCATGGTACGACAACTGCATATGCGATTTCTGGATTGTCAAATGGGGCAAAACCAACATGCGTTAAATTAACAGTTCGTAAATTTTGCTTTTTTTCAGGATCATAAAAGAACGACTGTGCTGTACCCGTTTTCCCCGCACCGGTATACTTTGCATTAGCAAAAGCGGAACGTGCAGTTCCTTTATTTCCAAAATATACTCGTTGCATTCCTTGACGCACACGTTCTATTTCTGCCCTCGTATTGTCTACTGTATTTAAAATACTAGGACTCATTTCCTTCACCATTTTTCCAAGCTGTACCCCATCAGCAGATGGTTCTCTAATTTCTTTCACAACATGGGGCTGAATTCGATTTCCTCCGTTTGCAATCGTCGCAACGAATTGGGCAAGTTGTAAAGGGGTATACGTGTCATACTGACCAATACTTAAGTCGAGTAATTTCCCCATTTCTAAACCGCCCACAACTCCTGACACTTCACCAGGTAAATCAATGCCAGTTGGAACACCAAGTCCTAATTGTGCATAGCCATTACGCATTTTCTGAAACGCTTCCGGACCAAAATTTATTCCTTGATTCGGCTGATAAGTTCGACCGGCTAAACCATATGCTATTTGGAACATATAAGAGTTAGAAGAACGCTCAATTGCTTCTAAATCATTCATTGCAATTCTGCCCGATCGATTAAACACGGAACTTTTTGGGTTAGAACCTTTTATGCGAATGGGCTGATCTATTAATACGTCACCAGGAGACAACGCATTTTCGCGATACCCAGTAAGTACCGTACCCGGTTTTATGGTAGAGCCTACTTCATATGCTGTTGTAAAAGATGCAAACGCAAAATCTCGAACTGTTTGTTTACCCGTTTTTGAATCTTTTACAATTTGTTTCCCTACTAATGACAGAACATCTCCCGTATATGGATCTAGCATCACTAAAAACGCTCTGTCTAAATATTTGGTGCCCGCATTATTATTTTTCATTTCTAATAATTTTTTTTCTAAGATGGTTTCCATTTCTATCTGTAGTTCACTGTCAATAGTTAAAACTAAATCTTTCCCTGGCTCGCCATCATACACGGTTTGGATGTCAACAACGCGTCCTTTTCCATCTGTTATATTTTTGACTACACTTTTCTGCCCTTGAAGCACTTCCTCATACTGTTGTTCAATATAACTTTTCCCAACACGATCGTTCCGAGAATAGTCTCGTGACAAGAAATAGTCTAAACGATCTTTTGGTATGCCCTCTTTTGGTAATGTTGTCGTTCCTAAAATGGCCAGTGTGGAATTTTTAACTCGTCTCCAGTCAGTTGTCGTATTGACACCTTTTAAATCTCCTAAACGCTCCGATACACGTGCAAATTCCTCTACTGTCACTTCTTCTGAAATTTCGCCAGGTTGAAGTTCCTTTGTAGCGACGTCCCCACCCTTAATAATTTGCGGAGATAAAGCGTACCCAGAAGCCATTTCTCTGTATATCGCAATTACTTCTAACTCTTGTTTCGAAAATGAATTCAATTGTTCTTCTGAAATCTTGCTTCTTATTAAGCGATTAATCGCAGCATTTTTTTCTTTTTTCGATAAGTCTTCCTCTTTATCAATTTCATTTCTTTCTTTGTCCGTTATTAAATCATTTGCTTCTTCTTTATATTTGCGTAACCAAAAATCTTGTAAGTCACTTTTCGTAATAGCTTTTGTATCTTTTTCAATGAGTAAACTTAAATCTTCAGCTATTAAAAACATATCTTCTGCAGTAGTTGTTTGCATTTTTGTATAAGTAATAGCTCTTTGAGGTTTATTGTCTACTAAAATACGTCCTTCACTATCAAAAATTCGCCCTCGAGGTACGCTTGTATTGACAGGAACTTCTTCTGTTCTTTCTATAGCTCTCGTATAGTCTTCTCCTTTTACTATTTGTAAATAGCCTAGACGTAATATTAACATCGTAAAAAGAATGAATATGGAAAAGAAAAGTATGTTCATACGAAAAGTAATATTAGCTCGTTGTTTTGCTTTCACACTTTGTGCACGTTTATTGGGAATTTTACGCATAAGTTCACCTACTTCATTATTAGCTTTCATTGTAACATAAAAAGCACACACTTTTAGACGTAAAAGTGTGTGCTAAGTTTCTTTTTTAGATGAAATTATTTAGCAGCTTCGTAACGTTTAGAAACTTCATCCCAGTTTACTACATTCCAGAAAGATCCGATGTAGTCAGGGCGACGGTTTTGGTAGTTTAAGTAGTAAGCATGCTCCCAAACGTCTAATCCTAATACTGGCGTTTTACCTTCCATGATTGGTGAATCTTGGTTAGCTGTTGAAGAAAGTTCTAATTCTCCGTTAGCAACAGATAGCCAAGCCCAACCTGAGCCAAAACGAGTTGTTGCAGCTTTAGCGAACTCTTCTTTGAAAGCTTCAAAGCTACCAAATTTTGCTTCGATTGCTGAAGCTAGTTCACCTGTTGGATTTCCGCCACCGTTTGGTGAAAGGATTTCCCAGAATAGTGAGTGGTTAGCATGTCCGCCACCATTGTTGCGAACTGCTGTTTTAATATCTTCTGGAAGAGCATCTAAGTTAGCAATTAACTCTTCTACTGATTTGCCTTCTAAGTCTGCTTTACCTGCTACTGCATTGTTTAAGTTCGTTACATATGTGTTATGGTGTTTCGTATGATGAATATTCATCGTTTCTTTATCGATATGTGGTTCTAGTGCGTCGTACGCGTAAGGTAAATGTGGTAATTCGTATGCCATGTTTGTTTCCTCCTAAAGAATATTTTAGAAAATTCTTTCCGTATATTAGCGTATCAAAATAAAAGTAATCCATCAACGAAAAGAACTTAATTTAATCTCATACTTTTGACCGAATTTAGATAAAAAAGATAAAAATACCAAGCATCACAGTCAGAATAACGATTTTCACAACAGAAGATGTTAAAAATCCGATCAATGAACCCACTCCAGATTTCACCGCCTGTTTCAAGCCTTCTCTCGTGACGATTAATTCTGCAAGCACAGCTCCTAGAAATGGTCCGATTAAAATGCCGGCGACCGGAATAACAAACGGTCCGAAAAGTAGCCCGATTGTACTGCCCCATACTCCTGCTTTCGTGCCTCCAAACTTCTTTACCCCAAAAGCATTGGCAGCCATGTCCGCACTAAACAGTAAAACAATAAATAGCGCCTGAATTACCCAAAATAACCAACTTAGCTCCGTAAAAGAGAAAAATAGCCCATATAAAACATACCCAAGCAGTATGAAAACTACCGATGGAATAATTGGATAAAACGTTCCGATATAAGCCACTACAAAACTAGCAACGATTAAAATCCATCCAATAATTTCGATCATATACGTTTGCCTAAGACCGAATCTGCGATATTCATAGAGTGATCCCCTATCCTTTCTAAATTACTTAAAATATCCACGAACATTACTCCTGCATGACCACTACATAATCTTTCATTCAAACGAATAATATGATTTTTTCTAAATTGACGTTCCATTCGATCAATAACTTGTTCTTGTTCCACCACTTCACGTGCTAATTGGTCATTATTTAAATCTAATGCCTCTAATGCTTTTTTTACCGTATTAATAGTCAACTCAAACATCTCTGAAATATCTTCTAAAGCATCTGAGGTTAATTGAAGGCGTTGTTCCCCTTGATAATCAATCAATTCGATAATATTTTCAAAATGATCGCCTATCCGTTCGATATCACGCGCTGTACCTAATAACATAAAATGCCTAGTTGAATCTTGACTTGAAAGCGGTTGGGAAGATATCTTCACTAAATAATTGGTTATTTTCTTATCTAGATGATTAATCGCATCTTCTAATCGATACGCTTCTTCTGCATCATGTTGATGTCCATTTCTTAAATAATCATATGTTTTTTCTAACCCTTGTACACTAAATTCTCCCATACGCAATATTTCTTCTTTTGCTTGTCCAATAGCAATCGACGGGGATTCTTCGATGAAATCTTCCTCTAAATGTTTCGGTTTGTATTTTGAATTGACATCTTCTCCAGGCAAGACTTTTACTAATAAGTAAATCCAAGCACCTATTAAGGGAAACTGAAGAATAACATTCACTACATTAAACGTTCCGTGTGCAAATGCAATTTGCATTTTATCCTCTAATGAAAGCACGTCCGCTACCCACTCCATATACAACGTAAAAGGGGTTAAGAAAATAAGAAATACAATTGCTCCAACTACATTAAACAGAACATGTGCAGCAGCAGTTCTCCTTGCACTTACCGAAGCTCCAATAGAAGCAAGAATCGCTGTAATAGTGGTACCTATATTATCACCAAATAAAATGGGTAATGCACCATGTAAAGAAATTAACCCCTCCGAATAAAACCCTTGCAAAAATGCTACGGATGCACTTGAACTTTGGATAAGCATTGTCATAACTGTACCAGCAATAACACCTAATAGCGGATCTTCACTCATCTTTAAAGTGAAACCCGTAAAAGAAGATAAATGCTGAAGCGGGCTCATCCCACTTGTCATTAATTCCAATCCTAAAAATAGACCACCAAAACCGAAGATGATCTCCCCAATATTTTGCATAGACTTCTTTTTAAATAAGAAAATTAAAAAAGCTCCGATTGCCATGATAGGAAGTGCATACTCGCCAATATCAAAACCAATGACAAAAGCTTTCACCGTTGTCCCTATATTAGCACCCATAATGACACCTATAGATTGTCTTAGTGTCATAAAACCTGCGCTAACTAGTCCTATTATAATTACAATCGTACCGCTACTTGATTGGATTAACAAAGTAAAAAGTATACCTACAGCAACCCCCGATAGTGGATTGGTGATATACCGGTCCAATAAATCTCGTAATTTATTTCCAGCGGTTTTTTGTAAACCGTCACCCATAAACTTAATGGCGAATAAGAATATCCCTAATCCACCAAAAAACTCAAAGAGCATCTCTTGCCAATTCAGCTCCATGTCGTAATTCAACTCCTGTTTCGACAAATTTCGCATGTTTTAGATTGCATTATGTATAAAGTATAAAGGAAATGTAAAGCTAAAGTATACATATTAATAATTTCTTTACAATTGCCACACCTTTCTTTTGTCTCCTTCTATTGAAAGATGCTAAAATTAGTAGGAAAGGGTGACGTTTGTGAATTTATATCAAATTTTCAAAGCTAGTTTACATAGTCCGAAAAAAATCGCGGCGTTTCGACTTATTCCGATAGGAAAAGTAATGCAATACATATTTAGCTATATTTTCATGATGAGCCTTATTTCATTCGTTTTTTTTACGAGTGGAATATCCGATCAGCAAACAACTATGGAAGGATTACTGGAATACTTTTCTAAAATCCAGTGGCTACTCTACCCCTTTGCATTTGTATTTTTATTTGTGCTTAATACAGTATTAATCTTTGTACAAATAAGTATATTCGCGTACATCGGGAGCGGTATTCTCTATTTAAGAAAACGAAGAGGAGAATATCGACATATTTGGCGAACAACTCTTTTTGCCAGTACAGTTCCGATGCTACTTTCCATTTTAGCAACATTGCTTCAGTGGACAAGTAGCTATGTGCAAATAGTAGTTTATATAATCACGTTTGTGTATATAGTCCTCGCTACTAAATACTATCCGATTAAAAGATAGGCATAACCCCCTTTTGTCATGCATACAGTAGGACAAGGGGGTTTTTTTATGAAAATATTCGTTGCAACTATCTTACTCTTAATCTCGTTCTATATAGTGAAAGTAGATCTATTCGAAGGTACAATCCCACTTGCTTATTATCCTGTAGAGTCATCAAAAGAAGAATGTGTAGAAACACTCGATTATATATCAATCGAAATCGTTGGAGGAGATACGATTTACTCTTTATTTTCACTGTATCCAACGCAAGAGCCCATTTCTTTTACAGAGAGATTAAATGATTTTTATACATTGAATCCACATCTGATCAATCAAAGTTTTATCGCAGGTGAGCATGTACTTTTGCCAGTGTATACAACACCTGCACAATGTAAAAATTAGAAAAAGAGGTTTCTTCCTTGTCAATACCTTCTAAAGACTGATAAAATGATCGTAGTGATGGCATAAAGCCTCGAGAAGGAGAGAATTACATGAGTGAAATAATTCATCGTTCGAAAACTCGTCCAGTTCGAGTTGGAGACTTAACAATAGGTGGCAGTGACGAACTATTTATCCAAAGTATGACGACGACTAAAACACATGATGTGGAAGCGACCGTTGCAGAAATTTTGCGATTAGAAGAAGCTGGTTGTCAAATCGTTCGTGTTGCTTGTCCAGATGAACGCGCTGCAAATTCGATCGGAGCAATTAAAAAACGAATTAATATACCGCTAGTAGTGGATATCCATTTTGACTATAAACTTGCGCTGATTGCAATTGAGCAAGGTGCAGATAAAATTCGTATTAACCCGGGTAATATCGGGCGTAAAGAGAAAGTGGAAGCAGTTGTGAATGCAGCAAAAGCAAAAGGGATTCCAATTCGTATTGGAGTAAATGCCGGTTCTTTAGAGAAGAAAATTCTAGAAAAATATGGTTACCCAACTGCAGATGGTATGGTAGAAAGTGCTCTACATCATATTAAAATTTTAGAAGACTTAGATTTTCACGATATTATCGTATCGATGAAAGCATCGGACGTAAATTTAGCAGTAGAAGCATATAGAAAAGCATCTCAAGCATTTGACTACCCGTTACATCTAGGTATTACAGAGTCAGGTACACTTTTCGCTGGATCTATTAAAAGTGCTGCAGGTTTAGGTACATTACTATCTATGGGAATTGGTAATACGCTACGTGTATCTTTAAGCGCAGATCCTGTGGAAGAAATCAAAGTAGCTCGTGAGTTATTAAAAGTATTTGGCTTATCATCTAATGCAGCAACTTTAATCTCTTGCCCTACTTGCGGACGTATTGAAATCGATTTGATTTCTATTGCAAATGAAGTAGAAGAATACATCTCTCATATTAAAGCACCTATCAAAGTTGCAGTATTAGGCTGTGCAGTTAACGGCCCTGGTGAAGCACGTGAAGCAGATATCGGGATTGCGGGAGCGCGCGGAGAAGGTCTATTATTCCGTAAAGGAAAAACAGTACGTAAAGTACCAGAAGAAACAATGGTTGAAGAACTAAAAATTGAAATCGATAAAATTGCAGCAGAATATTTTGCACAGCAAGAACTAGAAAAACAAAAAGCGTAAGGAGTCGGGAATATGACGAATATTCGATTCGGAATCGATATAGACGGGACTGTAACATGCCCTACTTCTTTGCTTCCACATATTAATGAAGCATTTAAATGTGATCTACAATTAAGTGATATTAAAGAATATGATTTAACAAAAGCATTTCCAGTTACTGAATTAGAGTTTTATGAGTGGTTTAAAAAATCAGAAGCAACTATTTATGCAACCTCCCCTATTCAACAAGATGCTCATGCAGTATTGTCTGCGTGGAAAGAAAAATATGAGCTGTTTTTCATCTCTGCCCGCGGGGAAAATGTAATGGATGTTACGCTGAACTGGTTTAAAGAGCAAGAGTTGCTTTACGATCATATCGAATTAATCGGTACACATAAAAAAATCGAAACCGCTCGAAAATATGGAGTGCACGTCTTCTTTGAAGACAAACATGATAATGCGGTTGAAATACATGAAGAATTAGACATTCCCGTATTATTGTTTAACACACCGTACAATCAACAACCTGCTCCAACCGGAGTCATTCGTGTGAATAATTGGATCGAAGCAAACAACTGGATTGAAAAGGAATTTGCATTGCCAAAATAAGTCCTTTTAAAATTAAGACAAATGATAAAAGAACAATAAAACCTCGCCAAATCAATGTTTGGCGAGGTTTTTTTAATGACATTCCGGACAGTTTCCGTAAATCTCAAACTTATGATTTTCAATTTGATACCCTGGAATTGCATTTTGAAGTGTTTCCATCGGGCAATAATGAATCTCTTTAATATTCCCACAGGACATGCATATAAAATGATGATGATGGTGATCTGCTTCGCATTGCATTCTAAAATGTTTTTCTCCAGTAAGCTCTGTTTCTTCTAAAATACCTAAATCCACAAATGTACTTAAGTTTCGATAAATCGTATCATAACTCATCCCTGGATGTTCTGCCATCATCACATCTAAAATATCCCTTGCTGTAATATATTTCTCCGTTTGTGAAAAAATTTCTAAAATTTGTTCTCGTTTATCCGTTTTTTTAAAGCCTTCTTTTTTTAGAATTTCCCATGCTTTTTCAATATTCACTGCGAAAGAACTCCCTTCTTCGTCCATTTTTTCGATAAAATTGTAAGAAGTAAGATAATAATTGATGTCACGACGATAGTACCGCCAGGCGCTAAATCTAAATAAAATGCGCTTACTAAGCCTATAATGACCGCCAATTCTCCAAATGTAATCGAGAAAAAGATCGCTTGTTTAAAACTTTTAGAAATACGCATCGCCGCAGCAACCGGCAAAGTCATTAAGGACGAAACGAGTAATATTCCAACTATGCGCATAGATCCCGCAATTACTAATGCCGTCACGACCATAAATAACACATGTATCCATTTTGCCGGAAGACCAGATGCCTTCGCATACTCTTCATCAAAAGACAGTACAAATAATTCTTTAAAAAATATACACAAAAATAAAATAACAATGACAGCAATGATCACTACAATCCATAAATCTTGGCGACTAACAGCAGATACAGAGCCAAATAAATAACTAAATAAATCCGAGCTAAATCCTTCAGCAAGAGAGATAAAAATAGCTCCAAAACCAAGACCAGCTGACATAATAATAGGAATAGCAAGTTCTTCATAATGTTTATATAATCTGCGAAGACGCTCGATAAACAAAGAACCTGTCACCGATGCTGCAATTCCTAAATACAGAGGATTTAATAGGGCTAGCGCACCAATTGACTGACTTATATACAAGCTTCCTGCGATACCTGCTAGCGTGACATGACTTAACGCATCTGCAATAAGAGAAAGCCTCCGCACAACGATGAATACCCCAAGAAGGGGTGCAATTACACCGATGATTAAACCAGACGCAAACGCATTTTGAAGAAACTCATAGCGAAGTATCGATTCTATCATACTTGCACCTCATTTCGATGTTCCACTTTTCGTACTGCATGTCCGTACCATGCTTCTAACTGCTCATCACTCATCGTATCCATGTCATTTTTAAATCCATGAAAATGAATCGTCCGATTCAGACATGCTACATGACTAATACTTTTCGATACAGCATCCACATCATGCGTTACTAAAACAATTGTAATCTTATGTTCCCGATTTAAGTGCGTTAACATAAGATAAAATGAACGAACATTTTTGCTATCCACACCAACCGTCGGCTCATCGAGTATTAATACCTTTGGATTACTTATTAATGCTCTGGCAATAAATACACGCTGTTGTTGGCCACCAGATAAATCTCCAATGTTATGATTTGCGAAGTTTTCCATTCCTACTGATTTTAGAGCTTGCCTTACTTCTTTTTGCACATTTTTCGGATATCGATGAAATAAACCGATTTTTTTCACTAGGCCACTTCGTACAACTTCTTCTACGGTTGCAGGAAAACCTGTATTGAAAGCATTCGATTTTTGGGAAACATAGCCGATTCTTTCTTTTTCTTTGAATTGATTGACGGGTTTACCAAAAAGGAGCACATCCCCTTTTGTCGGCTTCAGTAACCCAAGTATTATTTTTAATAATGTTGACTTTCCAGATCCATTTGGTCCAATGATTGCTAAAAAGTCTCCTTCTTCAATTGTTAAATTTATATCTGTTAACGCTTTTGTTTGTTCATATTGGTACGATATATTGTCTAATTTTATTAATGGTGTAGCCATGTTTAATTTCCTCTATTCTAATTCATAATCGTTACGATTTACAATACTCAAGTATAGAGGAAAACTTGTCCTATGTAAATAAAGAATACTTGAAAGGGTGTTTAGATGGATATTGCGAAGTTTATTCTACAATTACAAAGCTGTTCTAGAAAAGAATTTAAAACTATTTTACAAGGATTTGATATTCAATTATCCGACCAAGAAATAAAAGGAGTTCATCCTCTTCTCCAAGAAATATCATTGTCTTGGCTTGTGCTTGGGGTTCCTCTTCCTATCCAACAAAAGCTTATCACATTGCTCGGGGAAAAACGTGCCACAGCTCTGTATAAAGAAATAATCGAAAAAGCACCCTCTTCTTTTCGCTAGAAGAGGGCACTAAATTTATTAACGTAATGCATCAATTGCTTCAGGATTAAATGATTTGGAACGAAGCATATCGATTTCTATTTTGTAAGGAGCTTGTTTTGTTTTTGCATCTATTCCAACAAAAGGCGTTTCTAAAATTTTTGGAATTTCCGTCAATTGTGGATGATGCACGACATGCAATAATGCTTCAAAACCAATTTCTCCAAACCCAATATTTTCATGTCGGTCTTTTGCTGCTCCACGTACATTTTTACTATCATTGATATGGAGTACTTTTAAACGATCAAGTCCAATAGTTTTGTCAAACTCATTTAACACACCATCAAAGTCATTTACGACATCATATCCAGCGTCGTGTATATGACATGTGTCTAGACAAATGGATAGACGATGGTTATTTACAACGCCATCAATAATTTGGGCAAGCTCTTCAAATGTACGACCACATTCCGAACCTTTACCTGCCATCGTCTCTAGTGCAATTTGTACTGGGAAGTCTTGGGATAATACTTCGTTTAATCCTTCCACAATCCTAGCAATTCCTGCCTCTGCTCCAGCGCCAACATGAGCACCAGGATGTAATACAATTTGAGTCGCCCCAATAGCAGCAGTTCGTTCTACTTCTTTTTGAAGAAAATCGACGCCAAGTGCGAATGTCTCTGGTTTTGTTGTATTCCCTAAATTGATAATATACGGAGCATGTACAACAATATTGGATATTCCGTTTTCTTTCATATGTTGCAATCCGGCTTCAATATTCAATTCTTCTATTGGTTTTCTACGAGTATTTTGAGGTGCTCCTGTATAAATCATAAATGTATTTGCACCATAAGAAGCTGCTTCTTTGCTAGATGCAAGAAGCATTTCTTTTCCACTCATCGAAACATGTGAACCTAATAGCATTGGTATATCCCCCTTATTTCTTACGGTTTTTAATGCGACGTTCTCTTTTCTTCACTTTATCCATTTCCCATTTCATATTGCGTTTATAACCAGGTTTTACTTTTTTCGGTTTACGCACTAGCGCTTTTGCTTTTGCATCTATTTCATTTTCCATTTTCGGACGATTTTTACGGGCATGTCTTTCTTTTAACTCAGACCATTCGCCATTAATCACATCTTTATGTTCGAATGTAACTCCCATCTTTTCGATACGATTTAACGCATCTTCATCCGAAGGCTCATATAGGGTGATGGCTGAACCAGTAAGTCCTGCACGTGCCGTTCTTCCTACACGGTGTATGAAAAACTCTAAATCATCCGGAATTTCATAGTTAATCACATGGCTTACACCCGGAATATCAATCCCTCGTGCTGCCAGATCGGTTGCGACGATATATTGGAATTCTAGATCATGAATTTGCTTCATGACACGTATACGTTCACGAGGAGCAATATCTCCGTGCACTACGCCGACTTTCATCCCATTTTCTTGTAAGAAATACGCTACTTCGTTTGCATTTTGCTTTGTATTGGCAAAAATAATCGCTAAATATGGATTGATCCCTTCCATAACCTCAAGTAAGCGTTTTTTCCGTGATTTACTACGCACTGGCACGACAGTAAAATCAATGCCTTCTGCAACCGGTCGTTTGTCTCCGATTTTAATATGAACGGGTGCATCCATATATTTTTTCAAGAAAGGTTGTAGTTTCTCCGGAATCGTTGCAGAGAATACATACATTTCCAGTTGCTCTGGCATACGAGATGCGAACTGATCGATTTCATTGATAAATCCTAAGTCGAATGCTAAGTCTGCTTCATCGACTACTAAAATTTTCGAAGTATGCACGAGTAATGCTTGTTCTACGGTTAAATCACGAAGTCTTCCTGGTGTACCTACGACAATTTGCGGCTGTGTTTTTAACTTTTCGATGGAACGTACTTTGTCTGTACCACCTATAAATAATTTCGTTTGAATCTCCGTACCTTCTACTAGCTTGTTCAACTCTTTATAAATTTGGGTTGCAAGCTCTCTTGTTGGTGATGTAATAATTGCTTGTACTTCTTGTTTACTAGCATCTATTTTTTCAACAATTGGGATCAAAAAACTATGTGTTTTTCCTGTTCCAGTATGTGCTTGACCAATCGCGCTTTTCCCTTTTAACACCAAAGGAATGATTTCTTTTTGAATTGGCGTTGGTTCTTGGAAGCCTAATTTATCAATTGCATTTTGTAAAAAAGGCTGAAAATTATAATCTGTATATTTGGACATTTTAGTCCCTCCCTCACATTTCTTTATTGTACCACGATTGTACATAAAACGTATAATTTGCATAGAATAGATTAGTCTTTATTTGTTCGAAAGGAGATGAAAAAATGCGCTATGAATCTTTTTATCCGTTTTCACAAGCCGGAAACACCGGTGGGGGCTTTTTAAACTTTACAGGGGCACCTAACATTCCACCTTCTCCGCCTGCTGGAGGATTTTTTGGTGGTGGTGCAGGAAACTTTTCCGCTCCTACCGCACCTACTAGCCAAGGCGGGGGATTTCTGAGTAACATTGGGAATTTAGCCTCCAATATGGGCCCAAATAGTCCAACAGGTAACTTTTTAGGCAATATTGGAAATATGGCTGGTAGGATGCAATCAAGTAATCCCTTCGGAGGGATGGCCCAAGGAGCAACTCAAGCTGCTCAGGCAGCACAAGGGCCAAGTAAAGCAATGTCCTATTTACAGACGGCAGACAAATTTTTAAATACTGCTCAACAGCTTACTCCAATGGTAAGGCAATATGCACCAATGATTCAAAATGTACCTGCACTATTAAAGTTATACCGTGGGTTTCAAAACGTTCCTAATGCAGCCGCAGCGGCAGCTACTACAAATACAGCGTCTGCTGCTTCTGCTGTAGCAAGGACTGCCTCTTCTGTTACAAACGGGGCTTCCCTTCCACGTATTTTCCAACCACCTTTCTAGAATTTAAGTAGTTGGTTTACTAGTGAAAAAACTTAAACTTTTGTATTCATCCTAGGGCTCCGTTATAATAGGTGTATGTTCGAACCTGAAGGGAGTTTCTGATATGATTGTACAAAAAATTTCGCCTAGAGGATATTGTTATGGTGTAGTCGATGCAATGATCATTGCTCGAAATGCTGCACTGGACACTTCTCTTCCTCGGCCAATATATATTTTAGGAATGATCGTCCATAACAAACATGTAACAGATGCTTTTGAGCAAGATGGGATAATTACGTTAGACGGTGAAAACCGTTTAGATATTCTTTCCAAAGTGGACGAAGGTACTGTAATATTTACGGCACACGGGGTATCTCCCGAAGTAAAAGAACTTGCTCGTAAAAAAGGATTAGTTTCTATTGATGCAACTTGTCCAGATGTTACGGTGACACATGATTTGATAAGAGAAAAAACAGCTGAAGGCTTTGACATCATTTATATTGGAAAAAAAGGTCACCCAGAGCCAGAAGGTGCGATTGGCGTTGCCCCAGACAAAGTACATCTTGTTCAAACGCTAGAAGATGTTGAAAACTTAACGCTGGAAACAGATAAATTACTCGTAACGAATCAAACAACGATGTCTCAATGGGACGTAGTACATTTAATGGAAAAGCTAACCGAAAAGTATCCGCATATTGATGTGCATAAAGAAATTTGCCTTGCTACGCAAGTGCGACAAGAAGCAGTTGCGGAACAAGCTGGTGAAGCGGAACTCCTTATCGTTGTTGGAGATCCGATGAGTAATAATTCTAATAGATTGACACAAGTTTCAGAGGAAATTGCTGGAACTCCCTCTTATCGCATTGGAGACGTTTCGGACCTTAAGCTAGAATGGTTAGAAAATATAAACCATGTGGCGGTTACCGCTGGAGCATCTACTCCAACCCCAATTGTGAAAGAAGTTATTCAGTTTTTAGAAAAGTACGACCCAAATGATCCTACAACACATGATACAACGAAAAAAGTAATGCCGGAAAAAATATTACCAAAAATTAAAGTACCAAAACCTGTAGATCGAATTGAACCATATCCAGTTAATAAATAAGTAAAAGAAGCTGCTTCCCTTGCCAGAAGCAGCTTCTTTTTATATTAGTTGAAATGGTTCTGTTGACAGTTTGGATGGGATAAATGTACAAGCAAGTTTTTTATCATGACATGCTGTGTTCATATAGTTTGCTACACCTGTCTTCATAATCTGCTCAATATGATGACCAGGATCAATTATTGCCAGACCAATTGCTTCGGCATCTTGCGCCACATGGAAGTACATATCTCCTGTTATCAATACATCCGCACCTGCTCTTTTTGCTGTTTGAATGTATTTATTTCCGTCTCCACCTAGTACTGCAACCTTTTGGACAGATTTATCCAACTCTCCTACTACACGAACAAATGGAACATGTAATTGGTGTTTCACTGTTTGTGCATATTCAGAAAGCACAATCGGATTTGGCAGTGTTCCTACTCTTCCAAGCCCTTTTTCGTTCACTTCAATGTCCAGAAAGTATAAATCATACGCTGGCTCTTCATACGGATGTGTCGTAAGCAGAGCTTTTAAAACACGATTTTTTATCGAAACTGGAAATACTACTTCAATTTTATCTTCTTCTACAATAGCAAGCTCATTTGCTTTACCAATATAAGGATCAGCACTTTCAGACGGTTTAAATCGTCCTTCTCCTTGTGAAGTGAAGCTACAATTAGCATAATCACCAATTTGACCGGCTCCTGCATCCCCTAGTGCCATTCTTACTTGTTCGGTCGATTCTTTTGGCGTGAATACTGCTAATTTCATTAACTTTTCAGCAGTTGTTTGCTCTAATATTTTCACATTTTCTAGTTGCAATGCAGTTGCAAGTAAATCATTTACTCCGCCAGTCGCTATATCGAGATTTGTATGAGCTGCATATACCGCAATATCATGTTTGATTAATTGTTCGATCAGTTTTCCTTGTGGCAAATCTGTCCGCATATTTTTCATTCCGCGAAATATAGGGGGATGATGCGCAATGATTAACTGACAGCCCTGCTCTATCGCTTCTTGTACAACTTTTGGGTTTACATCAAGTGTGACAAGTACTTTAGAAATCGTCTTATTCAAAGTGCCTACCTGGAGTCCAATCGAATCACCTACGACAGCTAGAGATTTTGGTGCCCATTGTTCAAAAAGAGAGATGATCTGTTGACCATTTGTTTCCTTCATTTTTATAACGACTCCTTCACTAAAGCAATTTTTCTTTCAAGCTCTTCTTTCTTCTGTTGTACTTCAGGGGACTCAGATGTTTTACTTAGTTGGTCCATGATTCGTAGCCATTCGCTTAGTTCATTTGACCATTTTTTATGGAATATAGCTGATTTTTCTTTTGTCAAAAATGGGCCAACAAGTAGTTCTTGTTCAGTTAGTTGCATTTGACCTTTTTGAAGTACAATAATTTCGTAAATTTTGTCATGCTCTTCCAGTATTGTTTCGTTCACGATTTTCCAATTTTCTTTTTGCGCCCAGTCCCGGATAGCTTTGGCATGCACATTCGGTTGTAATATTAAATTTTCTACTGTTTTAAGCTTTTCTTTCCCAGCTTCTAATATGGAAGCAATAAGTGGACCTCCCATACCTGCAATGGTTATGGTTTGCACTTTGTCAGTTGGCTGAATAACTTCTAGTCCATTTCCAAAACGTACATCTATTTGTTTTTCTAGCCCTTCACTTCTCACTTGCTTTTGCGCCGACTCAAAAGGACCTTTTACCACTTCTCCTGCAATTCCTTGTGTAATAATACCTGTATGTACTAAATAACAAGGCAAATAAGCATGATCACTTCCAATATCCGCCAAAATCGTATTTTTTTCAACAAAGGAAGCGACCGTTTTCAATCTTTCCGATAAATTTTTTGCATTCATTAGTAAACACCTCTTCCAGATTTCATTATAACAAAAAGTAAAAAAGACCTCGATTCTTTTACAGAATCGAAGGTCTTTTTGAAAATGATACTATTCTAAAGATTTAACCCACGCAGCCATAGCATCAATGTTTTCAGCTGGTACTAAGCCACCTGGCATTGCACCTTTACCATTCGCTAACACGTCTTTGATTTCATCTTCTGAAAGAGGCGTTCCTACTAGTGACGGGAAAGCACCTTGTCCTTCATAGCTATTACCATGACATCCGATACATTTACCTTGTGCAAGTGCTTCCGGATCGAACTCGCCAGCCGATGCGGTTTCACCGCCTTCAGTAGCTTCTTCGTTTTGAGCCATCTCTTCTTTGTTGCTTACGCCTTCCATTGATAAGAAGAAAATTAAACCAATTCCAAATGCCATAATTAGTATAAATGGAATAATTGGATTCTTATTCATAATTTACCCTCCCTCTTGATACATACTTTTCTAAATAGAATTAGTCAACACTAATATTGTACTGCATTCTACCGAAAACGAAAAGTCTTAAAGAGGAAGTTTTATTTCTTTGTGACATTTTAGACATAATTTCGACTTAGCAACCAATATGTCTTGCGATTACCATGCGCTGCACTTCAGATGTTCCTTCTCCAATTTCAAGCAATTTTGCATCTCTCATGAATCGTTCTACTTCATATTCTTTCATGTAGCCATATCCACCATGAATTTGAATCGCTTGATCTGCCACTTCCATCGCAATTTCAGACGCATACAGTTTGCACATAGCAGCTTCTTTTCCAAATGCCCGTCCTTGGTCTTTCAGCCATGCCGCTTTATATACCATTGTTCGAGCTAATTCGATTTTCATCGCCATATCTGCTAACTTAAATTGCGTTACTTGGAATTCAGAAAGGGTTTTTCCAAATTGTTTACGTTCTTTTGAATAACGTAATGCACGATCAAATGCACCCTGTGCAATTCCAACTGCCATCGCTCCTATACCAATTCGCCCGCCATCAAGCGTCACTAAAAATTGTCTAAATCCATTGCCACGTTTCCCAAGCAAGTTTTCTTGCGGTACTCGAACATTTTCAAGTACTAATTCCGTTGTATTAGAGGCATTTAACCCCATTTTTTCGTAATTGTCGATGACCGTAAACCCTTCCGCATCTGTTGGTACGATAATCGCTGATATTTCTTTTTTACCATCCTTAACATCCGTTATTGCCGTTAAAGCTAGATGTTTGGCATAGCTAGCATTTGTAATAAATGACTTATTACCATTAATAACAAAGTCGCTGCCATCTTCTTTTGCAGACGTTTGCGTGCCGCCTGCATCCGATCCAGCATTCGGTTCTGTTAACCCAAATGCTCCGAATGATTCTCCTGTACAAATTGGTGCTAAATACTTTTGTTTTTGTTCTTCCGTTCCAAACAAGTTTAGAGGAGCTCCTCCAAGTGAAATATGTGCAGAGTAAGTAATTCCGGTTGAAGCACATGCGCGACTCAGTTCCTCTGTCACAATAGCGAAACTTACTGTATCTGCTCCTGCTCCGCCATACTCTTCTTCAAACGGCAAACCCATCATCCCCATGTCGGCTAGCTGTTTAAAGATTTCTTTTGGAAACTCTTTCGTTTTGTCCCGCTCAATCGCACCTGGTGCAACTACTTCATCCGCAAATTCATGAATTGTTTTACGGATCATTGCTTGTTCTTGTGTCAAATCAAAGTTCATTTCTTCCATCCCCTTTGTAAATATAAAAACGCTTACTATTTCATTATACTGAAAATAAAAATATTTTGGAGATTTATATAAAAAAAGTAGGCTATGTTGAAAAGTTCTCAACCGTATTAAGAAAAGCGAAAGCGCCATTTAGGGTCAAAACTTATTTCTATCGTTTCCGTGGGGCTTTGGACAGACTTTTAGCTATATTATTACCGTTTGTTTTTTTAGTGGCTGGTCGTGATTGACGTCACGACCAGCCACTCTTTTCTCGGTAATCTTATTGCGCTTGTCTGTCCGTAGCCCTCCTCAAACAGTACGATTAAGGTTAAGATCTTTTAGGATAATTAGTGAAAAAACACTTTCCAACTTATAAAGGAAGCACCCGAAGATGCAATTTCGGGTGCCCAAGTAGCTCCTCTATGCAAGAGATGCTAACTATTCTTTGTCGTATACTCTTTTACCAGCAGAAGAAAATTAGCAGAAATGCTCTTCTTCAAGATTCTTACTAGTTAACAGGTCTATCCCTCTACCTTGCCTTATGTAAAACATTCCCTATCACTCACAGTACAAGTGACAATACACACTTAAAATGTATAAATCTTATTCTCTTTTAGATGTCCTTTCTTTTATGAGTGATTGGAAATCAACAGTATTATTTAACACAAAAAATTAATAGATTAGAGTCAAGATAAATAATAAAAAACGCCAACATTCGAGTCTGTTGACGTTTGAACAATTATAAATAAAATTTAAATAAGTAAACTAAAATAAGTACTAATCCAACAATGCCTGAAACACTAAAATATACAAGTTTCAAAAGCAATCCTGAAAACAACCATAGTAAGCAATTCCCGATCATTAATCCAATTAAAACGAAAGGATAATCAATAAAATAAACGTCCCATACTTTAAATGATATTCCTAAAAGTAATAGGGCTGAAAAAACAAATAATAAGGGTGTCATCACCGATTTTGTTTTTGCCAGTTTAATAGCTATGTATAAAAATGCGAATATCGCCATTCCGGTAACAATAATGGGAATAAATGCGGCAGTTGTTATTAGTACTAGTGATGCTATTAATAGGACTGTAATAAATCCGAGTATCACGTAAAAAAAAGTATTGTTCTTTTTTTCTTTCGCCAATATTGCTTGGGAATAATTCTCTTTCCTCTCATCCCCTACCTCTTCTCCCTGTGCGTAAAGCGCGGTTAGAAAGTCACAATAATGTTCTGGAAGAAGTTTGTTTTTCTTCCAAAACGCAATTTCGTTAATAATAATTTGCTTACGCTGCACTGACATTGCTCGTCCTCATTTCATCTGACAGTTAACCATAAGTATAAAACAGAAAAAGACACCCTACAAGGATGTCTCTTCTGAAAATTATTCTAAGAAATCTTTTAGACGTTTACTGCGAGAAGGATGACGAAGTTTACGCAGTGCTTTCGCTTCGATTTGACGAATACGTTCTCGTGTTACACCAAATACTTTGCCTACTTCCTCAAGCGTTCTCGTACGACCATCATCTAAGCCGAATCGAAGGCGTAGTACATTTTCTTCACGATCTGTTAATGTATCTAACACATCTTCTAATTGTTCTTTTAATAGTTCATACGCAGCATGATCTGAAGGGGATTGAGCATCCGCATCTTCGATAAAATCGCCTAAGTGCGAATCGTCTTCTTCTCCAATAGGCGTTTCTAAAGAAACTGGCTCTTGTGCAATTTTTAGAATTTCGCGTACTTTTTCTGGAGGTAAGTCCATTTCTTCTCCAATTTCTTCTGGAGAAGGCTCGCGACCTAAGTCTTGCAGTAATTGTCTTTGTACACGAATTAATTTATTGATCGTTTCAACCATATGCACTGGAATACGGATAGTACGAGCTTGGTCTGCAATGGCACGAGTAATCGCTTGTCGAATCCACCAAGTAGCATACGTACTAAATTTGAACCCTTTACGGTGATCAAACTTTTCTACTGCTTTAATAAGTCCCATATTTCCTTCTTGGATTAAATCTAAGAACAGCATTCCACGACCTACATAACGCTTTGCAATACTTACTACTAGACGAAGGTTTGCTTCTGCTAGACGTTTTCTAGCTTCTTCATCCCCTTGTTCGATTCTTTCCGCAAGTGCAATTTCTTCAGATGCTTTAAGTAGATCCACACGTCCGATTTCTTTTAAATACATACGAACCGGATCATTAATTTTTACGCCAGGTGGCACACTTAAATCATTTAAGTCGAAAGTTTCTTCTTTCCCTTTCATCAAACGATCTAAATCTTCTTCATCGCCATCTTTTCGGCTAAGTTCAATTTCTTTACCTTCTAAATGATCGATAAATTCTTCTATCTGATCCGATTCCAATTCAAAATGAGCTAGTTTTTCCGCAATATCATGATACGTTAACTCACCATTTTTTTTACCTAATTCGATTAATTGTTTTTTTGCTTCTTCTAATGATAATTCAATATCCGTTTCTTTTGTACGTTCAGACTTGTCCGCCATAAGAAATCCTCCTTTTGCTACCGGATGTTTATTCAAAAGTTGCTAACGACTTTTTTAACTGAATAGCTTCTTGAGCAAGTTGCAAAGCTTTTGTCATATCCGCCATTTTTTCAGCCTCTTTTGCTTCATGTAATTTCCGCTCAATTTGTTGCTCTATCCGGTATTTTCGAATATGGCGCAAGCAGTCCATGACTTCCTCTGTTTCATGCTCTGGATCACGTTCTGAGAGCGCAGCTTCCATAACTATATTTCTAAGTTGTGCATCATTAAGTACTTCTAAAAATCGCTGATAATCTCCATCTGGATACTGTTCATAAAATCCAGTTAAGCGCACATAAACTGCTTCGTATGCATCTCTTATAAAACATGGATCTCCAGCATTATTTCGTGCAATATCAATTATTTGTGCATTGTGCAACATATGAGAAAGTAACATTCGTTCTGCTCTTTCATCTGCCGAAATAGTCCTCTTCTTTTTAGTCATTTCCTGATTAGTTGGTTGAGGAATAGATGGTTCACTTTTAACTTGTTTAGCTTTTTTTCCTTGAAGTTTTCGTAAATGTTGATAGATTGCATCTTCCGAAACGTTTGTTTCTTGTGAAAGTTGTCGAATGTACAAATCGCGCTCTACAGAAGAATTTCTCTCACTCAGTATTTCCAATATTTCTTGAATATACTGTAAAGTATCATTTTCATTATTAAAATTCTTATCACGCTTCGAGACAATCATCATAAAGGATAAATAAGAATGAGGCTTTTCCATAATTTTCGTTCGAAAAGCTTCTTCCCCGTAGTTCTTAATATAATCATCTGGATCCATTGCATCCGGTATAATTGCTATTTCTGTTTGAATGTTTTGAGCTTGCAATGCAATTGCTGCTCTTTTAGCTGCTTCCATACCAGCTTTATCCCCGTCATAACATAATGTGACGTTTGAAGTCAATCTATTCAGTTTTGTAATATGTTGAGACGTCAAAGCCGTCCCCATAGTTGCAATGCCATTGGAAATTCCTGCAGTAGATGCTGCAATCACATCCAGAAAACCTTCAAAGACAACCACGTTTCGTTGTTTACGAATTTCTAGGCGAGCTTTATCTAAATTATAAAGTACTTGGCTTTTCTGGAATATAGGTGATTCAGGGCTATTTAAATATTTTGCTTCATTTTCACTTTTTTCAAGTATTCTTCCTGAGAAAGCAATGACATGTCCTGTTTCATCCAAAACAGGGAACATAATTCTTCCCCTAAAACGGTCGAAATACTTTAATTCATTTTCTTTTCGGATAATAAGCCCAGTTTTCTCTATTTCTTGCAAATCCATACCTTTTCGTGCTAATAATGTTGTTAAAGCGTCCCAATTAGGTAATGACCAGCCGATTTTGTACTTTTCGATAATTTCAGTAGAAAACCCTCTTTCCTCTAAGTAATGTAATGCATTTTCTCCTTCCTCCGTATGAAGTAATAAATGATGAAAATAATCGCTCGCAAATTCATGCGCTTTTTTCATAATGGATACTTCTTTTGAGACAGGTGCTTTAACTTCTGAATGATCGGAGGAACTTTCTTCAATCGAAATTCCAATTCGGCTTCCAAGTTTACTTACTGCATCTTGGAAAGAAAGATTTTCGATATCCATTAAAAATGTAATTACATTTCCACCAGCACCACACCCGAAACAATGAAAAATCTGTTTCTCTTGCGTTACTGAAAAAGATGGTGTTTGTTCTCCATGAAATGGGCATAAACCAAAATAATTTCTACCTCGTTTCGTAAGTTGAACATATTCGCTAACAACATCGACAATATCTGTGTTATTCCTAACTTGTTCGATAACTTCTTCTTCTATACGATTTGTCATTATTTCACCATCTTTACTTGCTACTGTTATTAATTCGAGATAAACAAGAAAAATCCTGCAAGAATCGACAAAATAATTCATAAAAAAAGTTTCATATAGTTATAATTCTTTTTTCCACAAATAACTATTATAAAACATTTTATATTATTAATCTATACTTTATTCTATTCGCAAGATAAAAAAACCTTTTCACAAATGTGAATCGGTTCATTTTTTTTTGAAATTATTTTTGTTGAATGTGATTTATAACTAAATTGGCCGTTTCTTCTACTGCCCGATTGGTTACATCGATCACAGTACATCCGATTTTTTTTACCACTTTTTCAAAATGGGTAATCTCTTCGTTTATCCTCTCTATTCTAGCATAACTAGCGTCATCATTTAAACCAATTGCTATCAATCTTTCTTTGCGGATAGAATTTAGTTTTTCTGGTGTGATTACTAAGCCAAAACATTTTGCAGGATCTACTAGGAAAAGTTCTTCCGGTGGTTCTACTTCCGGTACTAATGGCACGTTTGCCACTTTATATCTTTTATGTGCTAAGTATTGAGACAATGGCGTTTTAGAAGTTCTGGAAACGCCTATTAATACGATGTCTGCTTGTAATAGACCTCTAGGATCTCTTCCATCATCATATTTTACCGCAAATTCAATTGCTTCAATCTTCTTAAAATAATCTTCATCTAACTTACGAACTAATCCAGGTTCTTCAAATGGCTTTTCGTCTAAATTACTCTCTAGTAAATTAATAACGGGACCAATTAAGTCTACTGAATCTAGTTCGTACGCTTTACAATATTCCAATAATGCATCTCGCATATTCGTTTGCACGAGCGTATATAAAATAATTGCATTTTGTTCTTTTGCAAGTTCCGTTATCTCTTTAATATGATCCAACGAATCTATATGGGTAAATCTCTTTAACTTCGTATGTTGTAGACCAGGTCTAAACTGACTTACCGCCGCTTTTGCCACTAGTTCTCCCGTTTCACCGATTGAATCTGAGACAATAAACAGGTTTAACATTTTCATTGTGTCACTCCTTATAAGTCATGGTCATCGGCTAAAGACAAGAAAGCACGTGTAATATTTGTTTTCGTAATTCTTCCAACTACCTCTAAACCATCTTTTCTTTTTTTCACAACTGGTAATGAGTCAATTTGACGACTCATTAGTTTATTTGCCACTTCAATAATTGTATCTTCTTTCGTACAATACGTAATATTTGGCATCCTCGTCATAATCATATGTACTGGGAGTTTATTTAAATCCTGATTTCCAATACTTGTACGTAAAAAATCTTTTCTCGAAAGCACACCAGATAATAAAGATTGTTTATCCACTACAAATAAAGATCCTACGTCTTCTAAAAACATATGACAAATCGCATCATATACTGTCATGCTTTCTTCAACAACAACGGGAATGGATTGAAAGTCTTTTACGATCATCTGGGCGATATTATCTGAAATTGCTTGGCTTGTTTTTTTGCCAGAATAAAAATAACCAACGCGCGGTCTGGCGTCTAAAAAGCCAGCCATTGTTAAAATAGCAAGATCTGGTCGCAGGGTAGATCTAGTTAACTTTAGTCGTTCTGCAATTTGTTCACCAGTTATAGGGCCATTTCCTTTTACAATGTCCAAAATTTCGTTTTGCCGTTTGTTGAGTTCGATTGGAATCACCGCCTCAAATTGTTATGCTTATACTAAATTATTATATACTACTTACTCCTTTATTGCGAAGTAAACAAGCTCATGTTACAATAGCAACAAATAATAAAGCGTTGAAGAGCATTATAAGTACTGTAATCTAGCGAGTGGTGATAGTGAAAGTCCACAAAACAGGAAACGGCAGCTCGGAGCTTATGCTTTCAAAGAGGATTGTATTGTACAATCAATCGGGGTGGAACCGCGGGTGTAAAACTCGTCCCCGGGCTAATTTAGCCCGGAGACGAGTTTTTTCTTTTTGAAAGCAATAATCAATCACGACTCGACGTGATTGCGCCCAGATTTGAATTGAGCTTGCTCAATTAACTCCCTTCAAAATCTGTGGCATCCGCCGGAGGCTTTGGGCCAACAGGATGTTGGTCACTCAGGCGTTGCCGCACGACGCGGCGATTTTAGCCAGAGTTCTTCGACATTCAATGGGCTTGAACCCCATTGAATTGAAGAAATTATTGCATTATCCAGCACTTATAGAAGCAAGGGACTTCTGCTGAATTAAGTTAAAAATGGAGGGTTTGTTATGGAATTTTCAATGGAAACAGTCGTAAGCTTAGCAAAACAAAGAGGATTTGTATTCCCTGGCTCTGAAATTTATGGCGGACTTGCGAACACTTGGGACTACGGTCCACTTGGTGTGGAATTGAAAAATAATATTAAAAAAGCATGGTGGAAAAAATTTGTTCAAGAATCTCCGTACAACGTAGGATTGGACGCAGCCATTTTAATGAATCCAAAAACATGGGTAGCATCTGGACATATCGGTAATTTTAATGATCCGATGATCGACTGTAAAAAATGTAAATCTCGTCATCGTGTAGACAAAATTATCGAAGATGCACTTGATAAAAAAGGTATTGAAATGGTTATTGATGGACTTTCATTTGAAAAAATGGAAGAAATCATGAAAGAACATAATGTAGTCTGCCCTTCTTGTGGAGCGTTTGACTATACAGATATTCGTCAATTTAACTTAATGTTTAAAACGTTCCAAGGGGTAACAGAATCCTCTACTAATGAAATTTTCTTACGTCCTGAAACAGCACAAGGTATCTTCGTTAACTACAAGAATGTACAGCGTTCTATGCGTAAAAAAATGCCATTTGGTATTGCACAAGTAGGGAAAAGCTTCCGTAACGAAATTACTCCTGGTAACTTTACATTCCGTACGAGAGAATTCGAACAAATGGAATTAGAATTTTTCTGTAAACCAGGCGAAGATATGGAATGGTTTGAATTCTGGCGCAACTATTGTAAGGATTGGTTATTAAACTTAGGCGTTGCAGAAGATAGCATTCGTTTACGCGACCACTCAGAAGATGAGCTGTCCCACTATTCTAATGCAACGACAGATATCGAATATAAATTCCCATTTGGTTGGGGAGAGCTATGGGGTATCGCTGACCGTACAGACTTTGACTTAAAACAACATATGGAGCATTCTGGTGAAGATTTTAATTATATTGATCCAATTACGAATGAGCGCTATGTACCTTATTGTATCGAGCCATCTCTTGGAGCAGACCGCGTTACGCTAGCATTCCTTTGTGAGGCATACGACGAAGAGCAGCTAGAAGGTGACGATAAACGTACTGTATTACGTTTCCACCCTGCTTTAGCTCCTGTGAAAGCAGCAATTTTACCATTATCGAAAAAATTATCAGAAGGCGCAACAGCGTTATTCTCCGATTTAAGTAAACATTTCATGGTTGACTATGACGAATCTCAATCGATCGGAAAACGTTACCGTCGTCAAGACGAAATCGGAACACCATTCTGTATCACATACGATTTCGATTCCGAAACAGATGGTCAAGTAACGGTTCGCCACCGTGATTCGATGGAACAAACAAGAATGCCGATTGCGGAAGTAAAAGCTTATATTGAAGAACAACTACAATTTTAATATTTTTTTAAAACCCAGGTTAGCGCGTCTAACCTGGGTTTTTATGTGGAGTTCGGTTTGAGAGGAACGGTTTTTCCGGGATAGCCCATCGTTTTTTTACTTATCTAACTTGCACATAATAGCAAAAACGCCAACGCCTATCTCTAACCGATATGGTATGTGGGAAAAATGAATAGAATGTCCCACATAATAGGGATACTGCGTGGTAAGGAAGTGACCGCTAGGATTTTCGCTGTAGTCGAACGCTTTCCGCCGGGTGAGCGATGAGCCATCCCCGCCGCTTAGGCGTCGTAGGGATGTCTCATTTGCTCACTCATCCGGCAGGAGTCGTCGACCATAGCTGTATACTTTAGAAATACTCCATAAAAAATAACGAAAAATTGTTTCTAGTTCACTCTTTTTTTTCACCAAACTGATTCATCTTCTTTTTTATTGGGTACAGAAGAAGTATGAACTAAAAATGACCGCATTAAATACACCATTTTATTCTGTTTTTTAAAATTTGGGGTTGTTGTCGATTTTCATTAGCTAAATAGAGTCCAGTGGTTCGCTTTAGTAGTTTTCATTTGGTTTGCTTCTATAATTGGGATGAAGTCCTTCCAAATGCTTCGCCACGTTTGTAAACTCTTACCACTAGCTTTTGAAAGTCGACTTATATTTTTGCTTAATAATCGAATGGTCAAGTCTTCACTCAATTGTTTCTTGGACTTCATCCAAATCATTTTTCTCAAGGTGGCCATTCCTAACACGCTTAGTAAAAGAACAATACATTGCGTGTAAAAATGACAAAGCCACCGTTCTGGTTTTACCTGTTTAATTTGGTGTACTTTCAAATGTGATTTCCACGTTTTAAACAATAATTCAATTTGCCAACGTAAGCTGTATAAATGTCCGATCTCTTTTGCTGAAACGGACGCCGGTAAATTTGTTAAATAAACCGTTACACCAGCTAACTCTAGTACATGCTCTTTTGGTGTCTGTCTCGCTTTTTTCTGGTGTTTACGGGCCATTCTTTTTTTATGTTCCGCTTCTTGTTTTTCTGTATGACGATAAATAACACAACGCATAGCCATTTTTTTATGGTGCCCAATATACATAATCGGCCATTCTTTCGAACAACCTCTTTCCAAATCTTGTATTTCCTCTCTCATATGCACCTGAATATAGCGATGTTTTTCTACATATCTCCCATCTGGATGCCGAGGTGGATTTGCGACTTCTAAAAAGAACTGTGTATCTAAACGTGCACGTGAAAGGAAGTATGCATCACGACGTTCGATTTCTTCAAACAAATCTAAATGATAGTAACCAAGATCCTGTACACATAAATCTTTCGGCTCCAGATGGGCCAGTCGTTCGAATCCTGCGTGGATATCTGCCGCTTTTCCATCCTCTGAAGTCAACCATAAAAACTGCCCACTTAAATAATCGAACTCGACTTGAATCTTAACCCCAGCGCCGCTCGTCCCTTTAAATATCAATTCGTAAGTTATCGGTAATTTAAATGCGGTTCCATCTAAGATACGGAAACGCTTGAAAGGGAACTTTTTATTGATTGGCATTTTCGCCAGTATTTCACGAAATTGAAGTTGAAAAAGTTCGCCCCAAACTGCTTGTAAAAAGTCGATACAATGATTATTGAATCGCTTGTTTAAACCGGCTTTTGTCATAGGAATATGATGTAATTGAAGATCTAGACAAAGCTCTTGTAACGTATCAGAAATCATTTTTTGGTGATTCCGGAAAAGAAAAGGAAGAAAATTGCTGACTTTTATTTGACGCTCGCGTTGAATGAAGCCTGTTTCTCGAGCAAGCTCATTCATTTTTGATGAACTTAATAACTCAAAACATTTTTTCAAATGAAGTAAACCGTAATTTGTCATGATGAACCTCCTTTAAGTTGTTTTAACTCTGTTTACCAACTTAAAGGCTTTTTCAATCTAGTAATCAACTAGAAATTTGTTAAGTATACAGCTATGGCCGGCGACTCCTGCCGGATGAGTGGGCAAAATGAGACATTCAAACGTACGCCTAAGCGACGGGAATGGCTCATCGCTCACCCGGCGGAAAGCGTCCGCTCAGCAGTGGAAATCCTAGCGGACACTAGTTGACGCACTACCGCGCAGTATCCCTATTATGCGCGTCATTCCATTCCGTTCGCATGTGAAAAATCGGGCCAGAGACAGGCGCATTAACGCTGTTGTTCTATATCTCTATCACTTTATTATTCCACTTTATAAATTTGCAATCATGCTGTAGAAATAGTTGCAAAAACGATGAGAATTGTTGGTGGGCGGAGTTTTACGAAAGGAAATAAGTTAGAACGTTTATTTAGAGATGTGCAATGTGCAGCTTTTAATCCTCCACAAGATGATTTGATTATTGAGCAATTAGCAACTTTTTTATTGTCAAACGGTGTCAAAGAAGAGATAAATGTATAACTTTATTTAGAACATTTGAGTAGTTTCTTCATTTGGAGGAGCTGCTCCATTTTTTCTCTTTTTGAATAGCAATAAAAAAAGCTAACAGATTGAATTATAAAGTATACTTTCGTATACTATAATAAAAGGAAGTGGATAACATGATACATACAAATTGGGATACAAAACCAACGCTTAAAACTGTAACATGTGTACATACAGACGCTAAGAAATTCTTAGTAAGTAATGTACTAACAGTTGGAAAAACATACGAAGTAAAAAATGAAACAGAAGAGTTTCTATTTGTTGTTGACAATTCTGGAAAAGTCGGCGGCTTCTACAAAGAATATTTTCAATAAAAAAATCCGATGAATACTCATCGGATTTTTTTCATAAGGAGACTACAATATGAATGAGTTATTAACGAAAGAACAACATATACGAATAAACAGAGTACATAATGAGGAAGATAGTCGCCTTATAGGATCAGGCGGTTATTTATCGCCGAATAATGATTTGTTCCATGACGTTCTGATCGCCGTTTCATTGAAAAAGCCTGTTTTACTCAAAGGGCCAACCGGGGCAGGTAAAACGAAACTGGCAGAAACCGTATCACACTATTTTATGCAACCAGTCCAAAGCATCAATTGCTCCGTCGATTTAGATGCAGAGGCATTACTCGGATTTAAAACGATTGTTTTAAAAGATGGGACGAATGCGATAGAGTTTGTGGAAGGTCCCGTCATTGAAGCGATGAAAAAAGGACATATTTTATATATAGATGAGATTAATATGGCAAAAGCAGAGACATTACCTATTTTACATAGTGTGCTCGATTATAGAAGAATGCTGACGAATCCTTTTACGGGAGAAGTTATTCAAGCACACCCTGATTTTTCCGTCATCGCTGCAATTAATGAAGGATATATAGGTACTACTCCAATGAATGAAGCATTAAAAAACCGTTTTGTCTCTTTTTCTGTCCCATATATTTCTGGGCAACTGCTTGAAAACTTATGGAATGAACTTTTCCCAACGGCGGAGAGACATTTAGTAGCGGCAATATTGCATTTAGCGGAAGATTTAATGGGACAAGTAAAACAAGGACTGCTTTCAGAAGAGGCAGCATCTATACGAAGCTTACTAGATGCTACAGAATTAGCTCAATATATGGAGCCTATGCGTGCGATAAACTACGCAATTGCAGAGAAGTTAGAGGATGAACAAGAAAGAGAACTCGTATTAGAATTAGCCTCTTCTTGGATAAAGTGAGGGATGTAGATGGGCTCTGTTAATCGGTTTATCCAGTTTAATAATGAAACATTAGATGCTCGAAAGTTAATGCACTATGAAAATGTTGCAAAAGCGCTAACAAATAATCATAAGATTCTTGTGAACGAAAGAAAGCTAATCGAATATCATCCGGCGGATCAAACGATCTCATTAAGCGTATTTTGGAGGCACCGTGAAGAAGCAATTATGCATGCTGGCCGGTTATCGGATATTTATTTATTAGCAGAAGGGTTTTGGAAATTATTTGATGTGAGCGCTTGGAAAGCGTTTTCTCTAGAAAAAGAAAAGGATTTTCCAAAGTTGCTCAACCAGCTTTTATTTTGCATAGAAGAATTCCGCTTAATCGAAATGATTCAGAAAAATAGAGTTGGTACTACTAAACACTTTAGGGCAAGAGTTCAAACATATTTAGCTTTTCATAAACAGCAATTACTAGTGAATAGTCAAAAAGGTTTTTTAGCGGATGCATTTCTTAGCTATGTATACATCGGTATGTATGAAGGTACGATGCATGCAAATGGACCGGAAACTTTTCAGTTAGCAAATCAAATCATTCAAAATGTCTATGAAAGTAAAAATACACAAGACTCTATTGACATAGTATATCAACTCTACTATTTATTGAAAGAATATATAAAAGAAGATGCATTACATGAATATTATGCGATTCTTTCGGAGTCTAATTTACCAACAGAAGATTTTCATTATCATCAAGGTGTAAAAGATTCTGAGATGGGCGAGGAAGGACAGAAAGAAACAATTGAAGAAATATTCCGCACTTGGCATCGAGAAAATGAACAAGAAGATGGAGTGCATTTACAATACGAACTAGAGCATGGAAGAGACGGTAAGGCAGATCAACAGCTTGCTTCGGGGGAAGGCGAGGAAGGTCATGATATTACGGAAATTGGCCAAGGGGCTTCAGTAGGTAATAGTAGAGAGGGCCTTGCAACAGAAAGAGATGATGAAAAATCTAGTGCAAAGAAAAAAGCAGGAAAAGCATTTGGAAAAGAACATGCACAAGTAGTGTACGAGGAAAAAAGAATGGACGGATCTCTATCCAGTCTACATAAACTACATCTACAAGTTTTTCGTCAAGATCAAGCACCTTATGTAAAAGCATTCGTGCAAGAGATAAAAAAACGAATGGAACAAAAAAAGATAGATAAGCGACTTAATTTGTCAAAAGGTAGGCTTGGCTCAAAGTTAACTGCACTTTGGACGGAAGAACGACCTAAACCTTTTTATAAAAAAAACGCACCAAGTACACAGTTAAATGCTGTTTTTGGCTTACTGGTTGATGGATCTGCTTCGATGCAGGATAAACTAGAGGAAACTAAAAAAGCAGTTTTGTTGTTTCACGATGTGCTTAGACAGCTTCATATTTCTCATGAGATTGTATTACATTACGAGGATGCATTTGAAGCGTCTGAAACAATGCAGCCAAACACATTTGAGTGGATTCATAAATTAGAAGATGGCGGAAGAGATAGTGGGTTGAACATTTTATCGATGGAAGCCCATGAAGATAATCGGGATGGATTTGCAGTAAGATGGATGGGGAAAAGGTTAGAGAGTAGGCCAGAAACACATAAATTTTTACTCGTTTTTTCCGATGGAGAACCTTCAGCATTTGGCTATGCGCAAAATGGAATTATGGATACCGCAGAAGCCGTTGTAGAGCTTGAGCGAAAGCATATATCTGTACTTCATTTATTTTTGAATGATACAGAAGCAACAGAAGAGCAATTAGATTTGTTCCGATTAATATTCGGAAAGAAAACCGCAGCTGCCGCATCGCTTGAAAAGTTTTCAGACGAGACATTACGCTTGCTTCGTAAAATGCTTCATCATGTTGTGAAAAGTACTTGAAAAAACCGTTCTTCGTTAAGAAGGACGGTTTTTGGATTGGTCGGCTATTAGTAAGAGGCGTTGTTTCAATTCCTCTTCCATGCGTCCAATTTCAATTTCAGCTGCTTTTCGTTTTATTCGGCCATCTGCTTGAATGCGCATCGTTTCTTCGATTGTCTGCAGTAAGTTTTCTTGCGTTTTCTTTAATGTTTCAATTTCAACGATACCACGTTCATTTTCTTTTGCTGTTTCAATACTATTCACTTTTAGCATTTCTGAATTTTTCAGTAATAAATCATTTGTTGTTTTCGTCACTTGCTTTTGTGCTTCTACCGCTTTTTGCTGGCGATTAAGTGTTAATGCAATCGCAATTTGGTTTTTCCAAAGTGGGATAGACGTCATGATGGAAGATTGGATTTTTTCTGCTAGCGTTTGGTTTGTTTGTTGAATCATGCGTATTTGCGGCGCACTTTGAATCGTAATTTGGCGAGACAATTGTAAATCGTACATGCGTTTTTCTAAACGGTCGACAAATTGTGCCATATCATTTACTTCTTGATAAGCCATTTGATCATTCGATTCTTCTGCTTTTCGTCGCATCTCAGGGATGGTGACATTTAGAATTTCTTCTTTTTTTACTTCCGCTGCAGCAATATATACATTTAACGCTTGGAAATACGTTTTGTTTTGATCGTATAATTTATCTAACATATGCACGTCTTCCACTAAACCGCGTTTAGAATGTTCCAGTTGTATGCCGATGCGATCAATTTGCGTACTTAATTTTTGGTATTTTGTCATCATTTCTTGTACAGAACGATTGACTCGATTAAATAATCGTTTGATACCTGATTTTTTTTGTGTTGTCAGTTCTTCCGGATTAATATCAGACAGCTTGTTCATCAGATCACCTAAAATATCACCAACGGGACCGATGTCTTTTTTCTGTACATGATCTAACATCTGATGGGAGAAACGAGATAATTCGGTCTGTGCGTTTGCTCCATATGTCAAAATAGCTTCGTAATTACCAGCAGGTATTTGGTTCGCCAGTTGTCTAGCTTTTTGTTGTTCTGCTTCAGTTAACCGATCAATTAGTTTTGTAGGTGCTGGCTCGTCCGCTGTAGTCACTGCTTGCTGCTTTGTCGTATTTAGTTCAAATGGACTTGCCAATAATTCATCCATTAATAAATCATCACTCATATTGACTTGTTTTTCGCTCATTGTCTGATTCTCCTTCTAAATATAGAGGTTGTTCTTTTTTACGTACGGATAGTTTAGCGAAATCTAGTTCCATTTTGAGATGCTCAATATCAGAAGCTAGTACATCTTTTAGATCGTCCTCCATAATGGAATTCATCGATTCTAATGTTTCACGTGTATCTGCTAAAGCTATTTTTAAATCTTGATTTTTCATCGGTTGTGACACTAAAAGCGTATATTTGGACGTGAGCTCTACAGCAGAATCTAAGTGTGCGTAGAAAAACTTTTCTACTTGATAAAACTTACGTGGATTCTCTTTCACTAAAGAAATAATCCGTTTTGCCAATCTATTCATGTCAAATAATTGTTTGAATGAACTAAAGGATCGTACTTTTAAATAGTGGCTATTCAGCGTTCGAATTTTTGCTTTCGCTTCTTTTAATTGCTTTTGTATATGGAAATATTCAGAGTGAGTAAGTTGGTGTTTTTTCATAATTCTACGATGTTGCATCTTTTTTATACTAAAATTCGACACTAAGTATACGACAATTGCAAGTGCGGAACTTATGAAGTATCCGATGTCGAATGGGAAAAAGAAAACAAACCAGGATATGAACATAATGGGTATATTGATAATATGCCGAATAACCGTATTCATTACTTCAGTCATAATAGGTTACCTCCTTTTATCTACAGTATAATATACGAATGGGAAGGAAGAAGGTTTCATGTTTCGGTAGATTTAGACGACATCGGTTTCCATTTTTGTATATCCTTTTAGATGCTCGAATATTTGGATTGCGAAGGCATTTTCTTTTGACAAAGGAGATACCCCTTTTTGAATAAATTCAATAAATTCATCTAAACGATTTACATCGCCTTCTATATCGATAATAATTTCAAGCTGCTCATTTTGTATACAATACCCTTTTAAACTAAGAGATTGTGCTTTTTGTTTTACTAGAAATCGAAAGCCAACTCCATCTACATCCCCATGCATATGAATATGCGCCCGCTTTTTCAACTTATCTTCTCCTTTATTATTACATAAATTGTGTTAACTATAACTTAACTTATATTACACATATTTTCAATTCATTGACCGTGTAAAAGTCATATGAGTAGACATTTTTTGTCGAGGCAGTACAATATTAGTTAACAATAAATGTTAGAGGCGATGAACATGTTTGAAGTTATTTATATGAAAGCAGATTACGAACCTTGGTGGGCTTTTGAAGGTTGGGAAGAACATATTGTGAAAAAAATGACTTTTGAGCAAGAGGAAGAAGCAATAAATTATTTAAATCAGACATTGGATGAATTTCGAGTCAAGTTCCCAAATGAACAAGCGAAGGGGGATAAGTACTGGGCTTTTTGGTCAATGAAAGAACAATGCTATTGTGAATCATGTGAAGATGAATTACAAATTTATCATGGTCTCATTTGGAACACTCCAAAGTAAACGATTTAGAATTATAAAAAAACTTGTTGACTATATTTATCCAACTGGTATACTTTAGTTAACAATTTAAAGTGAGAAACAGTATTTGTAATTCACATATCCTATGTAGTGATCGATGTGATGTCGGTACTTCATGGAATATGTGAATTTTTGTTTTTCGCATATTGATTAATTTTTTTGGGGGTAATAACATGAAACAAGGCACAGTAAAATGGTTTAACGCGGAAAAAGGATTTGGCTTTATCGAAGTAGAAGGAGAAAACGATGTATTCGTACACTTCTCTGCTATTCAAGGTGAAGGTTTCAAATCACTTGAAGAAGGACAAAAAGTAGAATTTGAAGTTGTAGAAGGTAACCGCGGACCGCAAGCTGCAAACGTAGTTAAACTTTAATAGTTAAAAAGAAGCCCTCTACAATGGAGGAGCCACTGAAAAAGTCCAGATAATTTAACTAAGCGAGGTATTCGACGATTCAATCGTCGAATACCTCGCTTTTTTCATTTATAATAGAATTATTAAATGCAGGTGGTGTTCCAGATGATTTCAAACCAAGAAACGCTCAACTTAAGTCCTTTCATAGCGATTTACGATATCGTCGTCCCAAAAGATAATATGCTCCGTCAGATTAATGAGCTAGTCGATGTTACATTTATATAAGAAGAATTGAAAACAAAATACTGTTTAGCCAATGGACGTAATGCGATTCCTCCGATTCGTATGTTTAAGTATTTATTGTTAAAGGCCATTTTTGATGTTTCAGATATAGATATTGTGGAACGTTCAAAATACGATATGTCCTTTAAATATTTCTTAGATATCGCACCGGAAGACCCAGTTATCGATCCAAGTTCACTTACAAAATTCCGCAGGCTTCGTCTTAAAGACGTAAGCTTATTAGACCTGCTTATTGGGAAAACAGTTGAAATCGCACTTGAAAAGAAAATTATCAAAAGTACAACTATTATTGTAGATGCCACCCATACAAAAGCACGTTATAATCAAAAATCACCGAAAGAATTTTTACAAGAGAAATCCAAAAACGTTCGAAAAACTGTTTATCAATTTGATGAATCAATGAAAGAAAAATTCCCACCGAAAACCACTTCTAACGAAGTAAAAGATGAAGTAGCTTACTGTGAAGAAGTAATCGCAGTCATCGAAAGCGAACCAAAAATCGCCCATATTCCCGCTGTAAAAGAAAAATTAAATGTTTTAAAAGAGGTAGTGGAAGATTACCATGAACAGCTTCACTATTCGGCAGATGATGATGCACGTGTTGGCCATAAAACTGCGGATTCTTCTTTCTTCGGATACAAAACACATATCGCGATGAGCGACGAACGAATCATTACCGCTGCAATTGTGACAACAGGAGAAAAAAGCGATGGGAAATATCTTCAAGAATTGATTGAAAAAAGTACACAGACAGGTATGGAAATTGATACGGTAATTGGGGACGCAGCTTACTCTGAAAAGGCAAATATTGAATACACGAAAGAAAACGAAATGGCGCTCGTCGCAAAGTTGAACCCAATTCTTACGCAAGGCCCACGAAAAGAAGAAGATAAATTTGAGTTTAATAAAGATGCAGGTATGTTTGTTTGTAAAGCAGGTCACCTCGCTACCAGAAAAGCACGCACTGGTAGGAAAGGAACGAACAAAAATCAAAGCCAGACGTATTATTTTGATATCGAAAAGTGCAAAGTCTGCCCGATGCGAGAGGGATGTTATAAAGAAGGCGCAAAAAGTAAAACGTACTCTGTGACGATTAAGTCGGCTGAACACACCGTACAAGAGGTGTTTCAACAGACAACTAAATTTAAAGAAATCGCTAAATCACGCTATAAAATTGAAGCGAAGAATAGCGAATTGAAGCATGGACACGGGTATGATATAGCATCATCTGCGGGTCTATTTGGCATGGAAATACAAGGTGCCACAGAGATGTTTGCGGTCAATCTCAAGCGAATACTCACATTGTTAAGAGAAAAATAATAGAAAAGATCAAAGAAACAGGCAACTTCTTGTTCAAAATCGAACAAGAAGTTGCCTGTTTTTGTTTGAAAAAACGATATGAATTTAAAAACGTAAGTTTTTCAGTGCCCTCGCAATGGAGGAGCTTCTTTTTTTAAAAGATCAGAAAGTATAAACTTTTTTCTTCAGTGTCTAGGCAAACATAGGTGCTTGCACTTTTCTTATGAAACCTCTTCAATTGTAGAAGTAACGATAAATGGTTCTTCGCCTTCTTCCACTATAAATTCGCGTTTAATCTCGCCGAAGTTTTTGGCGAAATATTTTCTTGATATGGACCCTTGATCTATTTTTTCTAACACAATGACATCTTGAAAGGATTGAAGGGTTGTATCTAGTTTTGTTGACGTTGAAGTGATTTTCCAACCATTAAAATCTGTACCAACTACAAATGGTGATTGTAAATATACTTCTATTTCATCCATCGACTCAAGTTCTGTTAAAGTATGATTTTTGATTTCATACGCTTCCCCATTTTGAGCAATTAAGCTAATTTTATCTGGTTGAATAGAGTATATCCTTTCTACAACTGTACCACCATTGTCTTCATAAGTTGCCACATAATCATCATACAAATGCTTTGTTGTTAAGGTGTAAGTTGCGAATTCATTTCCTTCGCCTTTAAAGCGTGCGATCGAGTTATTTGGCATAAAGAAATTGGATAAGTTCACGTTTTCTTCCGCTAGTGTCGATGTATTTTCAGTAGGTGAACTAGGTGTTGTTGTTGTTGTTGTTTCATTCACGTTCTGTTCTTCCGCACCACATGCGATAAGGAACAGTGTTGGGATAAAAATGAGTAGATACTTTTTCACATGGTTACCTCCTCATATATTCGTTATAAATTAGACGGCTGCAGTCGTATTATGTTTCAATTCGTCAAATTTTTGGTATAGTGAAAATAAGGAAGGGGAGATGAACATGGATATTGAATTAAAAAAAGAATTACCTCCTTATGAGGAACAGCGAGATTTTTACGAGAAACTACGATCTAAAATAACAACGTATGTAGATTCGAAAACAGGAAAAAAGGGGAAGGTCACTCCGTATTTGTTATTTGCACCTGATTTGTTCCATTTGTTAGTAAAATCATTATTAGATAATCGAATTGATTCGAAAAGTAAAACAATTATAGGAAGTGGAATACTTTATTTTATTACGCCTATAGACGTATTGCCGGAAGGATTAATTGGACCTGGTGGATTTATTGATGATATTATAGTTGCCACTTTTGTAGTAAATATACTATTGAATAGGTTTTCTCAGGACATAATTGAAGAACATTGGACAGGCGATGAAAAATTATTACATGCCTTGAAGAAAATTGCGGAAACGAGTGATTCCCTACTAGGAAAACTACCGGCTAGTTCACTGCTTGGTCGATTTATTAAAAAGAAGAAAAAAGCGTGAGACCCATTTGTCTCACGCTTTTAATATTATGAAAGTTTTTGTGATTCTTTCCACTCAAGGAATTCATCATAAGTTAATTGTTTATCTAAAATAGAACCGTCTTCACGGATTTCAATCACACGATTAGCGATTGTTTGAATGAACTGATGGTCATGTGATGTAAAGATCATGGCACCTTTAAATGCAGTCAATCCATTATTTAGTGCTTGGATAGATTCCAAATCTAAATGGTTCGTAGGGTCATCTAGTAAAAGTACGTTTGACTCTGAAAGCATCATTTTAGAAAGCATACAACGAACTTTTTCTCCACCTGAAAGTACAGATGGTTTTTTCTTCACTTCTTCACCAGAGAATAGCATACGACCTAGGAATCCACGTAGGAATGTTTCACTTTCATCATCTGGCGAATATTGACGTAACCAGTCTACAAGTGAAGTCTCAGTTCCTTGGAAATATTTTGCATTATCAAGAGGGAAGTATGCACGGGTAGTAGTAACACCCCAGCGGATGGAACCTTCTTGCGCTTCTTCTTCCTCTGCTAACACACGAAGTAATGCAGATTTTGCTAATTCATCTCCAAGAAGAATAATTTTATCTTCTTTATTTAATGTGAAGTTCATTTTAGAGAATAGTTTTTCTCCCTCAAATGTATAGCCTAAATCTTGTACTTGTAAAACGTCATTTCCGATTTCACGTTTCATCGAGAAATTAACATAAGGGTATTTACGAGATGATGGTCTAATATCATCTAACTCAATTTTATCTAACATTTTCTTACGAGAAGTTGCTTGTTTAGATTTAGAAGCATTTGCACTAAATCTAGCGATAAAGGCTTGAAGCTCTTTAATCTTTTCTTCTTTTTTACTGTTTTGATCAGATGCTAACTTCAATGCAAGTTGACTAGACTCATACCAGAAATCATAGTTACCGACATATACTTGAATTTTACTAAAGTCTAAGTCCGCAATATGCGTACATACTTTGTTTAAGAAGTGACGGTCATGGGAAACAACAATTACGGTGTTTTCAAAATTGATTAGGAAATCTTCTAACCATTGAATTGCTTTAATGTCTAAATGGTTGGTAGGCTCATCTAGTAACAGGACATCTGGTTTTCCGAAAAGGGCTTGTGATAGTAACACTTTTACTTTTTCAGAACCAGTTAACTCAGACATTTTCTTTTGGTGCATACTATCAGGAATACCCAATCCTTGTAAAAGGATCGCTGCTTCTGACTCTGCTTCCCAACCGTTTAAGTCTGCGAATTCACCTTCTAGTTCAGCTGCGCGCATTCCATCTTCATCTGAAAAGTCTTCTTTCATGTAAATAGCATTTTTTTCATTCATTACTTCATACAAACGTTTATGCCCCATAACAACTGTCTCTAAAACTGTATACTCTTCATACTCGAAGTGATTTTGTTTTAGAATTGCTAAACGTTCATCTGGATTCATAATGACATTACCTTCTTGTGCCTCTATTTCCCCAGATAAAATCTTGATAAATGTTGACTTTCCTGCTCCATTTGCACCGATTAAACCGTAACAGTTACCTGGTGTAAACTTTATATTTACGTCTTCAAATAATTTTCGATCACCGAAACGAAGACTTACATTACTTACTGCAATCATGCTAGTACCTCCTAAAATTCACAATGCTCTTATTATAGCACGATTAGGGCCAACTAGGTATTTTGAAAGCAAAATAAATACTCGATATTTAGAATAAAAATATTCCGAATAATTAGTTATTTCGTGGAGTTTTAGAGGATTTTATAGTAAAATTGAAATAAAAAAGGATGTCGAGGTGAGTCAATTGAATCATTATTTTCAAGAAGCTTTTCAACAATCAATAAAGACCGGTCCAATTATTTTTATGCATTGGTTTTGGGATGAAAACATGAATCCAATTGACTTTGTTTCGCCAAATGTAGAAGCAGTTTTCGGTTACTCCGTAGAGGAATTGACTTCAGGAAAGACAAGATTAATAGATGTTTTTGTAGAGGAGCATCAAGCCATTTTTATTTCTAATGTGAAAACACATATTGAAAATAAGGATACTTTTTGGTATGAATCCTATGAAATCCATTCAAAAGATAAACAAATAAAATATATTCGAACATATAGTTATATTCAAGAAGAAGACATACTATCCAATATGCGCTCTGTGTACACATATGTGATTGATGAAACGGCATTGTTCCAACAGCTAAATGAAAAAGAACTTTTAGCTACACGCTATCAAGTTGCGATCGAAAATGCGGAAGAAGGCGTATGGGAATGGGATACTGAACTGAATCATGTGTTTTATTCCGATGATTGGAAGAAGATGCTCGGCTATGAATCGAATGAAATCTCGAATACATTTAAAGAATGGGAACAACTTATGCATGAAGACGATTTACAGAACGCAAAAACAACTTTAGAGCAATATATTGCTGGACAATTAGAAAAATATGAGTCGGAGTTTCGAATGCTTCATAAAGATGGTACGTATCGGTGGATTTTGTCACGAGGAAAAATCATTTTCATCCAAGACAAGCATCTAAAGAAAGTAATGATTGGGACGCATGTTGATATTACCGAGCAAAAAAATACAGCAGCACTGCTATTAAAAAGGAATGAGGAGTTAGAAGTTCTGCTGAAACAAATAAAAGAACTTTCTATTACCGATCCGTTAACTTCTTTATATAATAGACGGAAAATTTTAGAAGAACTAGAAGAGGCACAGCAAACAGTAAAATATACAAAGGAATCCTATTCTATTGCGATTATTGATCTGGATTTTTTCAAACGAATTAATGATACGTATGGGCATTCCGTTGGGGATGAAACATTAAAAATGTTTGCAGCATTTATACAAATAAACGTGCGTGGGCAAGATATTGTTGGAAGATGGGGTGGGGAAGAATTTTTTATTATTTTTCCTGAAACGACAGATGTACAAGCTTATGATGTCTTGGAGCGCTTGCAGAAAAACTTTGCCAAAAACCCAATGCTCATAAAGAACCATTCGATTACGATAACATTCTCAGCTGGTATTGCGGGGAGTGGGGTGGACACTTCCGTGGATGAAATGATAAAGCAAGCAGATCGAGCGTTGTATGAGGCAAAAGAATTGGGGAGAAATTTGATTGTAAAATATGCGAAAAAACAGAGCTAGCAATAGTATACTAGCTCTGTTCTTTACTTCCAGTGTGATTGAATGAATTCGTCTCGACCTGATTGTGCTCTGTCTTCTTTATAGTGATCTGGGCTTTTTTTATAAAAATCTTGATGATAATCCTCTGCTTCGTAGAAGGTTTTTGCTTCTCTAATTTCTGTTACGATTGGTTTAGAAAACTTGCCACTTGCTGCTAGTTGTTCTTTCGATTGTTCTGCAGTCTTTCGTTGTTCTTCCGAATGTACAAATATTGCCGATTGGTAGCTTTCTCCGCGATCTTGGAACTGGCCTCCTGCGTCTGTTGGATCAATCTGTTGCCAAAATATTTGGAGTAGCTCATTGTACGGGAAAATAGAAGGGTCGTATTGAATTTCGACTACTTCTAAATGCCCGGATGTACCTTTTTTTACGTCCTCATATGTCGGATTTTCTACATGCCCTCCCATATAGCCCGAAGTTACTTTATGTATGCCATCCCATGAATCAAATGGCTTGACCATGCACCAAAAACAGCCACCCGCGAATGTCGCTTTTTCCATCATTATCATTCCTCCCATTATTGCAACATGAATTTTACCATGAGAAGCTAAAATGTACAAAATTCCGAAACTTAAACGTTGAAAATACGTTATTATATAACATATAAAGGAGCGATTTCATAATGGAAGAAGAACGACAAATACCAACAAGACGTAAGCGGAAAAAACGACTTCGAATAGGACGAGTCCTTACATTATTTCTTGTTTTAGTAATACTATTAGGTGGAATTTACTCGGTTACTCAATATTCTGTCGGATATAAGTCGGCTAATAAAGAAGTGGATTTAACGATTGATTTTGAAGGAGATAAAATACAAGCAGGGGAACGGGAAAATATTTTAGTTCTTGGGGTTGACTCAAGAGGACAAAAACAAGCGCGGTCGGATACGATGATGCTCGTTTCGTGGGATAAGCAAGATAATGACGTGAAAGTCATTTCATTTATGCGGGATATATATGCAGATATTCCCGATTATCAATCCTATAAACTAAACACAGCATATTATCTTGGAGGAGTTCAGTTATTAAAAAATACGATTCAACAAATGTTTGATCTTCCTATTCATCATTATGCGCTAATTGATTTTAGTAGCTTTGAATCGCTTGTAGACATTCTTGCACCGAATGGTGTGCCAGTGAATGTAGAAAAAGATATGTCAGAGAAGATTGGGGTTTCACTCGTCCAAGGACAGCAAAATTTAACAGGTAAAGAACTGCTTGGTTATGCGAGGTTTCGCTCGGATGCTGAAGGTGATTTTGGACGTGTTGCGAGACAACAAATAGTCATGGAAGCATTAAAAAACGAACTACTATCAATAGGGAATTTATCTAATACACCGAAGTTTTTAGGGGCTGCAGAAGGGTATATCGAAACAGATTATTCTAGAGCGGATAAAGCAAAACGTATTGTAGATGCGCTCATTAGCGGAAAACTCGAGATGGAAAAATTAACAATACCTGTAGAAGGAACTTACTCCTTTACTAGTTTTAAACATGCAGGTTCAGTCATTGTAATTAATAAGGAAAAAAATAAACAAGCTATTGATGACTTTTTGAAAAAATAATAATGCTTTAACATTATTCCGCAAAAGTCTCCCGCTTCTATGAGTAGTGAGATGAATGCAAAACATCATACAATTTAGTGTTCTCACAACCTTGGCTGAATATCAAGGAACTTTGGCTAAGGTCGCCGCGTCCTGCGGCAACGCCTAAGTGACCATCATCCTGATGGCCCAAAGCTTCCGGCGGATGTCACAGATTTTTTAGAGGAATTTATCGAGCAAGCTCAGGCCTGCGTGATGCAGGTCAGTTAGTCTTTGTCGCAAGGACGCGACGTTCTTAGACACTAACTTCCTTACTCGATCTGGACGCAAATACGCCGAGGTGTATTTGATTATTTGCCAATCTTCTCATTTGTCCGTAAAATAAACTATATAAGAAAGGGTGTTTGATAAAAGTGGAGCCTGAAAAACCTTCTTTTTTTTCTACAAGATACATAAAATTTTTAGGAGGACGTAATACGTTCTTCACATTTATCGTAATATTATTGATCGGACTAATTATTATGGTATACGGCAAAGTGTCGTTTATCTTTAGTCCATTAACTATATTTCTAGGAAATGTCGTTTTACCTGTTATTCTAGCGGTCATAGCATTTTATTTATTGCGCCCCATATTGCGCTTGATCGAAAAGATAAAAATTCCGAGAGTATGGGGTATTTTAATCATTTTCCTAGCATTAATCGGATTAATTACCTTACTCGTATTTTTAGTTGTTCCATTTTTAAAATCACAGTCTACTAGGTTAGTCGAGGAATTACCTGTTTACCTGATTCAGTTACTGAACTCTTTAGACGGTTTTTTAAGAACCTCGTTTGTTTCAGACTATTATTTACAAATTGAACAAGATGCGATGGAAATGTTGAGAAGCGTTCCTACGGAAGTGGGGAAATTATTTCAAAGTACAATTGCAAGTGTAGCAACTGGCATTACATCTGTTGTCGGAGCGGTAACGAGCTTTGTTCTATCTATCATAATGGTACCATTTATTCTATTTTATTTACTAAAAGATGGAGAAAAGCTTCCGAGATTTGTGATTGGAGTTTTCCCACCACGCATGCGGGATGATTTTCAATCTGTCTTCAAAAGTATTGATAACCAGATCAGTGCTTATATTCAAGGACAAATTTTAGTGTCCATGTGTATTGGGTTTATGATATTTATCGGTTTTACAATCATTGGAATGGATTATGCGTTACTTCTCGGTGTTATTGCTATGGTGACAAGTGTCGTACCTTATTTAGGTCCTGTTATTGCAATAACTCCGGCCGTAATTATTGCACTTGTATCGTCCGATCCATTTATGCTAGTAAAACTTGCGATCGTATGGACTATTGTTCAGTTTGTAGAAGGAAAATTTATTTCTCCACAAATTATGGGGAAATCCCTTCATGTGCATCCAATTACGATTATTTTCGTATTAATTACTTCTGGAGCGTTATTTGGAGTTCCAGGTGTTGTGTTAGGGATTCCAGGGTATGCAATACTGAAAGTAATTGTTTCGCATTTATACACTATATTTAAAAAACGGTATAATAGATTTGAACCGAATTTGGAAAATCAATATGAGCATACAAATAACAAGGTGGATTGAGAGTAATGGCAAAGAAGTTTAAATCTTCAATAGAAGTACAATCGATTAAAATTGAGACAGTCGTAGATCACCCTTTTATTGAGCATGGTATTAATCTTTCTGGTACCATTTATATTGATGGTGTACACGACGATGAATCGATAGAAAATATTAAACTAGAGGTTTTTAAAGTAAGAAACGAGCTTGTTTCCGAAATTATCTCTAAACATTCAATTGAATTAGTTGGATCTGTCGCTTCGAAAGATATGCAAATGATTCCGTTTGAAATCATGCCAGATGAAAGATGGATTCCAGACGAAGCGGAGGAATTCTCCAAATTAATTTTACGAACGACCGTTTTATTTGAGCAAGGCAAAGAATTCAGCGATGAAGATGAAATTTACTTTGATATAGAAGAATAAGGAAAAGTAAGCCCCAGTCAATGTACTGGGGTTTTTTCTTGTTCTTGGAGGGCGGACGCTTTCCGCCGGGTGAGCGATGAATCATCGTCGATGCTGTGCGTTCGCTTGCGAGGGTTCATCTGTCTCACAGAGGAACAAAGGCTAAGAGCGCCCCATCGTGTGGCAACGCCTTCGTGACCAACATCCTGTTGGCCTCGGGTCGAGTCGCCGTCCTTCCGCTACAATTAATGGGGATTTCTTGCTAATTTGGCGTCTGTTGTTATAAATGATGTACATTGCTCAGTTCCCCTCCGCACTATTTAGTACACCTAATTAGAAAATGCTGTCTCTAAATAAATGGATTATTTACTTTGATAAAGTTCGATTGATTCAACCATTTATTGGAATATAGCGTCGTGTTCATCGTCGTCTCACTCCAAGTAAACTTGTTATTTTAAGAATTGATTGCTCTCATCAGCAATTTGGTTGCTTTCCAAATAGAATTGATTGCTTTCAATGACCAATCTGTTGCTTTTAACCATTTTTTGGATGAACTCACATGAAAAATTGTATAATATTTGGTTTTAGCGAGTCAGTACAGATAAGCAAGCAATTTCTCCTTTAATTTTGCTGCAGGTGGCTCATCGCTCATCCCGCTAAAAAGCGTCCGCTTGCAGTAAAAATACCAGTGGTCACTTCTTTACAATGGTCGTTTATTCATTTTTGTATAAAGCTGTTAAATTAGTGCATTCTAACGAAAAAGTAGGAGGAAAATAAATGAACAAAAGAATTTCCATAGTGTTACTCGTTTCAATGCTTATGCTATCTGCGTGTGGTTCCAATCGCGATTCAAACGATCCTGCAAATCCTGAAACGCAAATGGATAGCCGTGAAAAAAATATTCCGAACACCGGAAATGAAGAGGTCAACAAAGAAAATGATCTTGGTATACCGGACACTGGTGACGATATGAATGATCCAACTTTTGAAAAACCAACTGAATAATCCATTGAATTATTAGAAAAATCGTGATAATATTAAATTAACTATATCGAACGGAGGTGAAGAAAGAATGAAAAACGCTGTGAATGCACATAGATTTATATTGGAATTTTTATCCACATCTTGTGCGATTACTCATGAAATTGCTGAAAACGGGATTAGTCTGTCCATTTTTAGCAAATTAAATGAATTTCACAGCTGATAAAGTCATTCTTTCTGAACCATGTACACATGGAAAAGACTGCTTTTCAGGCAGTCTTTTTTTGTGCAGAAAAATGCTTCCAGCTGAATTGAATCTAATTGAAAAGGAAGCGAATTATATGATATGTACAATACAAGAAATTAGTAAAATGCTCGGAGGAAATACAATTTTTGAAAATCTTTCTCTTTCTATTAAAACGGGAGATAGACTTGGTATTGTTGGGCGAAACGGGACCGGAAAGACAACCTTATTCAAGTTGATTGCTCGAATTGAAGATATGGACAAAGGAAGTATCCATTTTAAAAAAGGAACGAAGATTGGTTATTTGGCGCAAATACCTATCTATTCTGAAGAAATCACGGGTTATGATGTGTTAAATAGTGCTTTTCAGACATTAAACGAATTGCAAAAGAAAATGAAAGAACTTGAGGAGAAGTTGTCTACCTCAAATCCAGAAGATATGGAAAAAATACTACAAACTTATGGAGACGTTCAAGAAGAGTTTACAAACCTAGGTGGTTATGTAATGGAATCTGAACTAGATAAAGTGATTCAAGGACTTCAGTTATCTAATTTTGTTTCGCAATCTTTTTCAAGTTTAAGTGGTGGAGAACAGACGAAGATCATGCTAGGTAAACTTTTACTGACGAAGCCTGATTTATTGTTACTCGATGAACCGACGAATCATTTAGATTTATTTGCAGTCGAATGGCTAGAGGAATATTTAGTCACTTATGCTGGCACAGTTGTTATCATTTCGCATGACCGTTACTTTTTAGACCAAGTCGTAACAAAAGTGGCAGATTTAGAGGAAGGCGAACTAACACTTTATCACGGGAATTATTCTTCCTTTATCGTTGAAAAAGAAGAGAGATTGATGCGTGAGTTTCAGGAATATGAGGAACAACAAAAAAAGATAAAGAAAATGAGAGAAGCGATTAAACGGTTAAAAATATGGGCAAATGAAGCGGTTCCTCCTAACGCCGGTTTACATCGTCAAGCAAGAAATATGGAGCGAGCGCTGGAACGGATGGAAAAAGTAAGAAAACCGCTAGTTGATCCGAAAAAAATGAACCTGTCTTTTGAAGCTGCTCCGAGGAGCGGAAAAGAAGTGGTCGTGATGGAAGAAGTATGCAAATCATTCGACGCAAAATTGCTACTTCAAGATGCGAATTTACATGTTTATTGGAAGGACCGTATAGCAATTGTCGGACGGAATGGCACTGGAAAATCCACGATACTAAACTTACTTCGTGGAGAAATTCCGGTGGATAAAGGGGCTGCACGGCTTGGTAGTAATGTCCGAGTAGGATTTTTATCGCAGCATTTTCATATAGCAGATCCGAAAGCTCGACTGATCGATGTGTTTCGAAGTGAAGTAAATGTCTTCGAAGGGGATGCGCGTCACATATTAGCAAAATTTATGTTCTACGGACCCGATGTGTTTAAACGAGTAAGTGATTTAAGCGGGGGAGAACGCATGCGTCTGCGCCTTGCTCAGTTAATGCATCAGGATATAAACTTATTGATGCTAGATGAACCGACCAACCATCTTGATATAGATTCTAGAGAAGTATTGGAAGATGCAATGGAAGACTTCCAAGGAACGATACTGGCTGTCTCTCACGATCGATACTTTTTAAATAAATTATTCCCTAGAACCGCGTGGCTAGATCAAGGAGAGCTAACCACGTTTGAAGGTCCATATGAGTGGGCTCGTGCAAAATGGGAGGAGTTACAAGCGACCAATCCACCTACTAAAATAATGGAAATAAAGGAAACAGCAAAACTAACTCAAACAAAGATAAAACAAGACCAACCAGTTGAAGAGCAAATTGCTGCATTAGAATTAGAAATCGAAAAAATAGTTAGTCAAATAGAGTTGGAAAACGATTGGGAGAATTATGAGCGATTATTAGAAACTAAAAAGCAACAAGAGCAGCAATTAGAGAAATTATTGGAGAAATGGATGGAGAATGACGATTGAAACGTATTGCAATTGATATGGATGAAGTAATTTCGGCTTTTAGTTTAAAATGTCTGCAGCTATTTAATGCAGAATACAATTCAAACTATACGGTAGATCATCTTCATGGAAAACTATTAGCGGAGTTAGATCATCGTTTTAACGATAAAGTGAATGTTTATTTAGCAGAGGAATCTTTTTTTCAGGGTCTTGATGTTATTGAAGGAAGTCAAGATGCATTACGACGACTAAATGAGCAATATGAAATTTTCATAGTTACTGCGGCTATGGAATTTCCTGCGTCGCTCGCACCTAAGTATCAATGGTTAAAAAAACACTTTCCTTTCTTGAATGAAAAACATTTCGTTTTTTGTGGAGATAAAAGTATCATTCGAGCAGATTACTTAATTGATGATACGCCTTTAAATTTAGAAAACTTTGAAGGTGAAGGTTTATTATTTTCTGCACCACATAATATGAATAATACTTCCTATGTCCGATTAAATAACTGGAAAGAAGTAGAACAATATTTTAAAGACTAAAGGTACTGAAGGACACTCGGAGAAATTTTATTTCAAATGACGATTTGAACAAATTGTAAAGCCCTTTTGAATAGAGCATCCTCTATTCGAAAGGGTTTTGTTTGTGTTGTTAAATTTGTTAAACTATTGCAATTCAATTATCCTCATGCTAATCTATAATAAACATACAGAATAACTAGGGATTAAATTAAATTTCTTGTACATAAAAGAAAATGAGGAGAGATTTTATGACTGAACTAGTGAATGCAACGGCTAAAAAAGCTCCATATGTCATTCATCCAAAGACACAAATTGGGCATGTTGTTCTAAAAGTGAGGGACTTAAAGAGACAAGTAGCTTTTTATGAAGATGTTGTAGGCTTACAAGTAATTGAACAAGACGAAACAAAAGCATCGTTAGCAGGAAAAGGAAGCGATAAGGCGATATTAATTCTAGAAAAGATAGCAGATCAGCTCCAGCCATCNTAAAAAGACACTAGATAGTCCAGAAGAACAAGAAACTCGATTTACTCATTTTGAACGGTTTATTCCAATTGCTCGCTTAGATAGTGCAAGTGATCATGGCTATAGTGAGGCATTTTATTTATATGATATTGAAGGAAATGGCATTGAAATTTATGCTGATCGCCTAAAAGAAGATTGGGTGAAATACCCGGGAGGAAGTAATCCGTTAAATTTAAAAGAACTAGCTAATTTAGCTGATTTCGATACAGATGGAAGAATACCTGCTACAACAACAATTGGCCATGTGCATTTGCGTGTTGCAAATGTGGAAGAATCTTTAAAGTTTTATGTGGAAATCGTAGGATTTGAAAAACAAACCGTGTTAGATTCTGTATTTTTTGTTTCAGCGGGTGGATATCATCATCATGTAGCGGGGAACGTTTGGGCGGGGGAAAACAATCCTCATCCTCCGGTAAATGCAACTGGTTTAAAAGAATACACAATCTTACTTTCAACTAAAGAAGCATTGGAAGAATTGAAACACCAGTTTCAACAACATAATTACGAAGTACATGTGCAAGAAAAAGGCTTTTCTACTAAAGACCCAAGTGGGAATGGAATCGTTTTTGAAATACAAAAATAATATTAGCCTAAATGAAAATCTTCCTAGTTTTGGGAGGTTTTTTTTGATACTTGACGAAAGTAAAAAATTTATACTTATGGATAAATTTTTCAACTAACAACTAAATTTCTCACTCATCCCAATTGAAATTAATCACTTTTTTGTGGGAAAAATATCCTTTTCCAACTAACGACACGATTATTCCAACTAAATGAAACAAAATTCCAACTAAACCAGTCATTTTTCCAACTAAGCCCTTCAAAATTCCAACTAAGCCCTTCAAAATTCCAACTAAGCCCTTCAAAATTCCAACTAAACAAATCTTCCAAGAAAAATACACAAAAAAGGACTAAAACCAAGACAGTTTTAGTCCCTTTTCACATGCACAGGTGCTAGTTCTTTGGAAATAGTGACCTGACTATTGAAACTGGTCGTTTTTTGTGTAGGAAAATTACCCGTTTAAAAATTCTGAAGCATAAGCGTAACAACAGCATCTATTAGGACGGTTTCTCACGTTCAATCTTTTATTGGATTTTATTCACAGAAAATATTTTCTTAGATTGAATCTAGTACAGTGACACCGATTAACTAGCAATTATCGAAGATTGCGAGGAAATGGCGATTACTCCAGCTGGGTGATGGTTCATCGCTTATTCGGCGGAAATCCTAGTGGTAACTTCTTTTTGACGCATTATTCCTAATCTGTAAGTCATCCCATGCATCGTTTCCCTTTGCTATATTGTGGCACATGCTAAATCTGAATAGAGTCACCGTTGAATGTAGAAAAAATATGAATAAAGACCTTGCTAGTAGAATATCTATTTAGAATGATCTTTTTATTAAAAATTTCAAATGTTGCATAAATGTTTTGCTCATGATAGTATTTACTAGATTATATAAATAAACCAATTTAATATTCTTATCAAGAGAAGCAGAGGGACATGGCCCTGTGAAGCTTCAGCAACCTCTGACATTGTCAGAAAGGTGCTAACTCCTACAAGATTTTTGATCTTGAGAGATAAGAACTGAGAGCTATCAATACACCCTCTTTTCTTATCCATGAGAAAAGAGGGTTTTTATGTTACATAGAAAGGAAGAGGAAGAAGATGCCGATTAATGTACCAAAACAGTTGCCAGCAACGGAATTATTAAAAAAAGAAAAAATATTCGTGATGGATGAAGAACGTGCTACTGGTCAAGATATCCGTCCTATGAATATCATTATTTTAAACCTAATGCCTGAAAAAGAGAAAACAGAGCTACAACTATTAAGACTATTAGGTAATACACCACTACAAGTAAATGTTACTTTTATGAATACAGCGTCACATGAATCTAAAAATGTGAGTAAAACGCATTTAGATACGTTTTACACAACGTTCGAAGAGATCAAACACCGTAAATACGATGGAATGATTATTACTGGAGCTCCAATTGAGCATCTGCCGTTTGAGGATGTGAATTATTGGGATGAAATGACGAAAATTATGGATTGGACAAAAACGAATGTCACGTCTGTTTTACATATTTGTTGGGGAGCACAAGCTGCTTTATACCATCATTATGGAATCGGTAAATACGAACTACCACAGAAATGCTTCGGAGTGTTTACTCATCGTTTATCCGATTTGACGGTTAATCTCGTACGTGGATTTAACGATGTTTTTAACGCTCCTGTATCTCGTTATACATCCGTTTCTTATGGAGAAATTAAAAACGATTCAAGACTAAATATACTTTCCTTATCTGACGATGCCGGCGTTTTTCTTGTCATTTCCAAAGATGAAAAACATATTATGGTTACTGGCCATTTAGAATATGATGCAACCACTTTAGCTGATGAATATAACCGTGATCTGGATAAAGGAATTGATATCGAAGTACCGGTAAATTATTTCCCTAATGATGACCCGTCTGAAGAACCATTAAATACGTGGCGTTCCCATACGCACTTATTATTTTCCAACTGGCTAAACTATTATGTATACCAAGAAACACCTTACGAATGGGAATAAACAAAAGCACAGAGCTACTGTTCGCTCTGTGCTAGTTTTTATTGAAAGATCCGATCAATTTCTGCAATTTCATCAGGTGAAAGCGGTACATCTAACGTTTTAAGATTATCTAATACTTGCTCCGGTTTTTTTGCTCCAGGAATGATTACGTCGATTGCTTCCTGTGCTAAATACCATGCAAGTACAATATTAGAAATTCCAACGTTTCTTTCGCCTGCTATTTGTCGTAGTTGCTCAACTTTTTCCAGGTTTCGAACAAATGCTTCCCCTTGGAATAATGGATTTTTAGAACGCCCATCTTCAAATGTACTATTTTTATCAAATTTTCCCGTTAATAAGCCAGATGCGAGTGGAAAATAAGGAATAAAGGAGATTTTATGTTCCAGCGTATATGGCATGAAATCATCTTCAGCATTTCGGTTTAGTAAGTTGTAACCGGATTGAAGAACATCAATATACCCATCTTGGTTACCTTCTTTTAATTGATCTAGTGTAAAGTTCGATACACCAATGGCACGTATTTTTCCTTCTTCTTTTAATCGGTGAAGTGCACCAATTGCTTCTTCTTTTGGTGTGCTTTCATCCGGGTAATGTATATAGAATAAATCAATATAGTCCGTCTGAAGCAGTCTCAAACTATTTTCCACTGTATCTCTTAAAAACTTAGGAGAGTTGTCTACTAAAACTTGTCCATCTACTAATTTATGCGCACCTTTTGAAGCCAAGACAATTTCTTGACGGTTCTTACTTTCTTTTAATACTTCTCCAATTAACTCTTCCGATCTCCCTTGACCATAAATGAAGGCAGTATCCAAAAAGTCAATTCCATTATTAATTGCTGTGCGAACGATTTCTTTTCCAGTCTCATCATTTAAATTAGGGAAAAGATTATGTCCTCCTACTGCATTTGTACCTAATCCCACTGGATTTACGAATAATCCTGTTTTACCGATTTCTACTTTAGCTACCATACTAGTAAACACAACTCCTTTTTCTGAATAGTTACACGATAATCATATCAATATTAAAACATATGCTCAAAGCAATGTGTCCTAATTTAACAGATTAAAGGAATTTTTCTTCTCTATGACGAATAATATTATGTATGAACACTAAAAGATTAGGAGCTAATATCTTGATTACAAATTTATATTTCGTTAGACATGCACATTCTATCTATTCACCAGACGAGCTTAACAGACCACTGTCAGAACGTGGGATGGAAGACGCAAAGTTAACTACTAATCTCTTGAAAGTGTTGCAAATCGATCAAGTCATTTCAAGTCCATATAAAAGAGCCGTTCAAACTGTCGAAGGAATCGCAGAATTGATCGGAAAAGAAATAGAATTGATAGATGATTTCCGGGAACGTACGCTTTCAGAACATCCAGTAGCGGACTTTAACGAAGCTATTTCTAAAGTATGGGCAGATTTCGATTTTTCTTTGGAAGGCGGAGAGTCTAATAATATTGCCCAAAAAAGAGGAGTAGAGGCAACCCTCCAAGTTTTGGATAAGTACGAAGGTCAAAACATCGTTATTGGCACGCACGGCAACATACAAGTGTTAATTATGAATTATTTTGATCCGCAATACGATGTTCACTTCTGGGAGCAGCTTGCAATGCCAGACATCTATAAACTTACTTTTAACGAAAAGAATCTAGTGCAAGTTAGAAGAATAAATATACATGAAGTGAAAGTATCGAACATTGGCTATACAATATATAAATCAGCTGATTAAACTTGTATAGACCATTAAAGAGAAGGGTTGAATGTTATTAAAGGTGCAAATGAAGCAAAATGAGCGGAGGGTACTTATCCATGAATGAGACTACACAACTGCTGAAGCGAAAAATTAGGAATAAAACGATACTTGCTTTTTTTAGTTTACTTGCTATTAGTATTTTTATAACGCCTTCCGTTTTTAGTAAAGAAAAAGAAAATACCCCTTCCCAATTCCAAGCGAAGGTAGAAAAAAATTATGAAGCTAACTTTCATTCCGAATGGAAAAAGTCTTTGGATGGTTCACAACAAGCGACCATCGAAGGAAAAGGAGAATCGGCATTAGAAGAAGGCGAAGCGGTTATAGTCATCGAAAACATCAAATCGAAAAAAACAACTATTTATAAGTTGAAAAATAACGAATTAAGTCAATATACCCCTAAATATATAGAATGGATTGATGAAAATCGCTTGTTCGTCATCATTGGGTATGCTTATGGTACGGTTACGACAGGTGGGAAACTGTACGAGCTAAATATAAAGGACAACTCCGTTACCCCGGTTATCGAAGATTTGCTAGAAAACGAAGAAATCATGGCAGTTAAAGTCAATAAAAATGATACATTCACCTATAAAAAACATGTGTATGACAGTGATAACTATGATTACAGCGAAAGTCACGTAGAAGAAATAAGTATTCCACTTCCTAAAAGTAAAGGTGCAATGGTACGAAACAAGTAATCCATCTTTGAGTTAGCGCTCAGATGGCTTGCTTTTTCAAAAATCAATGGCATACACATGAGGTTCTTTAAAAAGAGGAGAAACGGGGAGAGATAAGATGAAACTTGCATGCTTGCACGCACATCATTCAAATATTGACTATATAGAAAGTACCTTAGCGCACTATAAAATCGAATTAATGCATTTTGTTGATCCAGGTCTCATGAACAGAGTAACACATGATGAGAGCTTCCAACCGTTAGATGCGAGGAAGAAAGTAAAAGAACAAATAGAATGGATAGCAAAGTGCAATGTCGATGCTATCCTCATAACTTGTACAAACTATATTGCGCTATTAAACGAGGAAGATCTTTCTTTCCCTATTCCAATTATTAAAATAGACGAACCTTTTTTTGAAGAAATTTGCCAAATAGCCGAACCACAAGTAATCCTTTTTACAAATCCAGCTACAGTAAAAGGTACAATGAACCGACTAAATGCTTATGCGGAAGCCAAACAAAAAACTTTAAATATGGAAGTTATTGTGATTGATAGTACATTTGAATTGTTGATGCAGGGGCTAAATGATGAATACAACCAATTAATCTCTAGCTACATACGTAAAATCATGCATGATGGAAAAAAAGTAATCTCCGTCGCACAATTATCGATGGTGAACGCTGCTAAGCAGATTGAGCGCGAGACTTCTAAAATGATTATCAATCCATTGGATACATTGAGCTCTTTTATTAAATATCCGTTATATGTCGTAAAAAAGTAATCCATTTAGGGAGGAAAGACCTAATGGATTACTTTTTTTATAGAAATTATCTATTAAAGAACATACTGCTTTCCTGGTCAATGTCGACAATAACACCTGTTTTTGCATTTACGTCCACTTGATATACTCTACCTTCCGCTGTCGAAATGAATACTTCATACACTAATAGTCCATTTTCCATTTCCAAATCCACATGGATAACTTGCCCTGGCACTTGTTTTCGAGCATTTTGCATTGCTTGTTCAATTGTAATTCGCTGTCCATTCATAGGGTTTACCAATGAAAAAAATCCTCCTCTTCTATCCTATATCATTCTACTGTATGTAGGCGAACGAACATCGGTTACCTTGTAGAATCGAATTAAAAACAGGAATATTTCCATTTCTAAGCAGATAATTTTTGAAATGAAGGGACATCGTATAAAATAAAAATGTTGTTTGATGTTTCATCCTGATCAAATGAAGCATCATATTTTATACTAAAATTTTTGTCAATTAGACCCCAGGAGGAAACACACATGAAAGTAGTAGCAATCGTCGGAAGTATTCGTAAGGATTCATACAATTTAAAATTAGCACAGCATGTACAAAAGCGTTATGCGGGTCAATTTGATCTTGAAATATTAAGCTTACGTGATTTACCAATGTATGATCAAGATATCGAACTAGAAGCACCACAAACTGTCCTTGATTTCAAAGCTAAAGTAAAAGAAGCGGATGCGGTACTTTGGGTAACACCAGAATACAATTCAACGATTCCGGGTGTGCTAGGTAACGCTATTGACTGGATGAGCCGTGTGGATAAAGTGATGAACGGTAAACCATCGATCATCATGGGTGCTTCCATGGGCGTTTTAGGTACTGCAAAAGCACAAATGCACTTACGCGATATTTTATTTGCAAGTGGCTTAAACTCACCATTGTTACCAATGAACGAAGTATACGTTGGCGCTGCACATACGAAATTTGATACAGATGGTAATATGACAGACGAAGCTACAATAAAATTTTTAGATGTAGTGATCGAAAATTTCCAAGCATGGATGAAGCAATACGTATAATGAACATGCTCCCTTATACAACAAGTGTATAAGGGAGTTTTTTTATGCCAACTTTATCTGGTGACCGCTGAGCCATCCCCGCCGCTTGCAGCGAAAATGAAGGATAATTACTTACTTATTCAGTATCGACTTGCTAACAACAAAATCTTATACAGTTTTTCGACTGTGTAAATCCAATAAATGGCTTAGAGCAACAAACCAATCATTGAAAGCAAC
>NZ_VDGG01000002.1:0-92566 GCF_006861775.1 Psychrobacillus soli | reverse complement strand
CTATTCCAAAAGCAATCAAATCATCATAAGAGCAACCAAATTACTGGTGAAAGCAACCAATTCTTAAAATAACAAGTTTACTTGGATTGAGACGACCATGACCGTGATGCTTTACTTTTAATTCTTTCCCATATGCCATTCTAAATTGCGAGTAATGCCCGATATGTTCCGTAATAAAACAGTTTACGCAAGGAGGCTTTGTAAAATACGAAAATGGTAAAGTAGAGTTAGAAGATGTACAAATTGAAAAGATAGCGAAGGATGGATACGCATCTGCATCAAATGGTGAGCACGCCGTTACTTTAAATACCTCTTTAACCAAAGAACTTCTACAAGAAGGATTGGCCAGAGAACTAATTCGAGCTATACAAGCATATAGAAAACAATTAAACCTTCCAATTGATTTGCGTGTTGATATTACTGTAAAAACAGATAAAGAACTTCAAACTGTCTTTGAAAATTTTAAACGTATGTTCGAACAAAACTTATTAATGCGAAATTTAGTAATGAATGAAAATGTAGTTAGGGGAACAGAAATACAAATAGCGGATCATATCATTTCAATACAGTTAACACCAGTAAACAGATAACACAAAGCTGGATATTAATATAATTGCTAATATCCATGTTTTTGTACAAATTTATTTCTCCATCTGATAACAAATGAAGAGAATGGTCACCTTGTAACTAAAGTAAAATTTGACGCGACACCAATTAGTGTCATATAATAATAACACCAATTGGTGTCCAATTAATAAGGAGAGGGTGATTTTGAACGAAAAAAGTCAAGCGAGAGATGTTTATGAAGCCGTTGCCGATCCAACAAGGCGAAAAATACTTCAAATGTTAGCGGATGTGGAGGAATTACCTCTACATGAGATAACGGTACATTTTCAAATGGGTCGTACAGCAGTTTCTAAGCATTTGGCTATCCTTAAAGATGCTGATCTCGTAATTGCACGAAGGATTGGTAGAGAAACAAGGTATCGGTTGAATGCAACTCCACTTCGAGAAATTCAAGATTGGGTATCTTATTACGAAGGATTTTGGAAACAAAGAATTATCAAATTAAATTTATTATTGGAGGAAGAAAAATGAAACCAGATGTATCTCTAGATTTTGAATTTACAAGTTCAATTCAGAAAGTGTGGAACGCTTTAATAGATTCAGATATGCTTTCAAAATGGATTTGGGATAATAACTTTAAACCGATTGTTGGATATAAATTTCAGTTTAAGGCAGAGCCTTCTGAATGGTGGGATGGCATTGTAGATGGTGAAGTACTTGAAGTGGACGAGCCACATAAATTATCTTACACTTGGATAAGTGCTGGAGAAACTACTACTGTTATATGGACTTTGACTGAAGGAGCAGATGGGACTATCCAACTACATCTCGATCAATCTGGATTTAGTGAAGAAACAAAAGCTCGCCCAGGAGCTATTGAGGGTGCAACTTATGGTTGGACGAATATGGCAGATAAGCTTGAAAAAGTGTTAGCAGAACTGTAAAAATTATTATTTTTCCATTTATAATAGGGCGCAATTCCGTAACAAGAATTGCGCTCTTTCCTTATGATAAGGAGCACTTTATTGGAAAATGATTAACTGTTGATCATTTGGATTTTTACGAACAGGGCAATACTAAATTTTGAGTATAGAAAGGGTTTTTCTATGAAAATAAATCAACTAATTGCGAACAATATTAACCATTTAAATGTAGCATTACAGACGGATAAATCATTAGGAATTGCTGGTTTGTCAGGTTCCGGTAAAACCACTTTTTGTCAAACAATTGGGGAAGAATCTAAAAAGCGTCTCGTTTCTTTATTGCCTAAGGCTGAATATCAGTATTTATTTCCAAATATTATGGAAACCAATTTCAGTGCAATAAAGATGGAAGAAATGCCTTTAGTGCTTTTCCTCGGAAAATCATCCATTTCATCCAATCCTCGTTCCACAATTGGCACGCATACTGGTGTGTTCACAGACATTCGTGTTTGCCTTGCCGAAAAATTTAATCTTTCACCAGAAGTATTTTCATTTAATAATGAATTAGGCTGGTGTTCAGGTTGTAAAGGGCGAGGAACTACGAAAAATGTCGAATGTAAAAAATGTGAGGGCAGGCGCTATAATACAGAAACATTGCAATATAATATTGAATTATTGGGTCAACCCCATAATATTTCGGATATTAACAACTTAAACATTGAATCGATTCTAACCCTAGCAGAAGAATTACATATTAGTGAAGAGAAACAACATATTCTTCAAAATTTAATCAATATGAATATTGGTTACTTAACGATAAATCGCATTATGGGAACATTGTCTGGTGGAGAACTAACGCGACTTTACTTGGCAGAATTTTTGTCTTCTAGTGAAAATACGGTTATTATTATTGACGAAATCTCTGTAGGTCTTGATCATCAAACGTTACTAAAAATTTTAGAGCAGATTAAAAAATTAGGCTATAAAAATCAAATTTGGCTCATTGATCATTCAGACACAGTGCTCGACACATCGGATGAACAATTGTTCTTTGGACCAGGTAGTGGTAAGTACGGCGGGAAAATTGTAGAAGAATCCCCACGTCCAAAACCAATCAATCGGGAACGAAATCAGGAAATGCCAACAGAATATTATCATTTTCATGATCTTCACAGTCGTAATATACAAATGGCTGAAATTCAAATTCCTAAAAACAGAATTGTCACTTTTACAGGAGAGTCTGGGTGTGGTAAATCTACACTTGTCAATGAGTGTATAGCGAAAGATTTTCTGAAGCGATATCCAAAAGATAAATTAGTAATGGTGGGGCAAAATCGAAACCAATCGATTACCAGTCGGTCAACAGTTGCTACGTTTCTAGACATAAAAAAGAAACTGACAAAATATAGTGAAGATATTGATGATATTTTCGAGCGCTCGATTGAAGACATTATAGATGAACTGCCAAATGAAGACATTGCTCATAAGCGTTTAAGTTTATTGATCAAACTTGGACTTGGTTATTTGACGTTAGAAAGAAAAACACAGTCCTTATCGAATGGCGAATTTCAATGTGTCCATTTAGTTTCTGAGTTATTTGCCAATACAAAAAATCCACATACGCTTTTTATTTTCGATGAGCCTTCAAAAGGATTATCACAAAATATTTTAAATCAATTTATAGATAGTGTCAGGGTTATTTTAGAAGATGAATCTGTCTCGATGATTATGATTGAACATAATCCTTATATGCTAGAAAACGCTGATTATATTGTAGATTTTGGTGAAAGACGGCTTACACCAGTAGAGCGTCTGGATGTTGTTAGTCACGATGATTATTATCATCTTCAAAATGAGGAGGATATCGCTACTCCGTCAGCTATTTCTTCCACACTTAAACAGCAATCGGGTATTCATTACTTAGAAGAAAATCATATCGACTATTTTAAAAATGCAGAAAACATTTATAAAGGTGGTATTTTAAAAAGCCTATCCTCCATGGCCCGTTTAATTTATGGAGAGTACGAATCAAATAAAATTGCACCTGTTATTGCGATTGATCTGGAAAGACATTTGTATAGCCAATACAGTTTTCTTTATGAAATTGGTGGACTGATCAACCATATTGTGGCTGCGCATCCGACCAATAAAGACACGAGAAGTTTTGATTTCTTTACACAGGACAATCATTGTCCATCATGCTCGGGACGTCTTGCGATTGAAATATTTGATAAAGAACTTGTTATACAAGACAAAAATGTTCCATTCTGGGATGGGCTATTGTATCCAGAAGTGATGGAAGTATTGAAATATTATCAATACGCCAAATTAGAATTTATATTTGAAGAAATTAAAAATGAGCTCGGGCATGATCTGACAAAAAGCTATAATGACATGTCAGATGAAGAAAAACATACATTTTGGTACGGGTATTTCGAAAAGTCCTTTTATGACAAGAAAGGTAAAGCACGTAGAACATGGGTAGGTTTTAATACGATTCTTAGTATGTATATGGTCATTTCCAAATCGATTATTAAAGAGCAAATGAAAGAGTCGAAAGAAAAAATTGCCTGTCCAATTTGTCAAGGTACTGTGTTAAACCATTATAAAAAACTCTCTTTTGGCGACACAGATATTCGCGAGATTATTCATCAACCACTCGATCAAGTGTTGAAAACAGTGGGGATGTTACCGGAACTGGTAAAAATGAAATCGATTGTTGGCGGTGAGATGACATTGACGGAAGATGTCTCCCTGCTGCCTCGCGAAACACAAGTCGCACTGAAAATGTTCGAGTTGGAAATGGCGAGCTTTGCTGGTTATGAAGTAGTATTACAAAATGCTTTACCGTTTTGGGAAAGAATTAGAGACAATATCGAATCCATCAGCACAAACAACGAGGTTACGATCTGTGATTTTGACAATATCACAGAGACAAGAGAAACAATCATTGATCAGTATTTCACCAATGGGAAGTACAAAAAACTAACGTATGTTTATGAAGCTTTTGGATATAAAAAAATAGTTACTCAAATTAATAAAATTAAAAAAAGTCATCCATGCCCGTTCTGTAAAGGAAAGAAAGTCATTACAGAAGAAAATCTCCATGATGGCGTATTAAAATTAACGATACCTTGTGTGAGTTGTAATGCAAGTGGTATCAATGAGGAAGGACTTCAGGAAGTTGTCGAAGGTATCGCAGTTGAAACATGGCATACTGGTAAAGTAAGTGATGTTGTTGATAAGAACTTGTATACTGAGGCGGTTGCTGCTATTCCGATTTTTAATCGTATCCGCGAGTTGAATAAACGAGATTTGATGGCGGTTTATGAATGCCTTGAGCAAAATAATTAGATTAGAATAAACAATCGTACAATTTAATGAAGTAAAGGAAAGGCCCATTTTCTCTGTTTTAATTTGTAGAGAAGTTGGGCTTTTTTATTTGGAATTCCTTAGCATTGTAAATTCCTAAATTTTTGAAAGTAAATATTTCAGTCCCGAATCATTAATAGTTAATACGAGATGAATTGTAAATTTCAGTACTTGCCAAAATATAGTATTTTAAATTATGAATATTTGGTAAAATTGGAGTGAGTTGATACTATTTTCGGAGGTATGAAAATATGAAAGCAATCATTTTTGATTTTGACGGCACTCTAGCTAATACTTTACCTATTTGTTATTACGCATTTCAAAGTGTATTTAAGGAGTTTGATAATAAAAACCTCTCTCCCGAAGATATACGAGCGATGTTTGGTCCATCAGAAACAGGGATTATTAGAGAAAATCTTATTCATCCTAATAAAGAAGAAGCAATTGAACTGTATTATGAAAAGTATTTAGAAAAGCATGTACAATTAGTTGAGCGTAATAGTGAAGTGGATGATTTATTAAAAATTATTAAAGAAAAAGGATGTCAGCTAGCTATTGTTACCGGGAAAGCAAGAAGGAGTTTAGAAATTTCATTAAAAGCGCTTCAAATGGACAATCTATTTGATGTAATCGTTACAGGGGATGATGTCATCGAGCCGAAACCACATCCAGAAGGAATATTGAAGGTATTATCTCTACTTGATCTAAACAAAGAGGATGCGATGTTTGTTGGAGATAGCGAGGCTGATGTAGTAGCAGGAGTTTCCGCTGGTGTTTTGACAATTGGAGTACAGTGGTTGGACGTGTATCAAACCGCTGACTTTATTACCCAACCAAATCAAATAATGAAAGAGGTCAAACACTTTAAACAATTGCTAAATGAATTTACTATTCAAAGTCGCTTATGAAATATATAACAGATAGAGCTTATGCTACTGAATTACTTGAACAAGCCTACCAACAAAATGTAGGACCTTGGTATAAACACTCGCTTAACGTTGCGAAAGCTGCAGAATACATTATTTCGGAGCTTGCCAAAAAAGGATATAATCTGGACTGCGACATCGCCTATTGTGCAGGGCTTCTTCATGATATAGGAAGGTATAAAGGATTTACCCCATCTGTTATCCATTCTTATGATGGTTATATGTATTTAGACGAACTTGGTTATATGGGAAACGCAATTATATGTGTGACACATTCATTTCCTTGTGAAAATAAAAATATAGAAGCCGTTACTGACTGGACAAATGTCCCACATTATATGAAGGATAAATTAGTGGAAGTTTTAAATGGGAATAGTAATTATGATTTGTACAATAAGGTGATTACGTTATGTGATGCTTTAGCGGATGAAAATGGATTTACCACACTTGAGAAACGGTTCATTTCAGTTGGTTTAAGGCATGGTACAAATACATATACTGCGGTTCGTTGGAAAGGTTTTTATGAGATAAAAAAAGAGATAGAATCGTTAATCGGAATGAGTATATACAGACTCTTTCCTGGAATAGAAAAATCTGTGTATACAATTTTAGAATTCTAGTTACGCGTATTAAAAACTGCACCTACAAATGTTAGTTTTTACTAACAACGGAGGTGCAGTTCATATACGGATGGTAATAGTTCCAATGATTAATTGTAATGCTAGTGACATAGTTAATGTAAGAAATATTAAATAAAGAATTGTTTCAGCACCTCGTTAGTCCTTCAGAATAGTCTAGCATCAGTTCTTCTCCTATGAAGTCAAAAAATCCTGGGACCTCAAGGTTAATATTATTTTTCATAATTTTGATAATACGTTCTTTCAAATCTTGTTCCAGGTCTTCTCTGCAGTCATTACTTGTTTGAAATAATACACTTTGTAGTTTCGGTTCTAGCTGTTTTATAATCATCAGAATATCCGTTTCGTTCATTCATTCACCTCCTTTTCTTTTTTCAATACTACTATTTACTACATTCTGAATGCTGTTGACGGCATTTTCAAGGGATTCTATTTTATTTTCAAAGCGGTGTAATAAATAAATAGAAACGACGATTGGAAATCCGAAGTTGCCAATTAATTGTACAATGTTCCCCGCATCAATCATGTGTATTCTCCTTTCTAATTTTTTTTATTACATTTTTCCTAGTCTTTGAGACAGCTTGTTGTGTAATTCCTAAATAGTGGGCAATCTCCTTATCTGTCATCTGCCTTACATATACAAGCGAAAGTATCTGCTTTTGTCTATCTGTAAGTGTTTGAAAACTATTAAATAGTTTTTCGCTAGATATATGGTCGGCAATGTCGTTAGAAAATTCAACTGAATCGGAATAGGATTTCTCGAAGTAAATTGGAGTAAAGTTTACGTTTTCTAAATCACTTGGGAGGATTAATTGGTATCTATTCTTATAAGTGCGCATCTTTTTATCAAAATGTTTACTTTCATAGTGTAAAACTTTTATAAGGTAGGATAATATTCGGTAGTTTTGATAATACTGTTTAAATTTAGCATCAATTTTTTGTTTTATTTCTTCTGAATGAGTAGATTTGAACTCTTCCAAAAGTGTTTTGTTGGAAGGGCATCTTAAAAACTCTTGAATAATCTTCTGTTTTTCGGAACTCATTTTGTCACTCCTTCACAAATTAGAATTTTCGTTCTGATCTGGCGTGAGAGAAATAATGTGCTATTTCCTGGTATATAACATATATCTTGTCCTATAAAGGGGATTTCATTGCAATTTTTACAACCACTTTTGTAAAAAGATATTAAATGTTACATAATTTTGTATTACTTAAGGTATAATTGTAAGAAATGATTATTTAGTAAAAAGTAATTGTTCTTTCCTAAATATTACTAAAAATTAAACGTTTTTAGAACAAAAATAAGTTGGGAAATATCTATTTATATTTATCTTTATTTTTACGCAAATACCTCGAGTTTCATAAAAGGAGGAAATTTTAATAATATATAATATTTTTTGGATACAAGACATATCTATATATCACACTTGTTCATCACCGCACGAACCCTCTCAAATGTTATTGTCGTAAAATGTTGAGCGATTGATAAAGGATTTTTACTGTTTTTAAAGAACTATTATATGTACTACATTCATAGAGGTGGGGGAAAAATGAGTAGTATAGGTTATATCATCAAACAAGAGAGATTAAACCAAAAAATCAAACAGTCAGTCTTGGCGAAAGGGATCTGTTCTACTTCCTATCTCAGCAAAATCGAGAATAATTCTACAGTTCCAAGCGAGGAAGTAATAACTTTTTTACTGAAAAGGCTAAACTTAGAAATAGATAAATTATCAAACGAAGAGGAAAACAAATTCATAGATGCCTTTTCCGAACTATATAAATTGGCAATCATTCAAAGGGATAAGAAATGGATAAGAGCAACTTTAGATGAGTTTTCTACTCGAAAAACCTACTTTTTACAACTAAAAAATTATCATACTTATAACCTATATATGTTCCGATTACGGTTAATACTGAATGAAAAGATAGACATCTTACAATCCGCGTATGAGGTGATCATAAAAACGGAAGAGAGTTTTGATGAAAAGCAAAGATTTTTAGCTAATCTAAATATAGGTCTCTATTTTTATTTAAATGGTGATTATTACAAGTCGTTATGTAGATTAGAGAAATCCCTGAAATTTGTGCATAATATTACGAATGAAGAATGGGAAATGGCGGATTATTACAATGTACTTAGCTTGATTTACTTTAAATGTAATGAATTTTTTAACACAATTAATTATGCTTCAAAATCGTTAAAGTACTATAAAGATAATCTCCTTTTTGAAAGGGCGATTGATAGTTACATCGTTATTGGGGCTGCACATAAAAAAATGAGAAGATACGAAGAAGCAGAAAAAAATTATAATCTAGCTAAAAAACTGGTGATAGATTATAAAGTAGTTGATTATGAAGGGATGATCTATCAAAATATAGGTTCTTTGCATGCAATACAGGAGAGTCATGATAAGGCAATTGAGTATTACAAGCTCAGCTTAAAAAGCAAGGAAAAAAACTTTAATGCGGAAGGATATTTGATCACTATTCTTTCCATTATTAAGGAATATTCTAAGCAAACTAATCATGTAGAGGTTCTTAAATGGTGTAAAAAAGGCTTGGAGGCAATAGAGGATATAAAGAATAAATATAATACGGAATGCCATTCCTTTTATTGTCATTTTGAAATATATAGAGCTTTCCATTCTTCGACAGATGAGCTTGAAGTAGTACTAAAGAAAGGAATAAGTCATTTCGAGATGGTCCATGACAATCGGCATGTACAAAAGTATTCCATTTTATTGGCGGATTATTATTTTAAGCAAAGTAAGTTTAAAGCAGCGAATTTATATTATCAAAAATCTATCCAAGTTCTGTTTAAACAAAATTTTATTACGAAGTGGGAGGATTTGTGAAATGAAAAAGAAAAACGTCTTTATATGGCTATCTTTAGCTTTGATCTTGACATTAAGTTTTACAACCAACACAAGTAATATTGCGGAAGAAGAAGTACCTAGACCTACATCCATCGATAACAGTTCCTTTCTATAAACCATTTGCTGATAAGAATACGTGATGCAGCTACTCATTAGCTTTTATGGGCTGATGAGTAGCTTTTAAGGGAAAATGAGATGTTATTGCAATTTTCACTCGGCTTCCACGGTTTGGCCAGACTTTGACCACTTAATGTCTAGTCTTTTCATTAACTGCATTGCTTTATTTCCAACAAACAAAAACCCGATAAATATGAGGTAAGAAAATACAAATCCAAGTGTTTTTTTTACTATAATTAAATGCATGAAGTATAGGTAGTAAACATCCATTTTTTTACTATATCCTAAGGCAGGGACGACAGAGACTAGATAACTTTACGGTACAGTCTTTTCTGTAATTTTGCGCAACCAGATTTTTGCCGGTTTCCATAAAGCTGCTTTTAAGTATCTAGCATGATTCCCCAGAGAAATGCTTGACAAAAGGTTCCATATTATAACGACGGTATCATGCTCACTCCTCCATGTTAAACCGAGATGTATGTATCAGAATTCGGTTGCTATATGTACTATAATTAGAAGAGATTACATTTTAATCTAATTAAGTATTGATAGAGAGAAACGGCGACAAAATTAAGAAATTAAACAGGCTGTGTATCAAAATAGTAAAATGCTAAATTTCATACAAGTTGAACGATAAAGCCACTAATCATTAGATTAGTGTTTTTTATTTCAAAAATAAATTCTGATTATTCAAAAAGATACTTGATATTTAAAAAAATACCCTTTAGAATAAAAAGTGTTAATGAACTGAAGGAAGTGGAACAAATGAACTTGCGAGAAAAAAAAGCTATGCAAAAAAAAGAAGCAATTATGAAAGCTGCAATTAGTGTATTTGCTGAAAAGACTTATCAAGGTGCGACATTAGAAGATGTGGCACAGAGGCTATTGATGACGAAAGGTGCCGTCTATTACTACTTCAAAGATAAACAAGATTTACTTTATCAAAGCCAAGTATATCTTCTCGAAAATAGTCTTAACAATATCGCTGAAATTGAGGAAAGTGATTTGCCTGCTGAAGAAAAAGTTAGTCAAGCTATTAGCCAACATATTGAATATGTAATTCATGAACGGACTGGGTTTGAGAGTATGCTGAGTTCGGAAAGTATATTATCGAATGAGCAATACGAGCATATCTTAAGGTTGCAAAACGGCTATGAAAAACATTTTGACGAGTTGATTCAAGAAGGAATAACGCAAGGGGTTTTCATACAAGCAGACATTAAAATCGTTCGAAACCTCATTCTTGGTGCCATGAACTGGCTTATGCATTGGTATTCTGAAGGTGGAAAGAAAAGTAAACACGAGCTTTCCAAAATGATCGCATTTTATCTCATGCGTATGGTGTTGAAAACTCCAAACGATCAAGTTGAAAGCTAGGTGAAAGTTATGAAGATGAATGAACTTAAAATAGGAGACAAGTTTCAAACCGAGCCTTATACATTTGCAAAAAAAGAAATTGTAGATTTTGCGAAGAAGTATGATCCACAATATTTTCATATCGATGAAGAGGCGGCAAAAAAAAGTATTTACGGCGGAATAATTGCATCAGGACTTCATTCATTATCTGGTATTTGGTCTAAGTGGGTGGAGTTAGATGTCTTTGGGGAAGACGCTATCGGAGGTGCGGGAATCGAACAGTTAAACTGGTCGGCTCCTGTTAGACCGGGTGATCAATTGGTCGCCACAATACAAGTGGTTAAGATGCGCAAGTTATCTGACGGCAAGAGAGGCTTAATAACGTTAGAAAATATCGTATATAACCAAGAAGGAGCTGAAGTCATGCATTTTACTGTAAAGGGTATTATTCGAGCGTAGATGAAAGGGCTTACAAAATGAAGGGAGGAGTAGGCATGCCACTTCGAGATATTAAAGTACTGGATCTATCCCGTTTGCTCCCGGGACCCTATTGTACTATGATACTCGCCGATTTCGGTGCAGAAGTCATTAAAATTGAAGAACCGGAAATTGGTGATTATCTTAGGCAATATGAACCGAAGATTGATACGGAGAGCGCATCTTTTCACTCTTTAAATTGTAACAAAAAAAGTGTCTGTTTAGATCTTAAAGATTCACACAGTCGGGAAAAATTTCTCGAATTGGTCAAAGAAGCCGACATCCTTGTGGAGTCATTCCGACCTGGGGTGATGAAAAAATTGGATCTTGCATATGAAGAACTAAAAAAAGTAAATCCAGCTTTAATCTACTGTGCGATTACCGGTTATGGTCAAGATGGACCTTATGCCAAACGACCGGGTCATGATTTAAACTATTTGAGCTATGCGGGTTTACTGAGTCTGATGGGGGAAAAAGGAAAAACACCTATCGTGCCATCCGCACAAATTGCAGATATTGGTGGGGGTGCTATGCCGGCGGTTATCGGAATATTGCTTGCTCTCCTTGAAAGGTCGAAAAGCGGTGAAGGACAAATGGTAGATATTTCGATGTTAGATGGTGTCTTATCATGGATGCATCTCATTATGCCTGCTCATTATACGGGACAGGAAATAAAACGAGGCGAATCTTTGTTAAATGGGGGATATGCTTGCTATCAAGTCTACGAAACATCCGATAATCGATACCTCTCGGTAGGAGCAATCGAACCAAAGTTCTGGCGAGTTTTTTGCGAAGCTATTGGGAAACCAGTATTTATCCAGAGACAAAACGATGAGGAAGACAAACAACCTGCGCTTATTGTTGAAGTACAAAACATATTAAGACAAAAAACAAGTGATGAATGGATGGAAATCTTCGCAGAGCTTGATGCATGTGTCACACCGGTATTAAATTTGGATGAATTAGATTCTAATCCACAAATTCAGCATCGCGCTATGCTTCAAAACGTGGCATATGGACCTAGTAGTTCGATAAAGCGAATTGCAAGCCCAATCAAGTTGTCTCGTACACCAGCAATAGCCAAATCGAAGGCTCCAAAACTTGGTGAACATACAATGGAATTCGTTAAAAACTAAGTAAGTAAGTAAGTAAGTAAGTAAGTAAGTATGGGAGGTATTTTTATTACTAAATATTATATTGTCGGCGTAGGAATGACGAAATTTGGAAAGTTGTACGATTACACACTGAAAGACTTGACAAAAATCGCAGTAGTTAATGCTTTAAAGGACGCAAACATGCCAAAGGAGTGGATTGAAGCCATCTACTTTGCCAATACAGGACAAGGGGCAATTGAAGGCCAGCATGCTGTGCGCGGGCAAGTAGCTGTTCGTCCGCTTGGATTTGAAGGAATTCCTGTTGTGAATGTGGAAAATGCTTGTGCAAGTGCGAGTACCGCTTTAAATCAAGCCATTCAATTTTTAAAAGCAGGAGAAGGTGATTTTGCTTTAGCTATAGGGGCTGAAAAAATGTATAAAAAGTCTGGTGGAAAAGACTTTAGCATATTTGATTCGGCTTGGGACGTGGAAACACCAGAAGAAAATTTAGCAGTGTTACAACAGTTAGAAAAGGGATATAAATTGCCAAGTAATGCTAAAAGCGCTGATCAATACAGTACGTTTATGGATGTCTATGCATATTTTGCTAGATTTCATATGAATCGCTTCGGCACAACTCAAGAGCAAATCGCAGCGGTAGCAGCAAAAAATCACCAACATTCCGTTTATAATGATCACGCTCAGTACCAAAAATCCTTTACCATCGAAGAAATTTTAGCAGCACCACCGATTGTTTATCCGTTTACACTTCCAATGTGCTCACCAGTAAGTGATGGAGCAGCTGCCGCAGTTGTCTGTACAGAACAAGGTCTAAAGAAACTGCAAGACCAGCGCCGTGCAATTGAAGTAGCAGCTTCCGTCATTCAAACGGGGTCGAATAGAAGACCTGAAGAAGTTGACCGTCATCTGACAGTGCTTTCCGCGAAGAGAGCTTATGAAAAAGCAGGTCTCGGACCGGAAGATATATCAGTTGCTGAAGTCCATGATGCGACAGCTATTGGCGAAATCATTCAAGTGGAGAATCTCGGTTTTTGTGATTTTGGAGAAGGTGGGGCACGTAGCTTAAAAGGCGAGTTTCGTATAGGAGGACGCTTGCCTGTCAATCCCTCAGGAGGTCTAGAATCAAAAGGCCATCCGATTGGAGCCACAGGTCTTGGGCAAATCTATGAACTTGTCACACAACTTCGAGGTGAGGCTGGGAAAAGACAAGTCGACAACGCCAAAGTGGCACTTGCTGAAAACGGAGGAGGCGTATACGGACTCGAAGAAGCAGTAGCAGCAATCACTCTATTAAAAACAACATATTAACGAGGAGGAATATCATGAATATTCAAGGAAAAACAGCGATTGTAACAGGTGGTGCTTCAGGTTTAGGTTTAGCAACAGTTGAACAACTCATCCAAAAAGGAGCTAACGTTGCCGTCCTAGATCGTGATATCAAAAATTTTCATGATATCCAAGAGCGCCTAGGTAAAGACAATTTAGAAACCATAGAGACAGATGTAACAAATGAAGAATCCGTGAAATATGCGGTAAACCTAGCCTATCAAAGGTTTGGATCAATTGACATTTGTGTGAATTGTGCCGGCATTGCCATAGGGGTCAAGACTTATGGCAGTAAAGGAGTCTTCCCTCTTGAATATTACAAAAAAGTGATAGATGTTAATCTGGTCGGTACATTCAATGTATTGAGCCGAGCTGTTGAACAAATGGTGAAAAACGAAAGGGAGGATTCTCAAGAAAGAGGCGTAATCGTTAACACGTCTTCTGGTGCAGCTTATGACGGTCAAATGGGTCAGGCGGCATATTCAGCGAGTAAGGCGGGTATAGCTGGAATGACGCTACCTATAGCTCGTGATCTATCAAACTATGGCATCCGCATCAATGCCATAGCACCCGGACTATTTAAAACACCAATGGCTGGTGGAATTACAGAGGATATTTTAGAAGGAATCAAAGCCCAAATGGAATATCCGAAACGTCTTGGGGAAGCTTCTGAATTTGCTTCATTAGTGGTACACATGATCGAAAATACGTATCTAAACGGAGAAGTCATTCGACTGGATGGGGCAACAAGGTTACCGCCTAGATGACGAAAGGAGAAAAGAGATGGACACAATAAAAGGTAATCAAGTGGAAGAACAAGAAATCGAATTGCTACGAAAGAGTATTAGGGAATTTGCACGCAAGCGAATATCTGAATATTACGATGATTGGGAACGCGAGAAAAGTATCCCTCGCGTTTTTTGGAAAAAATTAGGTGAACAAGGATTTCTCTTGACAGAAATATCTGAACCCTATGGGGGACTCGGTGCTCCATTCACCTATTCTATTGCCATGATTGAAGAGTTTGCCAAACTCGGATATAGTGCTGTGACTACCAATCTATCTGTTCATGACACGATTACATCCCAATATATCTATCATTTCGGGACAGAGGCTCAAAAATCCTACTATTTAAAAGGGATGGCGACAGGGGAGCTAGTTGCAGCAGTTGCGATGACAGAACCAGGAGCGGGAAGCGATCTACAGGGAATCCAAACAACTGCGGTCTATGACAAAGCGAAAAAAGCATATAAACTGAATGGCCAAAAGACCTTTATTTCGAATGGTCAAGAATGTGATTTTGTCATTGTCGTAGCTAAAACAGATCAGACTGTTAAACCATCAAGAGGGATAAGCCTTTTCTTTGTAGATATCCCTTCGGAAGGATTTACGAGAGGAAAAAACCTAGACAAAATAGGTCTTCAAGCATGTGATACTTCTGAAATGTATTTGGAAGATGTTTGGGTTGGAGAAGATAAGATCCTCGGTGGATTAAATGAAGGCTTCAAAATATTAATGAGTGAACTCCCTCGGGAACGACTGACGATTGCTGTGGGGGCAGTTGCCTCTATGGAAGGTGTTCTGGATCAAACCATTCAGTATGTCAAAGAAAGGGAAGTATTTGGAAAAACTCTTGCTGAATATCAGAATACAAGATTCGTGCTAGCGGATTTACAAACGAAAGTAGCGGTCAATCGCTCATTTATCAATGATTGCATAAAGCGTATGGTCGAGGGGACATTGGATACGGTTACGGCAAGTATGGCAAAGCTTTCTGCCACTGAAGCACAAGGAGAAGTGGTGGATAAGTGTCTGCAACTATTCGGCGGCTACGGATATATGAAAGAATATCCGATTGCCAGAGCATTCACCGATGCGAGAGTACAACGTATTTATGGGGGAACCTCTGAAATCATGAAAGAAATCATTAGCAAGAAGATTTTCAGCTGATAAGAAAGAAAATGGAGGGAAACAGTTGGAAAAAGACATCGTTTATTACGAAAAGAAAAATCAGGTGGCTTGGGTTTATTTGAATAATGAAGCAGAAATGAATGCCCTTTCCAAAGCACTTCTTACTGAATTAATATACATCTTTCAACTTTTGAAAGAAGATAAGGACACTCGGGTAGTTGTTTTAACCGGGATAGGAAAAGCGTTTTGTGCAGGTGCTAATTTAAAAGAAATATTAGCCGAAAGAAATCGAAGAAATACTGAGAATGCACAGGGCTTTTTTACAGTAGCGGAAGAATGCTTCCAACTTCTATATAGTTTCCCAAAACCAGTTATTGGTGCTCTAAATGGGATTACATTGGCGGGAGGGTTAGAACTCGCTTTAACTGCTGATATTCTTATTGCTGCTGAATCCACGAAAATTGGAGATGCCCATTCCAATTTTGGTGTTGTGCCAGGGGGCGGAAGTTCTATTAAATTAGCACGAAAGATTGGGGAAAATCGAGCGAAATATTTGTTGTTCAGTGGAGAATTTCTCCCTGCTCAAAAGATGAAAGAATATGGACTAGTCCATGAAGTCGTGGTGGATGAAGATCTAGAGAGCACCGTCATGCAACTTGCAGAAAAGTTAGCCGAAAAAAGTCCAGTTGCCCTATCAACGATGAAAGAAATGATGGAGGATGGTTATAAAAAAACATTTGATGAAGCATTAAAGGGTGAAATGGAAAAGTTAAAAGCACACATCCAAACCGAAGATTGCATCGAAGGATTAAGGGCATTTAGTGAGAAGCGTAAACCGAATTTTACGGGCAAATAATTTCTAGAAACCAAGGGGATGGGAAAAATGAAAATTAACTTTGCACGGATGTACCGAGATAACATGTTAAAATTTGCGAACAAAGTGGCTTTGTACAATATCGAACGCAACAGAAAATTTACGTATAAAGAACTTGACCTTCTAACAAATAAAATTGGTCATCTCCTTACCGATCACTTTGGAATGGGAGAAGGTGATACGTATGCAACCCTTTTAGAAAACGATAATATGAGTTTCTTTAACTTCGGCCCTTATAAAACAGAAGTTGCAGGTCTATGGCTCAATTATCGCGACAATATTAAAGAACATCTTTACCAAATTGATTTTGTTCGACCAAAAGTGATTTTCCTGGAAGAAGTACTATTAACGAAAGATAATTATCTCGAAGAATTGACGAAACGTGGAATCAAAATTGTTGCCATGGACAAAGGGGAAACAGTTTACTCAGAAGTCGAATATTTTGGAGATATCATCGAACACCAAAGCAATGAAAGATTTAACGTAGAATACGATATCGATGATCATATCATCCTTTACCGCTTTACAGGTGGAACGACAGGACGAGGGAAGTGTGCGATGTACACCTACCGTAATATTTTCGGCACCATTGTTCAAAATCATTCCATTCAAGGAAATGTGTATAACGAAGAAACAAAATTCCTACACGTCACGCCGATGTCACACGCAACAGGAGCTTTTGCACCGGCTGTTCATCTGAAAGGTGGTACAAATTATACGATTAATCTTCCAGATTTAAATCTTTTATGCAAAACGGTTGAAGAGTATGATATTAACACTACCTTCGCAGTTCCCACCTTGCTTTACCGCTTAGAAGAACTTGGATTACATGACACATATGATTTAAGTAGTTTAGACTGTGTCATATATGGTGCTTCGCCAATGAGTCCATCTAAACTAGAACTATTACAGCAACAATTCGGTAATATCTTCATACAGGGCTATGGATCAACAGAAGCTTTCCCACCAGTTCTGATACTAGCGAAAAATGATCACATATTTGAAACAGAAGAGGACCGTAAACGCCTCACGTCGGCTGGACGTCCACTTCTTGGTGTTGAAATGTTTGTAGCGAATCCGGATGGAGTGGAAGTTCCGACAGGTATGATAGGTGAAATCTGGATTCGTTCAAACTCTGTTATTAAGGGCTATAAAGATGCTCCTGAAGAAACAGCATCTGAGTTTCATAACGGTTTTTGGAAATCTGGAGACCTTGGTTATGTGGATGACAAAGGTTACTTCTATATCGTGGATCGTAAAAAAGATATGATTATAACTGGTGGCTTTAATGTATACGCTGTAGAAGTTGAAAACGCACTAAATTCTCACCCGGCTGTCAGTAACTCCGTCGTAATCGGCGTCCCAGATGCAGATTGGGGTGAAAAAGTACATGCGGAAGTTGTTCTAAGAGAAGGCAATAGCATCTCAGCCGAAGAGTTAGTCGCGCATGTTACTGATCATCTACCCAAATACAAAGTTCCGAAATCACTCGTATTCGTTGATGAATTACCAACGAGCACGGTCGGAAAAATTCTTCGTCGACATGTAAAAGATAAGTATTGGCAGGATAGTGTGAGAAAAGTAAACTAAGACTTAAATATCACATCCCTACCATGTTAAATTGTTTATGAATATAATTGGTTTTATTTTGGTTATAAAAATTAAAGTGAGGGATTATTCTCCTCACTTATTTTGTTTCTTTTTGCTGATTTTTTTCATTTGCTTAATTGGCATACTTTAGTTTCCTTCACATCAAGGTTTTAAACTCTACAGAAGTACAAGACTCTATACTAGGTTGCAGGGAAATTAAATTATAGGGTTGATAGTGTGTTCCTTCTTAAGTAACTAATTGGATAGTTAATTCATGAATACTGTTGTTATACGGAAATTTTTATTGCAATATATTTAACCTCTTTTCTTTTTATTCTATTAAAAGAAAAAATAGTTTGACAATTGAAAGTATTGCTACTATCATAGACAGTAACTTAAATGTTCGGATACGGGTAGAAGATGTCGAGAGCGACATCGCCCATAGAACAGATGAGCCGAGATTAGATGAGTATAGCGGAGAAATTATTTGAATAAGAAGAGTAGCACTTGTGAGCAATTTAGAGAGTCAGTGGTTGGTGAGAACTGATTTGTAGCGAGTGTGAATGGGCTTATGAGAGCTACTTCGAGAACGAACAAACGTTTTAGAGGTAGACGTGTTTCCTACGTTACAGGAGTTAAAGTGGGAGTGGAAACGCTTCAACAAGAGGTGGCAACGCGGTCAACACCGTCCTCTTCAAAGGGATTCTTTTGAATACCTTTGAAGAGGGCTTTTTTTGTTTTTAGAAATAGCAGAGCAGAGGAGAGAGCTGAGATGAGAGATTTTATTGAAAAAGTAGAGAAGAAAGAGCATTTACAGTATGCGGAGATGGTGAGTGCTTCTCAAAAGATGTTTGACGAAACGACGGAATTGCAACAAATAGAAACGTTTTTAATCGCACTTTCTAAAAAAGGAGAAACAGCAAACGAAGTGGCCGCACTAGCGACTGTTATGAAGTCGTTTGCCTTAAAACTAAATGAACCAGCAGGAAATTATATGGATAACTGTGGTACAGGTGGAGATGGGTTAAATAGTTTCAACATTAGTACAACATCCGCTTTTGTTTTAGCTGGTGGTGGTGCAACTATTGCAAAACACGGGAATCGGAAAATTTCAAGTGCGGCTGGTAGTTCGGATGTGTTAGAAGCGCTTGGGATCGATTCGACGATCGATGCAGATGAAGCAATGCAATTACTAGCAAGAGAAGGGCTTACTTTTCTTTATGCTCCAAGCGTTCACCCGCGATTAAAACGTATTGGGCAAGTACGACAGCAAATTGGTAAACCAACAATCTTCAATCTAATTGGTCCTTTAACGAATCCAGTTCGACTAACGAGTCAATACACAGGTATAAATAGACCTGATTTTACGATGGAATATGCAACTGTATTACAGATGCTAGGAAGAAAGCGTGCAATTGTTGTATGCGGAGCAGGTGGAATGGATGAAGCATCTCTAGCTGGTAAAAATTCTTTTGTATTAGTAGATAAAGGAGATTTAATTCCTTTTACATTAACGGCTGAAGATGTTGGGCTTGCAAGTGCACCAATTTCTGCGATTAGAGGAGGAAATGCTCGAGAGAATGCAGATATTATGCGAGCGGTGTTAAAAGGGGAACGTAGCCCATATTTTGACACAGTCATTTTTAATGCAGGTGTTGGTTTTTATGCAAAAGGAATGGTAGGGAGTATTCAAGAAGGTGTCAAACTAGCAACAGATAGTATTTTGTCCGGTAGGGCGCTCGCAAAATTAGAAGCGGTGATCGCATTCAGTAACAATGTGCGCAAACAGGAGGTAATGTAATGGCTACTATTTTAGATAAGATTCTTGCAGAGAAAAAGAAGCAAATTGAAATTATGCTAACACAAGATAGCTCAATATTAGAAGAAAGAGTAACACGTCCTTCTTTATTTGACCACTTATATAAAAGTGAACAATTGCAAATCATTTCGGAGATAAAGCGAGCTTCCCCGTCGAAAGGATTAATCGCAGAAAGCGTCAATCCAGTGGAACAAGCAATCTCCTATTATGAGGCAGGGGCTGCATGTATTTCTGTTTTGACGGATACTCCCTTTTTCAAAGGATCTTTCGAAGATTTAGCTTCCGTAGCAGATGCAGTACCAATTCCTTTACTATGTAAAGATTTTATTATTCATCCGGTGCAAATTGATCAAGCCAAACATGCAGGAGCGTCTGTCATTCTTTTGATTGTTGCAGCACTAAGTAAAGAAGAACTGAAAGATCTTTATGCGTATGCCTTCGATGCGGGCTTAGAAGTATTAGTAGAAGTTCATGACGCAAATGAATTAGAAAGTGCTTTAAAAGTAGGAGCTAAACTTATCGGCGTAAATAACCGAGACTTACGTACATTTGATGTTGATTTAAAACGTACCGAAGAAATTGCAGCCATTTTTCCGTTTCATGAAGAGCGTGTACTCATTAGCGAAAGTGGTATTTGGAAGACGGAAGACGCAGAGCGAGTTGCAAGAGTTGGAGCTAGAGGGGTACTAGTTGGAGAATCACTTATGCGAAGCGGGAATGTAGGAAATGCACTTCAAGCGTTGCAAGTGGAGCTTGGAGGGATCACCAAATGACGAAAGTGAAAATTTGTGGATTAATGGAAAAAGAGCATGTCGCAGCAGCTGTGGAAGCGGGAGCTGATGCAATTGGTTTTGTTTTTGCACGAAGTAAACGGCAAATCACCGTGGAAGTAGCTCATGAACTAGCGAAAGATATTCCATCTTCCGTGTTAAAAGTTGGGGTCTTTGTCAATCCAACGCAAGAGGAACTCGAAAAAGCTTACCGTGAAGTACCGTTAGATTTTATTCAATACCACGGGAATGAAAGTCCGGATTTTGTACAATCAACGAATTACCCTTCGATTAAAGCGCTGTCTATTAGAAGTGAAGAAGATGTCGAAAGCGCAAAGCTATATCATACAGACTTTTACTTATTTGACGCACCTCAAGCTGGCAGTGGCATTACATTTGATTGGCAACTAATGAAAGGACATGAAGTAGAGCAAGAAAAAGTTATTTTAGCAGGTGGGCTAAATCCAACAAATGTAGCGGAAGCTATTGGGCGAGTGAAGCCCTATATGGTAGATGTTTCTAGTGGAGTCGAACGAAATGGCGTAAAAGATGACGAATTGATTCGTACGTTTATACATGCGGCAAAAGAAGAGGAGAGATGAGCAAATGGTACAAACAAAAGCAGGTAGATATGGTCGATTCGGAGGACAATTCGTGCCAGAAACATTAATGACGGCACTGATAGAGTTAGAAACAGCTTATGAGAATGCTAGAATGGATCCTACTTTTATAGAGGAAGTTAATTATTACTTAAAGGATTATGTTGGTAGAGAAAATCCACTTTATTTTGCAGAACGTTTGACTCGTCAAATTGGAGGAGCAAAAATTTATTTGAAGCGAGAAGATTTGAACCATACTGGAGCGCACAAAATTAATAACACCATTGGGCAGGCATTACTTGCAAAGCGGATGGGGAAAAAGAAAATAGTAGCTGAAACTGGGGCAGGACAACACGGGGTGGCTACTGCAACTGTTTGTGCATTATTTGATATGGAATGTGTTGTGTTTATGGGGAAAGAAGATGTTCGTAGACAGGAGTTAAACGTATTCCGAATGGAGTTACTTGGTGCAAAAGTCGTATCGGTCGATCAAGGTTCTGGAACGCTCAAAGATGCTGTCAATGAAGCACTCCGCTATTGGGTTTCGAATGTGGAAGATACGCATTATATTCTTGGGTCTGCGCTTGGACCACATCCATTTCCAAGAATTGTGCGTGACTTCCAAAGAGTAATTGGTGTGGAAACAAGAAGACAAATAGTAGAAAAAGAAGGACGTTTACCTGATGCAGTTGTAGCTTGCGTTGGAGGCGGTAGTAATTCAATTGGTATGTTCCATCCTTTCATTGATGATGAGAAAGTTGCATTGTATGGTGTGGAAGCTGCAGGAAGTGGAATTGAAACAGGTAAACATGCCGCAGCAATTGCTGGCGGAAAAGAAGGAGTACTACATGGGGCGTATATGTATGTACTTCAAGATGACGATGGGCTGATTCAAGAAGCGCATTCGATTTCTGCTGGACTTGATTACCCAGCTGTTGGACCGGAACATTCTTACTTACATGATATAGGGCGAGCAACGTTTACTTCAGTAACGGATACCGAGGCACTAGAAGGATTACAATTACTTGCAAAAACAGAAGGAATTATTCCAGCTTTAGAAAGTGCTCATGCTATTCACTATGCAGCAGCTTTAGCCAAAACTATGCGTGAAGACGAAATTGTAGTCGTTTGTTTATCAGGTCGTGGCGATAAAGATGTGCATACTGTCCGTGAGGCGCTTGGAGGTGCTCAAAATGACTAAAACAACTTTAACTAACTCAATTCAAACGCAATTGAACAAAGGAGAGAAAGCATTTATCCCCTATATTATGGGCGGGGATGGTTCGTTAACAGAGCAAATTCTATTTCTTCAAGAAGCAGGAGCTACTGCGATTGAGGTTGGTATCCCGTTCTCCGATCCTGTAGCAGATGGTCCGACAATTCAACGAGCCGGGGAACGTGCGCTTCAAAATGGTGTCACATTGCGAACTATTTTAGATGAGTTAAGAGAGATTCGAGCTGAAGTTACTATTCCTCTAATAATAATGTCATATATCAATCCTATATTGAGTTATGGTATCGATGCATTTGCACAAGCTTGTACGAACAGTGGCGTGTACGGTTTGATCGTACCAGATGTACCTCTAGAAGAAAGTGACATGCTAAAAAGTGCATTTCTAGAAACAGATGTGGCACTTATTCCACTTGTTTCGCTAACTAGCCCACCTGACCGTATTGACAAGATTGTGACTGCTGGTGAAGGTTTTATCTATGCGGTCACTGTTAATGGGATTACGGGAGTAAGAGATGGATTTGATGAGCAATTAGAAAAGCATTTAAAGCAATTGAAAGAGTTAAGTCCGGTTCCGGTTCTTGCTGGGTTTGGTATTTCGACTCCGGAACAAGTAAAATCGATTGGTTCTTTGGCAGATGGCGTTATTGTTGGGAGTTCGATAGTCGAGGCTTTTCATCAGAAAGAGTTGGAGAAAATACGTGAGCTAGTTGTTGCTGCTAAGAAGAGAGTATTAAACTAAAGAAATGGTCCTTTGATATAAAGTCAAAGGGCCTTTTTGCTGTTTTGGAGCGTCTAATGATTCAATCTTTCGTACATAAATTACTTGTATGCAATTCATCCTAAGTATGCTATATTCCTATTAATCTGAAAATTTAAACTAGGGATGGTAAGATATTAATGAAACAATTCGATATCTTTGTTTATTTTTTCTAAGTAAGGCTTTACCGATCATTTGAATGGAGGAACAACCAATGTCAAAAATTCCGTCAGTACTTCAGAATCTACGTCTCCCTGTAATCGGAGCACCGTTATTTATTATTAGTAATCCTAAGCTAGTAATAGAGCAATGTAAGGCAGGAATTGTTGGATCAATGCCTGCACTGAATGCGAGACCTGCTTCCTTACTTGATGAATGGTTGGCAGAAATTACTGAGGAGCTCGTAGCTTACAACGCAAAAAATCCTGATCGTCCAGCTGCTCCTTTTGCAATCAATCAAATCGTTCACAAGTCAAATGAGCGATTAGAACACGATATGGAATTGTGTGTGAAGTATAAAGTGCCCATCATTATTTCATCGTTAGGTGCACGTGAAGAAATATTTGAGGCTGCACATAGTTATGGAGGAATTGCTTTGCATGACGTAATTAATAATACTTTTGCTCATAAGGCAATCGATAAAGGAGCAGATGGCATAATTGCAGTTGCAGCAGGAGCTGGCGGTCATGCTGGTGTGAAGAGCCCTTTTGCTTTAATTCAAGAAATACGCCAGTGGTTCGATGGTCCGCTCGCTTTGTCGGGATCGATTGCTACGGGAAGTGCTGTCCTTTCTGCTCAAGCGATGGGAGCTGATTTTGCATATATTGGCTCACCGTTCATTGCAACGGATGAAGCCCGTGCATCTGAAGAATATAAGCAAGCAATTGTTGACTCAACGTCTGATGATATTGTGTATAGCAGTCTTTTCACTGGAGTTCATGGAAATTATCTAAAACCATCCATTCAAGCAGCAGGATTAGACCCTGATAATCTACCGGAAAGTGATCCATCCAAGATGAATTTTGGAGAAACGTCTGCAAAGGCATGGAAGGATATTTGGGGGAGCGGTCAAGGCATTGGTTCTATAAATGAGGTTACTAGTGTAGCAAAATTCATAAAAAAACTTGATAAAGAATATTTTGAAGCAAGAGAAAGTCTAATTAGACGTAGTACTGTTAGAAACAACTGAATCTGAAAACATTGCCATATCTTTAAATTGAATGGCTTGCTTTTAATCTAAAATAGAGCTACTTTCTTTCGAGTAGCTCCATCTGATTCCTACTTAATTGATGAAATTTGCCCAGTTCCAAATCTCTTTGCATTTCTCGCTCGAGCTTGTTCCGCTTCTATTTCTCGATCACGAGGTTCTGCACTAGTCTGTAATGAGTTTAGCAAATTTCTAGTAATAATAGACACTTCCTCCACAGCTTTATGAAAACTTTCTTCATTAACTTTTGAAGGCTTATTAAACCCCGAAACCTTCCGTACATATTGGAGAGAAGCTGCATAAATCTCGTCGTCTGTTGCAGTTGGTTCAAAGTTAAAAAGTGTTTTTATATTTCGGCACATATTGTTCTCCTTCGTTCATGTATTTATCTTGATTGTATCATAATGCACTTAGCTAGCTAATTTCTACTTACAAAACAAGTAGTATAGTTTTAGGTAAAAAGGATTGGTTTATAGTTTAGTGGCATTCATAAAGCGTGAATATGTACTTGATGGAGGAGATGAAAGATGGGCATTATTTTAAGTGAAGCTAAGGATATAGAAAAGTTAGCACTGTTTTTAGAAGAGATGAATAATAATAGCGAAACCCATATAGGTTATTGTGGTAAGTTAAAAAGTGAAATTTATCATACATTGGTACATCATTTCTCGGATTTAGACATATCCAAATATTTTACAGTTGCTTATGAAAATGATGAAATTATAGGAGCTATAGGATTCGATATAGATGTGGAAAATCAAAGTGCTGAAGTATGGGGGCCTTTTATTAGAAATAAAAGTCAATATTCAGGTCTTGCAGATGCGCTATGGGACAAAGTGATTGCATTGTCTAACAACAAAATTCATGAGTTCTCGTTTTTTATCAATAAAGAAAACACATTCGCACAACAATTTGCGATTAAGAAAAAGGCTGTCTATAAAGGCAATCATCTAGTATTAAAAGCGGTTCATAGCCATTTAGGTAATGTAGATCTACATCAAATTAAGCCATTTAATACTAAATATCGTGATTCATTTACTACTCTCCATGAAACAGCTTTTCCAAATACATACTATACAGCTTCTGAAATTATCCAGCGACTAAGTGAGTACAATCAATTATTAGTAATGACCGATAAAGATGAAATGATCATAGGTTACGTCTATGTAGAAGCAAAACCCGAGCATAAAGAAGGTACAATTGAATATATTGCTGTATCGAGTGAGCACCAAAAACAAGGTATTGGTACAAAGCTGATTCAAGCTGCTTTAGCACATCTTTTTTCATTTTCTGAAATGGAAGAAATTATATTAAGTGTAGCTAAAGATAATGATAAAGCGATTCATTTGTATAAAGCATCGGGCTTTCACGAAATGCATGAACTTATCTATTATCTGCACAGTTAGCGTTAAGAAGTTATTCATTAATATGGTTCTTTTCCTCATACTCCGTTTCGTGTTTCGAATATTGAACCTTTTTTTCTTGTCTAATGTCTGCATTATTACCTGATATTAATTTATGAAAAGGAGTGTATCGATTCGGTGGGACTCGCTTCGTTTTAAACATTTTATAGCAAACAAATAAGAAAAGAAACAAATAGATGCCTGCAAAAACTATACTCATATAACTCATTATATTTCGCACTCCTTTTTGTATATATTCTATGCAAGAAAGTGATTTACCTTTAATAATGTCGGAAGGTGTTTGAAATTATAATTATTTGTTACAGTTATAGAAGAAATGCGCAACAATCATTGCTGTCTCACTTCAATTAAACTTATTACTTTGAGAAATGGTTGCTTTCGCAATAAAATTGGTTGCTTTCGCAATAAAATTGGTTGCTTTCAATGATTGATTCGTTGCCCTAAGCCATTTACTGGATTTATCTCGACTTCGTTTGACGCACTTCCCCTAGAAAATGCAATATTTTTTTAATGGACAACCCCATTATTTTACAAAACAAGCATACTCTTTTTCTTTCGCAAATAGAATATAGAGAACTAATTATTCTATTATGAGAAAGGGGAAAGGTAGGCATGGCTATCCGCTTTATCAAGATTTCGGTCGTTTATTTTGTCATTGGGGTTCTGTTAGGTCTGTACATGTCGATGGCGCACGATTATGCTTTAACAGGTGTGCATGTGCACGTTAATCTGTTAGGATGGGCATCATTTGCTTTAGCCGGTTTTGTTTATCATTTATTTCCAAGTACGAGTAGCAATATGTACGCAAAATTACATTTTTGGAGTGCTAATATCGGACTCCCATTAATGATGATTGCACTTACAGTACTCATTCTGGACGGGGCAGAAGTAGCGACTATATTTACTGCAATTGGTGGGGTGCTTGTCGTTTTTAGCGTGATTATGTTCGCTATTAATGTACTCATAAACGTACGATCTGCAAACTAGTATAGAAGAATAAAATGCCGATCTGTTGTTCCATCGACGAATAGCGGAGCGGCTTTTTTGTATGGAAAAACAGGTTGCGAAATATCTGAAAATATTGTAAGGTGAAATTCGTTGCTCAAAATTTTCCAACTTAAGGAGGAATAAAATGGACAAGCTTAAAATACCTTTTCTACATAAATGCACTTCCCTTCATTTAATAGAAGAAGGATTTTCGGACGATGAAAAATGGTGTGTCGACAATACATATTTGCTACGTATGTCTCCCAAAACAGAGATTGGTCAATTAGTAGAGCAAGCAAAACTTACAAATGAAGTACATGCTTTGGATCCTCGTATTCCATATGTGTACGATGTAGGTGTATATGAAAATAGAACTTATATGATTCTCGACTATATGATTGGTGAAAATGGAAATATTACTCTACCCATTAAAATTCCCAAAGTTCAATACGAAATAGGACTTCAAGTAGGAAATGCGCTTAAGAATATGCATAGCATAGTGGCACCGGACGATTATCCAAGTTGGGAGGAGACTTGGAAAGCAAGATTTGACAATCAAGCTCCTCGTTTTGAAGAAATTGTTCGTAGGCATCCAAATTATGCGAGCATCTTGCCATTTATTCAAGATAATTTGTACTTATTAAAAAATCGGCCAAGCTGTATTCAGCATTTTGATTTTCATCCTGGTAATATATTAATTCATGAAGATCGTTTTACAGGTTTAATCGATATGCAAAAAATAAGATACGCGGATCCAATCAATGAATTTTATAAAATGGAATATTTTAATGTCCAAGTTAGCCGAGCATATTCATGTGGTGTTGTGGAAGGTTACCATGATGAGAAGTCCATTCCAAATTCGTTTTGGGAAATGCATCGATTGTATGCGGCAATGCATCTTGTATTTGCAGAAGTTTGGGGGCATGAAGGTGGAATTGATCAAATGGAGAAGTTCCAAAGCTATACTCGATTTACATTAGATCAGTTTGACGAATTTCGGTTACTTATTCCGAAATGGTATGAAAATAAATGGATAGCCGAATAGATTAAAAACAGTAGCCTATTTATACTAAGTCTAGTATTTTTAATGCCAAGAAACTATAATTAGTACTAGATACTAAAACTAGATAATAGAAGGTGATGACTATGTACAATTTTACTTTATCTGTTGCAAAATTGGTTGTACGTTTATTTGGAAAAGTAGAAATGAAAAATGAGCATTTATTGCCAAAGGATGAAGGTTATATCGTAACTTGTACGCATCGAGGATGGTTGGAAATCGTCATATTAGGGATGTGTGTGCCAAAACCAATACATTTTATGGCGAAAAAAGAGCTTTTCGAAAACAAAGTGATTGGGAGATTTTTACGAAGCATAAATGCTTTTCCGGTTGACCGAGAAAACCCATCACCGAGCAGTATTAAACAACCAGTAAAACTTTTGAAAACCGGGGAAGTAGTCGGTATCTTTCCAAGCGGTACTAGAACATCGGAAGAAGCACCTTTAAAAAGAGGAGCTGTAACCATTGGGAATTTATCGAAAGCACCTATCGTTCCCGCCTTATATGTTGGTCCAAGAAATTTAAAAGAGCTAAGAAAAATGAAAAAAGCTACAATCATATTTGGCGAACCTATATACATAAAAACAACAAGCAAAGATGAATTAGCATCTTATACCGAGCTCTTAAATGAAAAAACCAACTTACTAGAAAAGCAAATTAGCCACTCCTAGATTCTTTATACGCCTTAAGGCTTAGAAAGAATCACTGCTACAGACCATTTGCATATGTTCTAAGTGCTATATAATAAGATGTACTAAGAAAGATTAAATGGAGGTTATAAAATGGGACTCAAAAGAGTGGCAATCATTTGTTTATTTGTATTACTTGCTGGAGCAGCTATAAGTATCATTCTTAATATTAAGGACACATTAGTAGATAAATCAGATGAAATCTTAATAAAAGACAATAATTATACGAATATACATGTAGAATCTGGCAATGCTTCTGTCGAAATTCTGCCGACGAAAGAATCGGAGACAAAGGTGGAATATTCAGGGAAAATCAGAAAGAAGTTTAACTATCGCTTCCATGCAGAAGTGAAAAGGGATACCCTTTTCGTTGAACTGAATGAGAAAAGATGGAACTTTTTCCACTTTGGATTCGGACCTCATTCTATTAAATTAACGATACATGTTCCAGAAAAAGAATATAACGAATTGAAAACAGAACTCGACAATGGACGAATTAACGTGCACGATATCAACGTTCAAGCGATTGATTTAGAAACGGACAATGGCATAATTGATCTACAAAATGTAGAAGCTCAAACAATACGACTTAAATCAGATAATGGGCAAATCCTTATGCAAGATGTAAATGGCAGTATAGATGCAGAAACGGATAATGGTAGAATTATCTTAACTACAACCGATTTAGATCGACCAATCGATTTAAAAACAGATAATGGATTAATTGAAATCCAAACGGATAAAGAACCAACGAATGCTACGATTCATGTAAAAGTAGATAATGGGAGAATAAACGTTTTTGGGGCAGAAAATAAACAAACGGTTTTTGGTGATGGTGTGAACAAAATCAATTTAGAAAGCGATAATGGAAGAATAACAGTGAAAAAAAGATAAGTTTATTAAAAACCGATTGAGGAAATAGATCAATCGGTTTTTATTGAATTGACTTGACAAGATAATTCTGATAAATTATTTCATACATGCATATTTTGAGAAGAGAAGTAGCTTGTGGGAAAAATGAATGATGCAAATATATACTCGTCCTAACTGCGGGACGAGTATTTTTACTTGAGTCTGCAACGATAACTGCTGAGTGATCAACTTCTTGTAGACATCAAGCGCAATTAAAAATATGGACGCAATTACGTCAAGGTGTAATTGATCGATTTGCTAAAAGGGGTATATGTTTTATGAAAAATTTAATCATCATTATAGGATCGTTAATCATCGCTTTTGGCTTCAATTGTTTTTTAGTTCCACACGGTATACTTAGTAGTGGGATTAGCGGAATTGCCATTTTGCTTGGAATCATCACACCTTTTGATACTGGTCTATTAAACTTTGTATTAAACTTACCATTACTTATTCTAGGCTATTTTAAATTAGGAAAAAAGATTACGATCAATACGCTCATTTGCGTCATTTCACTCTCGCTTTTCTTATACTTTATACCAGCGGAATCGATCACAGATAATATACTGCTTTCTTCTATTTTTGGTGGGATCATTAGCGGACTTGGTGTTGGTATGATACTGAAATACTCCGGAACTTCTGGTGGGTTAGACATTATAGCTATTATTGTTTCTAGATCAAGCAATATAAGTGTTGGCTTACTATTAACAGGTATGAATGGAATTATTGTCCTTATTTCTGGTGCTGTTTTTAATTGGGAGATTGCATTATACACATTACTTGCAATTTATTTATCAGGGAAAATGGTTGATACAATTTATACGAATCATGAAAAGCTGACGATGCAAATTGTGACGACACAGGGGGAACTTATACGACAAGAGTTAATGCAATCCATTTATCGTGGTATTACAATAACTGATGGGTACGGTGGGTTTACGCAAGAAAAGAAACAAATTTTAATGACGGTCGTTACCCGATATGAAACGATGCAGATTAAACAAATCGTTCGTAAACATGATGAAAAAGCATTTATTAATATTTTTGAGACGGTTGAAGTCGTTGGTGAATTCGCTAGAAATTAGGTGTTATAATAGTTTCGCATTTAAAAGCCGATGTTCCTATATTTTTGGAACATCGGCTCACTCTGTTGACGGAAGGGATTTGAGTGTAAACGCTCAAATCCCTTTTGTATGTCATCTATCAAACAACTAAATAGCGTGTATTAAATCGTCGTCCATAGTTTTTACTAAATTTTGAAAAGGTGGGAGACGTTTAGTGGAGAAGCACCGGTAGTTTAATGAAAAGAGAAGCTCTTCATACATAGGTATCCGAAATCCTAAAGCTGATATATATTTATGGACTTGCTTATAATCTAACTGATTATTGTCCAAGATAAATAGTATAAACAAAGCAGAAAGGATTTTCAGCATGAAACATACCGGTTCAATCAGTATGCTACACGTAATATTCCTATCGATGACTGTTATCGGTTTGAAAAATCATGTCACGATTATTCCACCTCTTTTAAATGTTGCTGGGAGGGACGGATGGCTATCTGTACTTTTTTCAACTTTGGTTTTGTTGCCTTGGGGATTACTGCTTTTTTATATTAATAAAAAATCAAATCAGGAGCCGATGAAAGATTGGTTAAAACAGAAAATTGGCAAAGTCAGCTCATCGATTTTCTTGTTTTTGCTAGCGATTTCTCTTCTGTTGTTAGCATCTTTGACGATAAGTGAAACATTACAATGGGTAAAAACTACATTTTTGCCTGAAACACCTCTCTTTATATTACTACTCCTTTTTACGATTCTTTGTGTCTTGCTTATAACCACTTCCATTCAGACAATCGTTATAACAAACGTAATTGTATTAGTAGGTGTTGTTGCTTTTGGTTTTTTTGCGGCTTTTACGAATATACAAGTAAAAAATTATGAATTGTTGCGGCCCTTTATGGAACACGGATTTGAGCCTGTAATAAAAGGGATGGTGTACCCAGCCTCAGGAATTATCGAACTTTTTTTGTTTCTCTTTATCCAACATAAAGTAAAGGGTCAGATTCGTTTTAGACATTATGTTACGATGATCCTTATTTTGACGGGTCTCACGCTAGGCCCGTTAATTGGTGCTATTACGGAGTTTGGGCCAACTGAAGCAGCTAAACAACGTTTTCCAGCTTATGAAGAATGGGGGCTAGTAGCCATAGGGCGCTTCATCGAACATCTTGATTTTTTCTCGATCTATCAATGGCTTACTGGTACGTTTATAAGAGTGGGGCTGATGTTATACATCATTGTCGACTTATTTAATCTACATCGGAAAAAGAAAAAGATATGGATGTATATTGCACCGCCTTTCTTCTTGATCAGTTTATCGTTATTGCTTATAAGTGGAAGCACATTCGATGAGATGAAAGGAAAGTATGTGTTACCTATTACATTGTTTATTTATTTTATATTTACACTGTTCATCGTTATTGTTGCCCTTATTTCAGGGAAATCGTCAAGGAGGCCCAAGCATGAGATGTAATCTGGAAATGGTGAGAAAGTATGCAAGCTGCTGACAATATAATAGATGCGAAGAAATTGAAACAGTTATTTCAGAAATCTGCAGATGTTCAGTTTCATGTATATACGTTCAATCAACGAAAAGTGATGTTTATTACCTGTGAAGCAATGATTGATCAACACTTATTAAATGACGTAGTTGTTGAACGAGTTCAGCTTTTCTTCAATGCTCTGGAAGAGTTGTCATTTGAAGAGGCAGTGACAAGCCATTTGCACATTCCAGCATTGAAAGAAGTGCAAGCTGAAAGTGAAATAATAACTAGTGTATACTCTGGAAATGTTCTTCTTTATTTTGAAGATTATAATGTAATCTACTCTAGTAATATTTCGAAAAAGCCAAACCGAAATCCCGAAGAAACGAAAACAGAAGTACTAGTGAAAGGACCTAGGGACAACTTTATTGAAGACATTTTTACTAATATTGCTTTAATTAGGAAACGAATGCCTACGAATTCACTGTGCGTTGAAAAATTCGAAGTAGGAAAACGAACAAAAACGACTGTTGCTGTCCTCTATTTTGATGATATTGTAGATCAAGAAATTCTTTCAGGAATAAAGGAAAAAATAAATAATATTGATGTGGATATCATATTTAGTGGGGACATTTTAATGGAACACATTGATAAACGATGGACTGTATTCCCTAGACACGACTATACAGGAAGGCCAGATTTCGCCCTTCAATACCTTGCAAGAGGAAGATTTGTAATCCTCATTGATGGCGTGGCATACGGAGTAATTATTCCAGTAAATTTCTTTTTACTCTTTAAAACAGGTGAGGATCATGAAAACTCAATGGTTTTTAGCTCTGTTGAACGATTATTAAGGCTAGTCGGGTTTCTGTTAGGGACGTTACTTCCAGCATTTTGGCTAGCCTTAACGACGTTTCACCAAAACCAGTTACCCTTGCTATTGTTAGCTACAGTTGTGCAAACACGTACAGGGCTTCCCTTGCCAACTTCGCTTGAAATGATCCTCATGATTTTTATGTTCGAATTATTCCGTGAGTTTGGTTTACGTCTTCCAGCTGCGATCGGTGGAACAATAAGTGTTGTTGGCGGTTTAATAATCGGGGATGCGGCCATCCGAGCGGGGATTACAAGTCCGGCGATGATTGTAATTATAGCGACCTCGGTTATTGCATCATACACATTAGTAAATCAAACGCTCGTATCGGCTGTGAGTATATTAAGATTTTTTTTCCTCTTCTTAACCTCTTTTTTGGGACTGTTTGGATTTTTACTATCGTTTTTCTTAATAGTTCTTTATTTAGCAAATATGAGAACGTTCGGCGTTCCGTATTTGGCTATTACGGCAGATTTAAGTTGGTCAAATATATTAAGAACAATAATTCGGCCATCAGAGAAATACTATGCAGAGCGTCCGCATGATTTAAACCCTAAAGATAAAACGAGGTTAAAAAATGGGAAGAAATAAGTTGATTTTTCTCGGATTTGTACTAGTTGTTATGCTTTCTGGATGTTGGGGGCAAAATGAACCGGAGAGAATGCTTTATACTCATGGTCTTGGTATTGATTATGAAGACGATAAATTCAAAGTATATGTACAAATTATTGACTTTAATAAGGTAGCTAAATCAGAGCAACCGAACCCTAGTCCTGTCCAATCAGAAGTAGGCTATGCCTCTGGTAGAACATTGGATGAAGCAGTATTTAAGTTATATAATTCAAGCGATCAAAAGATTTATTGGGGTCACCAAACTTTCATAGTCTTCTCTGAAGAGGCGTTAAAAAATGAAGGAATGAATGACATCATTGACACTTTAATCCGTTATAGAGAAACAAGGTATCAAATTTGGCTGTTCGCCACGGATGATTCCGTGAAAGAAGTTCTGCTTACAACCCCAGTTATAGATACAGCCATTACGTTGTCAAAATTAGGTGATCCGATGAATTCGTTTCACCAAAGTTCATTAATTGAACCAGTTGATATACGCAGAATGATTATCGGATTAAATGAACCAGGTCACGAAGTGGTTATTCCTTATGTTAAAATAACTGAAAATTGGGAAACGGTAGAGGGCAAGGATAAAATGGCGCGGTCTGCAGGGGTTGGTTTAGTAACAACGAAAGGGTTCAAAGGTTTCATAAATAGAGAGAAAATGTTTGGCTTGATGTGGATGAATGACAAGACGGAAAGGGAAGAAGTCACATTTTCATTAAACTCAGACGAAGAAGATGTCATGTCAGTCGTAATTCACAAAATAAAAGTGAAAGTAAAACCAGTCGTTGAGGGAGATGCATTGAAGTTTGATATAGACGTTACAATGCAAGGGGATGTAGGTACTATCCCGACAAAAACAACGAAAGATGAAATTAGAAAAAAAGCAGAACAAGAAATTAAACAGCAAATCGAAGAAACATATAAAGAAGCATTAAAGAAAGATTTCGATATTTATCGTTTATCCGAATATTTATATCGAAAAGATGTGCAAGCATGGAAACGACTTCAGCAAAACGGAAAAGTTGAATTAGCAGAGGATTCGATCCGTACACTGAATGTTAAAATAACAGAACTTAGACCGGGTAGAAATTTATTTAAGAAAACAATTGATTAGAAAGAAAGGCGTCTAACGCTAATGGTTAATCCTATATTAGAAAAAAGCATTACCTGAGGCATGGCTATCCGCTTTATCAAGATTTCGGTCGTTTATTTTGTCATTGGGGTTCTGTTAGGTCTGTACATGTCGATGGCGCACGATTATGTATTAAAAGGGGTGCACGTGCATGTCAATCTGCTCGGCTGGACATCATTTGCGTTAGCGGGTTTTGTGTATCATTTATTTCCTAGCACGAGCAATAATATGTATGCAAAATTACATTTTTGGAGTGCTAATATAGGCCTACCATTAATGATGATAGCGCTTACAGTACTCGTTTTGAAAGGAGCAGAAGAGGCGACTGTATTTACTGCAATTGGTGGGGTCCTCGTCGTGTTTAGCGTAATAATACTCGCTATTAATGTGTTCAAGAACGTACGATCTACCAATTAATAAAATCGAATAAAATGCCGATCTGTTGTTCCATCGACGAATAGCGGAGCGGCTTTTTTGTATGTATGTATGTGTAAAATAGCTCTCAAGGCTTCCGTTAGAAAAAAAAAGAAGGCGTTCTATCATAAATGTATGCTTGATGGGCAAATATATCTAGAAAGAGGCATTCTCATGGAATCCATTTTTTCAAAAAGCTTTAAATGAAAATTATCGTTTCTGTTTATTCAGTATTAATAAAAGGAGAAAAATAGATAGAAATCCGTTTTGGGTATGTAGCCACTGCTATAGGTTTATGGGATGCAAGCCCTTCCAAAAATTTAACTTATGCTCGCTATTCAGCTCTTACTAAAAGTGAACGAATGGACAAGCTTATGTTGAAACTCATAGAAGAAATTGCTTCTATTAGGGGAGTCAAACGTACATCAGGCGGTGAGGTGGTGTGGTGAATGAGAGAATAACTAATTTGGAAAGAGGTGGAGAAAATGACGATAGTACGTCTCGGTTATGTAGCAATGAGCATGGAATTAAAAAATGCATCTCCCTCACAAACCATGACATTTACACAATTCCAGAAAATTGATGACAGAGAAGCTGCTATTCATAAATTGGAACGTATTTCGTTATCGAATTTAGAAAATACACTTAGAATTCTAAAGCATAATGCAGCATCTGATATCCATTTTTATCGTTTATCTTCTCGTCTAATTCCTCTGGCCAACCATGTAGACCTTTTTGATTGGAATTATCTGAAGCCTCTACATAATCTGCTGCGTGAGATTGGTGATTTTGCCAATAAACACGAAATAAGAATTGATTTTCATCCTGATCACTTTGTTCTCATTAATTCCATGAAAAAAGAAATTTTAGTAAATTCCATACAAACGTTGAAAATGCATTATTTATTATTAAAAAGGATGGGAATTGAGCCTACTCATCGGTGTGTCATGCATGTGGGAGGTAATTATAAGGAGACCGATGCATCGCTAGAACGTTTTATAGATAATTGGATGGTCGTCCCGAGATCGATTCAAAAAATGATTATGCTTGAAAATGACGATACTTCATTTACGCTAGAGGATACTCTTTATTTATGTGAAAAACTGGATATCCCTCTTGTATTCGATTACCATCATCATCTTGCTCACCATCGAAATGCTGAATGGGAAGTTCATTGGAACCGAATCATCCAAACGTGGAGGCATTCTCCTCTTCCTATAAAAATGCATATTTCCAGTCCAAAAAGCCAAAGTGCATTTCGCCATCATGCAGATTTTATTGATATAAATATGTTCTTTCAGTTTCTAAAAGAGATTAAGGGCAGCGTTTTGCAAATTGACTGCATGATTGAAGCGAAAAGTAAAGACGAAGCACTGTTTCATTTAATGGAGGAGATTAAAACTAGGGAAGATGTGGAAATCATTGATGGCTCTTCCTTTCATTTAAAATGATAGGAAGAGCTATCAATGATGTAATTTACTAATACTGTAACATTATGTACTCTTCATTGAACAAATCTAATCTAAGAGGTATCTTGCTGAAAAAGTTGAGTTGGGGGAAAACATGGGTCTGAGCGAAGAGAAGCTTGCTAAAAATACAGAGTTAGTTGCAAATTATCTCGCCAAACATGAAAATCCACGGAATAGAGAAGAGAAAATATTAATGGAACTTTGGAATTCCGGATCAAAAGAAGAACAACACGCACTATTTAGCAATCCCTTTAAATTCTTCAATAACCTTGTTAAATTTGGAGTGAGTTTCTGTAATCAGTTCTTGTAAATCATTAGTTATTTTACTAACTCTTTCTACTTCTCTTGTAATATTTTCAACATTAGAATTCACATTTTTAATAGCATCATCAACATTACCAGCCAATCTTCGTACTTCATCAGCTACAACTTTAAAACCTCGTCCTTGTTCTCCTACACGAGCTGCTTCGATAGCTGCGTTCAATGCAACCATATTCGTTTGCGAAGAAATGTTACGTATGCTTTTAGATGTCTCACTTATTAAATCAGTTTGTTTCTTTAATGATTCAACTGCTTGTAATTTTTCTCCAGAATTTTTAACAACCATATTCACTAATTCTAATGGCATATCTTTTAATTGATTAATAATTTTTGCTGTGTTCATTTCATGGTCTGTAATATCCATAATTTGTATGCTGATATCGTTTGTAGCAAAGTAGACCGTGAAGCTGGATTTACCATTTACTTAAAATGCCTCAATTCGTGCTTGCCTCATTGATCGAAGTTGATTGTTTATCATGTAAAAAAACCTAACCATTAATGTTAATGTGATTATGACATAACACAAAAAAGGTAAGATGGGCGAGTATTTGCCGCATATTTCGGAATAGCAAATGATAGGGATGGAAAAGCTTGTTGAAAACACATTAAAAAGTGACGGGAGTAGTGGTAAATGGAGAACAACCTTTCAAAATTAGATGAAATTAGTAATTCTTTAAATGCTAAGTTTTATGAGCGCGAAGCTGAGGTAGAAGCACTACTAATTGCGATATTATCACGACAACATATACTCATGATCGGTCCTTCAGGTACCGCGAAATCTGCACTAGCCGTGGAACTTGCAAAAATTATACAAGGCACTAAATATTTTCAATGGCTGCTAACGAGATTTAGTACACCTGAGGAGTTATTTGGTCCTTTATCGCTGAAGGCCCTGGAACAAGGCGTATACAAGCGGAATACAGAATCAAAAATGCCAGAAGTAAATTTAGTGTTTTTAGATGAAATTTTCAAGGCGAACAGTGCTATTCTAAACAGCTTACTAACCATCATTAATGAAAGAATTTTTTACAATAACGGGTCACCAGTACAAGTTCCTTTAATGTCTTTAATCGGAGCTTCAAATGAATATCCGGAAGAAGGTGAAGGACTTGAAGCGTTATTCGATCGTTTTTTACTTAGATATGAGGTTGAGTATATAGCAGATGATACGAATTTTATTTCTATGTTGAAAAATGCAGACCAACATGAGCAAATGCCAACCATGACAATGGAGGACTTGATACACTTTCAGTTCTTAACAGATATGGTAGTCATCCACGATGAAGTTTACAACGCCATTTCGAAGATTCGCAAAGATTTGCGTGATGAGGGAATTCGACCGTCAGATCGGAGGTTCAAACAGTCATTAAGTGTGCTGCAGGCGAGGGCGTTGATTCGCAAAAGACAAGTCGTGTTGGTAGAAGATATTGTAATTCTTGAAAATGCTCTTTGGGAAACGATTGATCAAAAAGATACAGTTTCATTCATTGTTCGTAGACATGCACAAGACACTACTATTCGGAAGCTCGATTCTATTCGAAATGAAGCAATTGAAGTGTTCAATTCAATAATGCAGGATAATTCGGTAGATTCTGGAATGGAAGCAACTCATAAAATGAAGGCTTTAGAGGCTGATTTGAATAAATTGAAAGGATGCTATGAAGGTTGTACTGTGGAAATCGATGCTTTACTTATTAAAGTGAAGTCGATGCATCAAGAAATTCTTAACGCTATTTTAGAACCGATGAATTTTGATGTGATAAATGACAAAAAGGAAAACGAGGAACCTTCCGGTATATTTTACAAAATGTGAAGGAAGTGCTCTAGTGAGAAGGAACAAAAACTACGAAGAATACTGTTCAGTATTAAATACAGATACATTTGATAAAAGGCGTTTTAAAGAAATTTTTGAAATGTCACAAGGGCTCCAAAAGCTCAGTGATAAGGCGGTATTACCTACGTTTGAACCTTTACTTTGTGATATTTGGGCTTCTATGTATAAGATGAAACCGGCAATAATAGCAAAGGATGTTGATAGCATCCTTTCGTTAAATAAATTACTTATAGAAGTCATCGTGGCGGATGAGAACTTTGCATCCTATCGAAATTTTACCCGATTAAATGATTTAGCATCTGCCATTAGTGCAATGAAGTACGGAGAAAAGACAAACCAATGGTTCGCCCAGCAACTAGAGAAAGATGAAGAACTTAAAGAACAGTCGCGGAAAATCCAACTAATACTAAGACAAACGCAAAAGCAAAAGCAGCAACTTCAAGAAGCTGATCGAAAAATCCATGAGAATACAATGATTGAATTGAATGGAAAATTACAGCAAATGATTCAAAGTAATAGCGAAAGCTTCTTGCAAGCCATGAACCAAGCCAGACAAGAATCTATGCAAGTGAGAGATGGGTTGAAATCATTGCTGGGAGGTATAAGTGCAGGAAATGCTGAGGCAGAATTAAAAAAAGTTCCTTTACGGGACAAAATTTTATTGGCAGAGAAAATTGCAACTTCTAAAAAGATGAAAGAAATAGCAGAATGGGCTGGGCGATTCAAAAAGATTGCTCGAAAAAAACAAAAGTCAAAACAGAGCCAGTCTGTTAGAAGAAATGGAGTTACAAATGGAAATGCCATTGAAAAATTGCTGCCAGTCGAGTTTATCTTCTATACACATCCGCTAACGAAAATAGATTTTCTACGTCGCTTTTCGGAAAGCCAAACTATGCAATTTGAACAGAAAAGGTCTGAGGTTTTGAAGAAGGGCCCAATTGTAATTTGTCTTGACCAATCGGATAGTATGAGCAGCCTTGACACCCAATCGAAAGGATTTACATTAGCCCTTATGTCCATTGCAAAGAAGCAGAGAAGAGATTTATGCTTAGTATTATTCTCTTCACATACTCAAGTTTTTAGATATGTAAAAGGGAAAATTGGAGCAACTGAAATGGTAAGGCTGTCACGGACCTTTTTAGGTGGAGGAACAAATTATGCACTTGCACTAGACGAAGCGGTGCATGTAATAAATGAAAGCCGTTTTAAACAAGCTGATATTATTTTTGTTACAGATGGCGAAAACCAAGTAACGGATTCGTTTCTAGAAGCATTCAATAAAAATAAACGAGAGAAAGCCTTCAATGTGCTTTCTCTCGTAATAGGTTGTAATAGAAATACAGTGGAACAGTTCACTGATAAGGTCATAGAAGTGATAGATTTTGATGACGAAGGGACTTTTACTGCATTCGAAGTGTAAGTACATTAAAAATACAAACTTAATGAGTCGATTCTAATTGTTGGTTTCTTCAAAAGTACTTTGGCAAGAGGAGACTGGTTATCAACCTGATGAAATTTCTATTTTTTTGGAAGGTATGACCACCTTCCTATTGTAAATACTTTATAGGGAATAACCCATAGGAGGAGATATCATGTTAAAATTGCAAACAGAATTAGAGGGACAAATAGCCTCTTTCGGCATTATGAACGATTGCATTCGAGACCTCGGTTATAATTTGGGAGGAAACTGGGATTATGATCGAGGGTGCTTTGATCACATCTTGTGCCAAGAAGGAGGAGAAACCATCTATATCCGCCTTCCTTTTTTCGTGATGGATGGCGAGCTGGACCATTATGAAGCAACCATTAAATTCGGAACACCTTACATTATCAAGCATGTTGTGCATGTCGGTCTGGATCGTGATGAAAACTCACTATTGGATGCAACTGGATTTAGTCAATTCCAGCAACCAATTGATACAGATGGAAAGATTATTGATAAAAATAGATGGATTCATGCAGGGGAAGTCGCCGTGGAGAATCTTTTGAACTGTATGCAGACGCAGCATTTGTTAAAAATCAGTTGAGTCATTTGGAAAAGTGGGTCCATAAATTTTTAAAAAAAGCAACCGACAAGAAAGTATCTTGTTAATTTTATGCTTAAGAATGGTATTTACTTTCATTTAACTAGAAACTAAATAGCCCTTCCTTGAGTTAACGGCTTATGGGATGGGTTATTTTTTCTATTCAATTTATAATAATGATATTATAAGCCTCAAGACTTAGATGTAATCACTGCTCCAGACCATTCCAATATTTTCTATGTACTATATAATAAGGTGCAACAAGTAATAGATTAAATGGAGGATGACTAGATGAGTTTCAAAAAGATTGCAATTATCTGTGTTTTTGTTTTACTAGCTGGAGCAGCAATAAATATTATTTTAAATGTCCAAGATACATTCGTAAACAAATCAGATGAAATTGCTGTGGAAAATACTAATTATTGCAATATTGGACTTTTAGCAGGTAATGCAGCTGTTGAATTACTGCCAACGAAAGAAAATAAAACGACAGTATCATTTACAGGTAAAATGAAGAAAAAATTGAACTATCATTTTAGTGCTGATGTTAAAGGGGATACCCTATATGTCGAGTTAAAAGAAAAGCGTTGGCAAATTATCCAGTTTGGTTTTTCTTCATTGAACAATAAAATCACTGTTCAAGTGCCTGAAAAGGAGTATGAAGAAATTAAAGCCGAAATCGATAATGGTCGAATAATTGTAAAAAACATGCAAGCTACAGTAGTGAATCTTGAATCAGATAATGGGCGGATAGATCTTACAGATGTTGCTGCCGAAAACGTACATGTTCAAACTGATAATGGAAAAATTCAACTTCATAACGTAGAGGGCTCTATAAACGCTGAGACAGATAATGGGCAAATATCATTAATAACGAACAACTTAGATCGAGCGATTACGTTAGAAACGAATAATGGACTTATTAGCATTCAAGCTGAACAGGAACCTACAAACGCAACGATTCATGCTAAAACAGACAATGGAAGAATAAGCATTTTTGGTAAATCAGCAGAGCAAACGACGTTTGGAAAAGGCAAAAATTTGATCAATCTATCAACGGATAACGGAATGATCACTGTAAAATAAGGTGATAATTTGTGAAGGATCAACAACTTCTATTGAATGGTATGATTTTCTTTGTTAAATTATTTCATATATCATTAGAAGAGAATATTCTTGTATATACAAGTAAACTCGTCCTAAATGGGCGAGTTTTTTTTGAAACAAATTGGAAGGGAGTATATGTATATGAAAAATTTAATCGTAATTGTGGGCTCCCTAATTATCGCCTTTGCATTTAATTTCTTTTTAGTCCCTCATGAAATACTAAGTAGTGGGGTAAGTGGGATTGCTATTTTACTTGGATTAATAACTCCATTTGATACCGGATTACTGAACTTCATCCTTAATTTACCTTTGCTTGTATTAGGTTATTTCAAGCTAGGGAAAAGAATTACGATGAATACACTCGTTTGTGTTATCTCCTTATCCGTTTTTTGTACTTCCTACCTGCACAATCCATCACAGACAATATATTGCTCTCATCTATATTAGGTGGAATAATAGGAGGCATCGGAATTGGGATTATTTTAAAATATTCAGGCACTTCAGGTGGAATGGATATTATTGCAATGATTATTTCTCGAAAAAGTAATATTCGTGTCGGTTTACTTTTAACAGGTATGAATGGAGTTATCGTACTCATTTCAGGAGCAGTATTTAACTGGGAAATTGCATTGTATACGTTGTTGTCCATCTACATGACTGGTAAAATGGTCGATACAATCCACACGAATCACGAAAAACTGACGATGCAAATTGTTACAACTTCTGGTGAAGAAATTCGGAAAGAACTACTTAGTTCGATTTACCGTGGATTGACCATTACAGATGGTTATGGTGGTTTTACTTTAGAAAAAAAGCAGATTTTAATGATGGTCGTTACCCGTTATGAAACGATGCAGATTAAACAAATCGTTCGTAAACATGATGAAAAAGCATTTATCAATATTTTTGAAACGGTTGAAGTCGTTGGTGAATTTTCTAAAAATTGAAAATTATTATTGTTTCTCATAAAATAGTCGATATTCCTATATTTAGGAATGCCGGCTTTTTTTCTTGATTTAAGGGATATTTTCGCATAATTTTGGACAAACTTAGTCAGTACTTACATAACTTTTAACAGTAAAAGAGGGATACTATGGGATTTTTTTATGAGAAAAAAAATAATCAGTTAAAATCCACAACTCCTTCCAAGAGTCAAAAGAAGGAGTCTAATAAAAAACAACCATTAAAAACTAGCCTTCAAGATAACATAAAAACCGTAAAGGATACGCTAGGTGAAAGCACGGATATTGTAATTCGAGAGATTCGAATCGGTAAAGGAGGAGTCCTTGAAGCAGCAATAATGTATACAGACGGTTTAAGCGATGCAGCATCTATACAAAATTTCATCATGGAATCGTTAATGCTAGATATTAAAGATAAAGAGGTAGAAAGCGAACTTACTCCAAATCCAAAACTAATGAGCACGTTAAAAGATTTTGTCATGACCGTAGGAGAAATAAAAGATGTGGACCTTTTTGAGGAGTTATTCACTGCCCTTTTATCAGGGGATGTAGTTCTTTTGATTGATGGGTATTCGGAAGGGTTTATCATTGGTAATAAGCGCTGGGCTGAACGTGGAGTTACAGAAAGTACGACCCAGACAGTAATAAGAGGTCCAAGGGAAGCATTCTCAGAAAATATACGTATAAATACCGCTTTGTTACGACGAAAAATAAAAGATCCGAAACTTTGGATGGAAAACAAAGTAATAGGAAAACGCACAAAAACGAACATAGCGGTAATGTATATCAAAGGCATTGCAAATGACGATATAGTGGAAGAACTTCGTTTGCGTTTGGATCGCATTGACATCGATGGAATACTCGAAAGTGGCAATATTGAGGAATTGATTCAAGATGCACAATTGTCCACTTTTCCAACTGTTTATAATTCGGAACGGCCTGATGTAGTAGCAGCTGCTCTCTTGGAAGGTAGAATAGCTATTATAATAGATGGTACACCATTTGTGTTAACCGTTCCTGCCTTATTTGTTGAATTCTTTCAATCTTCAGAAGACTATTATCAACGTGCTGATCTCACTAGTCTTGTTCGAATCCTTCGATTTTTTTCGTTTGTGATTGCATTACTTGCCCCTGCTTTATTTATTGCGGCTACTACTTTTCATCATGAAATGATACCGACTGCCCTCCTTATTAACCTGGCGGCCCAACGAGAGGGAGTCCCATTCCCTGCATTTATAGAGGCACTTATAATGGAGATCACCTTTGAAATTTTGCGAGAAGCTGGTTTAAGAATGCCAAGAGCTATCGGTTCAGCAATGTCCATAGTAGGGGCATTTGTTATTGGAACGGCAGCAGTAGAAGCAGGTATGATTTCTGCTGCGATGGTAATCGTCGTGTCTATTACAGCTATTGCTAGTTTTGTTTCTCCTACTTACGACATGGCGATGTCCGTCAGAATTTTGCGTTTTGTATTTATGGGACTTGCTGCTTCGTTTGGATTATTTGGAATCACTGTAGGTTTAATTGCGCTCATTTTGCATTTATGTAGTTTACGTTCGTTCGGCATTCCATATATGTACCCAATAGCCCCTTTTAATATTGATGGTCAAAAGGATACATTTATTCGTTTACCTATATGGAAAATGTTTACTCGGACTCATTTAATTAGTCAAGAAAATATAAAGAAACAGCAAAATCCAGCCTCTGCAAAGCCAGAGCCAGAAAAAGACCAATGAGATATAGTTAGGGGGATTAGTCAATGAAAAGAGGCATCTTCATATTACTAATTGTTAGCATCTTTCTCACGGGTTGTTGGAATCGAAGGGAATTAAACGAGCTAGCTATAACGCTGGCGATAGGAATTGATAAATCAGATGACGAATACTTAGTTTCAGCTCAAGTCGTAGTACCTTCAGAAGTCTCTATGAAAGGTGGTAAGGGAGGTTCTCCAGTAACCCTTATTCAAGGGCGAGGAGAAACAGTGTATGAAGCCATTCGAAAAATGACAAAGGGCTTGTCTAGAAAAATGTATCCTGGACATCTTCGGATGCTTGTAATAAGTGAATCATTAGCTAAAGAAGGAATTGGAGATCCCTTAGATTTGATATCAAGAGATTGGGAAATACGATCGGATTTCTACGTTGCTGTAGCTAAGGACACTACAGCAGAACAAATTTTGAACGTCCAAACTCCGTTAGAAACCATACCAGCCAATAAAATGTTTAGCACACTTAAAGTGTCGGAAGAAAACTGGGCAGCTACGGTAGGAGTTACATTAGATCAGCTGATAACAGATCTGCGAAGTGATGGAAAAGAAGCAGTGTTAACGGGGATTCTAGTGACAGGAAAGCCGGAAATAGGATCAAGCAAACAAAATGTGGAAACAATCACTCCAGCTGCAAGTATTAAGCTTGATGATTTAGCGGTATTTAAAGATGATAAACTAATTGGTTGGTTAACAGAAGATGAAAGTAGAGGCTATAATGGCATCATAAATCAAGTGAAAAACACGGTAGGTACAGTTTCATGCCCTGAAGGAGGAAAGGCAGATATAGAGGTCCTTCGTTTCAACACAAAAGTGAAAGGTAATGTTAAAAATGGAAGTCCGGAAGTGGCTGTCCAAGTTAAGATAGAGGCAAATATAGGTGCGATAGAATGTCCAATCGATATTACTAAACCTGAATCAATTGAAACTCTAGAGAAAGCTTACGAAAAAGCAGTGGAAGAGACGATTAACCATTCTATTAGCAACGTACAAGAAAAATATGAGACAGACATTTTTGGATTTGGTAATGCAATTCATCGATCAAATCCGAAAGAATGGAAAACGATGAAAAAGCATTGGGACCAGCAATTTACTGACTTGGTAGCAAACGTTAAAGTGGATGTAAAAATTCTGAAAACCGGTACAGTGAATAATTCTGTAGTAGAAAAAGGAAAGGACTAACTAATTATGCTGAAAAGCGTAGGAATACTCCTAGTAGCTGCTGTTATCCTATTTATTGAAGTTCCACCTCTATTGGAAAAAAAGTATAAAAAAGAGTTAATAGTGTTTTCGATCCTTCTTGCTTTTGGAGTTGGGTTAGGTATTGCTTATAGTTTTGGAAAATCTATTCCAAATCCAATTGATCTTCTAACTTTCATTTTTAAGCCATTACATGATGCAATAACTCGTTAGGTCAATTAGAACGTAAGGTGAGGTGGCATATTATAGGATGCAAAAAATTAAAATAAATTCGTACCAATTTCTAGTTTTAGTTATCTTTTTTACGGTTGGTACGAGCATCTTAATTGTACCATCAGCTTTAGCTAGCTTTGCGAAGCAGGACGCTTGGATTGCTGCAATAATTGGTACGGGCATTGGACTATTGATAGTATGGCTATTCACGAAAATAGGCCTTTGGTTTCCTAACCTCACCTTTATTCAAATGAATGAAACTCTTTTTGGAAAGTGGGTAGGTAAAGCTTTTTCTATTTTTTTTATTCATGACTCTTTTATTTACTGTTACTATTTTGCATCATTCTGGTTCATTTCTTACCACTCATGTGATGCCAAATACACAAATGGCAGCCACTAATATATTGATGGCGAGTATAGTGGTAATGGCAGTTCGTCTTGGAATAGAGACCATTGCTCGTTCTGCAGAAATTTTTATCGGCGTTTTCTTTCTACTTTTTATAATATTAGTGGTTTTTATAGCACCTGATATCGAATTCGAAAACATTCAACCTGTATTTGAGGCAGATATTAAAAGTTTAGCTCAATCATCGTTATCTTTGATCATTGTATCTTCCGTCAATGCTGTTAGTTTATTGATGATTTTCCCTGCATTTATTAACCAACCTAAATCTGCTAAGAAATCTTTTTTATTTGGAAATTTAATAGGGGGATTAGTTATGATTATCCTCACGTTTTTGTGTATTTCCGTATTAGGTGTTGATTTAACCGCAAGACAGGAGTTTCCTGGCTATGGTTTGGCCAAAATGATAAACATTGGGAATTTTATAAACCGAGTAGAGGCACTGATGGCTGCTCTTTGGATTATTTGTCTTTATTTTAAGATGGTTCTCTATTTCTACGCATCGGTCTATGGGTTAGCACAAATATTAAATTTGAAAGATTATCGTCCTTTAACGTATCCGTTAGGGATGATTGCCATTGTCCTATCACTCGTGGTTTTTCCTAACGTTATGGAACAACAAAAATTTGATACGACTATAAGTAAATACCTATCTTTAACGATTGGAATTCTTTTACCTCTTTTGATGGTAATTGTATATGCTATACGAAAAAAACAATGGAAAAAATCCTGATTACGCTTAGTTTAATTTGAGTAAATCTGAACGAACCAGAGTTGAGGTGGAGAAATTATATGTTGCCAACCGTTAAAATAAATTCGTACCAATTTTTAGTTTTAGTTATATTATTTACGATCGGTACTAGCATCTTAGTAATACCATCTGCTTTAGCTGCCAACGCGAAACAAGACGCTTGGATTGCCGCAATTCTTGGTATGGGGATTGGACTATTGATTGTATGGCTATTCACGAAAATAGGGCTCTGGTTCCCGAACCTTACTTATATTCAAGTGAATGAAACGCTTTTTGGAAAATGGATAGGTAACATCTTTTCTTTCTTATTTATCTTCATGACTTTTTTATATACTGCAATACTCTTGTATTATTCTGGTTCATTCCTGACGATCCATGTAATGCCAAATACGCCAATGGCAGCTACTAATATTCTTTTGGCTATCATATTAGTTATGGCGGTTCGACTGGGGCTTGAAACGGTTGCACGTTCTGCAGAAATATTTATTGTCATTTTCTTTATACTCTTTTTTATTTTGGTGGTTTTTATCGCCCCTGAAGTCGAATTTAAAAACATCCAGCCTGTTTTGGAGACAGATATAAATAAAATCTTTCAGTCATCGTTACCATTGATCGTTCTATCAGCTATGAATGCTATTAGTTTGTTAATGATTTTTCCAGCCTTTATTAACCGGCCTAGATCTGCTAAGAAATACTTTTTAATTGGAAATATAATTGGTGGACTAATTATCACTATTATCACCACCTTGTGTATTTTAGTATTGGGTAGTGATATGACCGCTTTCCAGAAGTTTCCGGGTTATGAACTGGCCAAAAAGATAAACATTGGAAATTTCGTAACACGTATAGAAGCAATGATGGCTGCACTTTGGATTATTTGTCTCTATTTTAAGATGGTTATTTATTTTTATGCAGCTGTAATTGGTTTGGCTCAAATGTTTCAATTGAAAGATTATCGTCCTCTAACATACCCGTTAGGCATGATTGTCGTCATCTTATCGCTCGTGATTTTCCCTAACATTTTAGAGCAAAGTGTTTATGACGCTACTATTGATATTTACTTTGCATTAACAGTTTGCCTTCTTTTACCTCTCTTAATGGTAGTTGTATATGCTATACGAAAAAAACAATTGAAAAAAAATTCTGATCACGCTTAAGTTAATTTAGATAAATATGGACTAGAGGTGAGGTGAAGAAATATATGTTGCCAACTGTTAAAATAAATTCGTATCAATTTCTAGTTTTAAGTATCTTATTTTCGATTGGTACGAGCATCTTAATTGTACCATCGGCTTTAGCTACCAACTCAAAGCAAGACGCTTGGATTGCTGCAATAATTGGAACAGGAATCGGACTGTTGATCGTATGGCTATACACGAAAATGGGTCTTTGGTTTCCTAACCTCACCTTTGTTCAGATGAATGAAACTCTTTTTGGAAAATGGGTAGGTAAAGCTTTTTCTTTCTTATTTGTATGTATGACTCTTCTATATACTGCTATTCTGTTGTATAATTCTGGGGCATTTCTTAACACGCATGGGATGTCAAGTACACCAATGGCAGCTACTAATATTTTGATGGCGATTATACTGGTAATGGCTGTTCGTCTTGGAATTGAGACGATCGCTCGTTCTGCAGAAATATTTATCGGCGTTTTCTTCCTACTTTTTATTATATTGGTAGTTTTTATTGCACCACAAATACAATTTGAAAATATTCAGCCGGTATTTGATGTAGATATTAAAAGTCTGGCACAATCATCATTAACATTGATCGTTGTTTCTTCTGTCAACGCTGTTAGTTTATTAATGATTTTCCCAGCCTTTATTAACAAACCTAAATCCGCTCAAAAATCCTTTTTCATTGGAAATTTAATAGCTGGACTAGTTATCATTATCATCACACTTTTGTGTATCCTCATATTAGGCGCTGATTTAACCGCCAGACAGATGTTTCCTGGCTATGGTTTGGCCAAAATGATAAACGTCGGAAATTTTATAAATCGAGTAGAAGCCATAATGGGAACACTATGGATTATTAGTCTCTATTTTAAGATGGTTCTTTATTTTTACGCATCCGTTTATGGGTTGGCGCAAATTTTGAATTTGAAAGATTATCGCCCTTTAACGTATCCGTTGGGAATGATTGTCATAGTCCTGTCGCTTGTGATCTATCCTAATGTAATGTATCAAAAAAAATTTGAGACTACGACAGGCCTTTATTTTTCATTAACGATCGGACTGCTTTTACCTCTTTTGATGGTGGGTGTATATGCTATAAGAAAAAAACAATTGAAAAAAGATGCTATTTCTTCGTAACTATTTATGAACTAAAAAACCCTGCCATTTTTAAAAGGGCAGGGTACATTTTTGTGCTTATTTCACTATTAATACAGGACAGTTGACTCTTTTCACTACTTTATGGCTTACGCTCCCAAGGACCATTTCTTGCAATGCATTCAATCCTCTCGAACCTATGACAACTAATTCAAAAGCATGCTCGTTTGCATATCTAATAATAGTTGGTCCAGGTTCACCTCGTAAAATGTTCGTGGTGTACGGAATATTTTTTGCCTGTAACAGTTCTTGTATTGGGATTAATTTTTGCCGACGTGAAAAATCGAGGGCTTCTTTTCCTTGCGTATGCAATATCTCATTCTTTGACTTAGCGAAATCTGCTACATATATAATATCTACTTTACATTCAGAATTCATAGAAGCAATTTTTATAGCTTCAACAGATGCACGGAGCGAGTTTTCCGAACCATCAGCTGCTAATAAGATCTTTTCATACATATTCAGCACCCCCAAAAAATTGACTAATTGGAAATTGTGTTCGTTTTTTTGTAAATAGCTAATTTTTCAACCATTTTTTCACTTGAAGAATCCAGTCCTTCAATTGTAACAATATTTTGACGTTCACGATACTTCAAAACTACCTTATCGATTGCACCGACTGCTGAATCGTCCCAAACATGTGATTCGGTGAAATCGATAATAATATTTCTATTTTCCACAGTATAGTTAAAAGCATCAATAAATTCTTCTACAGATGCGAAAAATAATTGACCTTCTATTACAAAATGGATAAAGTCATCACCCTGTTTTTCGATTACTCTAATTTTCGCTATTTTTGCAACGAAAAAGATAGTACTTAAAATTACTCCAGCAATTACGCCTTTCGATAAATCATGCGTTGCAACAACAATAATAACGGTAGTAAGCATTACAATTGCATCTGACCGGGGAGCTTTTCGTAAGTAAGAAAAAGACGACCAGTCAAATGTCCCAATGCATACCATGATCATAATACCAACTAATACTGGCATAGGAATTTGGACTACTAAATCTCCTAAAACGATGATTAAGAACATCAAAAGTAAACCTGCCACAAGTGTAGAAAGTCGTCCACGCCCACCTGATTTTACATTAATGACCGACTGACCAATCATCGCACAACCAGCCATTCCTCCAAAGAAACCAGTAATGATATTGGCAATACCTTGTCCTTTTGCTTCCTTATTCTTATTACTATCTGTCCCTGTCATATCATCCACGATAGATGCAGTTAGCAAGGATTCTAATAAACCAACAATTGCTAGGGCAATGGAGTAAGGGAAGATGATAGCGAGTGTTTCAAAAGTGAAGGGTATATTCGGAATAAAAAACTCAGGTAAAGATTTCGTGATTCCTCCTAAATCTCCAACGACTTTCATATCAATTCCGGCATACAAAGTAACTGCTGTAAGCGCAATAATTGCAATAAGTGGGGCAGGGATAGACTTTACAAATCGAGGAAGCACGTACACGATGACTAAAGTAATCGCTACAAAAATATATGTCACAGTGGACTCCCCTAGAATATGTGGAACTTGGGCTAAGAAAACTAAGATTGCTAAAGCATTTACAAAGCCAATCATGACAGCCCGAGGAATAAATTTCATCAGTTTCGCTATTTTAAAAACACCAAATAGGATTTGAATCACACCTGTTAACACAGTCGCTGCTAGTAAATAATCAAGTCCGTACTCCTTTACTAGTGGAACCATCAATAGAGCCATTGCTCCTGTTGCTGCAGAAATCATACCTGGACGGCCTCCAACAAATGCAATCGTAACTGCAATCAGAAACGAAGCATATAATCCGACCATCGGATCAACTCCGGCAATAATGGAGAAAGCAATTGCTTCTGGAATCAGTGCTAACGCAACTACAGCTCCAGCTAAGATGTCTGCTCTTACATTGGAAAACCATTCTTTCTTTATTTTTTCTAACACTAAATTGTTCACCTCATCTATCTTTCCATTTCATTTATTTTTATTCATCGTATCAGTTTAACATTGTTCCAACCAAAACAAAATATTTTTTGAAGGTAAAGGTGATACTGAACTGAAAAAACTTAACTTAGAATATAAATATATTGATAGGATTTGAAACGTGTACGATAATGAAATAAAATGAAATGCATTTAGATTAGGAACGTCTACTGAAAGCAACTGTCTCCATGTCCATGTTATATGCTTGTTGAGGAATAGAAGATAATGATTCTGATTGGGAAAATTCATATAGATGTGTACAGTTGCTTGAAGAGCAAAGAAGTCTTAATATATTGGATATTTGAGGGTTGAGCAATTGAAAGGATGGACAAGTAAATGAGTTTTACAGAACTTAATCATTTATCTGATTATGACAACGTGTTAGTTGTAGATGCGAATGGGATTACAACCTTTTATGATTTAGCTGATTTGCATATTTTAAAGCATATAGGTCTCAAGCCAGAAGAGTTTTTAAGAAAAAGTGTGACATCCTTTTATAAAAACTTATCGATAGAAGATAGTACTTTAATGACTGTATTAAGAACTGGTAAACCGTTATGGAATGCAGAGCAAGAACTAACATCTAATAATGGCTTCACATATACTTCAAGAAGTTCTACGTTTCCTATTCACAATGGAACTTCCATCGTAGGAGCTATAGAATTTTCAAAGCACTACTATCAAAAAGAAGATATACAATTACTCGATCAATTCGCAAGTCATAAAATGTATCGAAAAAATAATACCATTTATACAATTGACAATTTAATTTCACAAAGTTGTGTGATGGAAGAAATAAAGAATAAAATACGCAAAGTCTCTAGTACCGATTCGACTATCCTAATAAATGGTGAAACAGGAACCGGAAAAGAAATTGTTGCACAGTCCATTCATAATTTAAGTAATCGCTATACTCAACCATTTGTCTCGATAAATTGTGGGGAAATACCTTCCACTTTCATAGAACATATACTGTTCGGAACGGAGAAAGATACTTTAACAGCAACACCTGATATCCTTGGTATTTTAGAGCAAGCAAACGGAGGAACAATCTTTCTTGATGAAATTAGTGCTTTAGATATTAAGCTCCAAGCTAAATTATTGAAAGTAATTGAGGACAAACTCATCCGTCGTGTAGGTGGAAAACAGGATATTCACTTGAACATACGTGTAATAGCGGCTACCAACGAAAATCCTGATAAATTAATGAGAGAAAAACTATTACGTGAAGATTTGTATTACCGATTAAGTGTCTTTCAATTAGATTTACCACGATTATCTGACCGGAAAGAGGATATTACTGCACTTATTCATTATTTTATCGAATTTTATAATCGTCATATGCAAATCAAAATTGAAAGATTGGATAATCAGGTATTACTAGCTTTTCAACAATATAATTGGCCGGGTAATGTAAGAGAATTTAAGAATGCAATGGAAACCGCGTATAATAATGCAAGCTCAAAAGAGGTTAACATAAATGATATTCCAGCGAAAATAAGAAACTACTCAAGTGTGTTGGAGAAAACAACTTTTTCCGAAAATAACTTTAACCTAAAAGATAAAGTGGAGGAATATGAAAAAAATCTTATTGTGATAGAACTAAATAACACTGGAGGAAAACTTGCAGAAACCGCTAGAAGATTAGGTATTTCAAAACAATTATTAAAATATAAAATGGAAAAATACGACTTGAGGTAAAAATATTTTTACGAAGGGGGGTAAAAAATTTACCTCCTTTTTTTATTTGAAGATATTAATTAAGATAAAGGTAACTATTTGAAAATTAAAATATTGGCTTCTACATTTGGATGCATAGATAGTCATTTATTTTGTAAGGGTTTTCAATGGGGTATAGTTTGAGAAGAGGGGAACGAAATGAAAAAATCGATTCAACATAGCCTGATAGTGGGATTTGCATTATTTGCGATATTTTTTGGTGCTGGTAATTTAATATTCCCACCGTCCATTGGAAATGTTTCTGGAACTGAATGGGTATTCGCATTAATAGGCTTTTGTATCACGGGCATTGTTTTGCCACTTTTAGCAGTCATTGCAATTTTAAATGCAGGAGGAAAATTTGAAGATTTAACAAGACCGATTAGTCCATGGTTTTATAAAGTGTTTAATTTGTTATTAATGGTTGGCATTGGAATGTTCGTAACTATTCCACGTATGTCTGCAACAACGCATGAGTTAGGGGTTCACCAGCTGTTTCCGAAGGTTCCCTCCCTAGTCACGATTATTGTGTTTTTTGCCATTTGTTTTTATTTTGCTATGGATAAATCTAATGTAATAGACAAAATAGGTAAAATACTCACACCTGTGTTAGTAATTGCTCTTTTGCTTATTGTTGGAAAAGGTATTTTTGATCCAATCGGTGTACCAGTTGTTACAGAAATAAATAATGCTTTCTCCAATGCTTTTATAAGTGCTTATCAAACTGGAGATGTAGTAACTGGAATTTTTTGCGCACCTATCTTTATCGCTGCAATAGCTGCTTTTGGATATAAAGGAAGGCAAGCCCGTTCGATGGCTATAACCGGAACGCTTATCGCTGGTTTAGGGTTATTAGTTATATATGGGGGATTATTATTTCTTGGAGCTTCAGGTAGTGGTTTTTTCCAAGCTGGTATTGAAGACACTACTTTAGTATCCAACTTAATAGAATTATCACTTGGGAATTTTGGTTCTATTGCTCTAGCGGTAGCAATTGCATTAGCGTGTTTAACTTCCGCCATCGGAGTAATTGCTGTAATCGCTGAATTCTTGAATGACTTAACGAAAAACAAACTAAGCTATCGTTTATGGGTTGCTGTTGTCTGTATTGTTGGTATTGGAATAGGTTCTGCTGGCGTTGGAGCTATTGTCACTTTTGCAATGCCAATCTTCACAGCATTATATCCAGTGGCAATTGTATTAGTGATTTTAGGAACTTTCCGCAAATTCGTTCCAAATCCAGGATCTTACCAAGGAGCTATTTTATTGACGTTCATCGTAAGTCTGTTGGAAACTATAGCTTCATTAGGATTAACGATACCATTTTTGACTGACATTATTGCAAAACTACCTTTAAGTTCAGATGGTTTTAGTTGGTTAGTACCAGCAATTGTCGGATTTATTGTCGGAAGTATTCTTTATATATTTATTGGTCAAAAAAATAACCCTGCTGCTACTATTCATTCTGCAGAGGTTGAATAATCTCATTTTGAAATACAAAGGAGCTTTACATCATGGAAATGATAAGAGTAATGTTTATAAATGGTAAAATTTTTACGTCTAATATTGAAAAAAAAAATGCCAATGCGATGATTATTCAAAATGGTCATATTGAGTGGATAGGAAACCAAGAGGAAATTCAAGATTTTGAAGGAGTAGCCATTGATTTAAAAGGTCGCCGAGTTCTACCCGGGATTATTGACGCACATATGCATCCTTTACTACTGGCCAATTTTTCCAAACAAATTGCTTGTACTCCTCCGGTAGTATATTCCATAGTGGATATGATTCGTGAATTAACTACAATGGTTGAGGAAGATTGGATTGAAGGCTGGGGCTATGACGAAGGTAAGCTGAAAGAGGGTCGTGCACCAAATAGACAAGATTTAGATCAGGTTTCTATTGATAAGCCAATTGTCGTTACTCGTACATGTGGGCATATCATTTCTGTGAATAGTAAAGCACTTTCAATCGCTGGAATTAACAAAGATACACCTGACCCTGCTGGAGGAAAAATTGACCGAGATAAGAATGGCGAACCAACTGGTGTATTACGAGAAAGTGCTAGATTATTAGTGTTAAATAGAATGCCACAGATTTCTATGGAAGAGAATGCTTCTCGACTTGCCGAGCTGACAAAATCTCTATATGCACACGGTATTACATCGATCACGGATCTTATGGCTAGCCATAAACCGATGGATTATGTAGATGTTTATACACTAGCAAGAGAAAAAGGGTTGACGCAAAATGTTGTTCTATATTATATGTGGCATGATTTAAAAATGAATCCTATTTTAAATGCCGAAAACACGGATCGTAAAAATCCTATTCATATTGGTGGAGTGAAACTATTTGCAGATGGAAGTGTATCAGGAAGAACAGCTTGGGTCAATCCACCATTTCTAGGTGATGAAGATAACTACGGTATTTCAACTACATCAGAAAATGAACTGTTAGAAGCGGCTGAGTATGCCAAAAAACATGGAGTGCAATTGGTGGTCCATGCAATGGGCGAACAGGCGATTGATTTAATCGTGAACACATTTTATGGGAAAGAAGCTTGGCTTCAAGATGGTCCGTCCATTCGTATCGAACACGCTGCTATGCCTACACTGCAGGCTATCGAACGTGCTGCAGAAATAGGTATAGCTTTTGTTCCGCAACCTATTTTCTTATATGCTGAAATTGAAAGTTATCTGAATAATTTAGGTTCTGATCGAACGAAGACAACCTATCCGGTTAAAACAATGTTAAATTCGGGTATCCCAGTAGCATTTTCTTCTGATGCTCCTGCCACTGCATGGGCAGATCCAGTAAATCCTTTTGTTGGTATCAAATCTGCTGTAACTCGTGCAGCATATGATGGTACGAATACAGGTGATACTGAAAAAATTGATATCGAAACAGCAATTGAACTCTATACAAGAGGGGCTCAATACATTACTCGCCTACCATACGTTGGCCAGTTAAAAGAAGGTTATCGTGCAGACTTTATAGTATTAAACAAAGATATATTAGAAATATCTTCCGAAGAAATTGACAAAATATCTGTCGAAGCAACCTTTTTGAAAGGAGAATTAGTGTATCTAAAAGAAGGAGTTTCTTCTATTTAAATATATGCACTGAAATCTAAAATTGCAGATGCTGGGCTAACAAGTTGAGAACCGCAAAGTTATTAATACTAGTGTAGAATGATTGAAGTATTACAAAAAGTCACAGATAATTTAAAGGATATAACCACATATTCAAAAAGTAATAGTTGAATTTCATTGCAAACAGACCGGAAGATGCACTGTTCGGTCTGTTTGTGTATTCGGATTTGATTATGTGGACATGTACAAAGAAGCTGACTTCGGGAGCGAAATTCCTGTCCGTGCGGTACGGCTAATGAGTTTAAAGCATTCATAGAAGAAGCAGCTATAAATCGTTCATCTCTTTTTTACAAAACTTAATTTTAAAGCCGTTTACCTACAAGAACACACAAAAGAAAAGATAAACGCCTCTAAGAGTGAATTTGAAGCACCCTAATATTTGGAATTAACTGATCAATAAAAGGCTTTTTTACGATAAAATTTATTAATTTTCAATAAGGTTCCCAAATACATATTTGGGAACCTTATTTTGTGATAAAATGGGAGTATAAGAGGTGATTAATTTGCAGCAAGAAATACCGAAAATAGTAAAAGACTTTTTAGTATATTTAACAACGATAAAGGGAAAATCTCTTAGAACAAGAAAAGAATATGAATATGATATCGTTTTGTTATTACGATTTTTAAAAGCTGTCGAAAATGATATCGAACCAGAAAAAATGGACGAAATTTGTATTAAAGACATTACGATCGACTTTATTCGCGAAATATCATTAGAAGATATTTACTTGTTTCTAGAATTTTGCGAAAGGAAGCGAGGTAATAGTGCAGCAACGAGAGCGCGAAAAGCAGCAACAATCAAATCATTTTTCAAATATTTAAAAGGAAAAAGAAGATTAATCGAATATAATGCTGCAGATGAGCTAGAGGCACCTAAAATTGGAAAGAAAAAGCCTATATATATGAATCAAGAAGACGCGGAAATATTCATTAAAGGAATAAAAAGAACTAATCACTATTATCGAAATTACACGATGATAATGTTCTTTTTAAACTTAGGTCTTCGTGTGTCGGAATTATGTAGCTTAAATCTGACTTCGATCCAGGACAAGGTGTTGCGTGTAGTAGGGAAGGGAGATAAAGAGCGAACAGTTTTCTTGAACAATGTGTGCATCCAATCTCTCGAGGTATATATGCAGAAGGAACGTCAGTACATACAAGGTGCTAGTACGAATGAAGCACTGTTCTTATCACAAAAAGGTACGAGATTAACTAGGCAAACGGTCGCAAAAATTGTCAAACAAATAAACGCTGATTCTGGTTTAAACAAAGAAAAACTAACGCCACATAAACTAAGACATACATCAGCAACTATTATGTACAAAAATGGAGCAGACATTAGAAGTTTGCAGCATATTCTAGGGCACACGAGTGTTTCTACAACACAAATATATACGCATGTGGAAGACAAAGAAATACAACAAGTAATTGAAAACAATCCGTTCAACCATTTAGGTTAATATAATTATATTATGTAAACTAAATGATGAATTAGAAATAAATGAATCAAATTAAAAAAGAGACATGACTTTCATTTATCTATGTTTAGCGAATAAAAAGTGGAGATTTTAAGGGAAGTCCTTAGAAGCACTCCACTTTTTTTTGTAGATTTGAATAACTAATGCAATGGATGGAATATAATACGATATACGCATGGTGTACTTGGAGTTTAAAAGGAGCGGATGCACTTGAAGATGTCTGAAATCTATAAAAAATATTTAAATGGCGAGAAATTTAAAAGCATTAGTGAGATAAACCTAGGAAGCTTACCAGTAAAACATCCGGCTGATTTAGTTGGATCATCGCCAATTATGCAGGTATTAGCTGAAAAACACTCAAAAAATTTAAGATTAAACAAAAAAAGACCCACTTTTTAAAAAGTGGGTTACTGTTAATTAGTCTTTTGATAGTTCGTCATTCGTCTTACTAAAGGTTCTGATTTATTGACGTGGATTGGCTTTACCATATCACCGGTTATAACATCTTTAGTGCTTCTTCTGGCACTAAAGCGATTTAATTTTCTTGCTGCACGCTCTTTAACATCATTGGTATTGATTGGAGTTTTGACACTTACCATATTAATCACTCCTTTTCTATATAGTACATGATGATTTATTGTTAGGTCAAGAAAGATAGAATTATTCTACAATTGTATTTACATCTGAGTTTGTCAATGCTACCATATACTCGATGTTTTCTAAATTTTTACCAATAGTTTTATGTAATAGTTCGAAAAGATACTTGTCTAAAATATCGAAAGAGTATGTATAGCTTTCAATTACGGTAATATACTCAGTGCTATTGTAAACGAAATAGAAAACAAGGTAGCTTTTCTTCCATAAATTATCCTCATTGACTTTGTTGCTAACAACAGATTCCCCAGATTCTTTAGATTCTTCTACTAAATCATTTAGTTTTTCAGGAGCTGTACTAGTGTAAATTTGATATGTAAATGCACCATTGATTGGATTATTTTTATATCCCATTTGAGTTTCGGCCAGGAAGTATTCTAACACTTCCCTATAGTCTATAGACGATTCAGATAAAAACCCTAAAGTCCTTCCAGAAGCATCATCTCCTGAAAAATATGCCATTAATTTCGCTTTAGTCCCACTGATCTCAACCGTTTCAATTGCAGCTTGTTCAATATTATCTACTTCAAATTCCAAATTTAAAAATCTAAATCTCTTTAATCGTTTAAAGGCGACAGGGATAGTTAAAAATAATAGCAGCCAGATTAAGAGTAAAAAGAGCCCTCTAAAGATTATTTGATTAAAATTAGATTCTACAAAAGGTTTAACAATTATAGCAAATGCTGTTTCTTTTTCTTGTATATCTGTAATGATAGTATCTGGATCGGGTTGAAGAAAAAAAGTCTTTGGATTCTCAGTTAATGTTGCTATACCTATAAGGATCGATGCAGAAATCATCCAAATTAGTATGAGAATAATTCCTGTAGTATATATATACGGAATCAGAAAGTTAATCCATTGGAAAAAAGTTCTTTTATCTTTTGTTGAATCAATTTGTTGTATTTTTCTCACCTCATTCTCTTAATATATTGAGTTTATAGAAGTCCCGACAATCTGGCAATAGAGAACTCTAAATCAAGTATTTTCACCTCTAATTTCCATAGCACCTATTAAGCATTTAGATTTAAATAATAATATTATGTAAACTATTTACGGGTTTATTATTGCTCTATATAAATATTTCTAATAGTGGTATAATTCAATAATATTTTTCTGTTATCAAAAATGCTCTGCTTTTAGAGAAAATAAAGCTAAAATGCTCAATTTACGGGGTTGAGAACATTTGTTTGGTTATTTTCGAACGAGATTGAATGAAACGTTGAAATAAAGGTTCAAAACATTGATAACACTAGGTTTGTTTCAGATATTCAACGTTTTCTCCAATACATAAAAATGATTCAATATAATAATATTATGTTAACTAATAGGGGGAAATCACATGTTTACACACATGATTAATGAAAAAACAAAGCTAAAAATGCTCGATTTACGGGACTCAGAACAATTGTTCGGTTTGACGATTGGTTCGAAAGAAACGTTGAGAGAATGGCTGCAATTCATCGATTACACTAAATCTGTTGTTGATACACAAAGCTTTATTCAGTCGACGATGAAACAATTTAGTGAAAATAATGGCTTTCAAGCCGGCATTTGGTATGAAGGAAATCTTGCCGGGGTCATTGGTTTTCATAAAATTGATTGGAATAATAAGTCCACAAGTATTGGCTACTGGCTTGGGAATGATTACGTTGGGTTAGGATTGATGACGGCATCCGTGAAAGCTTTTGTTGATTATGCATTAAAAGAGTTGATGTTGAATAGAGTGGAAATTCGTGCAGCAGTAGAGAATAAGAAGAGTAGAGCGATACCAGAGAGATTAGGTTTTACGGAAGAAGGTTGTGTAAGGCAAGCAGAATGGCTGTATGATCATTTTGTGGATCATGTTGTGTATGGAATACTTAGCGGTGATTGGGATGAGAATATGTCGAATTAATTTCATGCAATTATTATAAAAGTCGAATGAGGTCAAGCTCTAATAACATATGATATTAGGGAACAAACATTAATCCAACAACTTTAGGGGGGCCAAATTTGACGAATAAACAACATCCTGCTCCGTTTGAAAAAATGATGGTTGTTCGGACGGTCGTTCTCTTAATAGCATGGTTAAATCAATTTCTAGTTATGAAGGGCTACAGTCCAATTGAATTTAGTAACGAAGAAGTAGAGCTTGGAGTGACATTTGGATTTGCTTTTTTTGCATCGATTTGGGCATGGTGGAAAAATAACGATGTGCGTTACAAGGCTCGTCGCAATACGCAATATTTGAGAGACAAAGGACTTAAATAGATTTAATTACTGAAAATCATCAATCTAAAACGAGCCCCTGATTTCCTCAATTATGAGGAAATCAGGTTTTTTTAGATAAAGAAATAAGTTAATCGTATATATAGTAATCTTGTGCATGCACTACTATAAATCCGATTGATTCATAAAGTCCAAGTGCATGTGTATTTTTAGTTTCTACTTCTAGATGAACAGTATGTCCCGAGGCGGATTGTTCCTTGACTACTTTTTGCAATACTATTCGTCCTATGCCTTTTCCTTGGTATTCGAGTAGGATTGCGAAACCATAAATCCATGCTTCGCCATTTTCTTGTTTTATTCTAATGTTTCCTATTGTTCCTTCGTTCACATCTATCATATACATGATGTTATCTACATCGCCGTTTATTCTACTTTCTGTAGCCCTTGCATCTTCTTCTGTTAAACCAAATGCCTCCATCGACAAACGTACACGCATGTCTGAATCAGCTTTTGTTGCTTGTCGCAACGTAAAACCATCTACTTCTTCTAAAATCCGTTCCTGCCATTGCATTTGATGTTCTGAAAATCCGTAGGTAGCTCCTTGTTTTGCTAAAAAAGCGTTGGCAGCAGTAGAACTCGCTGGAGCATTTAACAAGATCCTCTTGAAGGAGTTCTCTTTTGCCGAAACCATTCCAAGTTGAAACAATCTAGAGAAATGTCCTTTTCGACGTTCTCTTGGTTTTACCATTCCGCATACTTCTACGGTTGACCCAAATGGATATAAACCTAAAAAAGCAATGAGTTCATCATTTTCATAATGCAGGAAATCGAGTTGATCTGACTCCCGATTTCGAAGCATTTCCCAGTTTAATTTTAATTGAATATAATCATATGCCGCACATTCTTTTTGAAGTTTTTCAATATCTTGTAGTTGTTTTGTACTTAACATGTATTTCTCCTTTGTTGTGATCGGAATGATGAGAAAATTCCTCCTTTTCAGTTTACCTCAGCTTAATAACAAAGCCTACTATATTATTTATAAAAAAATTGATCGGCTGGCTTGTCGTAGAAATGAAAAGTATCACTAAAAAGAGTTTCGTCAATTAGTTTGTTCAAGACACCAGAATAGTAACCTGCCATATTATGAATGGTCTTCTGTTTCGTTTTTTGGACTGTAATATGAAGCGCTCGTAGAGCTAATTCGTCAAACAGCTCTTCTTTATCCGAATAGATAGAGAACATTAACAATTTCAAGGAATGATAACGGTGGATACCAAATAGTTTTCGTGCTAGAGCGACATCACCTATTGTGGATGAAAGTATAGACTTCATTCTTTCAAAAAGCGTAAGTGGCATCTTCTCCGCAGGATACGTTTCTTTAAGATCTTTATTATTAGATTTTATAAATAACGGTTCGTCTGCAGAATTATTTGCTTGGTTCTTCCCGTCGTTTGCTTCCTCGGCTTTAGACGGGGTATTCATTTCCGCCTGTTCATTTATAGGTAAAATAGAATAAACATTCGCTCCAAGCCCACTTAATACAGGACGGACGTAGGGAATACGCTCAATAATAGAAAGTTTTTCTAGCTTTCGAATGGCACGTCGTACTGTAGATTCGGATTTCTTAATAGCTTTTCCAATGGTTTCTGCTTTTAAATGTGCTGATCCGTATTTTACTGAATATCGGCGAATTGTATCGAGAACAGTTCGATCAGTAGAGTTAAGGTGATTATAGTTCTTCGCGATATGTAAATTGGTTGCTGCATCTAGTTCCTCTTTAGTAGAAAAATGAGTGTAGTTTTTTAAGTAAGTATACATCGTAGAAAACCTCTTTATTTTTTATATAGAATAAAGAGGGGAAGAAGGATACATTTAATTATGCGTGATTAATTTTTCTTCCGCCTTCAAGGGCATTAATACCTCTACGTAAATGCTTCACTCAAAAACCCCATCTCTAAGTATGTCAAACTCAACCTTTATATTCACCTTCATATTTTTATACATTTCATGCCATTTTTCTTTCGTCAGATTAGAGTTTCTTACTGAGCTTCTATATTTTTCGCCAAATCCAAAGATATCCGATTGGACATTTTGACTATGGGCAATTACCCTTGATATCTCTCTTGATAAGTTTTTACTTACCGCATTTTCAATTCCTTCGACTACTTTTGGATCTCCTAGGTTCACATCTGGATATACTTCTAACAATCTTGCTTTTAGTTTAAGCTGCAAATCAAACTCTGGAGTGGTCGGATCAACTAATTTCAACACTCTTTTCGAGCGAATAGCATCAAATGCTACTGGCATATCGCTAGCCGTGCCAGTCATCAAATTGGGAGGAATATCCTCTTTTTGAATGATTGTTTCAAATATTCCTGACGTAAAACTATCTCTCACAAGCTTTACATAAAAGCTATCCTCCACTGGAAGTGTACTTACCATTTTGCCACCGCTAAATAGGGCAATGCCTGTTAATTCGATTAAATCATCCTCCCTTTTAATAATTGGCATCGCACTATCTTTGCCTTCCATATAAAAATCGTGTGCAATTTCATGCAAGCTAGATGAAATCATGTGTTCCTGCTTAACATTTTGTTCTATTAGCCTATATATATGTTGACCTATATCATCTATATTTTTATATTCGTATTGGAGAAGAGGTGCTGTTTCTCCTTCTACTACTGCCAAATACAGACTATTACTTATACTAGCATTTTCTAAATGTGTATCAATGTAAAAATGAAGATCATCTTTTGCCAATTCTTCACCGAACAAAATGACTCTCATCTGACCGACCATAATTTTTTTGGATAATTTTCGATTGGCTTTCATCCTATTTCCTTTGCTCGTTTCGTTTTCCGTCGTAACCACTTCCACATTACTTTGAAATTCTGGGTTTACTTCTCTAATAACGGCAGTAGTGGCTATTTTTTCTTCGGTTCCGGCATCATACCCGACTAAAGTGGTTAATCCGACCCGATCCAATATATTTGTCTCTACACAACCGCTTAAGATACCAGGAAGAAAAAGAAGAATGAAATAGAACTTAAATATCTTCATTATTTTTGCTCCTTCTGTGATGTATATTTCTTTTTCAGCATTGTTACGAACAATAAGAAAATAGGATAGACAAATATAATATAAAAAGCTATATGTCCAAATTGAGTATTAATCGTATTTATTTGCGTTCTAGATTGAACGAATAATGTGCCTATAAATATAAGAAGGGAGAAAATCCACACAAATTTCTTTCCGCTTATTTTAACTACTCGTTTTGCACCTCGACAAGCTGCCCATAAATAAAGACATAGATTAGGTAAAATAATTAACATCCAAAAACAAACCGCTACGAATTCGAATCGCTCCATAAAAGGAAAACTAATAAAACTGAACAAAGATAACGTCGCCCATATCGTTTTGGTTAATTTTCCTTCGCTATAATAAGTAAGTGAGACGAACATAATGAACAGATAAACAAATGTAGTAAATAACAAGCCTAAATGCACATGCTTTCGCACATTTTCCTTGTCTTTAACAAAAGGATAAATGATTTGAAGTATTTCAAAGCCAATAATCGTAAACGTCATAGATTGTGCACCTTTTAATATAGAGCCAACATTTGTCTCTAAAATAGGGAAAAGGCTATCTATTGATGAAAATTTTAAAGGAACAAATAACAAAGGGAGGATCCATAGAGCGAGTACGATACTAAAAAAAGAAACGCCAACAATTACTCGAAGACCACCTGTAAAGGCATATATAGTAATTAAAATTAGTGTAGCAGAAAGAAACCACGTAGCTAAGTCCGGAAAAATCCATGTTTGAATTACTTCTATATAATTTCGCAAAACGGAAAAAAAAGCGACAAAACAATACAATATATATACTATATTGAAGAAATTTCCAATCCGCTTTCCGTAAACATCTTGATGGATTCCGTAAAGGTCATTGGAACCGTATATTTCCAATGTTTTAATCATACAAAAAGCGATAATATGAGTTGCAAGACCTGCCAGCAGAACGGAAATCCAAGCATCATGTTTTGCATCTTGGTAAATGACACGCTGAAATCCATGAATACCTACCCCAACTTGAGCGCCGTGAATCACAAAAAAGAGCAAATAAGCATTAATCATATCTTTTGGGCTAAGTTGTATAGAATTTTTCATTCATTTCACCTTCAGTTCAACTTTTTTTCGGGTGTTCAACCTCTGGATTGTATTTTTCTTGATCAGTAGCTCGGACAGAGGATGGTCTTTTTGCTGTGTATGGTAAAGGCAATCTTATAAGACTATCTCTCATATCCTGGAATCTAGGTGGATAGAAAGGGGCCATATACGGTGCACCCAAACTAGATTGACGTAATAGATGAACGAGTATAAAACAAAAGGCGAGCATAATGCCATAAAATCCCCAAAATCCTGCGAGTATGATGATTGGGAAACGTATGAGGCGGATAACATTTCCCATTATATAACTTGGTGTAGTAAAGGACGCTAAGGCGCTTAAAGCGACAATAATGAGTAAAATATTACTTGTAATTCCTGCTTGTACAGCCGCAGTTCCAATTACAATCCCCCCTACAATCCCAATCGTTTGGCCAATCTTTGTTGGTAATCTTGCCCCAGCTTCTCTCAGTAATTCTATGATAAATTCGAGTAATAATGCTTCAAATACAGGTGGGAAAGGGACTAACGCCCTCGATTCACTCAGTGGAACTAAGAATGCCTGAGGAATTACTTCGTAGTGAAATGTCAACGCGCCTACATATATGGGAGTCAAAAAAACGGATAAAAAAATGGCAGAAAATCTTAATAGCCGGACGAAAGTGGCAACTTGCCATCGTAGATTTTGATCTTCTCTACTTTCAAAGAATTCAATAAAAGATTGAGGGCAAACAATTGCCATGGAACTACCGTCGACAATAACTCCTAATTTTCCATTTAATAAACCATCGCAAAACCTGTCTGGTCTTTCGGTTAAAAGCATTTGGGGAAATGGCGATAATGTATTATCGTCAATCATCTCCACAAGTACCGCACTGTCTAGTAAAGCATCCACATCCAAATCATTAATCCTTTGGCGAAGTGTATTCACCATTTGATCTGACGCAATACCGTTCATATATAAAATGTTTAAGGAGGTTTTTGTACGTGTTCCAACTTTTATTTCTTCATTACATAAATCGGGACTCATAATATAGCGGCGCACTAATGAAATATTAGTCGATAGACTTTCATTAAACCCAACCTGTGCCCCGATTACTTGTGATTCATTTTCAGGAGTAGTTAAACTTCGCGATTCTCTCGTAGAAACATTTGCCAAGACGACTTGTGAGTATCCTTCCATATGGATAAGAACATTCCCGTTTATGATGGCAGTAATAGCTTCCTCTAGTTGACTAGAAATATTTACCTCAGCTATCGCAATAATTTGTTTGATCGTAGCTGGCGTCTCCATTGTTGCGTTTTGTAAGTTAGTAATAATATGATCATTTAAATTCTTATCATTTACTAAATTATTTATATAAATAAGAGTAAGGTTGGGAAGCATGGATTTAACCATAAGGTCAGCAGGACTATGAGTAGCATCTTTAATCGATCGTATAAAGTCAATCTTCGAGGGAGATAATATTTCTTTATTGTTATGACTAGTATTTACTATTGGCTTTTGTTTTTTTTTGAAAGGTAGTTTAAACTTCATCTAGAATATTGGCTCCTCTCATTTCTTACTTAGTGTATAGAATGGACTTTTTAAGGATTATCTATACTTAATTCTGGCATTTCTCTTATCGCTTAATAAAAATATTGGAAGCATCCTAACATTGTTGACAATTTTCTAAAAAATTGAACTTGACTTAATAGTTTATACTTTATAAAATATATTGCATATACATAGAAAATTCGTGCTTCAATACACGTACTAGAGGGGAATTATTATTCATGTTGGCTTTGTTAGGTTTTTTGATGATTGTTACATTCTTATTTTTAGTAATTACTAAGAGACTCTCCGTAGTAGCGGCTTTTATTGGTGTGGCAGTTGTGTTTGCGTTAATCGGTGGATTTTACGCGGATATGGGTCAGATGATGATGGATGGTATCATTAAAGTGACACCAACCGCGGTAATGATCGTTTTTGCTATCTTGTATTTTGGTTTAATGATCGATGTTGGCCTATTTGATCCGATGATTAATCGAATTTTAGCGCTAGTTAAAGGGGATCCTTTAAAAGTAGTTTTAGCTACTGCTGTTATTACAATATTAGTAGGCTTAGATGGAGATGGTTCTTCCACGTTTATGGTGTCGGTTACTGCAATGTTACCTTTATACATACGACTTGGGATGAGTCGATTAGTGTTAGCATGTGTAGTAGCTTTAGCAGCAGGTGTGATGAATATTATTCCATGGGGTGGACCGCTCGTTCGAGCAGCAGCGAGTCTTCAAGTAGAAGTGTCTGATTTATTTATCCCGTTAATTCCAGTTATGATTGCAGGGTTATTATGGACATTATTTTCAGCTTATTTGTTAGGGAAGAAGGAAAGAGCAAGACTTGGGGTAGTTATATTAGAAGAGCCAACACCAACAGTTGCAGAGCTAGCAGCAACGACTGTTGAAAAAAGAGGCGTTTCTAAAATTTACTGGTTTAATCTTTTCTTAACGATTGTTTTAATGGCCTTACTTGTAATGGATGTATTGCCGATTGCTATTTTATTTGCTACAGCATTTGCTATTGCATTAGTAGTTAACTTCCCAAATGTACAAAAACAACAAGATCAGATTTTACGACATGCGAATAATTTTGTTATGATCAGTACTATGGTTTTTGCAGCAGGAATTTTTACAGGTATTTTCAGTGGAACAGGAATGATGGATGCGATGGCAGCAACTTTAGTTTCTGTAATTCCTGAATCATTAGGAAGCCATATGCCGGTTATAGTGGCACTTACTAGTATTCCTATGGGACTTGTATTTTCACCTGATGCCTATTACTTTGGTATTCTACCAATTTTGAGTGAAACAGCAGCTGGTTTTGGAATTGATCCTGTTGAAATTGGGAGAGCTGCATTACTTGGGCATTCAACCGCAGGGTTCCCATTATCACCATTAGTTCCAGCGACATTTATCTTAATCGGTTTAGTCGGGGTAAGTTTTGGTGAACATCAGAAATTCTTATTTAAATGGGCTTTTGGAACTTGCGTTGTCATGACGATAGCAGCCGTATTGACTGGTGCGATTACATTATAAATGAATACAACTGTTAAAAGGCTACTGCACAAAAATGCAGTAGCCTTTTATTAAAGGTGGAGCGAGTCATTCTTTTCTATATATATTAATGCTTGACTTGGACATGTTGCGATCACTCTTTTCACATCTTCTCTAAGTGCTGCATCCGGTAGTATCCATGGTTTTCTACTCATATTAAATGTAGAAGGTAAATACTTGAGGCAATTAGCTGCATGCGTACATTTCTTCGGATGAAAAAAAACATCTACTTCATGGCCGTTATACTTCTTATATCCCGCATTTATTAAATATTGCTCATAAAAATCTTCCATATAGATCCTCCAGGTGATGTTAGACTTCTATCATGATTGGAAGAATCATTGGCTTTCGTTTTGTACGTGAATATAAATGTTTTTCCACTGATTTTTTTATGTTTTGTTTTAACACACGTTGATTTCGACTATTATCTTTCATTTTATCGATAGTTGTTCTTACGAGTTGATTCACTTCGTTTATAAGTTCTCCCGATTCTGGACCGTACATAAAACCTCTTGAAATTGTATCCGGACCAGAAATAATTTTCCCTTGAGATTTACTAACTGTCGTGACGATCACTAACATGCCGTCCTCCGAAAGTAATTTACGATCCCGCAAAATGATTTCGCCAACATCTCCTATACCGAAGCCATCAACGAAAACATTGCCAGCATCTACACTACGCGTTTGAGTGGCTTCGCTGTTCACTATATCAACGACATCCCCATTATTCACAATGAAAATATTTTCTGTTTGGACTCCAACAGATTCTGCTAATATGCGATGTTGATGGAGCATTCGATATTCCCCGTGAATGGGGATAAAGTACTTTGGTTTCATCAAGGTAAGCATAAGTTTCAATTCTTCCTGACATGCGTGTCCAGAAACATGAAGTCCAGTAACACTACCTGAACCATATATGACCCGAGCACCTAATAGAAATAAATTATCGATTATTCGCGAAACACTACGTTCGTTCCCCGGTATAGGGCTTGCTGCTAGAATGACCGTGTCTTCAGGGAGCACTTCTACTTGCCTAAAGTTTGAACTTGATAAACGGGATAACGCAGCCATTGGTTCCCCTTGACTACCTGTACAAAGAACAACTACTTTTTCCGGATCCATCGAGTTGACTTCACTAGCTTCTATTAGCATTCCGTCTGGCACTTCTAAGTATCCACGCTCCATCGCAACAGATACAACATTGACCATACTACGCCCCAGTAGAGCGAGTTTGCGATTTGTCTTTATAGCCGCGTTTACAATTTGTTGAACTCGATGGACATTGGAAGCGAATGTAGAGATGAAAACTTTCCGAGGTGCATGACGAAAAGCTTCTTCAATATGATCACCTACAAGGCGTTCGGACGGGGTAGAGCCAGGTCTTTCCGCATTTGTACTTTCAGACAGGAGCAGCAGCACACCATTTTCACCTAGTGCCGCCATTTTATGAATGTCGGGTCCGTGTTCATCAACGGGAGTCCAATCAAATTTAAAATCTCCAGTATGCACAATTGTACCTTGTGAAGTATGGAAGGCTATTCCTAAACAGTCAGGAATGCTATGACTAGTTTTGAAAAATGTCGTTCTAATCGAACCAAATGTCAGCTCTGATTCGCTGTCAATCATAAATAGTTTTGTTTGTCTTAGCAGGCCATGCTCTTTTAATTTTATTTCTATTAGCCCTAATGTTAAATTTGTCGCATAGATTGGGACATTTAGTTGTTTTAAGAAATAAGGGATACCTCCAATATGATCTTCGTGTCCATGTGTAACAATCAAAGCACGAAGCTTATCCTTATTTTCTTGTAAAAACGAAATATCTTGGATAATCAAGTCAATACCTAACAGAGTTTCATCTGGAAACTTAGCACCGCAGTCGATTACCACAATGTCATCTTCTGCTTGTATTACATACATATTTTTACCAATTTCATTAACGCCTCCAAGGGCAAAAATTGATAGTTTTTGATTGGTTGTAGTCAAAATATCTTTCCTCCACTTCGAGTTCATAAATAAAGTATTGCCTTATATAGGTGATTATATAAGTAAAACTTTCTGTCGAAATAGAGAGAAATACTGTTGCAATATATCTTGATTGTCGTAATCTAGATTAATAACCGTCTAATGCATTGTTATTTTCAACTGTCGTTATACTTTTTGCGGTTGTTTGGAATTATGTTATGCCAGAAGGTGTGTTTACACTAATTACAAGTATTTCTACCGTATGCATTATCTATATATGGGGAATTACGGTCATTTGTCATTTGAAATATCGAAAAACAAGACCAAATTTAGCGAAGATAACAAATTCAAGATGCCGTTTTATCCATTTGCTAATTACTTAATCCTTGTTTTTCTAGCGTTCGTTCTTGTCGTATTAGCACTTGCAGAAGATACTCGTGTTGCGTTGTTTGTAACGCCTGTTTGGTTTATTTTGCTGATTGTGATTTATATGATGCGTGGAACAAAGAACGAGCATAAAAAGCCGAGCTATAGCACTCGTGCATAAAGATGTAGAAATTCTTCTTTAGTATGTGAAAAACTATTTCCCTTGTCTCTTTGTTTGAGGCATGGGATTTTCTTTTTACAAATTGAAAAAAGTAAATGCTTTTTGAAAAACGATTGTAAATTTTAAGAATATTTGATATGTTTAAATAGAAAATTGAATAAGTGTAGAAATAGGTGCAGAAATAGCAAATGACTATTCTGCTTAAAAGGGAAGTTCGGTTAGAGTCCGACGCTGTCCCGCAACTGTATATGAGAGCGATTCGAAAAAGCCACTGTTTTCTTCAAAAGAAAATGGGAAGGTTCGAAAAGCGATGACCATAAGCCAGGAGACCTGCCTATTTTAGCATGCATCAATACCTACGAGGATAGGGGGTGTTAAGTGCGAGAGTAATGAACGTGTTTTCTTATTAAACATGTTTATTTAAGTATTCCTTCGTGTCTTAACAACTTCTTAAAAGAAGTTGTTTTTTTATTGTTTATTTTTATAAACAATCGACTTGAAAATGGGGATTACTTTCTTTCGCAAGCATAATTGTTGATGAATGATGGAGAAATTTAAGCATGACAAGTGCTTGTTTCATCTTTTGTAAGGGCTTTCAATTGTGCTGATGAATGCAAATTTGGATAGGAGGAAAAGAAATGGAAACGGAACAAAAGTTTTATCCGGGCCTCGATGGTGTAGTGGCGGCAGAAACAAAAATTTCCTTTCTCGATACGCTACAAGGGGAAATCGTTATTCAAGGATATGACCTAATTGAGTTATCGAAAACAAAAGAGTATCTAGATATTGTTCACCTTTTACTAGCAGGAGAACTTCCAAGTATAGAAGAGAAAGCAGCTTTGGAAGAAGTATTAAAAGGAGAATATGATGTGCCAAAGGAAATACTAGATATCTTTAAGCTTCTACCTAGTAATACACACCCGATGGATGCTTTACGCACGGGGCTTTCTTCGCTTGCAGGATTTGATCAACAAATCGACGATAGCACAGTAGAAGCAAATAGGAAAAAGGCATTCAAACTATTAGGAAAGGTTCCTAATCTCGTTGCAAATAGCTATAGAGTCATCCATCAGCAAGATGTAGTAGCGCCACTTCCAGAATTATCGTATAGTGCAAACTTTTTTTATATGATTACGGGTAAAAAACCGACCCCGTTAGAAGAAAAGATATTTGATCGTTCCCTTGTTTTATATAGTGAGCATGAAATGCCAAACTCTACGTTTACTGCGAGAGTAATAGCTTCTACAAAATCTGATATGTATGGTGCACTCACTGGAGCAGTAGCTTCCCTAAAAGGAAATTTGCATGGTGGGGCAAACGAAGCAGTTATGTATATGCTGTTGGAAGCAAAAACGGTTGCAGAATTTGAAAAAGTTCTGCAAACAAAATTGGCTAATAACGATCGAATTATGGGATTTGGTCATCGTGTTTATATGAAGAAAATCGATCCTAGGGCGACAATTATGAAGGATGCTTTACGTCAATTGTGTGAGATACAAGGAGACGATCTCCTTTATCAAATGTGTGAAGCTGGGGAGAAAATAATGGAGCGAGAAAAGGGTATTTACCCAAATCTTGACTATTATGCAGCACCTGTATATTGGATGCTTGGCATTCCAATTCCTTTATATACACCGATTTTCTATAGTTCAAGAACAGTAGGATTATGCGCGCATGTGATGGAGCAGCATGCAAATAACCGATTATTTCGTCCAAGAGTACATTATACAGGCGAGCGACGCGCCATTATTATCAACCAATAGACAAATAGTAGCTTAAAGCACGCCCGCCAAATGGATGTTCTGCAAAACACCCATTACAATTTTAAACTAATATCATTCGAAAGGAAAGATTAACTTGTTATCTATAAACGAGCGAACAAAGACAGATATTTTACTAGAGGAAATAGCAGATTATGTGTTGCATAAAGACATAGTGAGCGAGGAAGCTTTTCAAACAGCTCAATACGTATTATTAGACACACTAGGATGCGGTATTCTTGCACTCAATTACCCGGAATGTACAAAGCTATTAGGTCCTGTTGTGCCGGGCACAGTTGTTCCTAACGGATCTAGAGTACCTGGTACTTCCTTTGTACTCGATCCAGTAAAAGGCGCTTTTAATATCGGTTGTATGATTAGATGGCTAGATTTCAATGATACGTGGTTAGCTGCGGAGTGGGGACATCCATCAGACAATCTCGGGGGAATCCTTGCTGTTGCCGATTATTTATCGCGAAAAAATGTGGCGGGAGGAAAAGAGCCATTAACGGTACAATACGTTTTAGAAATGATGATCAAAGCACATGAAATCCAAGGCGTGCTTGCGCTAGAAAACAGTCTAAATCGAGTTGGGCTTGACCATGTGTTATACGTCAAAATTGCTACTACGGCTGTTGTAACTAAAATGCTCGGAGGTTCAAAAGAAGAAATCGTTAACGCTTTATCTAATGCATGGCTTGATAATTCTAGCTTGCGAACGTATAGACATGCTCCAAATACCGGCTCTCGTAAATCATGGGCTGCAGGAGATGCAACTAGTCGCGGAGTACATTTAGCGATGATGGCACTAAAAGGAGAAATGGGATATCCAACAGCTCTATCAGCACCTGGTTGGGGTTTTCAAGACGTCTTATTTAATAAGCAAGAGTTGAAGCTTGGTAGAAATCTAGATTCCTATGTAATGGAAAATGTCTTGTTTAAAGTTTCTTACCCTGCGGAGTTCCACGCACAGACAGCAGCTGAATGTGCTGTTAAGCTTTACCCGCTTGTGAAGGAACGCTTGCATGAAATAGAACGGATTACGATTACGACACATGAGTCTGCTATCCGTATTATCGACAAAACTGGACCACTTCATAATCCGGCTGACCGAGACCATTGTTTACAATATATTACCGCAATTGGTCTTAGTAAAGGGACAATTACGGCGGAGCATTATGAAGAAGAAACGGCTTCAGATCCTTTAATCGATCAACTTAGAAGTAAGATGGTAGTAGTGGAAAATAAACAATACACACATGATTATCTCGATCCGAGCAAGCGCTCAATCGCCAATTCTGTTCAAATTCTTTTCAAGGATGGAACATTAACGGAAAAGGTAGAATGTGAGTATCCTTTAGGACATCGCTTTCGTAGAGAAGAAGCCATTCCAAAAATTAAAGAAAAGTTCTCACTCAATATCCAGTCGCACTATCCAAAAAAACAGCAACAAAAGCTAGAAGAAACTTGCTATGACTATAAAACATTAGCACAAATGAACGTAAATGAATTTATGGAGTTGTTTCTACTTTAAAAGGAGGAATTGAAAATGGCTTGGATAGTAGATCAAGACTCTACACAAAAAGAACTCGCTGAACAATTTCGTGCTTTAATAGCTTCTGAGCATATTTTGCAAATTCCTGGTAGTCATGATGCGATGGCTGGGCTAATAGCAAAAGAAGTAGGGTTTTCTGCATTATATTTATCTGGAGCGGCTTACACAGCTAGTAAAGGACTGCCCGATTTAGGGATAGTTACATCTACGGAAGTGGCTGAGCGTGCCAAAGATATTATCCGTGCAACTAATCTTCCTATGTTAGTAGATATTGATACGGGATTTGGTGGAATATTGAATGCTGCGAGAACTGCCAAAGAGATGATAGAAGCTAGAGTCGCTGCCGTTCAAATAGAAGACCAACAACTCCCTAAAAAATGTGGGCATTTAAATGGGAAACAGCTTACTTCTACTGAAGAGATGGTACAGAAGATTCAAGTGATAAAAGAAGTTGCTCCTTCTTTAGTAATCGTTGCTCGGACAGATGCACGAGGAGTGGAAGGGTTAGATGCTGCCATTGAACGAGCAGCGGCATATGTGGTGGCTGGAGCAGATGCCCTATTCCCAGAAGCACTCAAATCAGAGGACGAATTCCGTCAGTTTGCTAGTAAAATCTCTGTTCCATTGCTCGCAAACATGACAGAGTTCGGTCAAACTCCTTATTATACAGCGGAACAGTTTGAGGAAATGGGCTATAAAATGGTCATCTATCCGGTTACATCTCTTAGAGTAGCAGCAAAAGCTTATGAAACCATTTTTCAATTAATCAAAGAACGAGGCTCTCAAAAAGAAGGATTGTCGGATATGCAAACAAGAAGCGAATTGTATGAAACGATTTCGTATTATAAATTTGAAGAATTAGATAAGGCTATATCTAAAACAGTATTAACCAATCAACAATAGAGACAAGGATAAAGCTGTTCCGGCAGCTTTATCCTCATAAAGTTAGGAGGCTAAGGATGGAAAAACAATTGGTCCATGTGCAGAACCTCTTTTCTCTGGAAAAAGAAACGTCTACTACTATATTCACTCCAGAAGATTTCACAGAAGAAGATCAGCTCATAGCAAAAACGACTGAGTCATTTATTCAACAAGATATTATTCCTCAATTATCGCAATTTGAACAGCATAACTATGCTATAACAAGCAAGTTGTTTAAAAAAGCAGGTGAGTTAGGATTACTAAGTATCGAAACACCAGAAGCTTATGGTGGCTTGTCATTAAGCAAAAAAACAGCGGGATTAGTCGCAGAAAAAATGGGACAAAGCGGTTCTTTTAGCGTTTCGTTTAATATTCATGTAGGAGTTGGAACTCTTCCATATGTCTATTTTGGAACTGCACAACAAAAGGAAACGTATTTGCCAAGGCTTGCTTCAGGAGAATGGATTGGAGCCTATGCGTTAACGGAGCCAAATGCAGGTTCTGATGCTTTAAACTTAAAAACGACAGCTGTTTTGCAAGAGGATGGTACATGGTTATTAAATGGAGAGAAACAATGGATAACGAATGCAAAAGTGGCAGATGTCTTCGTTGTATTTGCGAAAACAGTAGATGGTGTCACTGCTTTTATCGTAGAAAACTCCTTTCATGGTGTATCAACAGGACCAGAAGAAAAGAAAATGGGTATTAAAGGTTCATCCACCGCTACCCTTATTTTAGATAATGTAACTGTTCCAGGTGAAAATATGCTCGGTGTTGGTGGAAAAGGTCATCAAGTGGCACTCAACATATTAAATATGGCACGACTAAAACTCGCTTTTGCGAATATCGGTACTGCAAAGCAAGCGACCCAGCTCTCTATCCAGTATGTAAATGAACGAAAGCAATTCAACAAACATTTGTCTAACTTTACAATGATCCAAGAAAAAATAGCCAATATGGTCATCTCTATATATGGAGCAGAGAGCGCTGCTTATCGGACAGCCCACTGTATAGATGAAACGTTAGAAGCAATCGAAAGTGATCAAGAGATTACGGCAGTATTAGCCAATTATGCCATTGAATGTGCGCTAAATAAGATTAATAGTTCCGAAATATTGGATGAAATTGTAGATGAAGCGGTACAAATTCACGGTGGCAATGGCTTTATGCAAGAATATGAAGTCGAAAGCCTATATCGAGATGCAAGAATTAGCCGCATTTTTGAAGGGACAAACGAAATAAATCGTTTAACTATTTCCAAAATTATGCTAAAAAAACAAGAAGAACTTATTTCAACTGTTCCATTAGTAAGAAGTGAATCTCCGTCCATACCAAATAGAAATTTCCAATATATTATACTATCACTAGAGCTACTGCACAAAGTTCTGAAAGCATTTTCCGACACTTCCTTAAACTTAGAGCAGGAACAAGAATATTTACGACTTCTAGCTGATGTTATAAAGGACATATATATAATGGAATCTTCCTATTTACGGTTAGAAAAATATTTAAATAAGAATGGCAGAAATAACGAAGAGACAATTCACCAATTGGTTACCGCTGTCATTTGTGAGGAAGGTTATCGGAAAATAGAGACGGCTTCAATTACGATACTATCCTCATTAGAAATAGATGAGCAATTGAGAGAGGTTATGCTACAAGACATGAAGCAACTGCCCGTACCTCTATTTAGCAATCTGTTTATAAAGAAACGGAAAATTGCAGAAGTAATGATAGACCATGGTCGCTATTTCATATGAATAGGAGTGTTCCAATGAAGAAGATAGGCTTTATAGGACTTGGAAATATGGGGTTACCTATGTCTCACAATTTGATCACATCTAATTTTGACGTGTATGGAGCTGATTTGAATAAAGAGGCATTACTTCATTTTGAGAAAAATGGCGGAAAAGTAGGCTATTCTATTACACAATTGGCAAGTACATGTGATGTTATTTTTACAAGTCTCCCGTCTAATGGGGCTGTGGAAGCAATCTACTTAGGTGAACAGGGACTGATCGAGCATGCGAATACAAACATCCTATTAATCGATACAAGCACAGTATCTCCTGAACTCAATATAAGAATAGAACAAAGCGCTAAGCTAAAAGGCGTGGATTTTCTTGCAGCGCCTGTTAGTGGCGGTGTGATTGGGGCTATTAACAAAACGCTTACTTTTATGATTGGCGGTTCAAAGGAAGTTTTTGAAAGAGCATTGCCGGTCCTTCATGTATTAGGAGAAAATATATTCCATGTCAGTGAAAAGATTGATAGCGGTACTGCTACAAAACTGATTAATAACTTGCTAATTGGCTTCTACACGGCTGGAGTGAGCGAGGCGCTTACCCTTGCCAAAGAAAGTCAACTAGACTTAGATAAACTGTTTGATATGTTAAATGTCAGCTATGGTCAAAGCCGAATATATGAACGAAATTATAAGAGCTTTATAGCAAATGATGATTATGCACCTGGTTTTGCTCTCAATCTATTAAAAAAGGATATGGGTTTTGCATTAGAGCTTGCGGATAAAAATCATGTAGATTTACCGATAAGTAAAATACTTTACGGGATGTATGAAGAAGCCGATAAAAGTGGTCTTGGGGAACAGGATATGTCTGTTCTCTATAAAAAAGTTAGTACGCAAACACCATCTATTTTATGAAAAGGAGAATCTGTCATGATTACTACAACGATAAAAAGAATGCAGAACAATATTCATGGTAAATGGGTTGACTCTAGAGGAACAGAAGTAGAATCTATTCCGAACCCAGCAACTGGAGAAACAATCGCATATGTTCCTATCTCTACAAAAGAGGATGTGGATCTAGCAGTACAAGCGGCTAGTACAGCTTTTGACGAGTGGTCATTGGTTCCTGTACCAAATAGAGCACGCTATTTGTATAAATACCACCAATTACTACTTGAAAACAAAGACGAATTGGCGGCGATTATTACAGCGGAAAACGGAAAAACGTTAAAAGATGCTAGTGGGGAAGTACAACGTGGTATCGAGGTTGTGGAACTAGCTACTTCGACACCAAGTATGATGATGGGCGATGCACTTCCGAATATTGCTGAAGGAATTGATGGATCGATTTGGCGATATCCGATTGGTGTTGTAGCAGGAATCACGCCATTTAACTTCCCAATGATGGTTCCCCTTTGGATGTTTCCACTGGCAATTGCATGTGGGAATACGTTTGTCTTAAAAGTTTCGGAACGCACGCCTATTTTAGCGGAAAAGCTGGTCGATTTGTTCTATGAGGCAGGGTTTCCGAACGGTGTGCTCAATTTAGTACATGGCAGTAAAGATGTCGTTAATGGTTTGTTAGAACATCCTTCTATTAAAGCAATATCGTTTGTTGGTTCGGAGCCTGTTGCAAAGTATGTATATGAAACGGGTTCTGCAAATGGTAAACGGGTGCAAGCACTTGCCGGGGCAAAAAACCACGGAATTGTTTTAGCTGATTGTCATTTGGAAAAAACAGTACAAGGTGTAATAGGAGCCGCTTTTGGTAGTAGCGGTGAACGCTGTATGGCATGCTCTGTTGTAGCAGTTGAAGAGGATATTGCAGAGGAGTTTATCAACTTACTTGTCGCAGAAACTCGCAAGCTAAAAGTCGGAGATGGTCGCTATGAAGAAAACTTTGTAGGTCCATTGATCCGCGAAGTACACAAAGATCGTGTGTTAAATTATATTAACATCGGAGTAGAAGAAGGCGCACAACTATTAGTGGACGGTAGACAGCCAGAAAACCAGAAAGGTTACTATGTGGGAGCTACCATTTTTGACCATGTGAAACCAGACATGAAAATTTGGCAAGATGAGATTTTTGCTCCTGTTTTAAGCGTGGTGCGAGTAAAAAATCTACAAGAAGGAATCGATTTGACGAACCAATCTAAATTTGCGAATGGAGCAGTAATTTATACTTCGAGTGGAAAAAACGCACAAATCTTCCGTGAAAAAATAGACGCAGGTATGATAGGTGTGAATGTAAATGTCCCTGCCCCAATGGCATTTTTCTCTTTTGCAGGAAACAAAGCATCCTTTTACGGTGATCTTGGAACAAACGGAAAAGACGGTGTGCAATTTTATACACGTAAAAAAGTTGTAACAGAACGCTGGTTTTAAGCGCATCTAAAACCTAATTTTACACATTCTTAAAGGGGGACATTATGACAAACGAAGTTCTATTTTCAACTAATGATAATGGGGTAGCCACCATCACACTTAACCGCCCAAAAGCATTAAATTCCTTGTCTTACGAAATGGTGAAACAAATAGGGCAAAAATTGGAAGAGTGGCAAACAGACGATAACATACATGTTGTCATTTTAAATGGGGCTGGAGAAAAAGGCTTTTGTGCCGGTGGAGATATAAAAGCACTCTATGAATCGAATACTAGCGAAGCAGCATTACAAGAAGCAAAACAGTTTTTTAAGGTAGAATATGAAGTAGATAGACTCATATATACTTTTCCGAAACCGATTATCGCTTGTTTAAATGGAATTGTGATGGGTGGGGGAGTTGGGCTATCCTACGGTGCAAGTCATAAAATTGTGACAGAGCGTACAAAATGGGCCATGCCTGAAATGAATATTGCATTTTTCCCAGATGTGGGAGCTGCTTATTTTCTAAATAAAGCACCTGGCTACTTAGGACGATATTTAGCTTTAACAGCATCTGTTATTACGGCAGCGGATATTTTATATATAAAAGCTGGGGATATATATATGACCCAGGAGGCGCTTGGCGAGTTTATTTTAGCTGTTAATGAAACAAATTGGCATGGACGATCTATTCAAAATACGCTTCAAGATTTAATCGAGAATTATGCAAGTTCTCCTAAAGAGGAAAGCGAGCTTCAAATTCGAGAAGAAAGTATAAATGAGCATTTTGCTTTCGATACAATAGAAGGTATTATATCGTCGTTAGAAGATAAAGACGATGCCTTTACCAAGGAAACGAAGAAAACAATCCTCTCCAAATCTCCTTTTTCTTTAAAGATAACGTTAAAGCAATTAATAGATGGACAAAACAAAACAATAGAGGAATGCCTGGCAACGGATTTAACACTAGCAACAAACTTTATGAAACATCATGATTTTTTTGAAGGAGTCCGAACTGTTTTGATCGATAAAGGGCAAATACCGCAATATACGTACAAAAAATTGTCTGATGTATCCGAAAAAGTAGTGAATGATTTTTTCAAAACTATTTAAGTGATGCATAAAAGTAAATCAACTGGGAAAAGTTTATCATTTTCTCAGTTGATTTTTTTGATTTTTAGAACATTCGTTTGTATAATAGTTGTAAAGCTATTCTGGAGGGACAGAATTATGCCTAGAAAACGAGGAATAACGGATGAAATGATTATAGACATGTATAAAAGCGGTATGACATATAAAGAAATGGAGTTAGTAGTAGGGCTAACTTCTGTAGCAATACTGAATGTAATACACAAACACAATGTTCCTGTTAACAGGAAAAAATACTCTGGTAGACCGAGAATAAACAAAGTGAATGAACATTTCTTTAAGGTTTGGTCCCATGAAATGGCTTGGGTTTAGGAATGTTAGTAACGGATGGTCATGTGAATAAAAAATTCCATAGTGTATATTTCTCTCAAAAAGATGAACGAATATTGCAGTTAATAGCAAAATATTTGGAGGCTGATTATGTGTTAGCGTCTTATGGAAAAACAAAGACAACACCTACATTAATTATCAATTCAAAGATTATGAAAGAAGATCTTGCTATACTAGGAATCACTCCAAATAAATCATTAACGGTTCCTTTTCCAAACATCCCAGAGGAATATTTATTTTCATTTGTTAGGGGGGTGATTGATGGGGATGGGTGGGTACAAAACAAAGGTTATGTAATGAATGTAACAACGGGAAGTGAAGATTTTGCTAAAGGACTTTTAGCTCTCTATAAATCGTGGAAATTAAGAGCTGAAATAACAACAGAATGCAGCCAAAAAGGAAGTATGATATACCGTGTTTGGGTAAAAGGAAAAGATGATCTCCCAAAGCTGGCAAAAATCATTTATGAACATGCAGGAGATAACTATAATTATTGTAAAAAAGAAAGACTAACCCAAAGAGTGAAGGAAAAGGAGACGATCTATTATGTGGAAATTAGTTAATGGAAGATTAATACAAACTATTGATCAAACAAGAAGTGAATATAAGACAAGAATTAGTTCAAAACTAATTAAAGAACTTAAAAAAATGGCAGAAGAAAATAACACACATATCGGATATTTACTTGAAAACGGCTTTGAAAATATGATGAAAAAAGATGAAATTATATTTGATAAGAAAAATCGTCCTAAGGATCGTGTAGAGTTCAGAACTACTTGCGATAAAGAAGTGATCACAAATCTAAGATTATTTGCCAAGAAAAATCATCTTAATTTAAATGACGTAATAGAGGCTAGTTTTGCTTCTATTGATACAAATCACGTAAAAAGTGCTAACTGGAGATATAGAAAGGAAGTTGATTAAAAAAGTAGCGATAAATAGTTGATTATAAATAGGGATGTGGTCATAATATATATTATACAAAGCTGCGTTTCATTGAATAAGTATACTTGAAACAGTGAGATATTTTATAGAAATTGTGTTAAAGGACAGCAAAGTTAGGACAATCAGGACACCAACGTTAGGAAAATGAATTGCTCTTTCTATTAAGTAAATAAGAATTCTGAATTTGATTTCCAATTATTTTTACTTTTATGCAGATTATATGCATTTATTAGCTTATATAACTCCAAGTTGTTCGTTTTAGTTTTCTGATAATTCGCTAGTTTATAAAATAAAAAAATATATTACTTCTCGTCCTTGCTTATTAGTTGATCTATATGTTTTGTATAAAAATCTCGCTCTATAAATTGTTGAGATTTCTGTTTCCCGTTTGGTTTAAAATAGTGAGTAATAAACGCATAAGCTAATAAGATATGTCTCCCCCGTATAATGTCCCACTGTAAGGTTCTTGACTAATCCATTATTTTCTCAGGTAAACGTTGCACATGAAAAACATCAAATAGGGCATTTACTCACATTAACATTCGGATCCTCATAATCTATAAAGCATCCGGGGGGTGGGAATTAAATGAGAACAGCATGCAAAAACATATAGAAAAAGTAGTTAGTACAGAAAGTCTTTTAAAAGTAATTATTTGAAAACAGCTTTAAAAGGAACACCATAATAAAGCCTTAAGGTAATCACCTTGAGGTCATAAATTAATAATTCAAAAAATTATTTTATCTATTTCTTTTTCATAATTAGCTATTGTGTTATTTATTTCTATTATTAATGTATCTTCATCTGCTGGTTCGTAACCAATAATCACTGATGGAATATCATAATTTTTCTTCAAATTAACTAGATATTCTAATAGCTTTTTCAAGCTTATCTTATTTTCATGCATATTATCTTTTAATATTTCGCTTTCAGGAAAGTTGAATACAATATCACCATATTCTTCATCAAATGAGAAAACTATTACTACGTTTTTTAATGAAATTCCTAACTCCAATTCTTCAAGAAATATATTTCCTGTGCCTTTTGGTGATAAAATCTCTTCTAAGTTTTTTACTTGAGCAAAACCCATGTCTTTTTTTAAAATATTATCATAAAAATGTGATGATTTAACTTTTAATGTAGATAATTTAAGTTCATTGTAAATTAAATTATTAACTTTTCTCTTATTGATATCAGTTAATATAATCTCTAAATTTTCCACTTACTTCCCTCCTTTTTATTAGTCAATAAACCCTTTAAAAGTTCCATCAAGGTTTAATCTTACTCCTCGTCCATCTGGTAGTCTTTTTCTCCAAAAATTGTATACCTTTAGTTTTAACTTTGACAAATCCTCCAGGTGCATTCATTATTTCTTTAAGGTGTTTTAATGCAGTTTGATTTATTTGGTCTGATCCACCTTTTACTTTACCCCAAGTTTGCGGATTTCTTCCTGCATGCTTCTGTAAAGCATGACCTACGACAGTCTCTCCACCCTTTTTAGGGGCAGTTGCAGTATTTATTATAGTTTTCTTATTAACATAAACAAAATGACCAGCACCTTTACCAGTCGAAGCAATTTTGAATGCCTTTTTCGCATAATCCCTAACTAGTATTCCCGTAACCGCAATGTAACTAGAACCCTGAAGAATCTTTACATTGTCCTAACTTTGGTGTCCTTCTACAAGAAATCCTAAATATTTTAAGCTTTCCTAGAATTATTGTTTTATAATGGTTAAAAACTAAATCAAATATCACTGAATTTAAATGATTATTATTTATATACTTTTGCATCTGTTATGCTCTTCCAAATTCAGTTCCCTTAGCAACTCCACCGGAATTTCATCTATCATTTGCATCTATCCATCACTATGCATGTATTCTCAAGTACACACCATACACTTGTTCATCCTTATCTCCTTTTTATATAATTGCGCAAATCATTAATTTTTTGAATTTTTGTATAGTTAACAGAAAATTATTGCATTTAAAACCATTTGTCTTTTTGTTACAAATAATATAATCTATATCTTGAAACAACTAAATGAATGAGGAGTGATTTACATGGCAAAATCAGCTGCCAAACGAAAAAGAACACATCTACTACGTAATACAGGAAAAGACGTCACAAAATTACGTAATGATATCGACTTTAGTACCCATGTACGAATGACGAAAACAAAAAAGGAAAAATTACAACGCTATGAAAACAAATATAAAAAGCATTTCCAACAAGGTCAATATCCCCATGGAAATGCTTTTTATATTTGTTTATACAACTTGCACGCTCAAAAGTAACGCTAAATATGCAGAAATGACAAATAGAATGCTCATGATGAACGAAAATAATGGCGGCATTTTTTTGAAAAAAGATAAAATACTTACTGCAAAGAAGCAAATAGATACGATCCCTATCAATATACCATCCAATTTAGGCGTAAATTGTACGTTTAAACTAGGTTGAATAACTCCGTCATAGAATAATCCAAATAAAGGAGAAACCCCTTCAGAACTCAATATTTGCGCTAAATTACTTGGTGGAGATTGTTGACTCAATGCTCCAGTTGCGACGAAAATAAGCAAAATGACAAAAAATTCAACTTTTGCCCACGGTCTCGGATCAAAATTTACTTCTTTTTGCAGTTTACGCTTCATCCCAATACCATTAATAAATGCATATCCAATCAATGGAATAATGAGCAAATGTTTAATGAGCAAGCTTTGACCGTAAGAAAGCATCCATGAATCTGGATAAGTACTCCATTCCATCGAGAAACTCATTAAAGAAAGACCTGTAATAATCACAATCGCAAAACAATACAAGGCCATTACATGAAACCACTTCAAAAAATTTGTCCAATTGTCCGTGTTACGAGAAAACCAACTGACAATCATTAGAATGCCAACCCAAACAACGACGGAAGCAAAATGAGTGAAATGGGTTATAAAACCTTTAACAGGAGAAATGGAGGTCGCATGACTTGCCCATCCAAGCCCTGCAATTAAGACAAAAATCAGTAATATACCAATGACAGAATAAATAGCAGCTGTTTTCTTATCAAAGAAGAAAATATATAACCCTAAAATGATGGACAATATAGCTAAAAATAACCATGACTTCCCTACTTCAAACGTGAAAATAATGGATATTAGCGTTTGCCATAAGCCATAATCTTCATATAAAAAAGTGACTAGACTTAGTAATGGTGCAAAAGAAAAAATAGCGATCCCGGCAACTGCAATAAGCTTCACTTTTCGTGAGACTACTATTTTAGGCTTTAAATCAGATGGAAATAACGAAAAAATATAATTCCCCATTAACAAGGCGAAGCACGTATATAAAAGTGCCTCGCTAATTGTTGTTAGAAGAAAAATCATTTATTTTTTCTCCGCGTCATGAACCATACTGCTGCAGCAAGTACTACAACAATAGCAATAATAAGGCCTGTGTTGCTTCCCTTATCTTCTTCTACTTCTGCTGATGTAGTTTCTTCAACAACTGGTTCTTCTTCTGTAACTTCCGGTTCTTCCACTGTTTCTGTAGCTGTGTCTTCCTTTACCTCTTCTACAATTGGTGCATTTAATACGAAGTCTACTTCCCCTTCAATTGGGTGTCCATCAATACCGACAATTTTCCAAACGATTTTGTAAGGACCGTTTTTTAGGTTTGTTTCAACTGTTCCTGTCATGACATTATCATTTACAGATAAATTTGTTACATCCATTGATTCGTCTGAAGCATTCACTAATTTGAATGAGCTTGTTTCTTCAATTTTAGTCATATAAGTTAATGTAATTTCATTCACAGCTTCTATTATTGTACTCCCTTGAGCCGGATTTGAACTTTCTAATCCAGTGTGTGCAAATGCTTGTGTACTAAATAATAATAAACAAGCGATTGTCATTAAAATTATTTTTTTCATGCTGTACCTCCAAATTTTATATGTATTAGCTTTCCGCCTATATACTTATACCATATAGTTATGAAGAAAGAATGAAATGATCCTTTTTTGTAAAATTCAATTTAATAGTAACACCAAAAACAATAAAGAGAGCGACATCCTATAATAATTAGGACATCGCACTTTTTATTGCTGGATCTCAAATATAACATATGGCATACAAAAATTTACTAAGCGCCAAGTCTGTGAATGGAAAGCGATGCATTGAGGACGCCGTGGCCATCATCAATTCCTATTAGAGTATCAGCAGTATTACCAACATTTCTTAATAGAAGTGTTGAGTTAGCTGGAACACTTATAATTGCAGAACCAGTCAATGTTTGATTGGTACCTGCTGGACTTGTAGCACCATAACGAGTAGCAGAGTTAGGAACTTCTACACCATTAAGAATCAATGCATACGCGGACATCTGTGGTCCATCGACAGCGATGGTATATTCTACTAAATAGTCTCCCGCTCTAGGAATCAAAATAGGTGCAGTACCTGGAGTATGGCTAATATTAACTAATGGCCCGTTACCGCTAAAGTTTACATCACCACCAGAAGCTACTGTTTGGACTGGAAAGTTAAAAACATATCCATAAGCTGGTCTATTGGTAGAGACAATTATGGGACTAATGAGATGACATCCACAATTTGAATTATTAATACACATATTATCACCTCCTTTCTCTTCTATTCTATTCATAAAATTGAAGGGCAGACGGGGTTTTAAACTATATCTTTAGAGATGTTTAAAACTATTTCATATTTATACTTAAATAGACTTATTTTTTAAAGTATTGAGAAATTCGCGAAGAATATTTGGAGCTACTCTATTTAAAGATTCTTCTAACTTAGAATCGAACTTTCCAACATGTTGCATTCAAAACACAAAAAGCATTTCACAAAAGGTATAGTACCTGATGGAAATGCTTTTTATTATGCTTTTACTGATTGTACTTGAATTGGGCCTTCCTTTTATTAAATTTGAAAATACCTCTTCCAAGTAACAGTTCACTACCACCCTACATTTAATACATAATAAATAGCCCCTTTTCATTATTGAAATGAAAGGGGCTAACACAAAGAAAGTTGTTCAGTAAACATCGGTTTAATTTTTGTTACTGCAGCGACCGCTGATTACTCGATGGTTATTCCTGCAGATACGGAACCCGTAAGTGCAACAATGTTAAGAGGTCCTGTTTGAGTTGTTGAAATCATCATTACTAAACGATCTCCAACCGCTAATGGTACCGGTGGGAAAGTATCCGATGATCCTTCACTTGGGACAAGTACACTTAATAAACCTGATAGGGACGGAGCTAAATCTACAAATGCGCTTGTTGGACTGTAGACATTAGTTCCTGCAGGTGCTCTCCAGATTTGTGCCCTTACCGTTACAGTTGATCCTGTCGTAAGAGTTATACCTGCTGCAGCAATGAATGATGCTGAAATTGAAGTTATAGTACCTACTCGAGGAACAGAAAAAGCTTCGTTTAGGACACTTGTCAATGTTATTGTGTTGGATAAAATTGTTGGACTTAGAACGGAACTACCAAATCCGATTAAAGCAGGAGTACTTGCTCCTGATGTTACTGTTAACAAAGCAACAGGACCACCAGAAGAAAATGGGATAATCCCAGCGGAACGGAGTAATGATGGAGCTGGCGGAATATTGCAGTCCGCATCAACAGCTAAAAATGGTCCGAGATTTCGGCAACGACTTAGATGACATCCACAACTTGAATTATTAATACACATATAATCACCTCCTTTCTCTGCTATTCTATTCATGGAATAACAGGGCGGACGGGGGTTTTAACTATATCTTTAGGGAAGTTTTTAAAATATTTTTATTTAGAGGTAGGAGGTAGTAAGATTCTTACTTTAAGGTATTAGAAGATTCGGGAAGGATAATTGAAGCTACTCGATTTGTAGATTGTTCAGACCTAGATTTTAACTTTCCAATAAGTTTGGCCAACTGCATACCAAATACAAAAAGCATTTCACAGAAGGTATAGTACCTAATGGAAATGCTTTTTGTATTTGAATAGTAATACCGCTTTTTTATCAGTTAAAGGAATAAGCCGGACAAAAGATATACTAATTAATCCAAAAATAATCACCCTATACTGTCTTATTACTTCGGTTTATAGCAATATTACTTGTAATGAAATACGATTTAACATATTTCAAAATGAAGTTTTGTAGGAGAGGAACCACGGTTCAAATTGTGTGAGAACCTGGCACCCGTTATAATTCGTTAATATAACAGCAAACATTTTATGTGGATTTGTTTTTAGCTCTCGAAGTGTCACAATCCCTTGTTTAGCACGTGTGCCGGATTCGATTTCTTTCAATGCCATTTTCTTTAATACACCACGATAAGTCACTAATGTAATATCATAATTTAATTGTATGAGAACATGTTATCACAATAGTAAAATTCAAACCAATTACGCTTCAGCGTAGTCATACATATAATTTGAAACAAAAAACCCTTGCATTGGTTAAATGAAAGGAGCTTACACGAATTAGTTGTTTTGTATATTTCTAGCTTGAACTTTGTGAGTACTGTTCAGATTTTTACGAAATAGTTATACTTGCACTCCCGGTACCGGCAACAGCGGAGACAGTTCCGGTTGTAGTTGCTGAATACACCAAAAGTACACTTTCTTCAACTGCGATTGGTACAGGTGTGACAAGATTCAGCGATCCAACACTTACCGTGTTAGCTCCTACATCAATGTTTGTTTGAATTATATTTACAGATGCACCTGTTGGAATGAAGGTATTACTTCCTGATGGTGCTTTGTAGATTTGTGCGTTGACAATTAAAGATGATGCTGCGCCGACTGTTATCAATGTGTCATTAACGAAATTTGCAGCTATAGCTGTTATGTTACCTGGTTGTGATACTACAAATGATTCGTTAAGTCCTGTCAAGTTTATCGTACCATTAGCATCTATTGTTGCTGGCGCGAAAAAATCAAATGCAACTTGTTGAGGAGTATTTGTAGGTTCTGGAGCATCAGGATCAAACAAGAGCATTCCAAAAGCAGAAGCATACGGAATCATGAAACCAAATCTCTGACGAGGGTTAAGTTCCGGAATCATACAATCTCTATCTTCAGCTGAAAATGGCCCAAGATTTCGACAACGATTTAGATGACATCTACAACTTGAATTATTAATACACATATAATCACCTCCTTTCTCTGCTATTCTATTCATGGAATTGTAGGGCGGACGGGTTTTTAACTATATGTTTAGGGAAGTAATTAAAATATCTCATATTTAGTGGTAGTAAGACTTTAACTTTATTGTATTAGAAGATTCGGGAAGAATAATTGGAGCTACTCAATTAGTAAATTGTTTGACTTAGGTCTGAATTTTCCAATAGGCTTTGCCGACTGGATTCTAAATAAAAAAGCACTTCACAAAAGGTATAGTACCTAATGGAAATGCTTTTTGTTTAGATTCTAAGTCAAGTTACTTTACTCTTTTTGATCAATCGTTTGTTTCCACACACGAACGAGTTGACCGTCTTTGCCTGTGTCAACGATGAGCGATCCATTTGAATAGCGATCTACTGGACGAAGTGTGTTCAGTTGAACAACTTCTTGAATTCCTTTTTCTGTTTCTAAAACAAGTTCTTCTTTTTTATTCGTTAATAGAACTGCAAACACTTTATGTGGATTTGTTTTTAGCTCTCGAAGTGTGACAATGCCTCGTTTAGCACGTGTGCCTGATTCAATTTCTTTCAACGCCATTTTCTTCACTGCACCACGATGTGTAACTAATATAATGTCATCATGACTATTTAGAGGTACGACGTTGACACTTACAACATAGTCATCCTCTTTTAAACTAACACCTTTCACGCCACCTGTTTTCACTCCTGTAATCGGTACTTCATCTAAGGAGAATCTTACAGAATAACTTAAATGCGTCGTAAACAGTACTTCATCGGAAGGAGCTACTAGCTGTGCTAGGATCATCTCATCATTTGCCTTCAAATTAATCGTTTTTATTGGACGAGCATATCGTTGTACAACATAATCCGATAATAATGACCGCTTAATTTGCCCATCCTTCGTTGCAGTAAGGACACATAAATCCAGATCAAACGAATCAATACCAATTACATTAATAAGGGATTCATTGGCGTCTAACGGCACAATACTTGAAATATGCTGGCCTAAGTCTTTCCAACGAATATCCGGTAATTCATGCACCGGTTGGTATATATAATTCCCTTTAGACGTAAATAAAAGTAAATGATGCTGCGTATTAATCGATTCTTGGTACAGCAAGTAATCTGATTCTTTAATAGCAAAATCTTGCCCATTAGAAGCGGTAAAGGACCTTACACTCGTACGTTTAATATAGCCATCTTTCGTAACAGTGACAATAACCTCTTCGCTTGGAATAAGGACATCTAAAGTTACTTTAATTTCTTCAATTTCATCTTCGATTGTGGATTTACGTGGTTCTGCAAATTTTTTGCGGACAACTAATAGTTCTTTTTTGATCACTTTCATCAGAACCGATTCTTTTGCAAGAATACTTTCTAACTCTTTTACTAGTGCATTTAGTGTTTCTTCTTCCTTTTGCAGTTCCGTAATATCGGTGTTTGTTAATCGATATAATTGTAAGGAGACAATTGCTTCTGCTTGGGCTTCAGAGAATGCAAAAGCAGCTATTAAATTATTTTTGGCATCTCGTTTATCTTTAGAAGCACGGATTGTCCGAATGACTTCATCTAAAATCGATAAAGCTTTCATCAGACCAGCTACGATATGTAAGCGTTCCTTTGCTTTTGCCAAATCAAATGACGTTCGACGGGTAACGACTTCTTTTTGGTGATCAATGTATGAATCTAATAATAATGGCAACGTCATCATCGTTGGTCTGCGATTATGAATCGCAATCATATTGAAGTTATATGTTACTTGTAAGTCAGTATTTTTAAACAGAAATTGCAAAATTCCGTATGCATCTACTTCTTTTTTCATCTCTATAACGATTCGTAAACCAGTACGGTCCGATTCATCTCGAACGTCTGCAATGCCGTCTAAACGCTTATCATGACGCTGTTCATCAATTTTTTTGATCAAATTCGCTTTATTCACTTCGAAAGGAATTTCCGTAATAACGATTTGTTCTTTGCCGCCTTTAATCGTTTCGATTTCGGTTCTAGAACGAACGACAATTTTACCTTTACCTGTTTCATACGCTTTTTTGATGCCATCTACGCCTTGAATAATGCCACCAGTTGGGAAATCAGGGCCTTTGATCACGGTCATAAGCTCTTCTATCGTCGCTGCTGGGTTTTCCATACGCATTAACACGGCGTCCAGTGCTTCATGTAGTGCATGTGGTGGAATATCTGTTGCATAACCAGCGGAAATCCCTGTCGAACCGTTAACGATTAAATTTGGAAAGCCTGCAGGTAATACGACTGGTTCTGAATCCGAATCATCAAAGTTTGGTATAAATTCTACCGTGTTTTTATTTATATCACGTAATAACTCTTGTGAAATTGCAGAAAGACGGGCTTCCGTGTAACGCATTGCTGCTGGTGGATCTCCATCAACCGAACCATTGTTTCCTTGCATTTCTACAAGCATATGGAGAAGTTTCCAGTCTTGACTCATACGTACCATTGCCTCATAAACAGAACTATCACCATGTGGATGATAGTTCCCGATTACATTTCCGACTGTTTTAGCCGATTTGCGGAAAGGCTTGTCATTCGTATTACCCTCATGCAACATCGCAAATAATATACGACGCTGAACGGGTTTTAACCCGTCTCTTGCATCTGGAAGTGCACGGTCTTGAATGATGTATTTACTATAACGCCCAAACCGGTCGCCGATCACTTCTTCTAGTGGTAAATCTTGATAACGTTCGGGTTGTGTCATACTAACTCATCCTCCGTGTGTATTCTTTCATTTTCTAAAATATTGGAATCGTCTTCTAAACTAAAGTTGACGTTTGCTTCAATCCATTTCCGACGTGGCTCTACCTTATCGCCCATTAAAGTCGTTACATGTCTTTCCGCTCTTGCACCGTCCTCGATTGTTACTCGAATGAGTGTACGCGTTTCTGGATTCATCGTTGTATCCCATAGTTGGTCCGCATTCATCTCTCCAAGCCCTTTATACCGCTGGAGCAAGTAGCCTTTTCCAATCTTTTTCGAAGCTGCGTCCAATTCTTTTTCCGTCCATGCATATTCGAACACTTCTTTTTTACCAAGCCCTTTAAACACTTTATAAAGTGGTGGCAGCGCAATGTAAATTTTTCCATGCTCGATCAATGGTTTCATATAGCGATAGAAAAACGTTAATAAAAGCACTTGAATATGTGCCCCATCTGTATCTGCATCAGTCATAATAACAATTTTATCGTACGCGATATCTGCTATTTGGAAATCGGCACCAACTCCACCACCAATTGCGTGGATAATCGTGGCAATTTCCTCGTTTTTCATAATATCCGCAAGTTTTGCTTTTTCCGTATTAATAACTTTCCCTCGTAAAGGCAAAATTGCTTGGAACGTGCGATCACGACCTTGTTTTGCTGAGCCTCCAGCTGAATCTCCTTCGACAAGGTATAATTCATTTTTAGCTGCATTCCGCGACTGAGCAGGCGTTAACTTGCCTGAAAGAAGCGTATCCGAACGTTTCCGCTTTTTCCCGTTACGTGCATCTTCTCGCGCTTTACGTGCAGCTTCCCTAGCTTGTTGTGCTCGAATTGCTTTTCGTATTAAAGAAGCAGTTAACTCCGCATTTTCTTCCAAAATATACTGCAGTTTTTCGGAAATTACCCCATCTACAGCACCTCTTGCTTCACTAGTTCCCAGTTTTCCTTTTGTTTGACCTTCAAATTGTAAAATATTTTCAGGAATTCGAACGGAAACAATGGCGGATATACCTTCCCGAATATCAGAACCATCTAAGTTTTTGTCTTTTTCTTTTAATAAACTCGTTTTCCGCGCATATTCATTAAAAACTCTAGTCAAAGCAGCTTTTGCACCTGTTTCATGTGTTCCACCGTCTCTTGTTCGCACATTATTAACAAAAGATAAAATGGTTTCCGAGTAGCCATCATTAAATTGAAATGCGAACTCTACTTCGATTTCATCTTGTGCGCCTTCCGTATAGAAAACGGGATGAAGTACATCTTTTTCTTCATTCAAATAAGAAACAAAGGCTTGAATGCCCGTTTCATAGTAGAAAATATCATGAGCATCTGTACGTTCATCTTGTAATTCAATTTTAAGGCCTTTCAGTAGAAAAGCGGATTCTCTCAGTCTTTCGCATAATGTTTCGTAATTATATTTCACCGTAGAGAAGATTGTATTATCAGGTAAAAAGTGTACAGATGTACC